>NZ_BAABHB010000060.1:0-500 GCF_039541875.1 Nibrella viscosa | reverse complement strand
TAACGGCACGGCCGTGGTGAACCCCGATGGTACGCTGTCCTACAGGCCGGCTATAGGCTTTGCTGGTCCGGATACGTTAGTGTACCGCATCTGCTCTGTTATCAGCCCCAGCGTCTGTGACACGGCCAGAGTAGTTGTCAACGTACCCTCGGCCCCGCCGGTGGCCAACCGCGACAACGCCACCACGGCCTTCCAGCAGGCGGTGACCGTGCCGGTGCTGGTCAACGACACCGACCGGGCGGGCCGACCCGCCAGTCTGAGCGCGGTGACTTTGCCCATCATTGTAGGTCCACCCAGCAATGGTACAGCAATAGCAAACTCAACAGGTTCGATTACCTACACGCCCAATGCCGGTTTTGCGGGTAATGACACCTTGTTCTACCGCATCTGTGACCGGGTGAACACCTTGTTGTGTGATTCGGCTTTGGTGGTCATCAACGTGGGCAGTGTAGCACCCAGCGCCAACCGCGACAACTACACCACGGCCCTGAACACGGCCG
>NZ_BAABHB010000059.1:0-537 GCF_039541875.1 Nibrella viscosa | reverse complement strand
CTACCGTGCGGCGATAATGGATATAGGCGTAGCCAGCGGTAAAAACCGATTTTTTGCTGGCGTGGTAGTTCAACCCGGCACGGAGCAACAGGGAAGATACATGCTGCAGCTGGTCGGTACTGCGCAACTGGAAGTCGGAATGTATGCTGAACCTGGTATTGATCTTGACGGTATTGAAATCGGCCAGCCAGCCGGATAATTGGGTTTGCGGTGGCGTTTGGGCCTGCAGGCCATGGAAGGTAGCCAGCAATAAAACAAGCGTAGTTAGGTTCCGGTAGTTCATGCGTGCAAAAAAACAATAAAACGGCTAATGCATCGACATGAATATTGGGTGATCAATTAAAATACTGTTAAGGTTCTGCGTATTTACTGCATTGCGGCGTCTGCTTTAGGCGGGTGACCGGCCTTTTCGTTTTTCTAGCCTCAATATTGCAGCATACGTTTTCTTACTCCAACCTATGTTCACCTACTTGTGCGGAATGTCTTCAATGCTTACAGACGTGGTATCACGCCGATCTTTCCGTGGGTACTGGTATC
>NZ_BAABHB010000058.1:0-555 GCF_039541875.1 Nibrella viscosa | reverse complement strand
GGTGTTTTTCGTAACATCACATCCGTCCACTTTACCAGGTCTTTATGTGCTTTAAGATAACGATAACTTTGTTTGTTGAAGCTGAAATAGCCCAGGTGCAACTGGATATTCCTTTTCTTCTCCAGCCATTCGGGAATGTCAAAACCAATAATCTTCAGGTTCGCCGGCATGGTTTGGTAATATTCCAGTAATCCCAGCTCGGAGCTTTTATTGGTGAGTAGTGTTACATTGTGTTCTTTCAGGAGGATATCCAGCCACTTCACGGCGGTATAGGATTCCGAGCTTTCGCGGGGGTTACAGAAATACGCTGAGTAAAGAATGTTTGCCATGGTTACTGATTGTTTACACTAGATGAACTGTAATCTTTTGATAGCATCATTAGGGGCAATATCCGGTTCGCCGGTAGCTGCTTCACTTCGCTGTACAGGAACAGCCCTGCCTGTCACGTTGTACAACACACCCAGGCAAGCCCCGGCTGTCAGTAGTAATACCGATCGGAAACTGAGCTCTTCCATCTGTCCTGAGAAGTGGATCATCAGGAGCAGGCAAACAGCC
>NZ_BAABHB010000057.1:0-566 GCF_039541875.1 Nibrella viscosa | reverse complement strand
CACCACCACGGTGTCGCTGACGGTGGTAGGGGCCATCTCAGCCCAGCCTGACAACAGCACCACGGCTCAGGGCACCCCGGTGACGACGGTAGTGCTGGCCAACGATAATGTGAACGGCTCGCCGGCCTCAGCTACCAACGTGACGGTGAGTGTGACTACTCAGCCGGCCCACGGCACGGCGGTGGTCAACCCCAGCACGGGAGCGGTGGTCTACACCCCGGCCGCGGGCTACTCTGGTCCTGACTCGTATACTTACACCATCTGCTCGACGGTGCAGCCCAGTCTGTGTGCCACCACCACGGTGTCGCTGACGGTGGTAGGAGCCATCACGGCTCTGCCTGATGCCTCTACTACTACCCAGGGCACCCCGGTGACGACAGTGGTGCTGGCCAACGATAATGTGAACGGGGCACCGGCCTCAGCTACTAACGTGACGGTGAGTGTGACTACTCAGCCGGCCCACGGCACGGCGGTGGTCAACCCCAGCACGGGCGAGGTGGTCTACACCCCGGCCGCGGGTTATAGCGGGCTAGACTCCTACACCTACACCATCTGTTCGACGGTGC
>NZ_BAABHB010000056.1:0-574 GCF_039541875.1 Nibrella viscosa | reverse complement strand
ACCGAATCGCTCGATGCCGCACTCAAAAGCATCAACAGCGACTACGAAGCCAAAAGACATAAAGACATCGCCCTCCGCCTGCCATTGCTTAGGTCATTGAAAAAAGGTATCTTCAATACCTGGCTGAAAAGCAAAGGCAAGTTGGGTGGTCAACACAAAGTGCCCCGCCTCAGCAACGAGCGTAAATACCTCGAAGAAATATTAACGATCGCCAATTTGTAAACATCGGTGAAGGTATCCAACGTATCATGCGTCAACTGTGGACAGGTGTTCACAGGCAACTACTGCAATCGCTGCGGCGAAAAAGTACTGCACGATCACGACCGATACATTGGTCATTTCTTTGAAGAAGCCTTCCATTTCATCACCCATTTCGACGGTAAGTTCTTCACCACCCTGAAGACTATTCTTACCCGGCCCGGTAAACTTTCATTCGACTTCTGCCGCGGCGTACGGCGTCCCTACTTCCGGCCGCTTTCTTTTTTTCTGATGCTGGTCGTCATTTACTTGTTGTTTCCGGCTTTTTCAGGCCTCAACATGCCACTGTCGGGGCATATGGGGCAGAATGGCACCT
>NZ_BAABHB010000055.1:0-575 GCF_039541875.1 Nibrella viscosa | reverse complement strand
ACTCGACCCTATGAAGCTGGAATCGCTAGTAATCGCGCATCAGCCATGGCGCGGTGAATACGTTCCCGGACCTTGTACACACCGCCCGTCAAGCCATGGAAGTCGGAAAGACCTGAAGCCGCCCTTCGAAAAGGTGGTAAGGGTAGGTCTGGTAACTGGGGCTAAGTCGTAACAAGGTAGCCGTACCGGAAGGTGCGGCTGGATCACCTCCTTTCTGGAGCCTGTAGTGCTTAATGATGTCAATACGCAAAGAGGGCTTGTAGCTCAGGTGGTTAGAGCGCTACACTGATAATGTAGAGGTCCGAGGTTCGAGTCCTCGCAGGCCCACCACACAAACTAACGAGTTTGTGAACTACGTGGGGGATTAGCTCAGTTGGCTAGAGCACCTGCTTTGCAAGCAGGGGGTCAACGGTTCGAATCCGTTATTCTCCACACCGGGTAAACATGCCCGAGATGTTCTTTGACCGACTGAGAGAAGAGAGTAAGGCCGTAGTGATACGGTCCTAGTAAGAGTACGCAAATGAAGAGCGCCTGGGGAATGCCTGGGCTTCTGGCGGCGAAGAAGGACGCGGCAA
>NZ_BAABHB010000054.1:0-594 GCF_039541875.1 Nibrella viscosa | reverse complement strand
CAAAGAGATGCGAAAATGCGAATTTTAGCTAATCTCAAAAAATAGGATAAAAAGGATATGGATTGTAGCCTGAAATTCGGCTGCATGAATAAGAAATTGCTAGTAATCGTGAATCACTATGTCACGGTGAATATTGCACACATAAGAAGCTTTGTGTGGCAGGTTGATCACGCCGCCGAAGGAATTGAGGATATAGGGCGCGTCAAAGAAGGCCCGGATATAGGCGTGCAGCTCCAGCCGCTGAATAAATTCCAGGAATCCCGGTTGCTGGCCCAGCAGGTGGTGAACGGTTCCGTCCGTATTTACATTCACCCCATTTTTCTCCTGTACACGATGACAGGTTGTGTAAGCTGCCTCTATACCGGCGTTCAGCTCTTCCAGGAAAGCAGGTTCCAGACATTGTCCGAAATGCATCCAGCCACGCTCGCGAATACCTTCGAGGAAGGTATCCACCGGTGTTGTAGGATTAAGGTCTATTAACATGATTTATTCGGTTTTAGGCTCTCCTGTATGAATGATGTCTGCCGGTTCCAGTAGTTTGAATTGTTGCAGCATCGCCTTAACCTGTGGCAGACTGTTGAACATCAGCACGTC
>NZ_BAABHB010000053.1:0-596 GCF_039541875.1 Nibrella viscosa | reverse complement strand
AAACAGCCCGGCGGGGTCGGTGGCCCGCACGGTGATGGTGCTGGTACCGGCAGTGGTGGGTGTACCCGAGATGGTCAGGCCATTGGCCGACAAGCCGGCGGGCAATCCGCTGACCTGGTAGGTGAGGACATCGCCATCGGGATCGCTGAAGGTGGCGGCCGGGATGCTGAAGTTGAAGGCGATGCCGATGGTGGCCTGCTGGTTAGGCAGGGTAGCGGCCAGCGTGGGCGGCTGGTTAGTGGTGGGCTGACTGGCCGGATAAAGCCGGTCTTTAGGCACGGCTACGGCGGTGCTGGTGCCGGGCACCAGCCACATCAGCAGGGCCTGCGCCCCGGCATCGTACTCGAAGTACTCCATCGTCAGGCTGTACTTCTGGCCCGCTACCAGCTGGATGCTGCCTTCTCTGGGGGTGGGAGCCTGCAGGGCCCAGTTGTCGATCAGCAGCTGATTGTTGATCCACAGGCGGGTGCCATCATCATTGTTGGTGCGGAAGATGTAGGTGCCCGTCACAGGAGCCTCGATCTGCCCGCTCCAGCGGACCGAGAAGTGGTCGATGTTGACCACACCGGGCTGTGGAGAGCCCCATCCCCAGAAGA
>NZ_BAABHB010000052.1:0-614 GCF_039541875.1 Nibrella viscosa | reverse complement strand
CTCATAACCAAACTCATTGGCCACGAGCTCGATCACCTCTGCGTCGAGACGCTGGTTGATAGACACCATCAGACCAAGGCTCATACACTTGCTGATCACCTCTGCAAAACTTACATCCATCAGGGTCGCCAGTTCGCTTACGCTGATGAATTCCGTTACTTGCAGCTTGTTATCCTGCATATCGCCTCCGTCCTGATCGGCCATTTCCTGGCGTTTCTCACGGCGGTATTTCGCTTTCAGGCTCTTACCGCGGCCACTTGTGCCGGCCAGTTTAGCCTGTGTTTCGCGGATCTTATTCTGAATTTCCTTTTCGTTGATCTCTTTCGGCTCACGGCTGATCGTCGGGCGACCCGGGCGATTACCATGTTGACCAGGACGATTTTGTCCGCCCCTGAACTGACCACCTTGCTGACCACCATGACCACCTTGCTGGCCGCCATGCGGACGTTGCTGTTGGTTGCCTTCGGGCTTTTTGAACAGGTGCTGGGCACGCTGTTGCGGGGTTTGCTGATCCTTCTTTTCGATCGGAATACGCTTACGTTTGCGCTTTTCTTCGCTGTTGGCACCGGCTGCTCCCTGGTTCTGGGGCTGCGGCTGCACAGTAGGCTTATTCC
>NZ_BAABHB010000051.1:0-618 GCF_039541875.1 Nibrella viscosa | reverse complement strand
ATGAAGTGGACACAAGAGGTCAACCCGCTCGACAGTATTGTACTTTCTGCCCTGGTGGCGGTCGCCCCCATCCTGTTTATCTTCTGGGCGCTCATCATCCGCCGGATGAAAGGCTACATGGCTAGCCTGCTGACGCTGCTGCTGGCCCTGCTGCTGGCGGTGGTGGTCTATACAATGCCGGTGTATCTGGCCCTGATGTCGGCCGTGCATGGTGCCCTCTACGGCCTGTTTCCCATCTGCTGGATCATCATTGGCGCCGTTTTCATCTACAACATCACCGTGCAGAGCGGGCAGTTCGAGATCATCAAGAGCTTCATGGCCTCGGTCACCACCGACCGCCGGCTGCAGGCGCTGCTGATCGCCTTTTCCTTCGGGGCCTTTCTGGAAGGAGCCGCCGGCATGGGCGCGCCTGTGGCCATTACGGCGGCTATGCTGGTGGGCCTGGGCTTCAACCCCCTCTATGCCGCCGGCATCTGCCTTATCTCCAATACCGCCCCCGTGGCCTTTGGCGCGGTGGGTACCCCCATCATCATTGCCGCTCAGGTCTCGGACCTGCCCGATATGGCCATCTCGCAGATGGTAGGCCGCACGCTGCCCATCCTGTCGGTGGTGGTGCCG
>NZ_BAABHB010000050.1:0-654 GCF_039541875.1 Nibrella viscosa | reverse complement strand
TAAGGCCAGCAACAGCAGCACGCCGGTGAGCAGCAGCAGGTAGGCAAAACCGGTGGTCAGGTCGGTGGCTATGCTTTTGGCCGCTGTCTCGACCAGGCTGTAAGTGGGGATAATCCAGGTGATGACATACGCCTGTAACGTGGTCAGCACACAGATCACAAACAGCATGATAAAGCTGTGCTTCACCGTAAAGCGGAAAATGGCCGACTCCTGCCCCACCAGCCCCACCGAAGCCGCCCCCACCGCGATCGACTGCGGGGAGATCATCTTGCCGGTTACCCCACCCGACGCATTGGCCGCCACCGTCACCACCGGATCAATGCCGATGGCCGTGGCCGAGGTGTGCTGGAGCTTGCTGAACAAGGCGTTGGCTGAGGTATCCGAGCCCGTCAGGAATACCCCCAGCCAGCCCAGTATCGGTGAAAAAAACGGAAACAGCGCTCCGGTACCGGCCAGCACCAGCGCCATCGTGATGGACATACCCGAGTTGTTGGCCACAAAGGCAAAGCCCACCACCGAGGCTACCGTGATGATGGGATACCTCAGCTGGGTGACCGTAGCCAGGTAGATCCGGGCGCCTTCGCGGAAGCTCAGACCCACCAGCGGCAGAGAGATGATCCCTGTCAGCAGCAGGGCCGTACCGGAATTGGAGAG
>NZ_BAABHB010000049.1:0-701 GCF_039541875.1 Nibrella viscosa | reverse complement strand
CGCCCCCGTGGCCTTTGGCGCGGTGGGTACCCCCATCATCATTGCCGCTCAGGTCTCGGACCTGCCCGATATGGCCATCTCGCAGATGGTAGGCCGCACGCTGCCCATCCTGTCGGTGGTGGTGCCGATGTATCTGGTGGTGATTATGGCCGGTTTTCGCAAGTCGCTGGAGGTGATGCCGGCTATTCTGGTATCGGGCATATCGTTTGCCTTCTTCCAGTGGCTGACGGCCAATTACCTGGGTCCCATGCTGCCCGATGTGATTGCGGGCCTGGCCTCCATCATCAGCCTGATGGTGCTGCTGCGGTACTGGAAACCCAAAGCCACCTGGCGCTTTCAGGAGGAACCGCCCCAAACCCTGGAGACCGACCGGCAGTATTCGGCGGGGCAGGTGCTGCGGGCCTGGTCGCCGTTTCTGATGATGACGCTCATGATCATTGCCTGGGGCCTGCAACCCGTACGCGATGCCCTGAACTTTGTGGGGCAACTTAAATTTTATGTGCCTGGCCTGCAGGAGGGGCTGCTCAAAGCCGATGGCAGTCCGCTGGTGATAAAGCCCTTTGACCTGAATTACCTCTCCAATTCCGGTACGGCCCTGCTGCTGACAGGGATCATCTCTCTGCCGCTGGTGGGTCTGAGCTTCCGCGAAGGCGCCCGGATCTACCTGGCTACGGTCACCCAGCTGAGGTATCCCATCATCA
>NZ_BAABHB010000048.1:0-701 GCF_039541875.1 Nibrella viscosa | reverse complement strand
TGATGATGGGATACCTCAGCTGGGTGACCGTAGCCAGGTAGATCCGGGCGCCTTCGCGGAAGCTCAGACCCACCAGCGGCAGAGAGATGATCCCTGTCAGCAGCAGGGCCGTACCGGAATTGGAGAGATAATTCAGGTCAAAGGGCTTTATCACCAGCGGACTGCCATCGGCTTTGAGCAGCCCCTCCTGCAGGCCAGGCACATAAAATTTAAGTTGCCCCACGAAGTTCAGGGCATCGCGTACGGGTTGCAGGCCCCAGGCAATGATCATGAGCGTCATCATCAGAAACGGCGACCAGGCCCGCAACACCTGCCCCGCCGAATACTGCCGGTCGGTCTCCAGGGTTTGGGGCGGTTCCTCCTGAAAGCGCCAGGTGGCTTTGGGTTTCCAGTACCGAAGCAGCACCATCAGGCTGATGATGGAGGCCAGGCCCGCAATCACATCGGGCAGCATAGGCCCCAGGTAATTGGCCGTCAGCCACTGGAAGAAGGCAAACGATATGCCCGATACCAGAATAGCCGGCATCACCTCCATTGACTTGCGAAAACCGGCCATAATCACCACCAGATACAGCGGCACCACCACCGACAGGATGGGCAGCGTGCGGCCTACCATCTGCGAGATGGCCATATCGGGCAGGTCCGAGACCTGAGCGGCAATGATGATGGGGGTACCCACCGCGCCAAAGGCCACGGGGGCG
>NZ_BAABHB010000047.1:0-722 GCF_039541875.1 Nibrella viscosa | reverse complement strand
CACGGCTCCGTCGATAGTAACCCAGCCGGTGAATGGCTCGCTGACGCTGAACGCTAACGGCAGCATCACCTACACACCTGCCTTCGGCTTTGCCGGGGCGGATCAGTTCATCTACCGCATCTGTGATCGGGTAAATACCAGCCTGTGTGACACCGCTCTGGTGGTAGTGAACGTAGGCAGTGCGGCTCCGCGAGCCAACCCGGATGTGGTGGCGGTGGCCTTCAACCAGCCGGTGACGGTGAACGTGCTGGCCAATGATGCCGACCGCAACGGCACCGTACCGGCCACACTGGCTACGGTGACTACCCCGGTGATCCTGTCTCAGCCCGCCAACGGCACGGCCGTGGTCAATGCCAACGGCAGTATCTCCTTCACGCCGGCTGTGGGCTTTGCCGGCAGCACCACGCTGGTCTACCAGATCTGTGACCGGGTGAACACGGCGCTGTGTGACACGGCCCGGGTGACCTTCAACGTGGGCAGTGCGCCCCCGGTGGCCAATCCCGACAGCTACACGCTGGGCTTCAACCAGACGCTGGCGTTGGCGGTGCTGAATAATGACTTCAGCCGCACGGGTGCGCCGGCTTCACTTACCTCAGTGACCCTGCCCACGATTGTGACGCAGCCGACGGGCGGCACGGTGGTGGTGAATACCAATGGCACCATCAGCTATGATCCCAATGACACCTTCACGGGCAACGACAGCTTCGTCTACAGGATCTGTG
>NZ_BAABHB010000046.1:0-788 GCF_039541875.1 Nibrella viscosa | reverse complement strand
CGCCCATGGGTGAAGACTTAATGTAGTTAGACGTTAGAGGGCCAAGATCAGTAAGTGGTTGAATAACACGAGAGACAACGCACTAATAGCGGGAAAATAGGTTTAATGAAAATGAAAATGAAAATGAAAATGAAAAGAGATTTAATACTTAAGGAGGTTAATGAAGTTATTGTTGAAGATGACAACGATAACGACAACGACAACGATAACAGTGGCGATAATAACAACACAAAAGCTAAAGCTAAATCTAATCCATCTTATAACTCGAGTCCAGCTAAGTTCACAAAACGTGGCTACTCAAAACGTCCTCATTTATTAAGTTGCCACGCGAAAGTGAACGGTAATGAGATTTGATGGGATGAACATTTTTTCGGGGCTTCGCTTGTAGATCGGGTGGAGAGGGTTAGTTTTTTATGTTATACGATTAAGACTGTATGTGTAGTCTAATAAAAACTGGGTGGTATTATGTAAATAATCGATAATTGAAAGATTATAGATCTGTTAATTCAATTATCGATCATTGCTTAGGTTTGGTTTGGTTATACCTAAAATTAACTCGGTTGCTACGCCGTTATGTTCCACTCGCAAAAGTGTAGTTGAGGCCAAACTCCGATAAATATCGTCAAATAAATAAAGGACGATCTCTTAACAAAAATCACTTTCCTTTTTAGGAGTCAACGCCCATGGGTGAAGACTTAATGTAGTTAGACGTTAGAGGGCCAAGATCAGTAAGTGGTTGAATAACACGAGAGACAACGCACTAATAGCGGGAAAATAGGTTTATTGTA
>NZ_BAABHB010000045.1:0-943 GCF_039541875.1 Nibrella viscosa | reverse complement strand
GCTTCACGGTGACGGATGCCAACGGCTGTGCGGCTACAACGGAGATCACTCTGACGCAGCCTACAGCGGTAACGGCCACAGCCACGGTGAGCACCTCCATCGCCTGCTTCGGCGGTCAGGGCAGTGTCAGCGTAGTAGGCACGGGCGGCACGGCACCTTACCAGGTGACGGGCCAGACCACAGGCTTAACGGCGGGCACTTACAGCTTTACAGTGACGGATGCCAACGGCTGTGCGGCTACAACGGAGATCACTCTGACGCAGCCTACAGCGGTAACGGCCACGGCCACGGTGAGCACCTCCATCGCCTGCTTTAGCGGTACAGGATCAGTAAACGTAGTAGGCACAGGCGGCACAGCACCTTACCAGGTGACGGGCCAGACCACAGGTCTGGTAGCGGGCACCTACAGCTTTACAGTGACTGACGCCAACGGGTGTGCGGCCACAACGGAGATCACTCTGACGCAGCCTACAGCGGTAACGGCCACGGCCACGGTGAGCACCTCCATCGCCTGCTTTAGCGGTACAGGATCAGTAAACGTAGTAGGCACAGGCGGCACAGCACCTTACCAGGTGACGGGCCAGACCACAGGTCTGGTAGCGGGCACTTACAGCTTTACAGTGACCGATGCCAACGGGTGTGCGGCCATAACGGAGATCACTCTGACGCAGCCTACAGCGGTAACGGCCACGGCCACGGTGAGCACCTCCATCGCCTGCTTCGGCGGTCAGGGCAGTGTCAGCGTGGTAGGCACAGGCGGCACGGCACCTTACCAGGTGACGGGCCAGACCACGGGCTTAACGGCGGGCACTTACAGCTTCACGGTGACGGATGCCAACGGGTGTGCGGCTACAACGGAGATCACTCTGACGCAGCCTACAGCGGTAACGGCCACGGCCACGGTGAGCACCTCCATCGCCTGCTTCGGCGGTCAGGGCAGTGT
>NZ_BAABHB010000044.1:0-1080 GCF_039541875.1 Nibrella viscosa | reverse complement strand
CCTGCTTCGGCGGTCAGGGCAGTGTCAGCGTGGTAGGCACAGGCGGCACGGCACCTTACCAGGTGACGGGCCAGACCACGGGCTTAACGGCGGGCACTTACAGCTTTACAGTGACGGATGCCAACGGGTGTGCGGCTACAACGGAGATCACTCTGACGCAGCCTACAGCGGTAACGGCCACGGCCACGGTGAGCACCTCCATCGCCTGCTTCGGCGGTCAGGGCAGTGTCAGCGTAGTAGGCACAGGCGGCACGGCACCTTACCAGGTGACGGGTCAGACCACAGGCTTAACGGCGGGCACTTACAGCTTCACGGTGACGGATGCCAACGGCTGTGCGGCTACAACGGAGATCACTCTGACGCAGCCTACAGCGGTAACGGCCACAGCCACGGTGAGCACCTCCATCGCCTGCTTCGGCGGTCAGGGCAGTGTGAACGTGGTAGGCACAGGCGGCACGGCACCTTACCAGGTGACGGGCCAGACCACAGGTCTGGTGGCAGGCACCTATAGCTTCACGGTGACTGACGCCAACGGCTGTACAGCTACAACGGAGATCACTCTGACGCAGCCTACAGCGGTAACGGCCACGGCCACGGTGAGCACCTCCATCACCTGCTTCGGCGGTCAGGGCAGTGTCAGCGTAGTAGGCACGGGCGGCACAGCACCTTACCAGGTGACGGGCCAGACCACAGGCCTGGTAGCGGGCACCTACAGCTTCACGGTGACTGACGCCAACGGGTGTGCGGCCACAACGGAGATCACTCTGACGCAGCCTACAGCGGTAACGGCCACAGCCACGGTGAGCACCTCCATCGCCTGCTTCGGCGGTCAGGGCAGTGTCAGCGTAGTAGGCACGGGCGGCACAGCACCTTACCAGGTGACGGGCCAGACCACAGGTCTGGTAGCGGGCACCTACAGCTTTACAGTGACTGACGCCAACGGGTGTGCGGCTACAACGGAGATCACTCTGACGCAGCCTACAGCGGTAACGGCCACGGCCACGGTGAGCACCTCCATCGCCTGCTTCGGCGGTCAGGGCAGTGTCAGCGTAGTAGGCACGGGCGGCACAGCACCTTACC
>NZ_BAABHB010000043.1:0-1088 GCF_039541875.1 Nibrella viscosa | reverse complement strand
GGCCAGGAATTCTTCTTCGGTCAGCATCGGAGTAGTAGTTAGTTAGCTAGCTCAAGGTACAACCTAAGGCGCTCCCCGTCAACCAATCAACTCACATACATCAATACGACAAATTGAAATGCACCCCTTACATTTTGCATTAAGGTTAAATTCTACCATTGAACAGTTTCGTAAGTTTTCAACTGGTTCAAGCTATCCTGCCATCTTAGACAGTGACGTAGAGAAAACACTTATTCCTGTTCCTGATATTGACACTCAAAACGAAATTGTAAAACGAATTAAAATTTTGCTCTTAGAACGCCGAAGAATTATTGATGAAATAAATAAGAAATGGGAAGACACCATTTCTCACACAGTAGGGGAAATTTCTAAATTAAGCTTCGACTTTCAAAATACACCGCAAGTAACAAACGGCTTAATTTGGACGAAAAGCCAAATTCTTGAAAGGATAAATGCTCTTCCAAAGTTGGACGTTGAAGAAGAAATTGACGACGACCAAATCGAGTTGGACTTTGAAGCTAATAACGAATAGCCGACACACAAAAGCACACACATTTGCAAGCACACAAGGCAAAACACAAAGCCAACTTGCAAAAGAGTGTGCTTTTTTCCGACGCTTCTGGACACACCCAACTTCGGTGGACACATGCGTTATCGTGACACACCCCGAAAGAAGGGCATGCAGGTAACATCGGTTTGGCGTTATGGCGGCGGACGAAACGCAGCATCAACATTTTGTTCGCTATTGTACTGCATATCCAGCTTGACTGAACACTATTGAGCAGTAGAATAAAACATGTACATTAGTTCATCATTCGGCTTCAGTTGTCGGCAGACGGAACACAGAATACCGCCACAACGCCAAGCCGGTCAACGTTACCGGTCATGCTAAAAGACGACAGTGCAACAATTAAACGAAAGGACAAATGAACAGACAAGCCAACGCTTCAGCAAAATCAAAGGGTGCATTTCAATTTGTCGTATTGATGTATGTGAGTTGATTGGTTGACGGGGAGCGCCTTAGGTTGTACCTTGAGCTAGCTAACTAACTACTACTCCGATGCTGACCGAAGAAGAATTCCTGGCCC
>NZ_BAABHB010000042.1:0-1175 GCF_039541875.1 Nibrella viscosa | reverse complement strand
TAACGGCACGGCCGTGGTGAACCCCGATGGTACGCTGTCCTACAGGCCGGCTATAGGCTTTGCTGGTCCGGATACGTTAGTGTACCGCATCTGCTCTGTTATCAGCCCCAGCGTCTGTGACACGGCCCGGGTGATCATCAACGTACCCTCGGCACCGCCGACAGCGAACCGCGACAACGCCACGACTACTTTCCAGCAGGCGGTGACCGTGCCGGTGCTGGTCAACGACACCGACCGGGCAGGCAGACCTGCTAGTCTGACCACGGTGACCCTGCCCATCATTGTGGGCGCTCCGGCCAATGGTACGGCGGTGGTCAACAGCACAGGTTCCATCACCTACACGCCCAATGCAGGCTTTGCGGGTAATGACACCTTGTTTTATCGCATTTGCGACCGGGTGAATCCGCTGCTGTGTGACTCGGCTTTGGTGGTCATCAACGTGGGTTCGGTGGTGCCGGTAGCGAACCGGGATAACTACACCACCACTTTCAATACAGCCGTGCAGATACCGGTGCTGCTCAACGACCAGGCTAGAGGTACGCTGCCCGCCAGCCTCACCAATGTCACGGCTCCGGTGCTGGTGAGCCAGCCGACCAACGGCAGTGTGGTGGTGAATGCCAATGGTACGATTACCTACACGCCTGCCTTCGGCTTTGCCGGGGCGGATCAGTTCATCTACCGCATCTGTGATCGGGTAAATACCGGCCTGTGTGATACGGCCCTGGTGGTGGTCAATGTAGGCTCACAGGCACCAGTAGCCAATCCGGATGTGGTGGTGGTTACCTTCAACCAGCCGGTGACGGTGAATGTGCTGGCTAATGATGCCGACCGCACCGGCACCGTACCGGCCAGTCTGACCTCGGTGACTGCACCAGCCATACTGGCGCAGCCGGCCAACGGTACAGCCGTGGTCAATGCCAATGGCAGTATCAGCTTCACGCCGGCCACCGGTTTTGCCGGCAGCACCACGCTGGTCTACCAGATCTGTGACCGGGTGAACACGGCCTTGTGTGACACGGCCCGGGTGACCTTCAACGTGGGCAGTGCGCCCCCGGTGGCCAACCCCGACAGCTACACGCTGGGCTTCAACCAGACGCTGGCGTTGGCGGTGCTGGTCAATGACCTCAGCCGCACGGGTGCGCCGGCCAGTGTGAGCGGAGTGGCCAATGTGACCC
>NZ_BAABHB010000041.1:0-1214 GCF_039541875.1 Nibrella viscosa | reverse complement strand
ACAGGCAAAAATCCGTTGGACAATCTTGTTGCGTACATTGTTGAGTACTAACATTTTGTTCTTGCCTTCCGCCACTTTGCGTTGATAGTATGTTCTCAGTTGTGGACAGTGTTGTATGGCCGACATGGCACCTAAATGTAAAAGAGATTTCACTTTCTTGTTGGCCATGTGGCTCACCTGTGGACGACCTCTGCGTTGCCCAGAGCTGCGTTCAAAGGGAACTACGCCAGCATAACAAGCAAACTTCTTGGGATCAGTTATCGTCTTAAATTCATTGGTGGTGACGATGATCTCAGCCGCTGTGGTTTGGCTAATGCCTACTACGGAGGTTACTCGCTCGAAGAGTCGATTAAGCTCCGGATCCGTTTGAGCCAGTTCAGTAATGGCATCATCAGTGGCTTTCAAGTCAGCTTTAAGGGCTTCCAAGGAGGCTCTACAGGCTTGCCGATCAGCCCTGCGATCTGCCTTGTCTAAAAAGCCTTCGGAGTCGGTCAAAGGCGTTTGTAGGATCTTGATGACTTTGACTAGCCGAGAGCGTTGGGCCGTTAAACGGTCCAGTTGTGCAATAACGGCTCTTGGAGGTGTCCATAACCGGGCCTCTTCACGGTTCTTGTAGGCAAACAGCGCAATGCGTTTGGCATCCATCCGATCGGTTTTGCCACGACTCAGACCCATACTCTCTTGGATGTGAGCGGCTCGCTCGACCCAAATGTGGGCAGAAGCGCGGTGGAGCACCTTTAAGAGAGGATTGTTGTAAATACCGGTAAACTCCAAACAGAACAGACACTGCTCAAGAGTGGCTTTAGTCTGCTTGCGAAGTTCCTTTAGAAACTGCGAAATACCCTTTTTGTCGTTGCTTACCTGCTGGAGGAATATTACCTGGTTAGCTTTAGCAACCGCAAAATCAAGGGTAGCTTTGGAGACATCAACACCAATGAAGTAGTCAAAAGTCATAACTTTACAGGGTAAAAGTGTAGAGTGGATCAACGCTTAGACACCTTCAAGACCTTGCTAATGGGCCGCGAACCCGCATTTCTATTTGAAGTCCAAGTCTAAGTATCCCAGCAGGGGCCTAAATCGATCCATAGGTTTTGCCTGGCCGAAGCGTTAAGGTGTCCCTGCTGGGGTTGGTCGCTCACTTTTTGTGAGTGGCCCTAAGTTATACGACTCGTCCTGGAATCGTACAATGAATCAAATCTAAAGGCCGAAGCGAT
>NZ_BAABHB010000040.1:0-1274 GCF_039541875.1 Nibrella viscosa | reverse complement strand
AGCACATTGCCCGACGCATTCAGTACCTGCTGATAAATAGCGTTCACATCATTACTGGTACCCTGGTAGATGACGTTCTCATGTGGAGCCGTAGCATTGTTATCCTCCAAAGCATTCCCCGCCCACATGGCCATGCCCTGGGCTACCACCACCTGAGCCTGATTCACAGCACTAGCCGTATAAGTGAATACCGGTGTTGTCTCTGCCCTGAAATCAACCACCGTCGTCGTGGTACTTAGAGGCAGAGCCGTCTGACTCATCACCCCCAAATGATTCCGGTGACGCACCGCTACATAGTAGCTCCCCGGTAACACCTGACTGAACTCTACCACCGATACCCCATCCACATCTACGATGTCCCCGTCCCGCTGCAGCAACGCCGACCGGCTGTCGACCACCTGCGAGGGAGTAGACGCGTTCCGCAACTCCACATACACCCAGTCTACGATCGCATTCGCTCCTGTCGTGCTCAGCACCCCACTGGCGATGCCGCCCGTCGCCGTTAGCGGACTCCAGCTCCCATAGGGACTGCTGGTCGGCAGCAGGTTCTTCGCCCGCAGATCATCCCGCATCAGCACCTCCGGGGAGTACACCCCAAACAGCGCCCCCTGCAGGTACACCTTCGGCAGCAGCGCAATACGCCCGCTCACGGTGATGCTCACCGTCGTACTTGAACACTGCGTGGGGTCCACCACATCACAAATCTGGTACACCAGGTAATCCACCCCTGAGAAGCCGGCCGCTGCCGTGTAGCTGATCGAGCCGGCATGAATCCCCTGGCTCACCACCACCGCCGTGCCGTTGCCGGGCCCCTGGATAATCACCGGCAGCGTTACATTGCTCAGCGTGGCTGGTTGCTGGCTCTTGTCTGTATCGTTATTCAGCACCGGCACCAGCACCGCCGGCTGCTGGAAGCTGGCACTGGCCACATCCGGGTTAGCTATGGGCGGAGCCGAGCCCACCGTCAGCGACACCACGGCCGTAGCACACAACTCAGCCTGCACCAGTGAGCAGATGGTATAGGTGTAGCTATCGGGTCCGGCATAGCCGGGGGCTGGGGTGTACTGGATAGTACCATCATTCTGCACCACTGCGGTACCATGGCTGGGAGGGGTGCTCACCGTTAGGGTGACAGTAGCTGGTGTGGCGTTGGTGCCATTAACTTGGTCATTAGCCAACACGGGTGTAAAGACAGGTTGCCCAAAGGCGGTGGTGCTGTTGTCAGGCTGGGCTGAGATGGCCCCTACCACCGTCAGCGACACCGTGGTGGTGGC
>NZ_BAABHB010000039.1:0-1305 GCF_039541875.1 Nibrella viscosa | reverse complement strand
GGATATGTTCAATGAAGTGTGTCATGGTTTAAATTTTCATGTAAGGCTTCACACGGTCTCCAAATAAAATGACCAGTTGCTGCACCGTCAACGACCAGTTCGCTAAGGGCTTTTGCCACTTCTCCATGATGCGCTGAGTGGTCAAATACAACACCTTCAGTAAGGCTGTTTCCGAAGAAAACGCGCCCTTGGACTTAGTCACACAACGGATCTGCCGATGGAAACCCTCCACCGTGTTCGTCGTATAAACCACCTTCCGAACAGGGGCTGGATACTCAAAGAAGCGCGTCAAACGCAGCCAATTCCGCTGCCAACTCGCTACGACTAACGGATACTTCGGCTCCCATTTAGCGGCAAATTCAGCCAGTTTGGCTTCGGCCGCTGTCAGACTAGTTGCCTGGTAGATCGGCTTTAGATCCGCCACTACCGCCTTCTGATCTTTACTGGTCACGTAACGCAAAGAGTTACGTACCTGGTGAACCAGACAGAGTTGCACGTCCGCTTGCGGGAATACCGTCTCAATGGCATCGCCAAAGCCCGTCAGGTTATCAATCGAGCAGATTAGCAGATCCTTTACACCCCGACTTTGTAAATCCGTCAGCACGGATAGCCAGAAACGGGCACTCTCCGCATCGCCGATGTAGATGCCTAGTAGATCTTTTCTCCCCTGAAGATCAACTCCTAAGACATTGTAGGCTGCCTTGCTGACGACTTTACCCTCCTGCCGTACTTTGAAGTGGACTGCATCCAGCCATACAAACGCGTAGACCGGCTCCAGGGGGCGACTACGCCATTGCTCGACCAGCGGCAGCACTTTATCGGTTATGGCCGATAACTGCCCGGTGCTAATCTCTAGCCCATAGAGTTCTTTGAGGTGTTCCTGAATGTCCTCGTAAGATAGACCTTTGCTGTAGAGGGAGAGAATACGGTTATCCAGGCCCTCGCCCAGGGTTGTCTGCCTTTTAGCAATCAGTTGTGGCTCAAAGGTACCCTCCCGATCCCTGGGCATTTCCACACTTACTGGACCATGAGCGGTTTTGACCTGCTTAGCCTTACTGCCGTTCCGGCGGTTAGGACGGTTTTGCTCCACATGCGCCTGCACTTCCCCAGATAGGACCGCATCCAGTAAATCCTTCAACAGTGGAGCTAACACGCCATCTGTACCGGTGAGTTCTTTGTCGCCTGCCATCAGGCGTTGAATCGCTTCCTGACGGAAGCTGGCATAATCAAAGTCTTTTTTCCCCTTTCCCATTTTGTTGTCAAGTTAAGACATTCTTACTTGACACACTTTACTGAACACTCTCC
>NZ_BAABHB010000038.1:0-1309 GCF_039541875.1 Nibrella viscosa | reverse complement strand
TAATACTTTGAGCAGTTAATATCTATGCTTAGGCAGCTCTACGCTGCCAGAACTGCCAATCCACCCTATCCAGCCGATTTACATCAACTAAGCCCTCCTGGCTGAGTTGATGATATATCCGCGTCCAGATACGCTGGTTGGTTTGTCGACGCACCAATGCATTCATCGACTTCTGCAACGAAGCATCTGCGGCCAATAGTAGCCGGCCTATATTAACCGCACTCAGCGTGGCGTTCAAGTGGTAATCTAACTTGGCGTCGCTGCGGGCCTGGCACTGATGCAGACCCGTGAACTGTTTAGCATCCCGAAACAGCAACTCGATTTGAAAGCGTAGATGATAGTACTGAGCAATCTGTTGAGCCAACTGCTGTTGATCCGTTGAAGCCAGTAAGACATATTTCTGGTGGCGGCTATCCAGCAGCAGTACTACCCGTAGTGTTCGCTCGAAATGCTTCGAGTAGAGCAAGGCACTAAATAGCCGAATATGACTATGAATGGGATGAACACCCTCATCCTGCCAGCGCGAGAGATCATCAAAGCTAGCCTTGCCATCATAGCGACGGGTTGGCCCCCGCTGGCCAGGTTGGCGGCCTTTGATCCATAGATGGTACAGGGCCGCATCATGGCGCAAGCGGGTAATGAGATGACGACGTTGGCTGGCGAAGAGCTGAAAGACTTCTTTTTTAGCGTAATAGCCATCGGCCACCCAGTAGAGCAGAACGGGTAGTCGGGACAGACAGTCGGCCAGTTGCTCTAAATACCAACTCAACCGGGAGTAAGCCTGACCAGGCTGCTGGGTGATATCAGGCGGTGTTTGACTGGCTTCCAACGCAAAGCACTCTTTAGTGAGGGTGTTGACACAAGCCAGCACACTGACTTCCAGTCCGCGCTGAGCTTTACCGGCACAGGACGACCAAAACTTATCGAGACCAAAGGTTTTGGTGCCGCTTTTGGGCAGGAAGCTACAGTCGACAAGGCCGATAAAGGAGCCTTGTGTAAAGTCGATACAGGCTTTGTTGAAGGCCAGCCAATCGAAGTAGCTGGCAAACTGCCGCCGAAAGGTCAGTTCGGTAAAGCGGCTATATCGGGCTAGATTTTCAAACGTAGCTCGGCCCTGTCTGCCCAGCAGGACAGCAAATAACTCAGTCAAAAAAGAGCGCTGATGCTTGTTCACGTTGGAAAGTTTAGCCAATATTGGCTTGAGAATCGCTTCGATGCTCATGGGTCGTTGGGGAGGAATGGGGATTTCAACCTTACGACCCTTTTGTCATTTTTCCAAATCGAGCCTATAACTGCTCACAGTATTAAA
>NZ_BAABHB010000037.1:0-1313 GCF_039541875.1 Nibrella viscosa | reverse complement strand
TGGTTTAGCCCCCTATAAGTTGGACACAGATTCTATTATTACGGATTTTATTTTGAGTCTAGGCAGCCTTATGCCCTGCTTCGATAAGAAACTGGCCGGACATTGATACCCCAGTCCCGAATGTAAGCGTTCGTGGTTGTAAAAGTCAACAAAACGCTCGATCGTTTGGTCGGCCTCCGCCAAACTGGCAAACTCATACCGGCGACAGATTACGTGTTCGACAATGCTATGGTAAGACTCGATATGCCCATTGTCCTGGGGTGTGGCCACATGACTGAACTCCTGGTCAATGTGCATCTGCTGTAAGTACTCCCGAACCAACTTGGCCTCAAACTGGCTACCATTGTCGTTGCGCAGTGTCACTTTCAGGGGAAAGCAATACTGCTGTAAGACCTGCTTGATGAGCCCAACCACATCATGTTTGGTGATAGAGAACTGGAACTTGAAGCCTACTATAGCCCGGCTCAGCACATCCACAATGGAAATTAACAGGGCATTACGGCCCTGCCCGGCCACATAGATGTACTTCAAATCCGTTTCCAAATGCTCAAAAGGCTTTACGGGTTTAGGGACTCGGTACTGCACAAAGTGCTTGCCCGCCCGGTCGCGATAGAGCCGGCTCAGCAAGAGTCGATGCTCTTTCAGGAGCCGATAAACTTTTTTGCGGTTGATGGCGTAGCCCTGCTGACGCAGCCAATGAGTGGTCTTGATATAGCCGTAGTCGACAAACTCCTGGTGAAACAACGCTTTGATGAGAGCTACTACTTCCTCGTCGGTGACAAATACGCCAGCCGGAGCAAATAAGGTGTACCCTAGGGGAGAACACCCCTTTTTGCCCACAGTTGGTCGGTAGTAGAACACACTGGGAGCTAGCCCTAGCTGAGCTAGCACAAAGCGGACAGGTGTTCCTTGCTGAGTGAAGGTGCTGGCCACTAGGAGCTTAGTTTGGGTCGGGATAGGCTTTTTTTTAGCAGTTCATCCTTAATCTGCAAGGCCAATTCCTTTTCAGCCAGCAGTTGCTTCAGGCGTAGATTCTCCACTTGAAGGCGCTTGAGTTCGGGATTGGTTTTCTGATAAGGGTTGGCTAAAGCCTCTTTGCCCTGAGTCTGTAGCTTCTCCCGCCACTGGTAGAAGGTATTGGAGTAAATGCCGTGTTTGCGAATGGTGGCCGTGACTCCGGCCTGTTCAGCTTCCTGAAGGATAGCCAGCTTCTCGTCGGCGGTCCAGGTTTTTCGTTTTTTGCTCATGATTGCTACAAAGTTAAAAGT
Organism: Nibrella viscosa; assembly: GCF_039541875.1. Lineage (NCBI taxonomy): Bacteria > Pseudomonadati > Bacteroidota > Cytophagia > Cytophagales > Spirosomataceae > Nibrella > Nibrella viscosa. Next base: position 45 of record NZ_BAABHB010000037.1, on the reverse strand, counting down.
GATACTTTGTAGAATCTATGTCCAGCTATTTAGGGGGCTAAGACA
>NZ_BAABHB010000036.1:0-1327 GCF_039541875.1 Nibrella viscosa | reverse complement strand
TGGGTGCATTCCAAAGTGTCGTAGTGCGCTTTGTTCATGTGTAACTATGCGGCCATGGAGTAGCTACCAGGCTCAATAAGGGCTTTGACCAATGGCCACCGACCACTCATCCAGCAACTCCGCAGATTCAGCACCCGTTGGGCACCCGGTTTACTCCAGCGTTGACCGGCACGTTTCATGCGTTGCTGCACCACCGCTTTGTTGGCCGACTCAATGGCCCCCGAGCCTATGCACAAACCCTGCGCCAGATAGCAGCCATAGGCCATGCGCGAGCGGTTTCGCTTCAGATAGCCCGCTACGCGTTGGGCCTCCGAGCGCTTAACAGCTAGTCGGTCAATCCGCTTCAGCAGTACATCCAAGCCCGCATGGGTCAGTAGCTCATAGGCTTTAGCTAACCACTTTTGACGAGCAGCTACCCCGCTGATGGCTTGTCGAGCCAAACCCGCCAGTTGTTCCATGACATGATAAATATCCAGGATTTGTAGCGAGTCGGGGTAAGCTTGCCGGAGTTTCTCCTGCAGCCAACTCACCCCATCATTGAGGAAGACCACCGACTGACCGGCCGCTCGCCAGGCCTCAATTTGCTTTTGCCAGTTGGGCCAGAAGTCGGCCCAACTGCCCACGTGGGCCACATAAGTTGACTCGGCAATACACCCACCTCGATTCGCTACCGGACTGGGGCTGAGCTTAGACTGAGCAAAGAGTCGGCCCAACTTGACTTCTTTGTAGCCTTCGTCAAAGAGCAACATCAGCCCGTCGGCCATGGCGTAGACCACCGAGTCAGGCTGGGGCTGGACTTCGATAGGCTCGGCCAAAGCCGGCTCCAGGGCTTGCCCATAGTGCATCGTCAGCCGATACAGCGTACTGCGGGCCACGCTCACCCCTAACAACTCTTGAGCCAGGTGGTGGGCCGTCGAGTAGGGCAGTTCCTGAGTCAGCAGCAATAACTGCTGTTGCAGCCAGGGACTGAGGTGAAAACCAGGGCCCAGGTGGCTATAGGGGTGGGTAAGGGCAATGTCAATCCAGCCATAGCGGGTGGCTATGCTTTTTTTTTACGGCGATCCTGGCCGGGTTGACTAATGGTCTTTTCCAGTACTTGCTGGCCTAACTCTTGCCAGATTTGATCGAATGCTTGTTCATGCTCATAGAAGGTATTTTTTTCTTGCAGTGCTTGCAGTTGGGTGTAGTGGGCTTTAGCCAGGGCCAGGAATTCTTCTTCGGTCAGCATCGGAGTAGTAGTTAGTTAGCTAGCTCAAGGTACAACCTAAGGCGCTCCCCGTCAACCAATCAACTCACATACATCAATACGACAAATTGAAATGCACCC
>NZ_BAABHB010000035.1:0-1429 GCF_039541875.1 Nibrella viscosa | reverse complement strand
GTCAATACCAGTTTGTGTGACACGGCGCTGGTGCGCATCAACGTGGGCAACGCCCCGGCACCGGTGGCCAATGCCGATGTAGTGACGGGTGTGCTGGGACAGCCCGTGACCATAGCTCTGCTGGGCAATGACCTGGCGGGCAACGGACAGCCGGCGAGCCTGACCAACGTTACGGTACCGGTGGTGGTCTCAGGCCCGGCTAACGGCACGGCCGTGGTGAACCCCGATGGGACGCTGACCTACACACCGGCTCTGGGCTTTGCCGGCAGTGACACGCTGGTGTACCGCATCTGCTCCATCATCAGTCCGAGTGTGTGTGACACGGCCCGGGTGATCATCAACGTACCCTCGGCTCCGCCGACAGCGAACCGCGACAATGGCTCGACGGCTTTCCAGCAACCTGTTACATTACTTGTATTAGGTAATGACACGGACCGGGCAGGCAGACCCGCCAGCCTGAGCACGGTGACACTGCCGCTGATTACCCGTCAGCCCAGCAATGGTACGGCGGTAACCAACTCTACGGGTACCATCACCTATACACCGAACGCAGGCTTTGCCGGAAGTGACAGTCTCATCTACCGCATCTGTGATAGAGTCAACACCAGTTTGTGTGATACGGCGCTGCTGGTAGTTAACGTAGGCAGTGTGGCACCCGTGGCTAATCGGGATAACTACACCACCGCCTTCAACCAGCCGGTGCAGATACCGGTGCTGCTCAACGACCAGGCCAGAGGTACACTGCCTGCCAGCCTGACCAATGTGACCGCGCCTTCTATAGTAACTCAGCCGGTAAATGGTTCCCTGGCGCTGAACGCTAACGGCACCATCACTTACACACCCAATGCAGGTTTTGCCGGGGCGGATCAGTTCATCTACCGCATCTGTGATCAGGTAAATACCGGCCTGTGTGATACGGCCCTGGTGGTGGTCAATGTAGGCTCACAGGCACCAGTAGCCAATCCGGATGTGGTGGCGGTGGCCTTCAACCAGCCGGTGACGGTGAACGTGCTGGCTAATGATGCCGACCGCAACGGCACCGTGCCGGCCACACTGGCTACGGTGACTACCCCGGTGATCCTGGCCCAGCCCGCCAGCGGCACGGCCGTGGTCAATGTCAACGGCAGTATCACCTTCACGCCGGCCACCGGTTTTGCGGGCTCCACCACGCTGGTCTACCAGATTTGTGACCGGGTGAACACGGCCTTGTGTGACACGGCCCGGGTGACCTTCAACGTGGGCAGTGCGCCCCCGGTGGCCAATCCCGACAGCTACACGCTGGGCTTCAACCAGACGCTGGCTTTGGCGGTGCTGGTCAATGACCTCAGCCGCACGGGTGCGCCGGCCAGTGTGAGCGGAGTGGCCAATGTGACCCTGCCCACGATTGTGACGCAGCCGACGGGCGGCACGGTGGTGGTGAATACCAATG
>NZ_BAABHB010000034.1:0-1434 GCF_039541875.1 Nibrella viscosa | reverse complement strand
TGATTGGGGTGCTGCCGCTGTTGAAGGCCGTAAAGCCGGGGATACTGCCCACCCCCGAAGTACCAAAGCCGATGTTGGTTGAACTTGCATACTGGAAGGTAGCCCCAGGCGTTGGGCTGCTGAAGGCGATGGCCGACACCGGTGCGCCGTTACACACCACCTGATTAGCTACCGCATTGACCACCGGACTGGGGTTCACCGTGATGGTAAATACCTGCACCGGTCCCGGACAGCCGTTGGCCGTACCCGTCACCGTCACCGTAGTGGTGATAGGGGCCGTGCCGTTGTTGACGGCCGTGAAGGACGGAATGCCGCCGGTGCCGCTGGTGCCGAAGCCCACATCGCTGCTGCTGGTGAAGGCAAAGGTGGCTCCCGGTGTCGAGCTGGTAAACGCAATGGCCGGGTTGGTCTGTCCATTGCAGACGGTTACGTTGGCTACCGAGTTGACCGTCGGGCTGGGGTTGACCGTGATGCTGAACGACTGCGCTGGACCAGCACAGCCGTTGGCTGATGCAAACACACTGATGGTGCTGGTGATTGGCGTGCTGCCGCTGTTGAAGGCCGTAAAGCCGGGGATACTGCCCACTCCCGAAGTACCAAAGCCAATGTTGGTTGAACTTGCATACTGGAAAGTAGCCCCAGGCGTTGGGCTGCTGAAGGCGATGGCCGACACCGGTGCGCCGTTACACACCACCTGATTAGCTACCGCATTGACCACCGGACTGGGGTTCACCGTGATGGTAAATACCTGCACCGGTCCCGGACAGCCGTTGGCCGTACCCGTCACCGTCACCGTGGTGGTGATAGGGGCCGTGCCGTTGTTGACGGCCGTGAAGGACGGAATGCTGGTCGTGCCGCTGGTGCCGAAGCCCACATTGCTGCTGCTGGTGAAGGCAAAGGTGGCTCCCGGTGTTGAGCTGGTAAACGCAATGGCCGGGTTGGTCTGTCCATTGCAGACGGTTACGTTGGCTACCGAGTTGACCGTCGGGCTGGGGTTGACCGTGATGCTGAACGACTGCGCTGGACCAGCACAGCCGTTGGCTGATGCAAACACACTGATGGTGCTGGTGATTGGCGTGCTGCCGCTGTTGAAGGCCGTAAAGCCGGGGATACTGCCCACCCCCGAAGTACCAAAGCCGATGTTGGTTGAACTTGCATACTGGAAGGTAGCCCCAGGCGTTGGGCTGCTGAAGGCAATGGCCGATACCGGTGCCCCATTGCATACCGACAGGCTGGCTACAGCATTGACCACCGGGCTGGGGTTCACCGTGATGGTAAACACCTGCACCGGTCCCGGACAGCCGTTGGCCGTACCCGTCACCGTCACCGTGGTGGTGATAGGGGCCGTGCCGTTGTTGACGGCCGTGAAGGACGAAATGCCGCCGGTGCCGCTGGTGCCGAAGCCCACATCGCTGCTGCTGGTGAAGGCAAAGG
>NZ_BAABHB010000033.1:0-1633 GCF_039541875.1 Nibrella viscosa | reverse complement strand
ATACCAATGGCACCATCAGCTATGATCCCAATGACACCTTCACGGGCAACGACAGCTTCGTCTACAGGATCTGTGATGTGGTCAATACCAGTTTGTGTGACACGGCGCTGGTGCGCATCAACGTGGGTAATGCTCCGGCACCAACCGCCAATGCCGATGTAGTGACGGGTGTGCTGGGTCAGCCCGTGACCATAGCTCTGCTGGGCAATGACCTGGCGGGCAACGGACAGCCGGCGAGCCTGACCAATGTCACGGCACCGGTGGTGGTCTCAGGCCCGGCTAACGGAACAGCTGTTATCAATCCGGATGGTACGCTGACCTACACACCGGCTCTGGGCTTTGCCGGCAGTGACACGCTGGTGTACCGCATCTGCTCCATCATCAGTCCGAGTGTGTGTGACACGGCCAGAGTAGTTATCAACGTACCCTCGGCACCACCGACAGCCAACCGCGACAATGCCACTACGGCCTTCCAGCAGGCGGTGACCGTGCCGGTGCTGGTCAACGACACCGACCGGGCAGGCAGACCTGCTAGTCTGACCACGGTGACCCTGCCCATCATTGTAGGTCCACCCGGCAACGGTACGGCAATAGTAAACTCAACGGGTTCGATTACCTACACACCCAATGCCGGCTTTGCAGGCAGTGACACGTTGTTCTACCGCATCTGTGACCGGGTGAACACCTTGTTGTGTGATTCGGCTTTGGTGGTCATCAACGTGGGCAGTGTAGCACCCAGCGCCAACCGCGACAACTACACCACGGCCCTGAACACGGCCGTGCAGATACCGGTGCTGCTCAATGACCAGGCCAGAGGTACGCTGCCCGCCAGCCTGACCAACGTCACGGCTCCGTCGATAGTAACCCAGCCGGTGAATGGCTCGCTGACGCTGAACGCTAACGGCAGCATCACCTACACACCTGCCTTCGGCTTTGCCGGGGCGGATCAGTTCATCTACCGCATCTGTGATGTGGTGAATACAGCCTTGTGTGACACGGCCCTGGTGGTGGTCAATGTAGGCTCACAGGCACCAGTAGCCAACCCGGATGTGGCAACGGTTACCTTCAACCAGCCGGTGACGGTGAATGTATTGGCCAATGATGCCGACCGCAACGGCACCGTGCCGGCCACACTGGTAACGGTGACTACCCCGGTGATCCTGGCCCAGCCCGCTAACGGTACAGCCGTGGTCAATGCCAATGGCAGCATCAGCTTCACGCCGGCCACCGGTTTTGCCGGCAGCACCACGCTGGTCTACCAGATCTGTGACCGGGTGAACACGGCCTTGTGTGACACGGCACGAGTAACCTTCAACGTGGGCAGTGCGCCCCCGGTGGCCAACCCCGACAGCTACACGCTGGGCTTCAACCAGACGCTGGCTTTGGCGGTGCTGGTCAATGACCTCAGCCGCACGGGTGCGCCGGCCAGTGTGAGCGGAGTGGCCAATGTGACCCTGCCGACAATTGTGACCCAGCCAACAGGAGGTACGCTGTTGGTGAATGCCGATGGCACCATCAGCTATGATCCCAATGACACCTTCACGGGCAACGACAGCTTCGTCTACAGGATCTGTGATGTAGTCAATACCAGTTTGTGTGACACGGCGCTGGTGCGCATCAACGTGGGCAACGC
>NZ_BAABHB010000032.1:0-1810 GCF_039541875.1 Nibrella viscosa | reverse complement strand
TGTGGGCGGGGAATGCTTTGGAGGATAACAATGCTACGGCTCCACATGAGAACGTCATCTACCAGGGTACCAGTAATGATGTGAACGCTATTTATCAGCAGGTACTGAATGCGTCGGGCAATGTGCTACAAAGCTTATTCTACAAATTGAAGGGGTACTATACCGGAGATGTGAATATGAATGGAGAAGTAATCTATGCCGGCACCGGTAATGATGTAGAATACATCTATCAAAATATTCTAAAGAACCACTCAGGTAACCTACTAAAGCAAAGCTTTTTCAAGATTCTTGAGCAACTCCCCTAGAGAGGCCAGGCAATTGTTCAATCAAATTTCTTAGTTAACTATATAACTTATCATTATGAGACAAATTCTATTGGTCTCTGTATGGGTAGTATTGCTTTTGGCTACTAACTTAGCCTTCGGTCAAGCTACGTCTACTAACACGGTTAATTACAAATTGACCTATGACGCAATTACGGGGCGATACACAGCCTATGCGATTCCAAATTACAGTGTACCAAACAGCCTGAACACAAGTGTTGATGGTCATGAGCGCGGGGGGACTGCACAGTTTACTATAAAAGTCCCCAAAAATTTCATCATCACAGACATTCAGGATATACATGGAGACTGGACGAAGTCTCCACAAAAGCTTGGACCGGGGCAACCAGGCCAAAACTGGAGCAGTCATCCGGAGCTAGATCCGGCGTATAACTATTATGTTATCCCAAAGTCATCCGATGAGACCGACTATGGTGTGTTTACTGCCGGAACGCCTGTGGCTTTGTTTTCATTTAAAGGTGTTGATTGTGTTGGCGAATTGATCCCTCTGGCACCAAGCGATGGCTTTATTGCGGCTGCTGATGATGTTTACTCATTAAACGTAGCTAATAGTTTCTATTCATTATCCGCTCAACCGGCTGGTGGTAATCAGGACCCATTAGAACAGTTTGCCGATGTTACTGGTCCAGCAGCTGATTGCCGCTCTTTAATAGCTGTTCCCGATAATTCAACAACGGCTACAGGAACGCCAGTGTCTACCACCGTTTTAGCCAACGACACCCGCAATGGGGCACCGGCCAGTGCCACCAATGTTACCGTTAGTGTGACCACCCCACCATCACATGGTACAGCCGTAGTGAATCCAGATGGCACAATCACCTATACGCCAGTTATTGGTTATAGTGGTCCTGATAGCTACACATACACAATTTGTGACAAACTCACAGAGCCTCCTTTCCAACTTTGTACAACTGCAGGCGTATCTCTGAGCATAGTAGGAGCCATCACGGCCCAGCCTGACAACAGCACCACGGCTCAGGGTACACCCGTGACGACAGTGGTGCTGGCCAACGATAATGTGAACGGGGCACCGGCCAGTGCCACTAACGTGACGGTAAGTGTGACTACTCAGCCGGCCCACGGCACGGCAGTGGTCAACCCCAGCACGGGAGCGGTGGTCTACACCCCGGCCGCGGGCTACTCTGGTCCTGACTCGTATACCTACACCATCTGTTCGACGGTGCAGCCCAGTCTGTGCGCCACCACCACGGTGTCGCTGACGGTGGTGGGTGCCATCTCAGCCCAGCCTGACAACAGCACCACGGCTCAGGGTACACCTGTGACGACAGTGGTGCTGGCCAACGATAATGTGAACGGGGCACCGGCCAGTGCCACTAACGTGACGGTAAGTGTGACTACTCAGCCGGCCCACGGCACGGCGGTGGTCAACCCCAGCACGGGAGCGGTGGTCTACACCCCGGCCGCGGGTTATAGCGGGCTAGACTCCTACACCTACACCATCTGCT
>NZ_BAABHB010000031.1:0-3141 GCF_039541875.1 Nibrella viscosa | reverse complement strand
GTCCGAGATGTTCTTTGACCGACTGAGAGAAGAGAGTAAGGCCGTAGTGATACGGTCCTAGTAAGAGTACGCAAATGAAGAGCGCCTGGGGAATGCCTGGGCTTCTGGCGGCGAAGAAGGACGCGGCAAGCGGCGAAACGCGACGGGGACTGGCTGGCACAGGCTGATCCGTCGGTATCCGAATGGGGCAACCCACCAGCTTGAAGAGCTGGTATCTCCTTTGGGAGAGGCAAACGCGGAGAACTGAAACATCTAAGTACCCGCAGGAAAAGAAAACAAGTAGTGATTCCCTTAGTAGTGGCGAGCGAGGGGGGAATAGCCTAAACCAGCTGAGTTACGGCTCAGGTGGGGTTGTAGGACCCGACAAAAGCACCAACGACGAACTGAAATGCCCTGGGAAAGGCAACCATAGAGGGTGAGAGTCCCGTACAGGCAGTGGGCGGTGTGGGTTGGGGATCCTGAGTAGGCGGGGGCCGGAGGAACCCCCGTTGAATCGGCCGGCACCATCCGGTAAGGCTAAATACGACCAGAAGACCGATAGCGAAGAGTACCGTGAGGGAACGGTGAAAAGAACCGGGAGTACCGGGGTGAAACAGAACCTGAAACCAGGCGCTTACAAGCGGTCGGAGCCCCCCGTGTGGGGTGACGGCGTGCCTTTTGCATAATGAGCCTACGAGTGACTCTTCCTGGCCAGATTAAGCACGTGGACGTGCGGAGTCGAAGCGAAAGCGAGTCTGAACAGGGCGCCATAGTCAGGGGGAGTCGACGCGAAACTTGGTGATCTACCCATGGCCAGGTTGAAGTGGCGGTAACACGCCATGAAGGACCGAACCAGTAAACGTTGAAAAGTTTTTGGATGAGCTGTGGGTAGGGGTGAAAGGCCAATCAAACTGAGAAATAGCTCGTACTCTCCGAAATGTTTTTAGGAACAGCGTCACGGTTTGCCACCTCTGAGGTAGAGCGACCAACAGGATGCGGGGGAGTCACATCCTACCAACTTCTGATGAACTCCGAATGCAGGGGTGGTTAAGTGGCAGTGAGGGGCAGGGTGCTAAGGTCCTGCTCCGAGAGGGGAACAACCCAGACCACCATCTAAGGTCCCCAAGTGTGTGCTAAGTTGAACAAAGGCGGTCCGGCTGCCGAGACAGCCAGGAGGTTAGCTTGGAAGCAGCTATTCCTTTAAAGAGTGCGTAACAGCTCACTGGTCGAGCGGGGCGGGCGTCGATAATAAACGGGCATCAAGCACAGCACCGAAGATGTGGATGAGACACCTTGTGTGTGTCATGGTAGGAGAGCATTCCAGTGGGGGTGAAGTTGTAGCGTGAGCTATGGTGGACCGACTGGAAAAGCAAATGTAGGCATAAGTAACGAGATGCGGGCGAGAACCCCGCACACCGAAAGACTAAGGGTTCCCCGGCTATGGTAGTCAACCGGGGGTTAGTCGGGACCTAAGGCGCAGGCGAAAGCCGAGGCTGATGGACAGCAGGTTAATAATCCTGCACTAGAGCAGATTTGTCTATTGATGACGAAGCGTCGGAGTGGCTGCGAGCAGCTGGAATAGCTCGCTGAGCGGAGCCTTTCGGGGCGAAGCGAAGTGGCGAAGAGGCTTCCAAGAAAAGTCAGTGGGCGCGTGGTTTGTTCTACCCGTACCGGAAACCGACACAGGTAGTCAAGGCGAAGAGCCTCAGGTGGACGAGAGAATCATGGCTAAGGAACTCGGCAAAATCACCCTGTAACTTCGGGAGAAGGGGGGCCTACCCTGTGAGGGGAGGCTGCAGAGAAAAGGCCCAGGCGACTGTTTACCAAAAACACAGGACTCTGCCAAATCGAGAGATGATGTATAGGGTCTGACACCTGCCCGGTGCTGGAAGGTTAAGGGGGGGCGTTAGCTGTAAGGCGAAGCGCTGAACTGAAGCCCCAGTAAACGGCGGCCGTAACTATAACGGTCCTAAGGTAGCGAAATTCCTTGTCGGGTAAGTTCCGACCTGCACGAATGGTGTAACGATCTGGGCACTGTCTCAGCCATGAGCTCGGTGAAATTGTAGTCGCGGTGAAGATGCCGCGTACCCGCCACGGGACGGAAAGACCCCGTGCACCTTTACTACAGCTTATCATGGATCGCTGGTCAGGCATGTGTAGGATAGGCGGGAGGCAGCGAAGCGGTGTCGCCAGGCATCGTGGAGCCGACCTTGAAATACCGCCCTTGGCTGACTGGTGGTCTAACTCTGGAAAGGAGGACAGTGGTTGGTGGGTAGTTTGACTGGGGTGGTCGCCTCCGAAAGGGTAACGGAGGCTTCCCAAGGTTCGCTCAGGCTGGACGGTAATCAGCCGGGGAGTGCAATAGCAGAAGCGAGCTTGACAGTGAGAGCGACGGCTCGAGCTGGTGCGAAAGCAGGGTATAGTGATCCGGTGGTGCTGCATGGGTGGGCCATCGCTCAAAGGATAAAAGGTACGCCGGGGATAACAGGCTGATCTCCCCCAAGAGCTCACATCGACGGGGAGGTTTGGCACCTCGATGTCGGCTCGTCACATCCTGGGGCTGGAGAAGGTTCCAAGGGTTCGGCTGTTCGCCGATTAAAGTGGCACGCGAGCTGGGTTCAGAACGTCGTGAGACAGTTCGGTCCCTATCTGTGGTGGGCGGAGGAAGTTTGACGGGGGCTGTCCTTAGTACGAGAGGACCGGGATGGACTCACCGCTGGCGGATCGGTTGTTTTGCCAGGAGCACGGCCGAGTAGCTACGTGGGGAACAGATAAGCGCTGAAAGCATCTAAGTGCGAAACTGGCCTGAAGATGAGACTTCCAAAGAAAGGCTGTGGGAGACGACCACGTGGATAGGCGGCAGGTGTTGGGCGTGAGAGCGCTAGAGCCGAGCCGTACTAATGAGCCTGAAGTCGTACCGGCTAGATGATTACTCTCTTTTCTCAGCTCGATCAGGAGCAACAACACGACAAACCAACCGGGTGAGCAAGCAGCAGCGAGCGAACCAGGAAAGCCAAGCTGAGGTTGGTGGTCAGAGTGCGGGTGGACACCTCTTACCATATCGAACAGAGCCGTTAAGCCCCGTAACGCCGATGGTACTGCCTTCACCGGTGGGAGAGTAGGTAGCTGCCACCTCAACTATCAAGCCAGACAAAGCCGACC
>NZ_BAABHB010000030.1:0-10772 GCF_039541875.1 Nibrella viscosa | reverse complement strand
AATGCCAATGAGTGGCTGAAGTATGTGCTGGAACACATCCTGACGATCAACCACAAAGACCTGCGGCAGTTATACCCCCAGCACTACAAAACCCGCTTTTCCTAGACGGGGTTGCTCGGGTGGATACATTGAAAAGATGGATTGAAACAGGCTTATTCGGCTGCCGGGCGAGGCAGCAAGCCGTTCTTCCAGAGGTATCCAATTGAAAAGATGGATTGAAACAGGACGAATTAGCCGCACCGTAATTATTATCATTATGGCTTCCAGAGGTATCCAATTGAAAAGATGGATTGAAACTCAAGAAATGAATCAATAGCCGGTTCTCCAAATATTGACTTCCAGAGGTATCCAATTGAAAAGATGGATTGAAACAGTTCTTAACCTTTTGGTTAAACATTGCTTAAACCAAACTTCCAGAGGTATCCAATTGAAAAGATGGATTGAAACCTCTTGAGCCGGATTAACCAAAAGGGTATTAAAGGGCACTTCCAGAGGTATCCAATTGAAAAGATGGATTGAAACGCTTCATTAAAGAAATCTCTGGGGATAACCCGGCGATAACTTCCAGAGGTATCCAATTGAAAAGATGGATTGAAACGATTAAAACGTTGCAGCAAAAATAAGGCTATTAAACCTTCCAGAGGTATCCAATTGAAAAGATGGATTGAAACGCCGGGTCTGTCTCACCGTTGGCGCGGAACTGTATTGTCTTCCAGAGGTATCCAATTGAAAAGATGGATTGAAACACAGCTAACGGTAAATTTCACTGCGACCATTGCAAACTTCCAGAGGTATCCAATTGAAAAGATGGATTGAAACACAAATTCTGCGACCAATATAGTGCCGGTATCTGTAACTTCCAGAGGTATCCAATTGAAAAGATGGATTGAAACTTGGTCACCAGCTGCAACTCGGCTGATTCGTAGATGCCTTCCAGAGGTATCCAATTGAAAAGATGGATTGAAACCCTCAATACCACCAGCTGGGACCTGTCGAAGAAAGCCAGCGGCACCTGGACGGTTCTTCCAGAGGTATCCAATTGAAAAGATGGATTGAAACACCTCCCACAATGCGGTGGAGGAGTTACTGTACATCTTTGCCTTCCAGAGGTATCCAATTGAAAAGATGGATTGAAACGGGGGATCGGTGAAGCCGGGGCAGCGTTCCTGACCATTGCATACTGGGGCGGCCCAACCCACCGCTAAGCGGGAAGAATCAGCCCGATACATAAAAGGACAAGCAGACAGGTTGGAGGCAAGGGTGCCGGCCTGTCTGCTTGTCCTGCTCTGAAACAGCCCTTTCGGCTGTCCGACTCTACTTCATGTATGCCCTTCCCTTCTCCATAAGATGAACCGGTGCGTTGCTTATTCGCAAGGGAACAAGCAGATGAGCCGGTGCATACTGCCGGTAAAAGGTTCCGGGTACTCCTCGGTCCAGAGGCCGGTAAATCACCTGATCACTCTCGATGATCGGCTGGAATATGCGAACTAACTGATTGATTAACCGAAAAAGATAAGTGGCCATTGTCGTACGTGTTAAACCGTTATAAAACACTGTAAACTCTTCCAGGAAGCAGATTTGACGAGCCGGCGATTAACCTGATTAAGCCTGATGGCCATGGCAAAGGAAGCTTCTCACTAAACACGTTTCTGCCGGATAAGTTGCAGAGAAAGACTGTTATCTTTTCCCATGCTGTAAACTTCCTGGCCGATAAGTGGTCGGGCGCTGATTAACAGCCCTTGCTGTTGAGCCGGGTCATCCCGGTAATGTAAGGGCCAACCAACTACTTTTTAGTTGTCATAAGGAGTTGGTAATCAGCAATTCGCAGCGCTAACAAGAAAATCTCTGCGAATCTCCGTGCTTCTCTCCAAATCGCTGTGTAACAACTCCCTTCCCGTCCTTACCTTTGCAGAAATACAACCTAACTATGAAAAAAACAGCACTCTTCGGACTCGTCCTTTTAACCACTTTACATACCCACGCCCAGGATACCGACTCCGTCGCGATCCGCAAGATGTACAACGAAGCCCTCGCCAACGGCAAATCCTACGAATGGCTGCGCTACCTGACCAAACAGATCGGCCCGCGCCTGAGCGGCTCGGCCGGGGCGCAAAAAGCCGTCGACTGGACGAAACAGGTGATGGAGCAGGAAGGCTTCGACCGGGTGTTTCTGCAGGAGGTCATGGTGCCCCACTGGGTGCGCGGTGCCAAAGAAGAAGCCTATATTCAGAACGGCAAACAGAAGATAACCGTACCCATTGCCGCCCTGGGTGGCTCGGTGGCGACTCCGCCGAAAGGCGTGCAGGCGCAGGTGATCGAAGTGAAAAGCCTGGCCGAACTGGAGCAGTTGGGCACCGATAAGGTAAAGGGCAAGATTGTCTTCTATAACCGCCCCATGGACCCAACCAAACTAAACACGTTTGAAGCCTACGGCGGGGCGGTGGATCAGCGGGCCAACGGCGCTACGTTTGCCGCCAAATACGGGGCTGTCGGTGCTATTGTCCGCTCAATGACTACCGCCCACGACGATAACCCCCATACCGGCGGTATGCGCTACGGCACCGGTGTACCGCTTATTCCCACAGCGGCCATCAGCACCAACGGGGCCGATCAGCTCAGCAGCCTGCTGAAGCAGAATCCGCAGCTTACGTTCTTCTTTAAACAAAACTGCGAAACCCTGCCCGATGCCAAATCGTACAATGTGGTCGGCGAAATAAAGGGGTCCGAGCGGCCGGATGAGATCATTGTGGTGGGTGGTCACCTGGATTCCTGGGATCTGAGCGAAGGGGCGCACGACGATGGCTCCGGCTGTATGCAATCCATTGAGGTGCTGCGCATCATGAAGGCATTGGGCTACAAACCGAAGCGCACCATCCGGGCGGTGATGTTCATGAACGAGGAAAACGGCCTGCGGGGCGGCATCGGCTACGCGGATTATGCCAAAAAGAACAACGAAAAACACCTGGCCGCTATCGAATCCGACAACGGCGGTTTTACGCCCCGTGGCTTTGGCATAGTGGGCACTCCGCAGCAAAAATCCAGGGTGCAGGACTGGAAGAGCCTGCTGGCCCCCTACGGCCTGCACGAGATTGGCCCCGGTGGCGGTGGTGCCGATATTGGCCCGCTGGCACAGCAGGGAACGGCCCTGTTCGGCTTCAAACCCGATTCGCAGCGGTACTTCGATTACCACCATACCGGCATCGACAAATTTGAGGCCGTCAACAAGCGGGAGCTGGAGTTGGGCGCAGCCTCTATGGCCGCCCTGGCTTACCTGCTCGACAAATACGGGTTGCCGGAAGCTACGGCGGTGAAATAAGTGGCCGGCATTTTCAAGTCTTCAGAAACCCGGAGGTAGCGCTCTGGGTTTTCTGTTTGAAAAAGTAGAAGTAGATGCTCCGGAGGGACTAGTTTAATAAAGCTGTACCAGATGCTCCGTAGGAGCCAGCGGTTTGTAGAAACGAAAAAGGCGTTATTTTTCTGGCTGCCCTGTAGGGGCAAGCGAATTAAAGGCTTGCCCCTACAGGGCAGATGAGCAGGGCACGAACGGCTGTTTCTACAAACCGCTGGCTCCTACGGAGTAAATCGTCTCCTATCATTGAACAATACCCATATACCCCATCAAAAACAAAACACCTCGCACCCCATGAAAATCTATACCAAAACGGGCGATAAAGGACAAACCTCCCTCATCGGCGGCCGGCGCGTCAGCAAGGCCGACCACCGCATCGACGCCTACGGTACCGTCGATGAACTGAATGCCTGGATCGGTCTGGTGCGCGACCAACCGGCGAATGACGCCCGGCGTGACTTGCTGAAAGAGATTCAGGATCGGCTGTTTACCATCGGCGCTACGCTGGCCACCGACCCGGAAAAAGTTGTTCGCAAACCCATTCCCGACATTGTACCGGAAGATATTACCCTGCTGGAGCAGGCGATGGATCAGATGGATGCGGAACTGCCCGAACTGCGGGCCTTTGTGCTGCCGGGCGGCCATCCGTCGGTTTCGTACTGCCACCTGGCCCGGACGGTCTGCCGGCGGGCCGAGCGGCTGGTGATTGCCCTCCGTGAAGCCTCGCCGGTAGATGAGCTGGTGATTCAGTACCTGAACCGGCTGTCGGATTACCTGTTTGTGCTCAGCCGCAAGATGGCGCAGGAGCTGGAAGCCGAAGAAGTAGCCTGGAAGCCGAGAGTTTAGCGGCTTATTATGTATGGGTTCCGGCAATTTATCGGAAATTCTCTACTTTTGTTCATTGACAACTCCCACCGGCAACTAAAAGCTTCGGTGGATCTTATCTGTACCGCTATGACTACTGATTTGTTGCAGATTGAATTGCGGAAAGGCTCCAGCTCCCGCATTCAGGAGGTAGATTTCAATAATCTGCCGTTTGGAAAACACTTCTCGGACCATATGTTTGTGGCCGATTTTGTGGATGGCCAGTGGCAGAACCTGCAAATTGTTCCGTTCGATAATTTCACCCTCAGCCCGGCGCTGTCGTCGCTGCACTACGGTCAGGCGATCTTCGAGGGCATGAAAGCCTATAAAAACGAAGCCGGCGAGGTGCTGCTGTTCCGCGCCATCGATAACTTCCGGCGCATGAACGAGTCGGCTGCGCGGATGTGCATGGCGACGCTGCCGGAGGAAGTGTTTATGGGCGGCCTGGAAGCCCTGCTGCGCGTGGATGCCGACTGGGTACCCAGCCAGCCGGGCAGTTCGCTCTACATCCGGCCGTATATGTTCGCTACGGACACGTTCCTGGGTGTGGCTCCGTCCAAGACCTATAAATTCGTCATTTTCACTTGTCCGGTAGGCACCTACTACGCCAAGCCGCCGAAGCTGAAAGTAGAGACGGAATACATCCGGTCGGCACCGGGTGGCGTGGGCTTTGCCAAATGCGCGGGTAACTATGCCGGTTCGCTGTACCCTACTCTGCTGGCACAGCAGGCCGGTTACGATCAGTTGATCTGGACCGACGCCCTTACGCACCAGTATATTGAAGAGTCGGGTACCATGAACATCATGTTCATGATCGACGGCAAGCTGGTGACCCCGGCCGTTTCCGACTCTATTCTGCGGGGTGTTACCCGCGACAGTATCATCCAGATTGCCAAAAGCTGGGGTGTTACCGTTGAGGAGCGGAAAGTGTCGGTCGACGAAGTGATTCAGGGTATTGAGAACGGCCACCTGACCGAAGCGTTCGGTGCCGGCACGGCGGTGGTGGTATCGCCCTACTCCCTGATCGGCTACAACGGCCACGACTACCTGCTGCCTGAACCGACCGACGAGTCGTTCTCGCGCAAGGTGTACCATTACCTGAGTGACCTGCGTACGGGGCGGATTGACGATCCGTTCGGGTGGGTGACTAAAGTATAGTTTGAAGTTTAAGGTTTGAGCCGGGCGGCCGGTGCCGTTTAAAGTTGGCCTCCGGCGGTTGTCGGGGGCCTTTTTGTTGCTGTAGAAAAGTTTTTTGGGGAAGCGGGTACTCTTTTGGGCTTGTACGAGTTATGCTTACAAAGCTATAGCGTTGATGAACTATTTTCTGTGCCTCCTGATACTACTGACTACCGCTGCTTTTATGTCCGATAAACCAGCGTACCGGCTGTTCGACCAGAAGCTGAAGCCCAGCCGCTATGATAAGCTGCTCAAAGATGCCGCTGAGGCCGATGTGGTCTTGTTTGGCGAACTGCACAACAACCCCATCTGCCACTGGCTTGAACTCCAACTGGCTAAAGATTTGTACGCCCGAAAAGGCAAACAACTGGTGCTGGGAGCCGAGATGTTTGAGGCCGATAACCAGCAGCCGCTGAACGAGTACCTGCAGGGGAAAATCAGCGACAAAGAACTCAACAAACAGGCCCGGCTGTGGAATAACTACGATACCGACTACCGGCCCATCGTCGACTTCGCCCGCAAGAACCAGGTGCCGGTGGTCGCCAGCAACGTGCCCCGCCGGTACGCCAGTATGGTTGCCCGCCAGGGACTGGCCTCGCTCGATGCCCTGCCCGCCAACGAAAAACAGCAAATAGCCCCCCTGCCCATTGAGGTAGACCTGACCCTGCCCGGCTACAAAGCCATGCTGGGCATGATGGACAGCGCCCACGGGTCGGCACACAGCAGCGGCAGTGCCGACGATGCCGCTAAACGGGAACAGGCCGCCAACTTTCCCCGCGCCCAGGCCATCAAAGACGCGACTATGGCCCATTTTATCCTGCAGAACCTGTCACCGGGCCAGACGCTGCTGCACGTCAACGGCTCGTACCATTCCAACAACTTTGAAGGCATTGGCTGGTATCTGCGCAAACAGCGCCCCGACCTCCGCATCCTGACCATCTCCTCCGTTGAACTGGAAGACCCCGACAACCCCGAAAAATCCAGCCGCGACCTCGCCAACTTCGTGCTCACCATTCCGGCAGACATGACCAAAACATATTGATGCGCGATCGACGGCTGCTGCTGATTTATGCGATTATTCTGATTGATGTGGTGGTGGGGTCGGCCATAGGGCCGATTATGCCGGAATTTGTGAAGGGGCTCAGCCGGCCGCAGGTGTGGCTGTCGGCGGGAACGGCCCTGTTTCTGGGCGTGCAGTTGTTTGCGGCTCCCATGCTGGGCAAAATTTCCGACGGCTACGGCCGGCGGCCGGTGATGATTGTGTCGGCCATCGGCACCTTCCTGGCCGATTGCCTGCTGCTGCCCGTGCGGGCCGGTCTTTATTTTGTGAACCGGCTCAGCGACGGACTCACCAACGGCATGTACGCCACGGTGCGCTCGGCCATTACCGATATTTCGGCCAAAGATGAGCTGTTCAAGAACCTGGGTATTGAAGGGGCCATCATTTCGTTGGGGTTCGTGATCGGTCCGATGGCGGCCGGGCTGCTGCTGACCGTTTTTGACGTGCCGGAAGGGCAACAGGCCACTTACGTAGCCGGGATGGCCGTGGGCTTATCGGCGCTGAATATCGGGCTGAGCTTTCTGCTGCGCGAAACGCATCCGCAGCCCTCCGGCATACGCGGCAAGGAACTGCGGGATGAGGTAGCCCTCTCCATCAATGTCCTCACGCTCTGGTCGCGGTTAACGGCGAAGGAGCGGCAGCATCCGGGGCTGCTGCAACTGGTGCTGATGCAGGTGGCGCTGACGTTCAGCATCGGGTACTACTTCTATTTTGTGGCGTTTGCCAGTCTGGGGGAGTTGCAGATGGACGCCAAAGCCATTTCGTACTTCTTTATCTACTTCGGTGCCCTGAGCATTGCCATCAATTACGTTTTCTATACCTACTTAGCCGACCGTATCAACCAGCGCCGGGCTATTTTCTGGTTTGCCCTGCTGGGTACCCCCACCCTGGCCGCCTACGGACTGATCGGCACCTCGGTGGCGGGCCTCTACCTCATTGTGACCATCGACTGCCTGACGCTCTCCCTCATTCAGGGACTGATCGAAGGGCTGATGGCCCAGCGTACCTCCGACGAAGACCGGGGCGAAATCTTCGGACTCAATCAGGCCATGCAGGGGCTGGCCAGTTTTGTAACGACGCTGGTATTTGGTGCCCTGTCGCTGATCGACCTACGGCTCCCGTTTGCCTGGTTTGCCGCCTGTCTGGCGGTGGTTGCCTGGCTGGCGTACCGGAAATTCTAGCCTGCTTTTTTCGTTCAACATTCCGGCCCTGGATTCGTTATCCTACGGAAAACGACATTTACCCGTACCCCGGTTTTTATGCACGAAATAGAGCCTTTCTATAATTGGGAAAAGCTGTACGTAGCCGCCGACGACCCCCGGTCTCCTTTTTACGGCCGCGAGTACAACTTCAACCAGTACGAACACGATATATACGGCTATTACATTCACCCGCTCTGGGACGAAATCGGCTCGGAGACGCTGTACGTCAAAATTCTGTTTGCCGATTACGATCGTCAGTACGTCATCCTGGAACTGTTCGGCGAGTGGAACGATACGCTGCACAACGACATCATGTACCTCAAACGCCAGGTTATTGACCCGCTGGTGAAAGAGGGTATCAAGTATTTTCTGCTCATTGGCGAGAACGTCATGAACTTCCACGGCTCCGACGACAGCTATTACGAAGAGTGGTTTGAAGATGTGGAAGACGGCTGGATTTCGGCCGTCAACTTCCAGGAATTCGTAGAGCGCGAATGGAAGAAATACCACCTGGATTATTACATCAACTTCGGCGGTACACTGGAGATCCCCAACTGGCGGACGATGAAGCCGATTCAGCTTTATGATCTGGTGAATACGCTGATTGTCCGGCGGCTGGGGTGATTTTGGTTCATTGGTTTGCTGGTTGATTGGTTATGTCCGGGCCAGCATCCTGCTGGCCCCTCTCTACTTAATCAGGACCTGAGCTGATGGTTATCATATGAAATGACCTGAACTTCGGTTAACCTTGTAGTCAAATTAAGAAACCTGAAACTAATTGTATTGAGTGATAAGAGTATTGTTCAAATCCTGCTCCTGATTGAGCTTTAAAAACCGAGCAGAATTAGGCTTGCCCCTACAGGGCAGGGATGTATTCAGGAAAGGAGACATGGCTATAAACCGTTGACGGCACCGGCCGTCCGGCCCTACGGGGTAATATATGGCGATCTACTTACCCCGTAGGGGTTAGCGGTTTATAGAAACGCCGATTCGTGCCTTATTCTCTGCCCTGTAGGGGCAAGCCAATAAAGGCTCGCTTACTTCTTTAAAATCAATACGAAACAACAGGTCAGATCCTAAAAAACTAAAACCTCATCACTCAATAAAACCAATCACTACCAGATATATGGAAGAGCCCATCAAAAACCCTGAAGAATCTACAACCGAAAAGGCCCAATTTAAGGCCGAGGATGCCGGTAAAGCGACCTCGACCGCAGCCGAAAAGCTGGAAAGCCTGCGGGCCGAAGCCCTGGAACAGCTAACCGCAGCCGCCGGTAAAGTGGAAGAAATTGCCGGTGAGGTTACCGAAAAGATAAAGGCGGCTGCCGCAGACATCGACGTCGACGACCTAAAAGCGCAGGCGGCTGAACAATTGGTAATCGCGAAAGCGAAAGCCACCCAAACCATTGAAGACCTAAAGGTACAGGCAACTGAAGCAGCCACTCAGGCTTCCGTTAAGATCGAAGCCGTAAAAACCGAAGCGGCCGTTCACCTGGAGGAACTGCGCGTCATGGCCGCCGATAAACTGGCCGTTGCGTCCGAACAGTTTGCCGGGATGCAGGAGCAGGCAACGGAGAAATTGGCAGAACTAAAAGAAGAAGCTGCGGAACAGTTGGAAGCGGCCGGCAAAAAGCTGGAAGCGCTTAAAGCCGAAGCCGCTAAAGAACTGGACGAGGTGACCGATAAAGCCAAAGAATTCTGGAACCGGCTGACCGGCGAAAAGTAAAGAAAACCCGCGTTGGGTAACCATTTACGCCGGGTATATCATCTGAAACCTTTTATACCCAGACCGGTTATATAGGGGCAAAGGTACCGCCTGTGGAGCCGTGACCTGTGTACTTCCTGTTATACTCTTAAATAGAACGTTATGGCAAATTCAGCAAACCTTTCCGACGGCGCACGGGAGGCCAATCAGGTCTCCGCCGACGATGCCGATATCATGTTTGGGGCCGACCAGGCCGAAACGCATATGGTGAAACTGGTAGACGGCAAGCTGGTGTCGACCATGCACACCAAAGATACCGTTAGTGACGACCAGCCCCGCATCCGCTTAGGCAGCGACGAAGAGCGGGCCCTGGATCATAGCACCGATACCGACCGGCCCCGCAATCAGCAGGGTACCGACACCGAACCAGACCCGCAGGGTGCCGAAAAGAAATACGAGAATTCAGCAGCCGCCCTCCGCGCCGGTGGGGGCATCGGCGACAGCCGCGTGGTACCCAACGACCCCATTGCCGTTGCCGGTATTACCGGTAATCCGGCCGCCGGAGCCGAAGTAAATACCGGGTATCGGACCGACGATGCCGATGAAAATCGGACAAACGACCGGACCAGTCAGCAGGATTCGGAGGCTACGCCCACCTTTGCCTTTACGGTGCAGATGATGACGCCGGGCTATCCAAACCCATCGACGCCCGACCCGAACCAGCCGGTACCACCCGCCCCGGAAACCCCGCAACCACCGACGCCACCATCGCCGGCCCCGGAAATACCCACTATACCGACTACCCCGAGCCCGAATGTTCCGGATATCAATGCGGGGGGTATAGCGAATGCGTACGAAACCAACATGAGCGCCAGCCGCGACGGCTCAAAAGCTACCTCTATGGCCGACGGTGGAATCTACTCGGGCCTGGATGCCGGTCCGCGTACGGTTGATACGCAGGATATTTCGTCGCAATCAGACCCGAACCGCAACCCGGAAGAGGGCATGACCGATCACGGCCGGACGGGACCTTCGTCGCGGCCTTACGACGAAGACGAAACCGATACACACTCGTATCAGGCGGCTGAACGCCCGCAGGAAACGGCCCAGATGATGGAGCAGCCCCGCGAGGCAATGGACGAAAGCGCCGTGAAAGCCGGTCAGATCAAGGAAAACACCTCCCCCCGCGATCCATCAGAGGTAAAATCCACAGACATGCTGGATGTCAAATATAACGATCCGGAGGCTGCGCGTAATGATGTGATTTAGTCGATAGTCGTTAGGTGTATTGAGTGAAGCGGTTGTGGTTTAAAACCTGCTCGGTAGGAGCAAGCGGTTTGTAGCCATCGAAGTGCTTGTGCCATTTCCGGCTGCCCTGTAGGGGCAAGCCTCAACTATTGGCTTGCCCCTACAGGG
>NZ_BAABHB010000029.1:0-11801 GCF_039541875.1 Nibrella viscosa | reverse complement strand
CATGTCGGCCATACAACACTGTCCACAACTGAGAACATACTATCAACGCAAAGTGGCGGAAGGCAAGAACAAAATGTTAGTACTCAACAATGTACGCAACAAGATTGTCCAACGGATTTTTGCCTGTATTCGCCAGAACAGAAATTATGACGAAAATTATACGATTTCACTTGTTTAGATCATAGAAATCGATCCGTTCTACATACCTAAAACTCAATCCGATAATTAAAATTCGGGAAAAAGCCGAGTTGGTAGGCGGTTCGAATGCGCTGGCTGCGGTTGTCGTAGTATTGCAGGAAGAGGTTCTTCGTGTTGAAAATATTCTGGAAGTCGACAAACCATTCCTGCGTGACCCGGCTGCCGTTCCGGCGGAACGTTATTTTGAAATCGGTCCGGAAATAATCCCGAAACTTTGCTTCATACGCCTGATCGGCATACACCCGCGTTTCGCCGGCCCGGCGCGAAGCCTCCAGGTTAATGGGCGTATAGCGACGCCCACCGGCCAGCGTGATTCGGGTATCGAACGACAGCGTGTTGCGCTCGCTTAACTGGAATTCTTTTCCGGCCAGCACATTGGCTACATAATTGCCGTTGAACGCCGTATTGCGCCAGACCTTGTCGCTGCCCTGGTATTTGGAATCGTACAGCGAGGTGGTGATCAGGAAGTAGTAGCCATTGCTGAACGAGCGTTCGGCTGTCAGTTCCAGCCCGTAGTTCCGGCCCAGCCCTTTGTTCACCAGACTGTCTACGTTAGGCGTACTGAAATCGGCACCCACGTTTACGGCCGAGGCCGAAGACGCCCGCAGTTCGACCGGTACGTTGTAGAGGTACTGGAAATAGGTTTCGGCTTTCAGGCGGATGTTATCGCCCACGGTGCGTTCGTAGCCGGCCACGGACTGGAAGCTGCGGGTAAAGCCCAGGTTGCGATTGGTCTGGATGTATTCATTATCCGACAGCCGGGTTCTGTAAAAGTAAATCTGCATGGGCGGCAGCAGGCTGTTCAGTCCCGCGCTGAACGATACCGTTTGCCGGGGATTGATCTCGTACCGGGCCCCAAAGCGCGGCTCCAGCACCGTGCTGTTGTTGAGCGCAAACAGCGAGCCATGCAGACCGGAATTCAGCGTCAGGTGGTTCGAGGGCTTAAATTGCCACTGCACGTAGGCCTGCATCAGACTGGTATTGCCTTTTACGTCGTGCAGTTTACGAAACGCCTGTTGGTGCAGAAATACGCTGTCGGCGTAGGTAAAAAACAACTGGTGGAAGTAAGCCCCGGCCGATACGGAATGCCGGGCGCTGTACTTTTTATTAAGTTGCACCAGGGCCGTTAGCCGCTCCTGATGCGAGCCGTCGCGGAAGTACGGATGCGCTACCCGCTCGGCGTTCAGCGTATCCTCTACTACATAAAATGCCGAACCCGATGCGGCTACGGTTGCTTTCAGGTAAGTACGGTCGTTGAAATAATGCGTGTACGACAGCCCCGTTACACCCATCTTCGCCGTGTTGAACGTGCTGCGGTAAGGATCACCGTATAAATTCGTGGTATCCTCCGGGTTCGCTTTCATATCGATCCGGCTCAGACCACCTACGCCAAACAGCGTAAAGCGGCTGCCGGTCCGGCCCGTCGGCAGGTCGAACTTGAATGTCAGGTCCTGGTATTGCGGCACGGCCGAGCCGGTACCAAAGTTCAGCCCCAGCAGCTTAACAGCCCCCAATACCGAGTACCGGTAGTTGATCAGATACGTCGCTTTTTTGCCGGGTACGATGGGTCCCTCGGCACCCAGTTCAAAGCCGTTGAAGCCCATCTGACCGGTATATTCGCGCTTGCCGGCATTGCCGTTTCGCAGTTGCAGGTCGAAAACGCCACTTTGCGCGTTGCCGTACATAGCCGGGAAGGCTCCCGTAAAAAAGTCCGACTTGGCCAGTGTATTGTTGTTCAGCATGGATACCGGCCCACCCGTAGCGCCCAGCGAGCCGTAGTGGCTGGGGTTGGGTATATCTACGCCCTCCAGCCGCCAGAGCAATCCCAGCGGTGAATTACCGCGCACCACAATATCGTTACGGGCGTCGTTGTTCCCTACTACCCCGGCAAAACTGGCCGCCATGCGGGCGGGGTCGTTGCGGCTGCCGGCAAAGCGCCGGATCTGCTCCACATCGAAGGTGCGGGCGCTCAGCGTACCGAATTCGTTGTTGAGCAGGTTTTTGTCCCGCTTCGCCTTTACAATTACTTCCTGACCGGTAATTACCTCTTCCTGCAAGCTGATCTGCAACACTACCTCCTTGCCCGAGGTAACAAGAATATTCGGTATCTCCTGTTCACGATACCCTACATAGGTGACCCGCAGCGCCTGCCTACCCACGGGGACGTTCGTAAGCTGGAATTCGCCATCGGCATCGGTAGCGCTCCCCTTCGGCGGGTTGGTGCCAACCAGCACTACGCTGGCTCCCGGCAAGCCGCTGCCCGACTGGGCGTCAATGATTTTTCCTTTGATGGTTTGCGTCAGGCTCTGGCCGAATCCGGTCAGGCTCAGCAGGACAAAAGCGAGTAGTAGCGTGCGCTTTTTCATGTGGACAGATTGGTTTTGAAACGACACGGCAAAATTGCGTAGCCGGCCAACGCCATGCCTAACATCGGGCCGTTTAGCAGCCTTTTGGGCCAAACGGTAACTGGCAGGGACGTTTGGTAAGGGTTGGGACGAACAGCAAATTCTGAATGTCAGCTGTCTGGTGTGAATGATAGGCCAAAGCTATGGTCACCGGGAGCGCCGGAAAAAAAGAAGTGGATGAACCGGTGAAAACGGCAGAAGGGCCACATATATCGGGCTCCGGATCTCCGCAGCGCAGGTGCTATCTTTTTTCCGGATTTTGTGATTACTTAGCACGTTTAGCGCCTGTTCCTTTTCGCCCTGATTCTATGAGACCCATATTCCCGACTCCTGCCCGAATCTGCCGGCTTCTGCTGCCGGTACTTCTTATTTTCACCAATAAACCAGTCCTGGCCCAGCCGGCCGCTCCCTATACCTGGCCGGAAGGCAAACGGGTGGCCGTCAGCCTCAGTTTTGATGACGCCCGGCTGAGCAATGTCGACGTGGGCACTCCGCTGCTGGATCAGTACGGCGTAAAAGCAACGTTTTTTGTGGTTCCCTCCGCCGTGAAACAGCGGCTCGACGGCTGGAAGAAAGCCGTAGCTGCCGGACACGAGATCGGCAATCATTCGGTGGCTCATCCGTGCAGCGGCAATTTTCTCTGGTCGCGGCAGAAAGCACTGGAGAATTATACCCTGGAGCAAATGCGCACTGAGCTGATGGATGCCAATAAACAGGTACAGGCTCTATTGGGCGTAAAGCCGGAGGTCTATGCCTATCCATGTGGCCAAACGTTCGTGGGGCGGGGGCGCGATACCAAAAGTTATGTACCCGTCGTTGCCGACCTGTTCCGGGCGGGCCGGGGCTGGCTCGACGAAGCCCCCAACGACCCTACCTTCTGCGACATGGCCCAGCTATACGGCATGGAAATGGACGGCAAAGACTTTGAGCAGATTCTGCCCATATTGGAGAAAGCCAGGGAAACCGGGCAATGGGTGGTACTGGCCGGCCACGAAATTGGCGAATCCGGCAACCAGACCACCCGCGTGGCCATGCTGAAGAAATTATGCGAGTACGCCAAAAATCCGGCCAACGGTGTCTGGCTGGCCCCTATTGGCACGGTAGCTGCGTATGTTCAGCAAAAAACGCCGGTCAGTGGTCGATAACTACCCCTAAGCGCGGGAAACCCTAAACGGAATATCAGGATGCGGGAATGGTGACGTTCTGACCGCTTTGCTGGCTTTGAAAGCGCAGTACGAGCACGAACCCAATACCCTGTAGCGCCCAGCCCAGGTGAAGCACAGCCGCAGCCACATCCTCGTTGATCAGCAGATATACATAATCCAGCCCCGCCCGGCTGGTCGGGCGGGAGGCCAAAGGCGCGGGCATGGCATCCGCGGCCGGCAGACCGTTGGTCAAGGCCGAATAAATCAGCGGACTGTGCAGGGTAACCAACAGCAGCATAATCAGGCCTAGCCTGTACGCCTTCAGAGCACCCCGGCTTCGGCCAGCTACCAGCAGTAAGCCCAGCAACAGCAGGGTTGTTGACACAATAAACAAATAGGGATACTGAACGAGCAAAAAGACCTCCGCCGGCAGCTTATACGGCACAATAATGTTTTTATAAAAGACCCGCAGGAACTCAAAATAGCGGAACGGGTCCCCGTGCCGGAACAGCAACAGGGCCAGGTTCAGACCGGCATACAACCCTATACCGACTGTAAGCCAGCCATTCAGACCGGCCCGCCCGCGAACCGGCTTACCCAGGCTGACAACCAGCAGTGTATAGACGCAGTAGATCAGAAAATCGGTATCCGGAACATACCATTGCCCCCCTGGCAGATGCCCCTCATATACCAGACCCCGCAGCAACGCCTGGTAAGCGCTCAGGCCGCTAAACAGCAGCAAAAATAAGTACGCCCGTTGCCGGCTATACCAGTATTGGTGCCCGGCATAACCGGCTACGCCGAGCAGGCAGATCAACGCAATGCCGGAAGGTAAATCAATCATCAGGCCGATGGGTACTCATTCGCTCTTCATTGAAAAGAGCATTAGCAAACTTAGCGTAGCCAGCACCGACAACAGTTTGCCCAGGTCGGAAATAGACGCTATTACCGGGGTAGTCGACCGATCAGGCATCACCTGATGAGCAAACGTAACGTGCTGGATAACAAATAAGCTGCCGGCGAAGATACCGATAAGCACCCAGCGAAGTATTTCTTTATGAAACTTTTTCATACATTCTGTCTACATGGTATGGATAACGTAAAGGAAACGTACGCGCTGCCAAATCCGTGTACCGTTTTTAGTAAACGGTATGCTACAGGAAACACTGCCTGTAAAATGATTAGTCGTTGTACAGCCGCTCCTGGTAAACAACAATGCGGGCAAAACGCCCTCAGAGTATACCGGAATACGCTGGTTCCACTGCCTCAGTTTGCCAGACATCTCCGATTTTCAGGAGCCTTCTTTTTAGTATAACGATCTTATAGGCGCTGGATGCAGGTATGTTATTATAGCGTAAAATTTGACCAAAGGCCGATACTTGTTTTTTAATTTGGCCCAAAAAGTTGTAAACTTGACAATTGCAAGTTAGTCTCTATAGCATGCTGGCCAAGAATTGGTATCGTTCTCTGGGTATACGTCCGCACGAAGTCCGCACGGTCTGGTTGTTTTTTCTGCATCATTTTTTGCTGGGGATTGGCACCATACTGGTCTATGTCTCGGCCAATGTAATTTTGCTGGAGCACCACCCGGAGACAAGTCTACCGCTAGGTTACGGGGTTGCGGCCCTGGTTACCATTCTGGTTGGTAAGGTGTACGATCATTACGAGCATCATCTCTCTCTGCAGCGGCTGACCGTTCGGGTACTGGCAGCCGTGGGGGTGCTTACCCTGCTGACCATTTTTTTGGTAGAAATGGGTAACTCCGTGGCTTCGGCTATCGCCATTATGGTTGGCTACCGGGTCATTTACCTGCTCACCAACCTGGAATTCTGGGGGGTGTCGGCGGTAGTGTTTGATGTACGGCAGGGCAAACGGCTCTTCAGCGTCATCAGCTCCGGCGATATGCCCGCCAAGGCTATAGGGGCCGTGCTGGCGGCTCTGGTTCACAGCCATACCGATGTAGAAATGCTGCTGTCGGGCGCGCTGGTGGCGTACCTGAGTGCGCTGTTTGTGTTGTACCGCACCTTCCGGTCGCATTCGCTCTCTTCGCATAAGCGCCAATACTGGCGAAGACGCTCGCAGCCGTCTCTTATTCACCGGCTGTTTGGGGGTAACCAGCTTATTTATTCCATGTGCCTGAGCCTGGTTGCGGTGGCGATTGTGGCAACCGGCATTGAATACGCCTTTTTTATCAATGTCAAGCATAAATGGCATAACCAGGAAGAGCTGTTCCGAAATGTGGGTCTGGTGCTGTCGCTTACCTATCTGGTGGCCATGCTGGTAAAGCTGCTGGCTTCACGTCCGGCGCTGGAGCGGTTGGGTATCCGGCGGCTCCTGCAATTGCTACCGGTGGCTTCGCTCGTTGCATTACTTTCGTTTGTCTTTGTGGCCAATCAGGAGCTTGGGGCCACTGGACAGCTTGTCTACTTCTGCGGTCTGTACCTGCTGTTTGAAGTGATCCGCCGGGCTTTGTTCGACCCGGTATTTCTGGTGCTGTTTCAGCCGCTTACTCCGCGCCAGCGACTAAACGGCCATACCCTGGCTAAGAGTGTATATGAGCCCCTGGGCACGGCCGTAGCCAGTGCCCTGCTGTTGGCCGGTAACGCCTGGACAACTATAGGCTATTGGCTGCCGTTTGTCTGGATGGCTTTGGTTGCCGTGGCCGGTGCCGTTCTGCTACACCGCACATACCGGCAGTACCTGCATGAACTGAACGATGCCCTGGGACACCGCTTTATGACCGACGAGCCGCTGGCTTTCCCGGCAGAAGCGCTGAGCATGGTAGTGAAAAGCCTGCGGAGCAGCCGCCCGGAAGAGGTCATTACCGCCATGAGCTGGCTACAGCAGTTTCATCCGGAAGCGTTGAGCCGGCGCCTGCCCGAGTTGCTCAATCATGCCGAATCGTCGGTTCAGGAGCGGGCGCTCGAAGCCGTGGTGGCCTTATCGGTACCAGTCGACGCCAGCTTTCTGGCCGACCTGGCCGAAAAATCAGCCGACCCGCAAACCCGCGAAACGGCCGCTCGACTGGCCTGCCTGCAGCCGGATACCAGCGCTGATACCCGGCACCTCCTGCTGACCCACGCCGATCTGGCTATTCGCAAAGGTGCCCTGCAAGGTTCATACGAACGTAGCCCAACCGATCCGGCCGTGCCGGCGGGCCTTGATCAGCTCTGCCGGTCGTCGGAAATACCGGAGCAACTGGCTGCGCTTGACCTGGTGCAGGCTATTCGGTGGCCAGGCTCTACCGATTTTGTGGCAGCCTGTTTACAGCAGACAGATCCCTTGGTGGTCACGGCGGCCATCCGGGCAGCCGGCACAACGGACGACGAATCACTGATGAAGCTGCTGATAGCCCTGTTTCCCGGCAAAGCGTACGGCAAACAGGCAGCCATTGCGCTCGGTGAAATTGGTCCATCGGTACTGCCGATTATCGATCAGCAGTTGAGCAAAGAGGCTGATCCGGCGGTACTGGTCCGGCTGGCGCTGGTCTGCGAACGCATAGATGTTCCGCAAAGCCGCCGTATCCTTGTCAACCTGGTTCGTCAGCCTGACTTGCCGGTACGCTCGGCCGCTCTGCGGGCTTTAAATAAACTGCCGGCCGACCAGACTGAAGGTGCTGTTTTTGAGCAGGTATTGGAAGACGAATGGCAACTGGCGCAACGCCTGCTGCACGGCAGTCGGGAGGAGCCGGGTTTGGCTACCTGTCTGCGGTATGAGCTACAGTGGCTCCAGCAGCGGGTGTTTAGCTTACTGACCCAATTGTATGATGCCGATACGATCGGCCGGGTCCGGACTGGCATCACGCACGAAATCCGGGAGCGCCGGGCCAACGCGCTAGAAGTGCTCGAAAACTCGGTACCCCGGCGGGTTTATCTGTGCCTGCAGGCCCTGGCAGATGAACTCCCCCTAAGCGAGCGCATCCGGCAGATAGACGGGCAACTCATGCCTTATGGGGAAGCCGAACCCATTCTGACCTTTATCATCCGGCAGGGTGAACAGACCTTTACCGACTGGACCATTAGTATGGCGCTGCGTCGCTGGGTAGCCGCCCCAGCCTCGTCCGAGTGGCTCAATTCTTACCTGAATCACCCGGTTCAGTTATTGCGTGAAAGCATCAGTCTCCTCTTACAACCAGATACCAGCGGGAAGGCTCCGGCAATCACCTTGCCCCTCCCCGACACTACCTTTATGAAAGCAACCGACACCGCCAATACCATCTCGCACATTGAGCGGGTTATTGTCCTGAAAAACACCCGCCTGTTTGCCGACACTCCCGAAAACGTGCTGAGCAGTATTGCCCCCATCATGCGGGAAGTCACGTTTATGGAAGGGCAGGAGATTTTTCAGAAAGGCCAGCTAGGCACCT
Organism: Nibrella viscosa; assembly: GCF_039541875.1. Taxonomy (NCBI): domain Bacteria; kingdom Pseudomonadati; phylum Bacteroidota; class Cytophagia; order Cytophagales; family Spirosomataceae; genus Nibrella; species Nibrella viscosa. The sequence continues at coordinate 3,687 of NZ_BAABHB010000029.1, read as the reverse complement.
GCATGTATATCATTCACAGTGGTGAAGTCGGGATTTACGACGGATACCAGGCGCTGGCGCGGATGGGAAAAGGGGATTTCTTTGGAGAACTGGCCCTGCTTGATACGGAACCCCGGTCGGCCACAGCCGCAGCCACTACCGACGTTACCCTGCTTCGGGTGGACCAGGACGATTTTTATGACCTCATGGAAGAACGCAGTGAAGTACTGCGCAATATGATGCGAATGCTGTGTCGCCGAATCCGTCACCTGAACGAGCAAGTCCGAAACGCGCCGGTTAGTCCGGTTGCGCACTGACCAGCGTACGCAGTTTCTCCAGATGAGCCTGTTTACCGGCCTGTCGCCAGGCAATGGCCGTAGGGGTCCAATATTGGTGCGTATTCAGAAACCGCACCTGAATTTTGTTCCACGTGTCTTCGTCCACTACCATTTCCCGCTCCCGAAGCTCGTCAAATAAGGTTCGGGCAATGGGCTCAAAGTCATCGCGGCCCAGGTAATCCAGATCGGCATCGCAGATGATCTGCTCCAGGTGCGTCTGGGGTGCCTGGGGAATGCGTGTAGCCATAATCATCCCGCAAATCTGATCGATCTGCCTCTCTGTATAGCCGAAGCGGGGAAGCGTCTGGCGAGCCAGCCGGCAGCTTTCTTCTTCGTGCCCCCGGTAGGTATCAATAAAACCGGAGTCGTGGTAAAGAGCAGCCGTGCGCAGCAGCACCATGGCTTCTTCATCGTTGATCCCTTCGGCTACGGCCAGCCGCATGGCAGCATCTACTACGTCACGCACGTGATGAATACCGTGGTAGTAAAGGGTGGCCGACAAGTTATGCGCTAATTTTTCCAGGATGTAAGCCTCGGCGGTTTCTGGATTCATGGTCTAACGGCTTTGCCCTAATGATAAAAAATTTATTTGATAATGCCTAAAAATCCGTAAAGCAGTTACTTAAATTATGACTAAGGTCTCGTTTAGGTATGTCGCAGGTCTTTTTTTATAAAAAGAAAGCACCAGAATGGCCGGTGCTTTCTTTTTCTGATCCAATACGGTTTGTTACAGATTTTGCTTTTTCATTTCCTGCACGGCATAGTTAGCCGCCCGGGCGGTCAGCGCCATATAGGTCAGTGATGGGTTCACACAGTTGGCAGAGGTCATACAGGCACCGTCGGTGTTGAACACGTTTTTAACGCTATGCACCTGATTGAACTTGTTCAGTACCGATGTTTTGGGATCATTACCCATGCGGGCAGTACCCATCTCATGGATTCCCAGGCCCGGCCAGGAGCCGGCATCGTTGATGCGAACGTTTTTCAGACCGGCGGCCTCCAGCATTTCGGCGGCATCGTTACCCATGTCTTTCCGCATGCGCATTTCGTTATCCTTGAAATCGGCATCAAAACGCAGGACGGGCTGCCCCCACTTATCTTTCTTAGAGTGATCAAGTACCACTTTGTTTTCGTGGTAGGGCAAACACTCACCGAAGCCGGTCAGACCCATTGTCCACGGACCAGGTTTGGTCAGTTGTTCTTTAAAATCGGCCCCGAAGCCTTCCAAACCGTACCCCCGGCCCCAGTTCATCCGGCTGGCCGAACCCTGGTAACCAAAGCCCCGCAGGTAATCGCGCTTCTGCTGACCGGGCAGGTTGCGGTAGCGTGGTACGTAAACACCGTTGGCCCGGCGACCGTAGTAATACTGATCGTCAAAACCTTCGTACTCACCCGAAGCTCCGACGCGGAAGTGATGATCCATCACGTTATGACCCAGCTCACCGCTATCATTCCCTAAACCGTTGGGGAAGCGGTTGGAGGTCGAGTTCAGCATGATGTAGGTAGAGGCCATTGATGAGGCACACAGGAAAATAATGCGGGCATTGAACGTCAGTTCCTGGCTGGTCTGTTCGTCGATTACCCGTACACCGGTCGCTTTCTGCTTCTTCTCGTCGTAGATCAGCGAGGTTACAAACGAGTACGGACGGAACGTGAGCCGGCCGGTTTTCTGCGCTACGGGCAGGGTAGCTGCCTGCGAGCTGAAGTAGGCACCGTACGGACACCCGCGAATACACAGGTTCCGGTACTGGCACGATGCCCGGCCCAGCGCCGTTTGCTCCGCAGTAGGTTTGGTCAGGTGGGCCACCCGGCCGATGGTCCATCTCCGCTCCGGCCACTTCTTCTCAACAGCGCCTTTAATGTGCTTTTCAAGGCAATACATGTCCATTGCCGGCTGGTAAAGGCTATCCGGCAAATGCGGCAGGTTTTCTTTATTACCACTTACCCCGATAAACCGCTCGACATAATCATACCAGGGCTGAATATCTTTGTAGCGGATTGGCCAGTCGATCGCAATACCTTCTTTGGCATTGGCTTCAAAGTCGAGGTCGCTCCAGCGGTATACCTGGCGGCCCCACATCAGCGACCGGCCCCCTTTGTGGTAGCCCCGCATCCAGTCGAAACGCTTATCTTCCAGATAAGGATTGTCTTTATCGTTTACAAACAGATACGAACTGGACTCTGAGATGGTGTAGCCCGTGCGGGCCTGTACCGCCTGCTCTTCGGCCACCTGCGTAGTAGGCCGGCCCCGGTGCGGAAATTCCCAGGGGTTGGTCATCGCCGTTTTATAACCAGACACGTGCTCAATGTCTTCACCACGATCCAGCAGTAACACTTTTAGGCCTTTCTGGGTCAATTCCTTGGCTGCCCATCCGCCCGATATACCTGAACCCACGACAATCGCATCGTAGGTATTCGCTTGTTGTGCTTTTATATTAAGGTTCATTCGATAGGTTAGTTTGAAGTTTCAGGTTTGAAGTTTGAGCGGGGCTGCCCGGCGGTTTAAAGTTACCCCGGCGGAGCAACTTCAAACCTCAAACCTTAAACTTATTTATATCGCCCACGCTTTCTGGCCGGGCTTCAATGGTACGCAGCCTTCAAAACGGCCGGGAACAGGTACGTAGGCCAGCGCCTGAGTAGCACCTATTTCGGACGTAAAGTAGCCCATCAGGGTCAGGTCTTTCAGCATAAAGAAGAACGGAGTGTAGCGTTTGTCGGCTGGTCCCTGCATCATTTGCCCACGCTCCTGTTTGGCCTGCGTTTCCAGCTTTTTCATCACATCAATCCGTTGCGCGTTGTCGCACTCCACAAATGATTTGTTATACGCATCCTTGCTGATCTTGTTGGTTGTCACCAGACCTTCTAAAAACCGCTTCTGTTCAGGTTCGCGGTAACAATCCTTCAGCACGATGTCGATCACTTCGTTCACCTTGGCGGCCTTGGCACCGGGCGTGCTGGTCGTTGGGATGATGACCTCGGCCATTTCGGCAACCATCGCATCCTGGTCGGCCGTAAACAGCAGGGGCTTGCCACTAACGGCACGGGCAGCGGCAGAAGCCTCGAGTGTATCGGCCAGCGCCGGCAGCGACACCGTCGCTCCCACCAGCGTGGCCACCCGTAAAAGGGCATCTCGTCTGTTCATGTGAATAGGTTAGTAATATGTTTAATAAAAACGCTTTTGCAGAATACAAATATATAAACTAAAGTTCTTGAAATAAGATTTTTGGATGAAGAATGCCAAAAGTGGTTTAGCCCCCTATAAGTTGGACACAGATTCTATTATTACGGATTTTATTTTGAGTCTAGGCAGCCTTATGCCCTGCTTCGATAAGAAACTGGCCGGACATTGATACCCCAGTCCCGAATGTAA
>NZ_BAABHB010000028.1:0-20891 GCF_039541875.1 Nibrella viscosa | reverse complement strand
ATTAACTTTTTATTCGTCGCCCTGGGCTATCTAACACTGTTAGAAGAGACCTGGTACCAAATTTTATAGCAGTATCAGTGATTATGTCAGTTATTAGGTCCAATCGACTTCAGGGTTCTGATCGAGTCTCCACCCGTCGACAACCGGGTTTTCGGCTGAATAGTCATAATCCGGACCCGGGCGGTATCGAGCACCGGCGACGGCCGTTGCGGATCCGTTTCGGCAGCGGCCGAACGCTCCAGCAGGTACCCGTCGTAATACCGGCCCGATTTTTTGCGCTGCACCCGCCAGACTCCGGCCTGTGCGTCCTGATCTGTTGCATTCAACGCAACCGCGTTGGTATACGCAGCCAGGGCAGCATCCAGTTGACCGGTCTGTTCGAGGCTGTGCCCGATAAAATAATCGACCCGCGGGTATTGCGGCTTTAACTGCTGTACCCGTTGAAAATTAGTCAGCGCCAAGGGATAGTTTTTCAGGTAGTGATACACCAGCCCGGCCTGAAAATACGCCTGAAACATGTTTGGCAGTAGGGTAGCCGCCCGCTGATAGGCAACCAGGGCACTGTCCAGCCCGCCCATATTGTGAAAGATCAGCCCCCGGCGGTAATGAAGCTGGGCGTTATCCGGAAAATAAACCAGCCCCTGCTCATTATACCGCAGGGCTGTGTTCAGATCGCCCATGGCCCGATACATCGACGCCAGTTGATTATACGTTTCCAGGTAGCGCGGCTTGAGTTTCAGCGACTGCTGGTAATGCCGCAGCGCCAGGGTGGTATCGCCCTGCTTGGCGGCCATCAGTCCGGCAAAATAATATGCTTCGCCTTCGTAGGGGGCCATCTGCAACGCCTTGGCAATATACAACTGGGCTTTATCAAACTGATTCTGCTGCTGAAGCAAATCTCCCAGCAAGGTATAAATAGCCGGGGTGTCGATCCCCAGAATCTCCGCCCGCTGAGCACTCTCAAACGCTTTGGCCGGTTGTTGTAGCGCCCGAAGCACCTGAGCACGGACCAAATAAAAGGACCCGACATTGCCGTTGCGGCTGATGGCCTCGTCAATATCGTCCAGAGCCTCTTCTACCCTGCCCGTCGACAGGTACAAGGCGGCTCGTTTGGCGTAGGCCGATGCCGGCGATGATTGATTGATTGCCCGTGTCAGCGCCACCAGCGTTGCCCGGTTCCGGCTGGTATCACCCGGTTCGGGGATATCCGGAATACGCGCCTGCCGGCGGTCTTCGCTACCGCAACTCAGCAGCACCCAGCAAAAACAGATAAATAACGCAATGCGCATGCACAACCAGTTTCGGAACAAAGATACGGCTTACTGCGAAGAAAACCGATAAAATACCCCCAGCGGCAAGCGCTTCTGCTGCCGATCGTCCAGATACAGCTCCCCCCATTCGGCATGGGGCAGTTGACCAAAGCATTGCCGCATCAGATTATCCAGGATCAGGGCCGAAAACCCCAGCGAATACAGGTTGATGATAAAGAAAAAGTGTTCCTTATCGAGCAGCGATACGCAGGTCTTAAGCAAAGCGTTCAGGTGTTCTTCCAGCACCCACTTTTCGCCCTCGGGGCCGCGGCCGTAGGCGGGCGGGTCCAGAATCAGTCCGTGGTAGGTATTGCCCCGGCGCTCTTCCCGGCGCACAAACTTAACGGCATCTTCGACCACCCAGCGGATGTTGTCGAGCCCGCTGGCTTCCATATTTTCCCGCGACCAGCTAATCACCTGCCGCACGGCATCGACATGGGTGACGTCGGCCCCCGCCTGCCGGGCCGCCAGCGAAGCCCCGCCGGTATAGGCAAACAGGTTGAGTACTTTGGGGCGTTCAACCGGTAACGCTTTTACCTTGTCGTAGATATAAGTCCAGTTGACAGCCTGCTCCGGAAAAATGCCGACGTGTTTGAACGACGAGAGGGCTAGCTTGAACCGTAGCGATAACCCTGCCTGCCGGAAACCGACCAGCCAGGGATCGCGCAGGCCGGGCTTCTTCAGCCACTCGCCCCGCTCCGGCGACTGTTTGTCGCGCCGGAAAGTCGCGTGCGCCTGCCGCTCCCAGTCGGCTTCCGGCAACGATTTATCCCAGATCGCCTGGGGTTCGGGCCGGGCCAGCACGTACGCCCCGAAGCGTTCAAGCTTTTCGAAATTTCCGGCATCAATTAATTCGTATTCCGGCCAGGCCGCCGGAGTCAACAGTTGCAAATCAGCCATGTACGCATAACAAAATCGGGTTCCCATAAGCGGGCACAACCCTCACTTTTTCTGAATCAGGCAACCGGCGCGTGTGCCAGGGCCAGTATTAGCTCAAACTCATCGGGCCGCACCGGCATCACCGACAGGCGCGACTGCCGCAGCAGCGCCATGTTCTGCAAGAGGGGTTCCGATTTCAGCCGGGCCAGCGTTACCGGATTGTCGAACGCCATGACCGGCACCAGTTCCACCACCACCCAGCGCGGATCATCCGGAACTGTCGGGTCGGGGTACGCGTCGCGAACGACTTTCGCCAGCCCGACCACGGCCTGGTTTTTGACGCTATGGTAAAACAGCACCGGATCACCCACCTCCATGGCGCTGAGGTTGTTGCGGGCCTGGTAATTACGCACCCCATCCCAGGTGGCTTTTTTTTCGCTGACGAACCGGCTCCAGGAGTAGGCATCCGGCTCCGATTTCACTAACCAGTACTTCATGCCGCAAAAGTAAAAAGCCCGGTGTTACCCCAGGCTCTTTATACAAAGATTTATGCGATAGGGGCCTGCTAATAGTCGTCTATATCGTAGGCATCGCCGTAGCGTGGGCTGAAATCGTCCTCATCATCGTGGTGGTTCGAGTTACCGCCCCCGCCTTTAAAGGTCAGTGCTTTCTTCAGAATCATAATCTGACCGGCATGGTACAGATCATGGGTAATAATACCGTGGAGCATATCATAATAGGTATAATCGCGGCCCGGCACAATATCTTCCAGAAACTCATCATCGTCCCGTTTATCCAGTTCGTTCACCAGTTCCTCCTGGCTAAGGCTAAGCTCCATCTGGAGAGCCTCCCACTCAAAGGCATCAATTTTCAGGTTGGGTGAACCGAAGTTTTTTTCAGGTGTGGTAATGTCAAAGGCAGCGTCGTTCTGCATTTTCTTTACACAGAAGATACGCCAGCTAGTCATGTGAAAAACCAGTTCGGCAATAGAGTGCGTATTGGGCGTGATTTTGCGGCCCGCCATCTCGGGTGAAACACCCCGCAGGACCTCCACTACCGACGGCCCATGCCAGGCCTCTTCTCCCTCGTAGGTTGTGTTGAGCAGATCTATAATCCGGATCAATTCGTCATTCTGAACCATATGCAATTGTAGCTTGAAGGGGCTCCGACCGATAAGCCGGTACCCGAAAACAAAGGTAAGGCATTCTCTATGTCAAAGCGAAAATTCGACCAAATGATTATCCGCTGACCCGGCGGCCTCAAGACCATTTAGCGGCCCCAAACGGCAAATTTGCTTTTAATAGGTTGTTAATTAAAGCTTAACGTCAATTTAAGTTACTCAGGTGAGAATTGTTTCACCTTTACAATCAAATCAACTAATGGTCATACCGGAGAAACACTACCGCTCATGAACACCCACCCGAAAGACGAAGAGCTCATCAAAGCCTATCTGGAAACAAACAACCCTAAGTGTTTTGACATTCTGTACAACCGCTATGCGACCAAAGTATACCGGCGCTGCCTGTCGCTGACCAAAGATCCGGACCAGGCGCAGGACTTCACCCAGGATGTTTTTGTGCGGGTACTGGCTAATCTGGAGCAGTTTAAGGTGAAATCGACTTTTTCGACCTGGCTTTACTCCATCACCTATAACTACTGCATGGACCAGATCCGGCGCTCGGGCCGTACGCCACTGGTGCCGCTGGAAGATTACCACTACCATACGGTTACGGATACCGACGATGCCTGGCTTATCGAGATGCACCACCAAACGCTCCATCAGGCACTGAAAACGATGCAGCCGGAAGAGGTTCAGGTGTTGCGGCTGAAGTACGAAAAAGGGCTGGAGATCGGCGAAATTGCACGTATGATCAATGTGCGGGATTCGGCCGTGAAGATGCGGCTCAAACGCACCCGCGATAAGCTGCGCCGGAAATGCCTGGCCATGGCCGCCTGAGCCGTTAGTTGATACGCAGGCCCAGCCTGATGAGTAGGCCAGCGTTTGTCCGACTCATGCGGCTCATTCCATTTTGTGATCCTGCCTCAGTTCTCCCCGCCCGAAAATACAGCATCCATTCAGTAAGCAATCTGTTTTCTTGCCAAGGGCAATATTTTCTATTGTTGGTAACAGCCATTGCTTTTTTCGGTAATTTGGACAAAACATCATTCGTCCATTCTTTACCAATCCTATGAAGCAGTATTTACCGGGCGTCTCCGGCCTTTGTCTGCTGGCAGTTATGCTCTCGGCCTCCCCGTCGGATAGCCTGGCGCAGGCCCGAAAAACAGCACAAAAAGCGAAGCCGGCGGCCGCCACCACCCCATCGGGCGTCTCTCCTCACCTGTACAGCGGCCTTCGCTGGCGTAACATCGGCCCCTTCCGCGCGGGGCGTTCGCTGGCCGTGGCAGGGCATCCCGACCAGCCCCTCACCTACTACTTTGGTGCCACCGGCGGGGGCGTCTGGAAAACTATCGACGGCGGCAGCAACTGGTTTCATATCTCCGACAGCACCTTCCAGTCTTCATCCGTCGGAGCCATTACCGTGGCCCCCTCCGACCCGAATATCCTGTACGTAGGCATGGGTGAGGCCGAAATCCGGGGGAATATCTCGTACGGTGACGGCGTCTACAAATCGACCGATGCAGGCAAAACCTGGAAGCATATGGGCCTGAAACTGGCCGACGCCATCGGCAATATCGAGGTGCATCCGCAAAACCCTGATTTGGTGTACCTGGCCGCGCTGGGTAATCCCTACGCGCCCAACCCCGACCGGGGGGTGTTCCGCTCCCGGGACGGCGGCAAAACCTGGCAGAAAATCCTGTTTAAGAACGACAGCACCGGTGCGGCCATCGTGAAAATGGACCCCAACAACCCGTCTATCCTCTACGCATCGCTCTGGCAGGCGTACCGCACCCCCTACTCCATGAGCAGCGGGGGACCCGGCTGCGGCCTTTACAAGTCCACCGATGGGGGTGATACCTGGGTGTCGCTAAACAACCGGCCGGGTATGCCCAAAGGCCTGCTCGGCAAAATAGGCATTGCGGTGTCACCGGCCAACTCGAACCGGCTGTACGCCATGATCGAAAACGCGAAGGGTGGCCTGTACCGCTCCGACGATGCCGGCAACACCTGGCAGCTGATCAACGAAGACAAAAACCTGTGGCAACGGCCCTGGTACTACATGATGCTGGGAGCCGATCCGCAGAACGAAAACGGGCTGATCGTGCTAAACGTAAACGCCTTGAAATCGTACGACGGGGGTAAAACGTTTCAGCGGGTACCGGTCCACCACGGCGATACCCACGACATCTGGTGGAACCCCAAAAACCCGCAAAACTTCATCATCGGCGACGATGGCGGAGCCGAAGTGACCTTCAACGGCGGGGCTACCTTCTCCGACATCGACATTCCGACAGCGCAGTTTTACCATGTGGCGCTGGATAATGACTTCCCGTACAATGTCTACGGTGCCCAGCAGGATAACAGCTCCCTGCGCATTGCCAGCCGCAACACCGACTTTGGCATCGGCCCCAATGACTGGTTTCCCGTGGCCGGTGCCGAATCGGGCTATATTACGCCGGACCCGACAAACCCGAATATCACCTACGGCGGTAACTACGACGGTTTTCTGTCGCGCTACGACAAAGCTACCGACCAGAACCAGGTGATCAATGTGTTTCCGGAATACGGCATGGGAGCCCCGGCGTCGATGCGGAAGTACCGCTTCCAGTGGACGTACCCGATTGTGTTCTCCCCCCACGACTCCAGGGTGCTGTACGTGACCTCGCAGCACGTTCACCGCAGCACCGACAACGGCCACACCTGGGAAGACATCAGCCCCGACCTGACCCGCAACGACCCTAAAACGCAGGGCGAAACCGGTGGTCCCATCACCAAAGACATCACCGGGGCCGAGACCTACGCCACCGTGTTTACCTTTGCCGAATCGCCCGTGGAGAAGAACGTGTTCTGGGCCGGCTCCGACGACGGGCTCCTGCATATCAGCCGCGACGGCGGCAAAACCTGGCAGAACATCACCCCACCGACATCGCAGATAGCCGCCGGAGCGCTGATGAGCATCGTTCACCCCTCCGACCACGCCCCCGGCAAAGCCTATCTGGCCGCCAACCGATACCAGGACGGTGACCGCCGGCCTTACCTGTTCCGCACCACCGATTATGGCAAGACCTGGACCCCCATTACTGCCGGTATTCCGGCCGATGAGTATTGCCGGGTCGTGCGCGAAGACCCCAACAAAGCGGGGCTGCTGTTTGCCGGCACCGAGCGGGGTATCTACGTATCGTTTAACGATGGCGGCTCGTGGCAGAAGCTGAATCAGAACCTGCCCATTACACCCATCCGCGATTTACAGATTCATAAGCAGGAAAAGGATTTGGTGGTGGCTACCCACGGCCGCTCGTTCTGGATCATGGACGACATCAGTCCGCTGCACGAGATCATGGACAAGCAGCCAACGGGTCTGGCTGCTATGCACCTGTTTAAACCCCGCCACGCTTACCGGATGCTGGGCGGCAGTAGTCAGGAGGCCGTTCCGACGGTGGGCGAGAATGCCCCAAACGGCGTTATTGTCCGCTATCATCTGAAAAACCAGCCGGCGAAGGAGTTGAAACTACAGTTTGTGACCGCCACCGGCGACAGCATCATTTCCTACTCCAGCCTGAAAGACCGGAAAGGCCAGCCGCTGAAGATTTCCAAAGATTTTTACGAAGATTCGACGCTGGTCCGGCCGGGCCTGATCTCCGCCAAACCCGGTATGAACGTCTTTGTATGGGACATGCGCTACCCCGACGCCACGGTTGTAGAGGGCACCAACGTGATGTGGACCGGCCGGGGCCTTGGAGCCAAAGCCGTACCGGGCACTTACAAGGTGCGGCTGCTGCTGGGCGATTCGCTGGTGCAGGAGCAAGCCTTTGAGATCCGCAAAGACCCACGGCTGAAAACTACCGATGCCGATTTTCGGGAGCAGTTTGCCTTTGTACAGAAGATCAACAACAAGCTGTCGGAAACGCACAAAGCCATCAACCAGATTCGCCAGATCCGGAGCCAGATCAACGGCTACCTGACCGCCATGAACGATACGGTGATGGTCAGCAAGTTTAAGCCGTTGACCAAACCCATGCTGGAGGAGCTCGATCAGCTGGAAGCCACGCTGATGCAGCCCAAAGCAAAAGCCGTGCAGGATCTGCTGGCCTACCCCATCCGGCTGAACGATAAACTGGCGGGGGTAGCCTCGGCCGTAGCCTCAGCGGATACAAAGCCCACCCGGGCATCATACGTAGTGTATGAATCGCTGGCCGCTCAGGTCGACGCAGCGCTGGGTAAACTGAAGGAGCTGATCAGCAAACGGATACCGGCCTTTAACCAGATGGTAGCGGAGCAGAAGATACCCGCCATCAGGCTGGAGAGCAAAGGCTAAGTCCGTAACTGTCGGATAATCAGCCGAAACAGCCTTATAGCGTATAGCATTAACCGCCTATACATACGTCATTGATAAACCTATAAAATCAGAAACGCTATGGAAATTAATTTTGAGGTTGTAGTGATTCTGGTTCTGTGGTGATAGAGTATAGGTTGTAACAAACATGGCGTAAAGGACATTACCACAGGAAGCGGTAACCCTGCCATTCTGTTTTTCCGACCCATGGATCTGTCCGTAAACGATAAAGGGCGTAGTCCGGAGCCATTGCTGGCCTGACTACGCCCTTACCTTTAATCACCTAAACCTCACATAGGCATCTCTATAAACCGATCATAGCCCTGTAGTGCACCTTCCTCCACCGCGATATGACTGACATGGGTACCGTCCGGCCCCTGCTCACACCACTGCCGGTAAGCATCAAGCTGCTCCGGCGCACCTTCCACCTCTATATGCAAATTTCCATCCGGTTCGTAATGGGCGGTGCCGTTCAAGCCCAGTTTTTCGGCTTTTTGCCGCGCTTCCTGCCGGAACAGCGTTCCCTGTAAATCACCGGATACGCGAATGATCAGATTTTTTTTCATAACGGTTTGTTTTGGTACTGTAACCCGCTGCGGCCGGAGAAGTTTTGGCAGGCACCCCCTTAGGGCCGGAAAAGTTTTCCGTTACGAATACCGATCCACCTCCGTCGGCTGGTTCATCCAGTACAGCGCCTGCGTCGGGTAGGCAAACTCGATGCCTCGCGCCTTAAACTCTTCGTAAATACGCAGGTTGATCGTCTGCTGAATATCCATGTAACGGTTGAATTCGGTAGACAGCACAAAGTAAACCACATCGAAATTCAGGCTGGAATCACCATAGGCGGCAAAATGGGCGCGGTCGAACAGCGCATCCGACTGCTCCTCTACAAGGGCTTTCAGCAGAATTGGAATCGCTTTCAGTTGATCCAGCTCCGCCTGATAGGTTACTTTCACGGTAAAGGCTATCCGGCGCCGGTCCATGCGCTTGAAGTTGTGAATCCGGGATTTGGTGAGGTCGCTGTTGGCAAAAATCAACTGCTCGCCGGTCAGGCTTTTGACGCGGGTTGTTTTGATGCCGATATAATCGACAGAGCCCATTTTGTTGTCTACCGTAATGAAGTCACCCACCTCGAAGGGCCGGTCGAAGAAAATGACCAGATAATTGAATAAATCACCCAGGATGTTCTGAGCCGCCAGGGCCACCGCAATACCCCCGATACCGAGACCGGTCACGACGGTGGTTACGTTGTAGCCCATATTGTCGAAGATAAACAGCAGGCCAACCGCCCAGATAACGACATTGATGAGCAGCATCAGGCCGCCCACCTGCTTTAGTTTTTCGTCGCCCTGGTTCTGCCGCCGGATAAACGACCGGAGAAACAGCAGAATAGCCGAGGATACCAGCCGGACTATCAGAAAGGTGATCACAACGGTAGAGGCCACTTTCAGAATCCCTTCCGCCCTGGGTGTGAGTATCAGCAAATTCAGGCCAATCGTAACAACCCCAAAATACAGGGCCGGAATGCCGAAGCGGGCGATGCTGTCGACTACAAAATCATCGAAATGCGAATCCGTCGAGCGGGTCCACTCCCTGACCCGCGCCAGGATGGTTCGCCTGAAGATGCCGATCATCACTATCCCAACCAGTATGACACCCAAAGCCAGCAGATAATCCTGAACGGTATTCTGAAACAAAACTTTTTCCAATACTTCTCTCATGGCTACTCAAATCATCAATACATTAGCACGGTACTATGTATAAAATACCCGCCCCGAGGGCTACTGGTTCCGTAGCCCTTCATTTTTTACGAAAAACGGCTAATTTCCCAGAGCTCAAACCCCAACCGACATGGTACATACCCTCGCTGCCTTTTTTTACCGGATTGCCTCCTGGAAACTGCTGCTGCTGACCATTCCCTTTTATCTGGCGTTTCCCGGTTACTTCTTCAAGACCCTAGAAACCAGGATGAACGCCTATGCGGGACAGACCATCGGCCCCATCGACCTGCTGATGGGGAATTTCGATCCCGATAAAATTCTGGAAATGGTAGCGGCCTATGGCCCCGAAGGCCGCCCCTATTATGCGTTTGGGGAGCTGACGGCCGATCTGGCCTACCCCATCATTTACACCTTCCTGCTATGCGTGAGCCTGTCGCTGCTGTTCCGGCAGAAACCGTATACGCCGTTTTATTGGGTGAATGTACTTCCGGTAGCCATCATGCTCAGTGATTTTCTGGAGAACAGCCTGATCGTAACCCTGCTCAACACGTACCCGGACACATCGCGATCGGTGGCCATTCTGTGCATGGTCTTCACCAACCTGAAATGGACGGTTTTTTTTCTGGTGGTGGGCCTCATTTTGTACGGTTTGGCGCGGCTGCTGCTCAGCCGGCTAAGCCGGGCCAACCCGTCGAAGCGAACAGAGCAGATATAAAAACTCGTCCAGCCTGAGCGTCCAGGGGTAAGGCAGAACGCAGGGGACGTTCCGGCATCAGGCCAGCGGAATCTGGGCTTCAGCGGCTCGCCGAATGACGTACTGCCGGGCTTCGTCGTATTCCTCGGCCGTGCGCAGGTGTTCCAGCATAAACGGTACCGGTTGCGGCAGCGACGTAACATTACGCAGGTACGTGGTGTAATCGAGACCACCCCGGCCGGGCATGGTTTCGGCCAGGTGGGCATCTTTGCCGTAGACATCCTTCCCGTGTACCGATACGATCCACCGCCCCAGTTTTCTGAACGTCTCGTTGATCAGCGCGGTGTTGTTGTAGTAACGGTCGGGCGAGTTAACGATGTTCGCGATGTCGACGTGAGCACCAAAGGCCGGGCGGTCGATGGCCTTGATGAACTTCAGATACGAATCCGGTCCGTCGGGCAGGCTCCAACCCATCATTTCGAGGGAAAACTTCGCCCGCTTTGGCTTTACGGCGTCGATGACTTTCCGGCAGTTCTCTACGGTAGCGTCGAAGAATTCTTTCGACACGTTGCGGGCGTCGGGACCATCCCAGTTTTTGGGGTTGTACGACCCGGCAATGTTCACACAGGTAAGCGCCCCCACGGCATCGGCCAGGGCCAGCCGTTCGGTCACATAGGTCAGGTTCTTCGCCCGTTTCTCAGGAGCCAGATCCAGCATATTGACCCAGGCTCCTACTTCGGCAATGATGACGTTCTGCTCCGCAAAGGCTTTTTCAATCGCCTTGATGTTAGCGCTGTCCTGCGTATTCACCGCCGGTACATAGGCGGCACTGTACCCCAGTCGCCGGTGTTCACGGGCCAGTTCGGCGGGATCATCGCTTTTCAGGAAGATAGGCCCACCCAGACGTAGTGCATTGGGAGCCGCTTTGGCAAATGAATGGTTCGGCAGTAGCACACTACCCGCCAGCAGGGCCGTTGATTGCAAAAAAGTCCGGCGCAGAATTGTAGTGTCGTTCATAATCGTATTTCGGATTTGGAATTGCGGACCTTAAAGTCTCGGCGTTGCGGGTTTGATGGGAGCCTCGTACGGCTTTACCCCCTGCACATTAAGCGTTCGGCGGTAGTGTTTATCTCCGCACCGGATCATTACCGTTTTGGAGTCGGCCCCTCCAAAAGTAAGCTGGGTGGTCTGTTCGCCCGGTACCGGCAAAATCGCGTTGACCCGCCCGAGCTGATCCAGCACCTGAATACCCAGCCGGGTAGCAACGTACACGCGCCCGTCCCGGTCGCATGCAATAGCCGCGGCCCCCGCATCTTCGGCCGTATCCGGCACATGCAGCCAGCCGTACCGCTGCTTGCTGCTGAGTGTGCCATCCGGACTGATCTGATAAATCCAGACCCAATGCGTGCCAGACTCCAGCGCGTACAACTGCGTCTGATCGGGGGTAAGGGCAATGCCGGCTGCGCCGTTCAGCCGGTCGTCCACCTGGATTCGCTCGCCGGTTGCCCGGATCAGATAAAGCCGGCTACGCTGGCCAGGACCGTCGGCCAGCAGGTAGCCGTTGCCGTTGTGGGCCACAACCAGGTCGGTACCGGTAATGCCCCGAACCACCGCCTTTTCTGTGCCGGATGCGTCGTAGATCCGTACTTGACTATTGATCAGCGCATACCGGGTGCCGCCGGGTCCCGGCACGTCTCTGCCGCTTTTCTTCTCCTTCAGGGGAGTCTCCGCAGCCGGTCCGGCGGCTTGCCAGCCTTCGCCCGGCAGCAGCATGTCACTCAGAAACTGATTCCTGGATTTTCCGGCGGTGACGGGTTGGGGCCAGTCTTTCCAGAGCCAGCGCATGGCCTGCGGAAAAACGGCCGTACCGTGTTTGCCGTTGTGGCCGCCTTCGCTCCACACATGCTCGACTTCATAGCCGGCAAAGGTCAGCGCACGTTCCATAGCTTCGTTGGCTTTCCACCAGTCGCCGGCGTAAATGTCCAGGTCGTTGGTGCCGTCCTGCAAAAAGACGCGAATGGGTTTGGGTTCGGTTTTGCGGACCAGCGTCGAATACCGGTCACCGCCCCGCAGGCCCACGTACGTACCAATGGCGCTGAACACCCTCGAAAACGCATCCGGCCGCTCCCAGGCGGCCGTAAACGCACAAACGGCTCCGCTGCTGGAGCCCCCGATGGCCCGGTCGTTGCCGTTTTTCGAGAGCCGGATTGCCCGGCCATCGCTGGCTTTATGCGTCTCCACAGCGGGCAGAATCTCCTCCAGAATAAACCGGGCGTAGGCATCGCCCAGCCCATCGTACTCGACACTACGGTTGTAGCGATCCAGGGCCTTATCGGCATTGGCGGCCCGCACCCGGCCCGGTGTCACAAATACCCCAATGGTCACCGGCATCTGGCCCTGATGGATCAGGTTGTCGAACACGGTAGGCGCTTTCCACTGGATACCGTCCTGGTTGACGTACACGCAGGCCGGTTTTTCGGGTCGGTATTGAGCCGGAACATACACCCAATACTCGCGCCAGGTGCCGGGAAAGATTTTTGATTGCTCGAACGTAAACTTCAGCACTTCGCCTTTGGGAACGCCGGGCTGTTCGATAGAGGCCGGATCGTCCGGGTACGTCTCCGGGGCGGGTTGCGCCAGGGCAACGGTACTCCACCCGATCAGGGCCACCAGGAAAATACGGTTCATGACGGGTAAGGGTACAGGTCGCTTCGCTAAAAAGAACACACGTTTCCGCAGCAGAACACGGGGTATTAAGGTAGGCAGCACCAGCTTATCAAGCTGCGGGGAGCTCATCACCTGCGCCAGGACAGTTAATGGCCCTATGCAACAGGCAAAGACCAGGCTAATCAGAAAGGCGTTCAGAAATTGCCCCTTCCTACAAGACTCGTTCCATCGTTGCCGTATATTCATGCGCTATTGAGTAACCCGTTTGTATTTTTCGACGATGACGTGATCAATACCCAGCTTTTCCAGCTTCTCGACACCTGTCTGGATCAGCGTATCGTTCACAATTTTTACCACAAACCGAAACTGATGATTCTCCCAGTTTTTGTCACTAAAGTATTCCAGATTTTCGGTGTAGACACTATCCGCTAAGGTATACGTTCCGCCACCGGCCGTAAAGGCGGTAGCCGACGAGTCTTTTTCCCGATTAGTTGTATGATTCAGGAACGCAAAATGGGTGGGGTTGATAATCTTGATCATTTTATGGGCAGAATCGAACGTGGAGAACGTCGAATCGTTTACCGTAGTGGTTGCCGAGATCAGTTCCCAGGTTCCGATAAGCGGCAGATCCGGCTGTTTTGAACGACAGCCAAATACCGTAACAATGGCGGCTATACAGGTAAAGACAAGGTAAGGTTTCATAGTTAGTTTCTTTGCAGGATCAGAGAAGCCGAACAGGTCTATGCCGGCTATATCTTACGGATCATCCGGTCAAAAACAGCCCGCTGCGCCTTCATAGAGGCTATCTTATCAGTTGGGTTAGTATGACATTCCAGCAGCACCCAGCCATTGTATTTCATAGTGACCAGATTAGTCAGCAGTTCGGTATAGGGGTAGTCGGTCCGGTCGAGTTCGCGAACGTGGCAGGTGGCCCCAAACCGGTCTTTTACCAGGTCGAAATTATAGGTAAAGCCCTTGCCGTTCAGGTCCTGGGGGTTGCAGTTCCAGCAGATTGTGGCATTCGGATGGCTGGCTACATCCATGATCCGCCTGATCATGGGCAGTTCCTGCGTTTCTTCGCCGTGTACCTCCAGCCGGATCTGCTGCCCAAAGTCAGCGCCGTACCGGGCCAGTTCGTTCAGCGCTTCGCCGATCTGGCTCAGCGTTTTCTCCACCGGAACCTCTTTATGCAGCCCGTTGGGCTTCACCTTCACGCCCGACCCACCCACATCGGCGCTTAGCCGGATAAATTCCTTTGTCCGCTCAATAGACGCCCTGACCCGGTCATGATCCACAAAATCGAACTGCTGATTGGTCCCGAAGCCGACCAGTTGAACCGGGCTGTCGGCAAACCGCTGTTTAACCGCCAGGCGCTGGGCCGCCGTCAGTTCGGGCGTCACAGTATGGGCATGATCTACCCGGAGTTCAACGCCCTGCATGCCGGTATCGGCGCAGTTTTTCAGCAGCGTGGGCAAGTCCCAGTCTTTACCCCACAGATACGTAACGAGACCGAGTTTGATAGTCGGTTTTTTCAGGGCCGGCTCATGGGCCAAAGCCGATGCCGACAACAACGAGACACCGGTCAGCAGGGAAAGTTCCTGAAGGAATGTTTTACGGTCGATAACAACCATCATTGGGAGGGATTAGGAATGAAGCATACCGCAGGTCCGTCAAGACCTTCCCGGCTATAGGAAAAAGACGCGTCATACACTTTATTACTTATCGGGCGAGAAGCCGCTATACCGACCTAATTACCGCCAAGTAGCCTTCATTCACTGGCAACTAGCTGCCGGCTGACCTCAATCTACAGCAGGCCGCCCAACACCCTCATGTGACGCTGGCGACGAAGGAGCCTTGACGCACATGGTGGGTTGGGTGTTATTACGCTGACTTAGTGGCTTGCTGCCTGTCGCCGGTGACCCGCCTTACTTGTCAGTTGATAGATTTCGTTGTATATCAAGCACAATATCAACAGTCACATCATTGGCATCAGCAATTTCCCCGACGGTTAATTTCCCCTGTAAAAGTAACTTTCTGACAGCAGCCTTTTTTACTTCTTCAATCTTTCTATTCTCATTTTCAATTGCTAACACGTTAGCTGCCAAAGTCATCTCGTAAGCTCTTGGTAAATGGTCAATCAGGCCATCGGTACCCTATGGCGAAGTGCCGCGGTTTCTGTACCGGCTCCTCGTGGCCGGCTACGCCCATCAAAACGAACCGACCCGCACCCGCAATGGCCTGCTGGTCTGGCTGGACACCCAAACGGGTGAAGGCCGGGACTTTCCGGTGACCGAGTAAAACAGCCGGGGAGTAACTATGCTGTCGTAACCTGACGTATAACCGGCAAAGTTGAGCCCTACAGCAAAAAAGTTGAGCCGCACAGCAAAGCCTTTGCCATTTAACTTTCCTACCTTTGATTAAGCCACTATTCTTCAGCGGCATACGCCATGACGAATATCTATGATTTCCTGAAGTTCCAGCCGGAACTCTATAAGCAACTGGTGTGCAAAGACATTCTGTTTGCTTATTACGACTGCCCGCAGACGGGCCTGCGGGAGGAAGTCTTTTCTCATTACGGTTATATCACGTTTGTGGTCCGGGGTGAGCGACGCGTTCACCGCTCGGGTAAGTCCTGGCTGCTCCAGCCGAATTCCTGCCTTTTCTTTAAAAAAGGAGCCCTGCTACAGGACATTTATCGAAGCGACAATTTTCGCTCTTTCAACCTGTATTTGCCCGATAGCTACCTGCAACAGCTCATCAAAGAGTACCGTAAATTTTACAACGGAAGGCTGGTGGGCAATCAGCCTGGCGAGCAGGTGATTGAGTTGGCCGTTAACGAGACAACACATAGTTTTATACAGACAATTCTGGGCTATTTTGAGCAGCAGCCGGCCCCCACCGAAGCAGAACTGGAACAACGGGCCCGTGAGCTGCTGTTCTCGCTGCTGATCAACAAAGCGAACCAGGTCCTGGCGGCCTACCTGAACAGCCTCGTCGATCGCCGTCAGACGTCGCTGTACGAGGTAATGGAAGCCAATTATATGTTTAATCTCTCGCTGGAACAGTATGCCCGCATTGCCAACCGGAGTCTGGCTACGTTTAAGCGGGAGTTCACCAGGGTGTTTCAGACCACACCGGCCAAATGGCTGATGCAAAAGCGACTAACCTACGCGCAAACGTTACTGCAAACCACCAGCATGCTGGTCAATGATGTGGCCTTCGAGAGTGGTTTCGAAAACAACTCGCACTTCAGCCGGGTGTTCAAGGAAAAATTTGGTACATCGCCTGCCAACTACCGCAAACAACTGGTACTCTCGTATAGCTAATACCGTCACTTATTCCGTGCCTGATTTTCTGTTAACCTAATCCCTTGTTCATTATGGAAACACTTGCCACGTCGCAACTGCTGTTCCGCCTGAAGGGCCAGCTTATTACGCCAAAGGATGCCGAATACGAAACGGCCCGCCAGGTATACAACGGCATGATCGACAAACGACCGGCTTTGATTGCCCGGTGCGCATCGGTAGAGGATGTCGTCATGATGGTAAACTTTGCCCGCAAAAACCAGCTTCTGGTGTCGATTCGGGGGGGTGGTCATAATGGGGCGGGCTTCGGGGTAAACGACGGAGGGCTGGTCATTGACCTGTCGCTGATGAAAGGGATCGAGGTAAACCCTGAAGATAATACGGTTCGCGTGGAGGCCGGTTGTCTGCTGCGCGATGTCGATGCCGCTACCCACCCCTACGGGCTGGCGGTACCGTCGGGTATTAACGGCACAACGGGTATTGCCGGATTAACGCTCGGCGGTGGTGTAGGATATCTGTCCCGCAAATTCGGCCTGACTATCGATAGCCTTTTGTCGGCAGATGTGGTACTGGCCCACGGAGAGGTCGTAACGGCATCGGCCGGCGAGCATCCCGACCTGTTCTGGGCCATCCGCGGAGGGGGCGGCAACTTCGGAGTAGTCACGTCGTTTGTCTTCCGGGGCAATCCCATCCGTACGGTCGTGGCCGGGCCAATGCTGTGGGAGTTAGCCGATGCCCGCGCCATTATGCGCTGGTACCGGACCTATATCAAACAGGCTCCCGACGAAATCAACGGCTGGTTTGCCTTCCTGACCGTACCGCCCGGCCCGCCGTTCCCGGAACAGTTGCACCTGAAGAAAATGTGTGGCATTGTGTGGACGTATACCGGCCCCGCCGACAAGGCCGAGGATGTATTTAGCCCTATTCGTCAGATGAAAACGCCCGCGCTGGAGATGATCGGTGAAATGCCGGTACCGGTCATGCAGGGGATGTTTGATGCGTTATACCCGCCGGGGCTTCAGTGGTACTGGAAAGGAGATTACGTGAATGAGCTGAGCGACGAAGCCATCGATATCCACCTCAAATACGGCAACAGGCTGCCCTCCGCCTTGTCGACTATGCACTTATACCCGATCAACGGGGCAGCCGGCCGGGTAAGCAACGACGCAACGGCCTGGAACTACCGCGACGCCACCTGGGCCATGGTTATTGCCGGGATTGATGCCGATCCTGCTAACAAAGAGGTCATAACAAACTGGGCGCGTTCGTACTGGCAGGAACTTCATCCGTACAGTGCCGGTGGTTCGTACGTCAATTTTATGATGGATGAGGGGACCGACCGGGTAAAGGCCACCTATGGCGCTAATTATGAGCGGCTCGCGGCTATCAAACACCAATACGATCCGGAAAACCTCTTCCGGGTAAACCAGAATATCCGCCCCGACTGACTTTTAGTTAAAAATCGGTTTGCCGTCCGGCCCAAATTCCGACTAAGCCGACAACGGGCCGTATCGTCCTGACAATAGCACGGCGTTCCGCCAAGACTGGCCTAATCTCAATACCAAAGCCATTGATTACCCGTTTGGGCCCTACGCCGACCCCTTTAGTGAACAACAGCACAAGTACGGGCCCTTTAAACCGATTGAAGCCTACCGGAAACGGATTGCCGCCCGAACAGGCCAATAACCGGCATCACCCGCGCCGGGCATCTTCCCGGCGCGGTGGCAGGCCCTGCTGTTTCCCACTACAACTGCCCGCCAGATGACTCAGCGCAATGAACACGGCTGTTCCGGAAGCAGACTGCCGCTTACCGCGTCAGCCGGTATAGCAGCAGGGCTGTGCGCTGGATCAGCAACGGGTATTCTTTGAGGTTAATGCTTTCTTCGATGCTGTGGGCACCCTTGCCGGATGCCCCTAAGCCATCCAGGCACGGCAGGTACTGCGCCACAAACGATACATCGCCGGCTCCACGGGCACCCGGATCACCGGCCGCTACCGGCCCAAGACCCATATCGCGGCTGAGCTGATCGACCTGTTGCCGCAGCCCCTCGTTGGCCGCCGACGGCTCCATCGACGGTATGCCGTCGGCAAAAGTAATCGTCGATTTGGTCAGCGGCAGGGGCTTCTCCACTATCTCCCGCATGCGGGCGCGGGCACTTTCTTTCTGCGCTTCCGACAGAAACCGCAGGTCGCCTTTTACCAGCGCCGAAGGCGCCACAATATTGGTTTTGCCGGTCGTCTCGGCTTTAGCCGCCTGGCCATCGTAGCGAACATCGGAGCCGCCCACGATCAGACCGGGGTTGAAGGTCAGGTACGGCTCCTGACTCAGGGTCCGGCGGAACTCGTTCAGGATGCGGGCCGCTTCAAAAATAGCGCCATAGCCCAGATCGCTGAACACCCGCGACGAATGGCCGGTACGCGACACTACCTGGAGGTTCCACGAACTGGAGCCCCGGCGGCCGGTAGTCACCGTGTTCAGCCCCTGCGCCGTTTCGAAAGCCAGCGCCACATCGCATTGTCTGGCGCGTTCTATGAAATCACGGCGGCTTTCGGGGCCGCCACTGCTTTCTTCGTCGCCGGTAAAATACACCGTTATGGATGTACCGTCGAGCAGCTTATTGGCGTGCAAGGCTTTCAGGGCAGCAATGATCAGTACATCGCCCCCTTTCATGTCATTGACGCCCTGACCGGTAGCCGTTGTGTCATTCACCCGCGTGAAAGGCTCAAACGGCAGGCTTTTTTCGAAGACGGTGTCCAGGTGGCCGATCAGAAACAGCTTTTTGCCTCGGTTGCCCTGCCGGGTAGCTACCAGGTGCCCCGCCCGGTTCAGCGAATCGGGTAAGGTCACCCATTCGACATTAAAACCGATTTTCGCCAGCTCCTCCCCCATCAGTTTACCCACCATACGGACGCCTGCCAGATTCAGGGTACCGCTGTTGATGTTGACCACCTTTTCCAGCAACTGCCCGGTCTCCGGATACTGCTGCCGTACCGTTTCGCTGATTTTCAGTTCCGTTTTCGACAGGGACTGACTCAACAGCGGGTGGGCCAGGATGAATAGCCCTACAAGAATGACGCAAAATTTTGCCATATTCCGACAATCGTTACGTTGGATAAAAGAGATGACTGTTTAAACATACAAAATATTTGTCAACCTGACCAGACTAGTCAGGTCATCCGCCTGTTACGCCTTATGAAAACCGGTATACTATTGCTGCTCATCGCCTTGTCCGGCACCGCCCTCCACGCCCATCCCGGCATCGGCCTTGTCATGGATAGCCGGGGAAATGTCTTTTATACCGACTTGACGCATGTCTGGAAAATCAACCCGCTTACGGGCGAAAAATCTGTTGCTGTCAGAAACGTACACACCCATGAGTTGTACCTGGACGCGCAGGATAACCTCTACGGCGAAAACCTCCGGTACGAAGGCGAACGTACCAACACCTGGAACCACCGGGTATGGTGCCTCCGGCCCGACGGCACCCGCGTGACCATTATCCCGGCTACCGAGGGTTTTCTGACCAACTACAGCTTTGTCCGCGACAAAACCGGCACCATGTACTGGGCCGACCGCAACGTGATCCGCAAGCGCCTGCCCGACGGTACAATCCGGGTACACGCCCAGGGGCCATTTACCGGCATCGGCTGGCTGACCTGTACACCGGACGGTATCATCTACCTGACCGATGGCCCGGCGGTGAAGCAGATTCTGCCCGACGGCAGGGTGCAGACCCTGGCCCGGAACCTGCGGGAAAACCGGCAGGCACAGCTACCCACCGGCGGGCCTCCCGCGCTGATGGGCCTGAGCTACGATCTGAGCGGTAATGTATATGTGGCCTGTTTTGGGGCCGGTATGGTGCAGAAAATCAATTCGGCCGGGCAGGTCACCGTGGTGGCACAATCGAAGCATCCCTGGTCGCCGGCAGGGGTGCTGGCCGATAAAACAGGCAACCTGTGGCTGCTGGAGTATTCGACCGCCAACCAGGCGCGGGTCCGGCGTATCTACCCCGACGGCTCGGATAAGGTGTATTAAGTACAACGGAATTATATTCCGTTTTTATGGGCTTAACAAAAACGGAATTATATTCCGTTTTACTTAATCGTCGGCTTCCTCGAAGAACAGGTAGTTCAGGAAATCGCAGTAGGGCTTTACCAACCGGCAGGCAGTCACGATTTCGGCCGCAAAGCCGGGCCTCAGTACCTCCTCGTCGGTAAAGCGGTGCATGAAGAACAGTTGCTTCCGACGCAGCAGGTCTATGTCGGGGTGGTCGGCGGTGTAGCCTTTGGGGGCGGTTTTCATAACCTCGCCCCAGATTTCCGGAAAGTACGCCCGAAACTCCTCCGCGTCGATGATGCGCTTCAGTTCGGCCGCGTTATAATCAATTTCCTGCCGGAACTTAGCCAGTTGCGCGGGGGTGGGATTCCACATACCGGCACCGAGGAACGACTCGTTGCCCGGCTGCAGGTGCAGGTAATAATCGATACGCCCGGAATGCCGGCCACCCGGCCCGATAGCAGCGGCAAAGTTCAGCTTATAGGGCGATTTATCTTTCGAAAACCGGATGTCGCGGTTGATCCGGAAGATACAATCTTTCACGTCGGTATTAGGCAGCGGCTCGGTCTGGGTCAGTGCCTGAAGCACCTGGGCAACCAGGCGTTCAAACTCCTGGCGGGCGGCTTCGTACCGTTTCCGGTTGGCCTGAAACCAGTCCCGCTGATTGTGCTGGGCCAGATCGAGCAGGAAGTCGAGCGTGGCGACCGACAGATTTTCGTTCTTGGGTGGAGTGCGCATACGTATAGCTCAAAAATACAAAGAATAGGCCGATCCACCCCCAACCGGAGCCATTTACTATTCTTTT
>NZ_BAABHB010000027.1:0-28116 GCF_039541875.1 Nibrella viscosa | reverse complement strand
GGTGGACACCTCTTACCATATCGAACAGAGCCGTTAAGCCCCGTAACGCCGATGGTACTGCCTTCACCGGTGGGAGAGTAGGTAGCTGCCACCTCAACTATCAAGCCAGACAAAGCCGACCCACAAGGTCGGCTTTTGGCGTTTTTAGCCGCTTTGTGTTCAGCAGGTTAGTGTATTAATAGCTTCGATAGCCCTCCCTAATACTCCATCACTATTTTTATCGTCTTCGTCACTAAAATCTGGCTGTTCAGCTATTACAACTTGTCGGCAGGTGAAATCTCCGCTACTATTGCATCCGTATTAGGCGGTTAAATTTAATATGGAAACCGGAAACTTTAAAAAAGTTTCCCTGGTTCCTTCAGTAGTTTATCTATTCGTTCATGAAAGAAAAGATACTTACGGAAGCAGAAAGCCTATTCTGGAAGTATGGCGTGAAATCAATCACGATGGATGATATAGCCCGCCAGTTAGGAATCTCTAAAAAGACTATTTACCAGCACTTTGCCGATAAAGAGGCCATTGTATATCAGGTTGTAAAAGACAAGCTGGAACGGGATGAGAAGGAGTATCAGTGTCATTTTCGGGGAGCGGGTAATCCGGTCGAAGAGATTCTGAAAGTATCGGAACTGCTGCGGCAACATGCCGTTACCGTTAATCCGAGTATGATGCTGGATGTACAGCGGCATTATCCAAAGGCTTGGCAAGTTTTTCTGAAGCACAAAGAAGATTATATCCTGATGTCTATTCGGGATAACTTACAGCGAGGTGTTCGCGAGGGGTTTTACCGGCCTGATATAGATATTGACGTTATGGCTCGTTTGCGCATTGAATCTGTTCAACTCGGATTTGATGAGCGGGTCTTCCCCGGAGCAAGGGCTAATGTAATGGCTGTACAGGAGCAATTACTCCATCATTTTATACGCGGCCTTTTAACGGAGAAGGGTTTTTCCGTTTACAATCAGTACAATCTGAATACCATATGAACCATTTATCCAAACAACTACACACCATTGGGTTCCTTTTAGGTTTGCTTGGTCTTATCCCGGCCAGGGCTCAGACTCCGCAGAACTTTTCTCTGGCAGAAGCAGTCCGCTACGCAGTTGAGCATAATATCAACGTCACAAATACAAAGCTTGATGCGCAGAGTGCCGAAGCTCGTATTCGGGAAATCAAAGCCGTGTCGCTGCCGCAGGTGAACGTAAGTGGCTCTTTCCTGAATAACCTAGCTATCCAGACGGTTTTCCTGCCTCCTCAGTTTTTTCAACTGCCGGAGTCAGCCGGGCCACAGCCGGTACGGTTTGGGGTTGCTTATACCGGTAGTATTCAGGGGGCTGTGAATCAACTGCTGTTTGATGCTTCGTACCGGATCGGCTTGAAAGCGGCCGATGCTTATCGGGAACTGGCCCAGAAAAATACGACTGCTTCAAAGATCGTTATTGCAGAGCAGGTGGCCAAAGCGTATTACGGGGTGCTGGTTAGCCAGGAGCGCATGAAACTCCTGGATTATAATATTAGCCGGCTGGATACGCTGCTGCGGGAAACACGCGCATTGAACAAGCAGGGATTTGTTGAAAAGATTGACGTAAGCCGTCTGGAAGTTCAGTCAAATAATTTGAAGACGGAAAAACAGAAGGTGCAAAATCTGGTAGGCTTGAGCTATTACCTGCTGAAGTTTCAGATGGGGCTTGGCATCAACGATCCGATCTATTTAACCGACCAGATTCCGCAGATGGATCTGGATGAGCTGGAACGGACTGTTAACAATATTCCGGCTTCGTTTGATTATGCCAATCGGATTGAATTTGCCCAGTTGCAGTCGCAGTTAAAACTGGCTAATCTGGATATCCAAAACACGCAGAAGCAGTACTTCCCCCGCCTATCGGCATTCTTCAACTATGGATACAACAACGGCCGGAACAGTTTTGGCGATATGCTGACAACCAAATGGTTTGCGTTGTCATCGGTAGGCATAAGTTTGTCGGCACCGATATTTGATGGGTTTGCCAGACGGTATCGGATACAGCAGCAGCGCATTGTGGTCGATAAAGTAAAAAATGGGAATGAGCTATTGAAAAACTCGATCGACCTGCAGATTCGTCAGGCGCAGATTACGTTACAGAACAACCTGCAAACCCTTCGCACGCAGCAAAGTAACCTGGAGCTGGCGCAGGAAATTTTGCGGGTAACGCGTATCAAATACAAAGAAGGCGTCGGCTCCAATATTGAAGTGTTGAATGCCGAGACATCTTCCCGCGAAGCGCAGACGAACTATTACGCTGCTCTGCTGGACTTCATGCTGGCTAAAGTGGATTTGGATAAAGCGACCGGCACCTTATACACCGAAAATCAACCGTAATCGAATACAACCTGACTCTTTGATAGCATACTGACAATGAAAGCCTATTACGCACTTGCACTGACCACAAGCTTATTGCTGGCTTGTTCTTCCGAAAAGAAATCTGACCTCGCCATTAAGAAGGCGGAACTGACCGACCTGAAAAAACAACAGGCGGAACTTAGCACCAAAATCAGAACGCTGGAGATGGAGCTGACGAAGCTCGACCCCAAGCGGGCCGAGCAGGTGCGTGTGAAAGATGTGGTTGTCTCTCCCGTAGCCGCCACAACCTTCCGGCATTTTGTAGAATTACAGGGTACAATCGACGCCAAGAATAACGTACAGGTTACGCCTAAAGCCGGGGGCGCTATTACGGCCCTGTATATCAAAGAAGGCGATGCTGTACGGGCTGGTTCGGTGATTGCCCGTCTGGATGATGCCGTTCTCCGGGATAATGCCGAGCAGTTGAAAACGCAGTTGGCTTTAGCCAATACGGTTTACGAAAAGCAGGCCAACCTCTGGAAACAGCAGATTGGTACGGAGATTCAGTACCTCCAGGCAAAAACCAATAAGGAAGCCCTGGAACGGCAACTGGCTACCTTGGCTACCCAACGGTCGCAGTTTACAGTTACCTCGCCGATTGGGGGTGTGGTCGATAAAGTAAACGTGAAGATTGGCGATATGGCTATGCCAGGAATGGGCCTGGCGCGGGTGGTGAACCTGGGGCAACTCAAAGTGGTTGCGAAAGTGGCCGACACGTATGTTGGTAGTGTTCGCAAGGGCGATGCCGTGATTGTGCAATTCCCGGATATTAACCGGGAACTGAACACCCGCATCAACTTTGTATCGACAACCGTAGATCCGCTTACCCGGACGTTCACCATTGAGGCTCCGCTGCCCGCCGATAACAACCTGAAGCCGAATATGCTGGCGCAGGTGAAGATCAACGATGTTGCCAGGTCAAACGCGGTGGTGATTAACCAGAACCTGATTCAAAGTACAGAGAACGGACAGTTGGTGTACGTAGCCGTCAATGAAAGCGGAAAGAAAGTAGCCAAAGCGCGGCCGGTCAAAACCGGTATGAGTTACGGTGGACAGATCGAGATTACGGAGGGCCTCAACGCAGGAGACCAGCTTATCACGCAGGGGTATCAGGAACTGGTAGATGGACAACCAATCAATTTTTAGTCATTAGTCGATAGTCAATAGTCATTAGCGTCCTATACTATTGACCAATAACTATCGACTAACCGCTAACGACTTTCACTAGCTATGAAATTTGAACAATACAAAACGCTGAGCTTTACCAACTGGTGCGTAGAGAATCGGACCGCGATCTACATCTTTACCGTAATCATTACGCTGGTGGGGTTGGTTATCTACAACAACCTGCCTAAAGAGCAGTTTCCCGACATCAAGGTTCCGCAGATTTACGTAAACACGGTGTATTTCGGTACGGCACCGGCCGATATCGAGAACACAATTAACAAACCGATTGAAAAGCAGCTTAAGTCGATATCCGGCGTAAAGCGAATCAAGTCGAACGCGTTGCAGGACGTATCGGTTATCCTGATTGAATTTAACCCGGATGTGCAGACCGCCGAAGCCTTGCAGCGGGTGCGGGACGCCATTGACAAAGCGAAGCGCGACCTGCCGCAAAAGCTGGATTCCGGCCCGACGGCCCAGGATGTGAACTTCTCGGAGTTTCCCATCATGAACATCAACCTGGCCGGTAATTTCCCCCTGAAACAGTTGAAGGAATATGCCGAAGATCTCCAGGATGGTATTGAAGCGATGCCGGAGATCAGCCGGGTAGATATTGTTGGTGCCCTGAAGCGGGAGGTACAGATTAACGTCGACCTGCCCCGGATGCAGTCGGCCGGTCTGGCTTTTTATGATATTCAGCAGGCGGTACAGGGCGAAAACATCAACGTATCGGGTGGTGACCTGAACATCGACGGGGTACGTCGTACCCTGCGGGTGAAGGGGGAGTTCAATGATGTGCGGCAACTGGAAAATCTGCAAATCCGTACGGCAACGGGGGCCACCGTTCGTCTGGGCGATGTAGCGCAGGTACTCGACAGTTTTGAGGAGCAGCAGGATTTTGCCCGGCTCGACAACAAGACGGTTATCACCCTGAACGTCATTAAGCGGGCGGGCGCTAACCTGGTTGCGGCCGCCGACAAGATTGAACAGACCATTGCCGACTATAAAGAAACGCGCTTTCCGCAGGGCCTTGATGCAAAGATTACCGCCGACCAGTCGGAGCGGACGCGGTCTAACCTGCACGACCTGATCAACACGGTGGTACTCGGCTTTATCTTTGTGGTCCTGATTCTGATGTTCTTTATGGGCGTGCGGGATGCCATTTTTGTGGCCTTGTCGGTGCCTTTGTCGGCATTGGTGGCCTTTGTCTGTATGCCGGTGTTGGGGCCGATTGTGGGCACCAACTTTACGCTGAATACCATTGTCTTGTTCGCTTTTCTGCTGGGTCTGGGTATTGTGGTGGATGATGCCATTGTGGTCATCGAAAACACGCACCGTCTTTTCAACCAGCATAAAGATTGGGATATTAAGAAAGCCGTAAAAGCGGCTGCGGGTGAAGTGTTCATCCCGGTTTTGGCCGGTACGCTCACCACCATTGCGCCGTTTTTCCCCCTGCTGTTCTGGCCGGGTATTGTGGGCGAGTTTATGAAGTTCCTGCCGCTCACACTCATTCTGACCCTGTTTGCGTCGCTGTTTGTGGCCTATGTAATGAACCCGGTATTTGCGGTATCGTTTATGAAGCGCCATGACGAAGAGCACCATGAGGAGAAGGATACCAGCTTTAAAACCATTCAGCGTCCGATAATCATTCTGGCAGCGCTGGCCGGTATCGGCTACGTGATTGACCGGGGTATTGGCAACCTGTTTGTGTTTTTCATTATCCTGTACGTTTTCAACCATTACATTCTGACTCCACGCATTTTGGTGCCGTTTCAGGAAAATCTGTTGCCGAAGCTCAAAAATGGCTATCGTTCACTGATTTCGTGGATACTGGTCGGCTGGCGGCCGGTTGGGGCCATTGCCAGTATGTTCGGCCTGCTTATTCTGACGTTTGTGCTGATGGGTATTGTAAAGCCCAAGGTGATCTTCTTCCCCAGCGGTGAGCCGGACTACATTTACGTGTACAACGTTATGCCGATTGGTACCGACGCCCGCGTGACCGATTCAGTAACCAAGGTGCTGGAGAAGCGGGTCTTTAAGGTGCTGGAAGATAATAAAGCCACGGACATCGTGAACTCGGTTATCTCGAACGTCGGTAAAAACGCCGGCGACCCGTTCAACCCCGACCGGTCGGCTACTCCGCATAAGTCGAAGATTACGGTAGCCTTTGTGAAGAACGAAGACCGGCGCGGCATCTCAACCGATGAACTGCTGAACAAGGTTCGGGTAGCTACCAAAGGTGTACCCGGTACGGAGATCTCCGTAGAACGGGAGCGAAACGGGCCGCCGACGGGTAAGCCGATTTCCATCGAAATTGCCGGTGAAGATTTCAATACCCTGATGAAACTGGAGAAGCAGGTGCGGCAACAGATTACCGACGCCGGTATTGAGGGCATTGACCAGTTGAAGTCGGACCTGATTACCAACAAGCCCGAGATTATCATCAACATCGATCGGCAGAAGGCGCAGCGCGAAGGAATCTCATCGCAGCAAATAGCCTTTGCGGTGCGTACCGCGCTGTTTGGTTCCGAAATCTCCCGGTTCCGCGACGCTAAAGACGAATACCCGATCATGGTGCGGCTGAAGCAGGACGACCGTAGCCAGATCGAGAAGTTGCTGAGCCTGAACATCGTCTACCGCGATATGAACTCCGGCGGTATGCTGCGGCAGGTGCCGATCTCGGCCGTTACGGACATTAATTATTCGACCACGTTCAGTCAGATCAACCGCAAGAATCAGGAGCGTATCATCACCCTGAGTTCTGATGTGGTACCCGGAGCCAACGCCAACGAGATTGTCGGCCAGATTACGCAGTTGGTGAATCAGATGGATGTGCCCAACGGCTATACCATCCGGATGGGCGGGGAGCAGGAAGACCAGCAAGAGTCGATGCAGTTCCTGATTACGGCATTCGGTATGGCGATTCTGCTGATCTACCTGATACTGGCCACGCAGTTCAACTCGGTGGTAAAGCCGCTGATTATCTTCGTCACCATTGTGCTGTCGCTGATCGGGGTGTTCCTCGGCTTTATGCTCTTCGGCAAAACGTTCTCGGTCATTATGTCGGGGGTGGGTATCATTGCCCTGGCTGGTATTGTGGTGAAGAACGGTATCCTGCTCATTGAATTTATTGACGAGCTGCGCAGCCGGGGTATGCCGCTGCGTGAAGCTATTATCGAAGGGGGTGGTATCCGTCTGACGCCGGTATTGCTGACAGCCTCGGCGGCCGTACTGGGTCTGATTCCGCTGGCGCTGGGTCTGACCGTCGACTTTGTCAGCCTGTTCCGCGACCTGGACCCGCACCTGATCATCGGGGGAGACAGCGCCGACTTCTGGAACATTCTGGCCTGGACCATCATTTTCGGTCTGACGTTCTCGACCGTGCTGACGCTGGTGATTGTGCCCTGTATGTACTGGATCAACGAGCGTATTCGTGACCGGTTCCGCAAAAAACCGGTTGAGGAGCCCGAGACGGAGCCTGAGTACGTAAGCTAATTCGATTTCGGATCGGGGATTTTAGATTGCGGATTTCGTCCGATAATCAGCGATTGAATCCGTACATTTTCGTATAAAAGTTGTAAAACCTAAACCCACTGCAATTGGTTAAGCTCAATCAGGAGCTCATTTGCGGTGGGTTCTTATTTACTGGTCTATGAACCGACTTGGTTTTTTTCTTCTTATTGCCACCGTATTCCTGCTCATTGATATATACGTTTACCAGGCCGTGCGGGTGGTCAGCCGGTCTTTATCCGACAACGGTCAGCGAGTCGTAACCTTCATTTATTGGGGTATTACGGTTGTTTCGCTGGTGACCTACATTGTCATGCAGTTGATACCGCCGGATAGTGTGGGGCGCGTTACCCGCAGCATGATCTGGGCGGCTATTCTGATTCCGTACTTCTCCAAGTTCTTTGCGGTACTGGTGCTGCTGATTGATGATATTTTCCGGTTGTTGCGCTGGATTGTGTCGCTGTTTTACCGGCCCGATGTTCAGGAAGCCGTGAACGATACGGCACAGAAGACGATTCCGGCGACAAACACCATTCCCCGCTCGGAGTTTCTGATGAAAACGGCCCTGATTGCCGGAACCGTGCCGCTGGTCGGCTTTACCTACGGCATTCTGTCGGGGGCGCATGACTACCGGATTCGGCGGATAAAACTGCCGCTGAAGAATCTGCCTGCCGGCTTCGACGGGCTGAAAATTGCCCAGATTTCGGATATTCACTCGGGAAGTTTCTTTAATAAAACGGCGGTCAAAGGCGGGGTGGAGATGCTGATGCGGGAGAAACCCGATGTGACGTTCTTCACCGGCGATCTTGTCAACAACACGGCCGATGAGGTAAAGAACTACATTGATATTTTCAATAAAGTAAAAGCGCCATTGGGAGTTTACTCAACCCTGGGTAACCACGATTACGGCAATTATTACCAATGGCCGAGCGCCCAGGCCAAGCAGCAAAACCTGAACAACCTGATAGCTGCGCATAAGGAAATGGGGTGGGATATACTCATGGACGAGCATCGTATCCTCTCAGCAGGGGGTGATAAAATCGCCATATTAGGGGTTCAAAACCTGGGCTTTGGTCCCGCAGCCTTAAAACGTGGTAATCTGGCTAAAGCCTATCAGGGTACAAAAGAGTACCCGGTCAAGCTGCTGCTTTCACATGACCCCACGCATTGGGATGCAGAAGTACGGCCGCAGTACCCGGATATCGACGTGCAGTTTTCCGGACATACCCACGGCGCACAGTTTGGCGTAGAGATTGCAGGGGTGCAGTGGAGTCCCTGCCAGTATTTCTACCGGCAGTGGGCGGGACTCTACCAGGAAGGTGAGCAGCGCCTGTATGTCAACCGGGGCTACGGGTACATCGGGTATCCTGGCCGGGTTGGCATTTTACCGGAAATTACCATCTTTGAATTACAAAAAGCCTGATTAACTGTTAAACCCAATTATCACTCATCACCATGAAGGTCATTTTTCTTAGTTTTCTCTCGCTGATCATGTCGGTATTCGTCCAAATTGCCCCAAAGAAGACCGAACCCGCACAAATCCCGCTCTGCCACACATCAGGTAATGATATGTCGATGCTGGCGGCCAACAAAGAATTTCAGCTGATGCATGTGGAGCCGGTGGCGTTCAGCTACGAAAGCAAAGCCGGTAGTATGATTACGTTCCCGACGCCAGACGGCAAAACCGCCAGCGGCTTTTTCCTGAAGTCGAAAAATCCCTCCGACAAATGGCTGCTGGTATACCAGGAGTGGTGGGGCCTGAACGATCAGATCAAGCAGGAAGCCGAAAAGCTGTATAACGACCTGAAGGACGTAAATGTACTGGCGGTGGATATGTACGACGGGCAGGTTGCCTCCAGGCGGGAAGATGCCGCTAAATTGATGCAGGGTGCGCAGCAGGACCGCTTGCAGAACATCATGAAGGGCGCTATTGCCCATGCCGGCCCGAAAGCCAAAATTGGCAGCATCGGCTGGTGTTTCGGTGGTATGTTGTCGCTGCAGTCGGCCATTCTGGCCGGTAAGCAGGCAGATGCCTGTGTAATGTACTACGGCCGGCCAGTGCAGGATGTAGACCAGCTTAAGAAACTGGATACCGATGTGCTGGGTATTTTCGGCAGCAAAGACAAAGGCATTACGCCGGAAATGGTGAATACCTTCCAGGAAAACATGAAAAAAGCCGGCGAGAAGGTAACCATTAAAATGTATGATGCGGATCATGCCTTCGCCAATCCGAGCAACCCGGTATACGACAAACAAGCCGCTGAAGATGCGTATAAATTGACGCTGAACTACCTGAAAGGTAAGCTGAAAGCGTAAAAAGCAGGCTACCCAAAACGAAGCCCCGGTAGATGCAACGCCGGGGCTTTTTCTTTGTCTTTTAGATAACTTCCGAAAGCAATTAAACGTTTTACTTATAAAATTGTCTAAGCGGTAGGCTACATTCTATATATCGTTTAGACACTTTACAGCTATGAAACAGGTAAAAAAAGCGTCGGTGCTGGTGGCGGTACTGGTAGCACTGACAATGGCGGGCTGTGCTTCAAGAACAGTCGTTTATAGAGATGGCGGGTACGGTCCTGGTCCTGGTTATGGTTATTATGGCCCGCGGCCTTATATGTACCGTCCGGCACCACCGGTGGTTGTAGTTCCACCGCCGAGGGTTTATGCGCGGCCAAGAGCCTATGTGCGGCCCCGTGCATACCGGTATGCCCCCCAGCAACGATATTACAGAAACGCACCGCAGCAGTATGGATACCGAAACGCACCCCGGAATTCAGGTCGAAACCGGCTGCGGTGATTACATATATAATTTCAATCCAAAAATACCGACGCGAAAGTGGTGGTATTTTTTTTATGTTTACACCGGTGTACTCAACGTGTGCCCCGGCTATCGGTTATCGCCTATTTTATATCAATTTACCGGATAAAATCGTTAATATAGAGCAGCTTATAGGACGGTTATGAAGAAGAAAGCATTTGTAATACTAGCAGTCGCTGTACTGGTGCAACTGGAGGCACCGGTACAGGCCGCTGCATCGGCAACGGTCGAAACAAAGGTTGAGAAGCGCATCGGTATATTTAAAAAGAAGCGCAAAGGCTACCGACCTAAAAAAGGTGGACTATTTGGCACGGGTTTGTTTCGGAAGAAGAGCCCGTGCGGTTGCCCGAATCATTAAGCGTTTTAACGCTCAGGCTCCAGCTCGACCAAGAGAACGCCCAGCGCTGAAGCCTGGAATAGCAAAGAAGCCCGAACCTTTCCGGTTTGGGCTTTTGCTTTTCATGAAATTGTATTATGTACAGCTACAGGGGCTTTAACGAATATTTAACACACCTATAACTTGTAAAAATCTGTGTTTCAGCGTAAAATTTCGTACCTTTGCACCCTGATTGTCTGATTTGGGGACTAACGGGTCAACCTTATTTTAAAAAATGCTGTTAATCAGATAGTATCAGAATAATCCAGGTTAAAGACTATATGCAATCAATCCGCAACATAGCCATTATTGCGCACGTTGACCACGGTAAAACTACACTGGTCGACAAAATTATCCATGCCTCCAAAATCTTCCGGGAAAATCAGGAGTTTGGTGACCTTATTCTCGACAACAACGATTTGGAGCGGGAGCGGGGCATTACCATTGTTTCGAAAAACGTATCCGTCCGCTACAAGGACGTGAAAATCAATATCATCGATACACCGGGCCACTCCGACTTCGGCGGTGAGGTAGAGCGCGTACTGAAAATGGCCGATGGCGTATTGCTGCTGGTCGATGCCTTTGAAGGTCCCATGCCGCAGACCCGCTTTGTATTGAGCAAGGCCCTGCAACTGGGCCTGAAGCCGGTACTGGTGGTAAACAAGGTTGATAAAGAAAACTGCCGCCCCGACGAGGTACACGAGCAGGTTTTCGACCTGATGTTCAACCTCGGCGCTACGGAAGATCAGTTGGACTTTGTAACCGTATTCGGTTCGTCGAAACAGGGCTGGATGGGTTCGGACTGGAAGAAACCGACCGATAACATCACTTTCCTGCTCGACACAATTATCGATCATATTCCGCCGGCTCCCGTTAACGATGGTGAGCCGCAGATGCAGATTACCTCGCTTGACTTTTCGTCCTTTGTCGGCCGGATTGCTATCGGTCGGGTACATCGGGGCACTCTGCGCGAAGGTGGTAACATGGCATTGGTGAAGAGCGATGGCTCCATCAAGAAGGTCCGGATCAAAGAATTGCATGTGTTTGAAGGGCTTGGTAAGGTAAAGGTGGCTGAAGTAAACTCGGGCGATATTTGTGCCGTAACCGGTCTGGAAGACTTTGAAATCGGCGATACGCTGACCGACCCGGACAACCCCGAAGCGCTGACCCGCATCTCGGTGGATGAGCCGACGATGAATATGTTGTTTACCATCAACAATTCACCGTTCTTCGGTAAGGAAGGGAAATTCGTTACCTCTCGTCACCTGCGCGACCGGTTGTACAAGGAAATTGAAAAGAACCTGGCCCTGCGCGTAGAGAATACCGACAGCGAAGACCGTTTTCTGGTTTATGGCCGGGGTATCCTGCACTTGTCTATCCTGATCGAGACCATGCGTCGCGAAGGTTACGAGTTGCAGGTAGGCCAGCCGCAGGTGTTGTTTAAAGAGGATGAAGACGGCAACCGGCTGGAGCCGATTGAGACGCTGGTGGTAGACGTACCGGAAGAGACGGCCGGAAAGGTGATTGAGCTGGCTACGCAGAAGAAAGGCGAACTGCTGATTATGGAACCTAAGGGAGACCTGCAGCACCTGGAATTTGAAATTCCGTCGCGGGGTCTGATCGGTTTGCGCTCCAACGTACTGACGGCTACCTTTGGGGAGGCTATCATGAGCCACCGCTTCAAAAAATATGATTTGTATCGCGGTCCGATTGCAGAGCGTATCAACGGTTCCCTGATCTCGATGGGTAACGGCCCGACCACGGCCTATGCCATTGATAAGCTACAGGATCGAGGTGTGTTCTTTGTCGATCCGGGCGAAGAGGTGTACACCGGCCAGGTAATTGGGGAGCACAGCCGCCAGAATGATATTGTTGTGAACGTGCAAACCGCCAAGAAGCTGACCAACATGCGGGCTTCCGGTTCGGATGATAACGTACGCATTGCACCGAAAATCAGCTTCTCACTGGAAGAAGCGATGGAGTATATCCAGAAAGATGAGTACCTGGAGGTTACGCCGAAGTCGATCCGGATGCGGAAGATTTACCTCGATGAGAACGAGCGTAAGCGGATGCAGAACAAGCTGGAAATGGCGTAAGCGTTCCGCGAATATATATAGAAAAGTCCCGGCGCAAACCGGGACTTTTTGTTTTTACCTCGATAGCTTTTCATATTTATCTACCCCGCAAATTTAAAATGACGTTTTAAATTTGCGGGGTATGTTTAAGAGAACCCTTAAAAGAGAGTATTAGAACTAATAGCTGACCGTCCAGCGGTTGCATTGGTTGGTCCTCGGCAGGTCGGCAAAACCACCTTGGTTCAATCACTACTAAGGCAATCTCCGCGTGAGTTTATTTACCTGGACTTGGAATCTTATCAGGATAGTAGCCGGCTACAGAACGCTGAACTTTATTTAGCCGAGCGTCGCGATAAGCTGATTGTCCTTGATGAGATCCAGCGAATGCCGGAGCTTTTCCCTTTGCTTAGATCGCTGATTGATCGACACCGGGTACCAGGCCGGTTTGTTTTACTTGGTTCTGCTTCGCCGGATCTGTTAGGGCAAAGCTCAGAATCATTGGCTGGTCGGATTGCTTATGTAGAGCTTCAGCCGCTAACGTGGACGGAAGTTAATGAACAGGTTTCCTATCAGCAGCATTGGTTGCGTGGAGGCTATCCGGACATCCTACTAGCAGGCACCGATCAGGCTGCGAACCGGCGGATGAATGATTTTATCCAAACCTATGTGGAACGGGACTTGCCGGCACTCGGCTTAAATGCCTCACCCACTCGGGTGCGTACGCTGCTTACCATGTTAGTAGGCGCTCATGGACACCTGCTCAATGTGTCGGAACTGGCTCGTTCATTAGGTTTAACTGCACCAACCGTACAGTCGTACCTCGACTTTCTCGAACACGCATTCCTAATAAGGCGATTGTCTCCCTATTTTGTCAACATAAACAAGCGTCTGGTTAAAA
The DNA here is from genome assembly GCF_039541875.1 of Nibrella viscosa. NCBI lineage: Bacteria > Pseudomonadati > Bacteroidota > Cytophagia > Cytophagales > Spirosomataceae > Nibrella > Nibrella viscosa. Next base: position 14,898 of record NZ_BAABHB010000027.1, on the reverse strand, counting down.
GCCCCAAACTGTATTTGCGAGACAGTGGTATGTTACACGCCCTGGCAGATATAGAAGACAACGAAACGCTGGCCGGCAGTTTACAGGTAGGAGCGTCCTGGGAAGGCTACATCGTACAGCAAATTATTGCTCAGTTACCGTATCAGGTACAACCTTATTTCTACCGGACAGCCGATGGCTCAGAGCTGGATTTAGTATTGGTTAGAGGGACAAAACCGGTAGTTGGTATCGAAATTAAATACACTAATGCGCCAACGCTCAGCCGGGGGAACTACATAGCCACCCGTGATTTAGGGAATATACCTCTAGTCGTAGTGACACCCTCTGCCGAGGACTTTCGGCTGGATGAAAGAGTACAGGTTTGCAGTCTCCGTTCCGTTTGGCAGTATTTAAATCCTCTGAAGGTGCTGCGTTCTAATTGAAAGAGCCTGCCGCAGTTGATAAACAGAAAAGTCCCAGTTTGCGCCGGGACTTTTTCGTTTTCAGGTTGTATGGTGTGGATTGTATGATTCAAAAGCTTACGCCGAGCCGGAAAGCGATGCGGTTGTAGACCCGGTGCTCATCCCGGCGGATGTCGTTGCCGGAGAGGGGTTTCTGCACATCAGCCTCCTGCCGCTTGTAGCTTACCGACATGATAAAAGCCGTGTTACCGGGCCGGCCCATTTTAAGGCCAATACCGGGGCTGAGCATCAGCCCGCCTTTGGTGTCGTAACCGGTGGAGCCTTTGTGCAGCCAGGCAAAGCCGTAGCCGGCATCTGCACTGGTAAATACCCGCACGTTTTTGCGGGGATGTTTGGCGAGATCGAAACGAATACCGGCGCTGACGGGCATCAGGAGCGCTGCCTTGTACCAGTCGATGCCCACCGTGCCACCAACCGCAAGTTGTGATGTGAGCTGAACGCCATTGAAGGTTTGGGCCGTGAAGCTGAGCCGGTTTTCGACCACCTCGGCCGTATTGTTACCAAAGGCAACCCGACCAAATAATCCGCCGACTTCGGTATAGTTAACGAACGGACGTTTGATTACCGGCTTCTGTGCCCAGGCACTACCCCCCAACAGCAGCAAAAAACAAACTAGTTGTTTCATAAGCTTAACCAATAGAAGGACGTTGTACCGGAATCTTGCTCAGTAGCCGCAGGTTGCGCGGGTTGCTGTAATCGAACTGGTAAAAACCGTCTTTGCCAATCAGCAGCAGCGATTTGTTCAGCGGAATTACGTCGTAGGCGTCCAGGTCCTTAATGTACTGCAGCAGGTTCTTGTCAATATTCAGCGGATCGCTGACGTTGAAGCTCTTCAGTCCGTAAGCGCCTTCGCAGATAAACAGATTGGGGAAATCAACACCCAACCCGTGCGGATTCTTCATGGGGTAGCTCTTAATCAGACGCGGGCTGGTCAGGTTCGATACGTCAACTACATCAAGTTGATTGGTAAACCCGACGCAGGTATTACCGGAACGCAGCGTAACGTAGGCCGTATTCTCGTGAACTACTACCGGGTCACACACGCGGGCGTGCTGGAATACCGACAGCCGTTCGGGCTTCTCCGGGTTGCTGTTGTCGTAGATGAACATACCCGTGTTGGAGCCGATAAACAGCTTGTCTTTGTAGGGGAAGATGGTCTCGATACCCCAGCCCATGTTGATCTTCCGGCCAATTTTCGGCTCCGCCGGGTTCTTGATATCGAACAACTGCATATCCGACTGGCTGACGGTGTACAGGTAATTGTCGTACAAGGCAAATCGACTCATTGACCCCGCAGTACCGTTGGTCGCCTGGCCCGGACTGGCCGACGGTCCAGCACTTTGGAAGTTAGCGCGGGAGTCCATGATTGCCCAGCCGCCCCACCAGGGATTAATGTTACTCCCTTCTTCGCAGTTGGTCTTTATCTTCTCTGTGACGTAGTCGACCTTCTGGTCGTTGATGAGGTTCTGAGCGGCATTGTAATACCACCAGCCGCCTTCGAATTGGCCACTGGGGAAAACATTTTCTACGCGGTTGACCGGCCTGATGTTCCTCGGATCGCTGATGTCGAACGCTACCAGATCCATGTAGCTGTCGGCGTACAGAATGTTGTTGCGGATGGCAATATCGCCATTGCCCGGTATCCGGATAAACGATACCATTTTGGGGTCTGACGGATTGCTGTTGTCGATGACATGAATGCCTTCCTTGATCTCGTTGATGTAGAGGTACTGGTCTTTGGTGTAAATCTTGCCGGGCTTAACCAGGGTTCGGGGAGCCTCGGCAATGACACCCTGACGAACCTGCGCCAGGGTAAACGAGATGGGCGTGTACCGCCGGAACGTACGGGTCTCCTCGCATTTATCGGTGCAGCCGGTTGTCAGCCACAGCAGCGGGAGCAAAGCAAAAACATAAAGCTGTCGTTTCATGGGTCTGGATTGTGTGTTTGCTGTAAAGACCCCGCTGATGCTGCAACCGTTGGAATAAGCTTACAAAAAATTTGCCCGGCGGCAGGGCCACCGGGCAAATTGGTCTTACACAAAAAGTCAGCAATTACCACCTTGTCTTGGTTGAGTAGTTCATTGGTTGAGTGGCCTTTAACCAGCTAACCAATCAACTAATTAACTTTTTCATACTCATAGATACCCCCATCCGCGATGGTTGCCTCTGCCGGGCCGCGCTCGTACAGAAACAAACGGCCATTCTTTATTTCATACGGCTGGGCCTCCTGAGTGGCCGGAAACAGAATAGCCTGTTTGTATTGCGTCTGGGTCGGGTTGTTACCCGTATAAATCAGCGTTGTTTCTACTTCTTTGCCGTTGCGGAAGCGTTTGTAGGTACCATCGGCGTAGAATTCCAATGTTTGGGTATAACCGGCCTTCTCCGGGGTAGATGTGACCTGGGAGAAGCCGTAGGTAACTTTTACCCACTTCCAGCGGCCAATGAGTTGGGGGTCGGTCGCCTGACGTTCGTAGACAAGGCGCTCCGAACTGGTGTACAGGATCAGCCGGTTTCCGCTCCGTTCGTAACGATTGGCGGCTTTCAGTTTGGTAAAATAGCTTTGCTCAAACTGCATAGCTTCGGCCGGTCCGGCCCGTTTGGTCGCTCCTATATTTTCCAGCGTAATGGCATTGCCACCACCGCTCACCGTTAGCGAAGAAAAGTAGTAGTTTACAGAAGACAGGCCATTGACCCGGTACCGGTCGGTCCGGCTGGAGTCCTGGATAATGTCCAGCGTAACGGTATACCCGGAAGTCGGCTCGATTAAGCGCCAATGGCCTATCAATGGGTTTGTTTCTGATGGTTTAAACTCACTCTCCGGCTCGACAACGGGCTCGCAGGCAGTAAAGGTAATGGCCAGGAGGGCCAGTATCGTCAGCATGATCGTCTTCATAGGGAATGTGTGGATAAGCAGTTTCCGGAAAGCGGTTGCTTTTAAGCATTTGTCTGCGGATTTACAATTTTGCCCATGAACAGCACCGTACCCGATGTTTTCTCATGAATGACGATCACAAACGGACGGTCGCAGATATAAGCCACCGGCATTGATGTTACGGAAACGCCACCCGTTGTGACGGCGGCTGCCTCGGTGCCTTTTTCATCGACGGCCACAAAGGTATTCTGCTTGACAAAACTCAGGTACAACTCACCGTTACGGTTGATTTTGGTAAAATCGGCTGCGTTGGTAAAAGCCGTTGGCAGACCCAGTTGCTTGAGTACTTCGTTGAGCTTGATTTCATAGCTCAACGAGAAGCGGGGCAGACCGATGTCGGTTTTGCTTGTGGTCATATCTTTCTGCAACTGGGTCCACTCGGCGGCAGTTATGCTGTTCAGCACGGCGTCGGCGGTGGTGTTTTCGCCGGGCAGAAACACCGTCATGGCAAACTGCCCGTTGCCGTAGGGCAGTTCAAAAGCGGCATAGTTCGGTTTGAAGGCCCGGCGCATTTCAGTGTTCAGCCGCATCATTTTTACCGTTTTCTCCTGACCAGCGGGTAACCGGAACGGCATATCGACTGTGTTTTGCTGGTCGAACTGCGTTTTCCAGTCGCCTTTAAAGTACAGTGCGTTCATCAGAAACATCACATGGTCCCGGCGGATTTCGTCGATTACCTTCGGGATTCGGCCGTTGGTCTGCTGGCTGGCCCAGTTGTTGATCCGGTCCTTAGCGGCATCGCTGTTAAAATCCAGGCCCGTTACCTCGGCCTTAAAGCTCTCCTTCAGCACATCCTGAAACGACTTCTCAACCTGAAAGCCATTGCGGTACCAGACCGAATTGGCCAGGCCCAGCGTCACCTTCGGGTCTGCTTTAGGCAGATTCTCCAGGAGGTAGGTGTACGTCTGGTTGGCTTCAGCCAGGGTCTGCGCGTCCAGCTTAAGTGCCTTTTGAATCTCCTGAGCGGTCTGGCCGTTGGCACCGTTCAGAATCATCCCCAGGGCCATGTGCAGGCTCAACGGAGACACAAACACGTTTTTATCGGCACCTTCCTCCCGGTTCACCTGCTTAAAGAAGTCAAAGGCAAAGTTGGTGGTCTGGGTGGCAAACGGAGCCGATACCCGCAGCGTTCTGCCGGGCTCGGGTTGGTTATTTGTTGCCGAATCCTTACAGCTTACCGCCATACTGAGCATCGCGGCTGCGGTGAGAACACCGGTTGTTGTGATCAATTGCTTGTTCATGGTATGAAAAAACAGTAATTAAACCTAAAAATGATAATTAACCCCAAAACTCATTCCCATTGTCTGCGGCCGGGTTTGCAGCTCAATCGTCGGCTGCGTACCCGACTGAAGCGCCCGCTGGTACACCCCCGCCATACTCGCCGACCAGCGCCGGGTAGGCCGGTAGCGCAGCCGCATCCCGGCTACGCCCGATAGGGTCACCGGTTTATAGAACCCATCGTCGGCCGTGACCGAGAGGTTGTCGCCTACGTTGTTGCGCACAAACCAGTTGGCCAGCATACCGCCCAGCAGGGCAATACCCAGCGGTTTATTGGGGCGGAGCTGGTAACCCACCTGCACCGGTACCTGCACAAACCGGTAGTCGTTGCTGATCGATTGAAGGGTACTGGCATCGTACAGGTTGTTGTTCGCGAGGTATGCCGTATTGCCCCGGTCATTTTGTGCGTTCACATTACCTGCATTACCAGAAGCATTCTTTACAGCCTCAGCAAAAAAGTTGTTTGTAGACCGTGTTGGATTTCCGGCTGAGGTGGCTACTGAAACCAGCACCGGACTGGCTACCGTTGATCGCCCCGCCAGGTAGGCAACACCCGTTTCGACCGACCAGTGATCGGTGAGCTGCAAACCAGTGCCGGCCTGATAAGCCATCGACAAATCAGACCGACTCTGAACAGATGGTATGGATCTGGTATTCTGGTTGGCAAGCCCCGGAGCCATGGCATAATTAGCCATAGGTACACTGGACCGGACCGATACGGCGGGATTGAACGACGACGGCATGATGCTCACCGACGCCCACATTTCCCGGTGGTTCTTCTTTATTTCTGCTTCCGGTATAGCATCGGCCTCCGGAGCCCGGAACCAGACCATCCGCTGTGTTTCGCGCAGGCCCGACCGTAACCCATGACCCTCTATCTCCTGTACTGGATACCCCGAAAGAGGCCGCTCGTCGGGCGGTATCTGGGTCGGCATCGGCACTGAGGCACCGCCCGGTACTGAAGAAATAGTCGAAGGCATTAAAGCATTACCTGGTACTGCCGTAGTCGTCGAAGGCAGAAAGGTGTTGCCTGGTATCGACGTAGTAGTTGGGCTGGCCGATAAAGCGATTTGCTCAGTGGCAATCAACTCGTCAGCGGCAGCCGGAACGGCCGTTTTATTAAGCCGGCGACTGTTCCTGCGCTCCTGCGCCAGCGGGTCATACGTCCGGGCGTAGTGCGGGTGGTTCCAGTCATCCGGCGGAGAAACCTCCTGGCTGGATGAACGGCGCCTGCGGTTCCCGGCTACCGCCTGTTTTTCGCCCCCCGAGGCTATTGTTTCAGTAGTGTTGGTTGTATCCTGTTCAGCAGAAGGTGCCGGCTGCTGAGCGGCTGCTTCCGGCCTGCGTTCTGTTTGCAGCCGGGCCACATCGGTGCCGGTCGGTGAGTCTGTGCGCATCAGCCACCAACCAACCAGCAACAGCGCCACAGCTGCGGCAATGCCCGACGCCCACAGCATATACTGCCGCCAGAAAGGCACGATGCCTGCGCGGTCATCGTCCTCGTCGAGCCGACGTTCGATGGCGTCCCACACCCGCGGTGGGGGTGTTTCGGAAGCCTCCTCAAAGGCCTTCCGCCAGCGGTCGTCTGGTGTATGTTGATTAGACGGATTCATCTCGTACTCGTTGTTCGTTTTGTAACTTTTGCTGCAACAGGAACCGGGCTCTGGAAAACTGGGATTTTGAGGTACCTTCTGAAATGTCGAGCATCTCAGCGATTTCCGGATGACTGTAGCCTTCGATGGCGTACAGGTTAAATACCGTCCGGCACCCCGGCGGCAGTTCCTGAATCAGTTGCAGCAGGTATTGGTAGTTCAGCGTGGGCAGGCTTTCGTCGGCCTGCGACAGCGTTGCGGCTACCTCCTCCACATCGGTTGTGTGCTCCCAGGGCTTCTGCTTGCGGATATGCTTCAACGCAGTGTTGATGACAATCCGCTTCAGCCAGACCTCCAGCGGCGATTCGAACCGAAACGAGTCTATATGCCGGAAGATTTTGACGAATGCGTCCTGCAACACATCCTCGGCATCGTCGGCGTCTTTGGTATAGCGTTTACAGACGACAAAGAGTTTACCGGCAAACCGCTCATAGAGCTGTCGCTGCATAGCACGGTTCTGCTTGCGGCACCCTTCGACTAATGCTCGTTCATCCAGCATATCAACGTTGACATGGTAAAGACCCTAACCATTTTAAAACGGTTGGAATAGACCTGAAAATTTTTGCTTCTTTTTCGAGATATTTACCTGCCTTATTGCCTTTTTCCTATTCTATCGTAGAAAATGGACAATAATAACCGTATTATGGTTCCAGCGTTTTACTCTCTTTAGTATCTGGTAACTCCTATGGACCGACGAGACGTCCTGAAGCAAACCCTGACCGGCGCGGTCACCTGCCTGACAGGTATGACATACGCATCGGCTAATTTCCTGAAAAATAGCGGCTCACTCAACCGGCCAGCTACTGAAACGTTCGCCCAGCAGATGGCCGGCCCCCGGGTGGCCGGTCCCCGCTTTTACATCGGAGCCTGTGACTGGTCGATCGGTAAGTCGAGTGACGTCGGCGCCTTTGCGGTTGCAAAACAAATTGGTCTCGACGGATTACAAGTGAATATGGGTTCAGCGGCCAATAACATGCACCTGCGGCAGAAAGATGTGCAGGAAGCCTATACCGCAGCCGCCAAACGTACTGGCGTGCAGATCGGAGGACTGGCGCTGGGCGAATTGAATAATGTGCCCTATAAGTCTGATCCCAGAGCTGAAGAATGGGTGCAGGACAGCGTCGATGTGGCTAAAGCATTAGGGGTAAAAACCATCCTGCTGGCGTTCTTTAGTGCGGGGGACCTCCGTAACGACCCGCAGGGCACTCAGGTAGTAATTGAGCGGTTAAAAGCCGTAGCGCCTAAGGCGGAGAAAGCAGGGGTCACGCTGGGTATTGAGTCGTGGCTGTCGGCCCCCGAGCATATGGCTATTATTGATGCCGTGGGCTCGCGGGCGGTGAAGGTTTATTACGATGTTTGCAACTCCACCGACCGGGGATACGATATTTTCTCCGAAATGCGCCAGCTGGGCAGTAAGCAGATTTGTGAGATTCACCTGAAAGAAAACGGCGCGTTGCTGGGTAAAGGTAATGTCGATATGCCCAAAGTCCGGCAGGTGCTGGATGAAATCGGCTACAGCGGCTGGCTGCATATAGAAGGCGCTATCCCCAAAGGCCAGCCGATGCTGGAAAGCTACCAGGAAAACAACCGCTACGTCCGTTCCATTTTTGCTTAATACAACGGATTTAAAATCCGTTTTTTTCTCAATCCGTCTGACTCCCATGCCATCCCTAACCCAACTCCCCTTTCTCAACTACACCCGCCCCTCTACAGCCTTACTACTAGGCAGCGGCCTCTTCCTGCTAACCCAAACGGGTGGCCTACCGCCCCGCCCGGAGCCTCAGCGAGCCGCTAGCGGCATAACGGCCCCCAAACAGGCAAAAACCACTGGGGCCGATGACCTAAACAAGCTTTACCTGCCCGATGACCTGGAGGCCACCCTTTGGGCAGAGGGACCGATGTTTTACAACCCCACCAACATCGACGTGGATGCCCGCGGCCGGGTCTGGGTGACGGAGGCTGTTAACTACCGCGACTTCAATAACAAACCCGATACCCGCCTGAACCACCCAGAAGGTGAGCGGGTGATGATTCTGGAAGATACCAACGGCGACGGTAGGGCTGATAAGTCGACGGTATTTGTGCAGGATAAAGACATTGTTTCTCCGCTGGGTATTGCTGTGATCGGCAACAAAGTGATTGTTTCCTGCGCCCCCAATCTGGTGATCTTTACCGACGAGAACGGCGATGATAAGCCCGACAAAAAGGAAGTTTTTCTGACGGGCTTCGGCGGCCTCGACCACGACCATTCGCTGCACGCGCTGGTGATTGGTCCCGATGGGAAGTGGTATTTTAATACCGGCAATGCGGGTCCGCACGTGGTGACGGACAAAAGTGGCTGGACGTTGCGATCGGGTAGCCTTTATACCGGCGGTACGCCCTATAACAAAATCAACAAAGGAAACATGGTCAGCGATGACGGCCGGATATGGGTCGGCGGGCTGGCGTTGCGCATCAACCCCGACGGAACCGGGCTGAAAGTGATGGGCCATAACTTCCGGAATAACTACGAAATCGGCCTCGACTCCTTCGGCAATATGTGGCAGAACGACAACGACGACCAGGTAGTAGCCTGCCGGACAAGCTGGCTAATGGAAGGGGCCAACGCCGGGTACTTCAGCCTGGACGGCACTCGGTACTGGCAGGCCGACCAGCGGCCGGGGCAACCCATTCCCATTGCCCACTGGCATCAGGAAGACCCCGGCGTAATGCCTGCCGGTGATATTACGGGAGCCGGCTCTCCAACGGGCGTAGTTTTTTACGAAGGCGATGAACTGGGGCCGAAATACCGGGGTATACTGCTCAGCGCCGAAGCGGGCCGCAACGTAATCTTCAGCTACAAGCCCGAGCCGCAGGGGGCCGGCTACCGGCTACCCCGCGTTGACTTCATCAGCACCTTTCCGGCGGTCGATGAGAATTATAAGTGGAACGAAGTCGATAACGACCCGCGGAAATGGTTCCGTCCGAGCGATGTGGCCGTAGGTACAGATGGGTCATTATACATTGCTGACTGGTATGACCCCATTGTGGGCGGGCACCAGATGCACGACAAGAAAGGCTACGGCCGCATTTTCCGGATTACACCAAAAGGCAAAAACCTGAAAGTGCCAAAAATCGACCTGCGAACCACCAAGGGTCAGATAGCGGCCTTGCAGAATCCGGCGGTCAATGTACGGGCGTTAGGTTTTGACGCCTTAAAAGCGCAGGGCGAAAAGGCTATTAAGCCGGTGAAGCAACTGCTGACTGCCGAAAATCCGTACCACCGGGCACGAGCCGTTTACCTGTTGGTAAACCTGGGCGATAAAGGCATTGCCGAAGTAAAAAACCTGCTGCGCTCCAACGACCCGGACATTCGCGTTGTGGCTCTTCGGGCCTTGCGACAGGTAGACCAAGACATAATGCCGGCATTACAACAGCTTGCAAATGACGCTTCTCCTGCTGTTCGTCGGGAGGTGGCTATTGCTTTACGCGATGTACCGTTTGATCAATGCAAAGACCTGCTTCTGAAACTGGTTGGCAGCTACGATGGACAGGACCGCTGGTTTTTAAATGCCCTCGGTCAGGCGGCTGATAAAAAGGAAGAAGCCTTATTTGCTGCCCTTAAACCAACATTGCCCGCCGACCCGCTGCAGTGGGACCAGCGTACGGCTAATCTTATCTGGGAGTTGCATCCGGCATCGGCAGTGGGCTTATTTAAGCAACGGGCGGCTGCTCCAGGGCTTATCGCTGATGCGCGTAAGCAGTCCATCGTAGCCCTTGGCTTCATTAAGGATATTGCAGCCGCTCAGGCCATGGTTGACCTGACCAGGATGGATGACAAAGCCATAGTGGACCAGGCTAACTATTGGGTGAATTTCCGGCGCGGTAATGATTGGGCGACGCTGCTCAATTGGGATGAGGTCTTACCGCCCAGACTCACGCCCAACGAGCAGAAGATGCTGGCCCTGCGACAGAAACTACTGGATGAGTACACCTCAGAGCCCGATAAAACCAAAGTGGCCCTCGATATGGCCCGTGACCCGGAAGGAGGTAAAGTGCTGGTGGGCTTGGCGGCCGACAAAAAGCTGCCCGATTCGGTTAAAAAAGCGGTAGGCGAGGTGATTTTCCAAAATCCAGACCAGTCGGTACGGACCATGGCCGGCGATTACTTTACCCGTCCTGGCGCTACCGCAACGCTATCGCTGAACAAGGTAACGGCGCTAACCGGTAGCGCTACGGCCGGGCAGACTATCTTTAAAAATACCTGCTCCACCTGCCACCGCCATGGGCAGCAGGGCAGTGACATCGGTCCGGAACTGACGAAGATTCACCAGAAGTTTGACAGGAATGGTTTGCTGGATGCTATCGTCAACCCCAGCGCCGGCCTTGCCTTTGGCTACGAACCCTGGCTGATTACGACCAAGAATGGGCAGACGTACTACGGCTTCCTGTTGAGCGATGGTCAGCAGGCCATAGTAATGAAAGATGCCGCCGGGCAGAAGCATACTATTCCGGCTTCTAAAATTGCCTCGCGTAAACAATACACCACCAGTCTCATGCCCGATGCCGTATCGTTGGGCCTCAATGAGCAGCAGTTGGCGGATTTAACGGCGTATTTGATGAAGCAATAGTGGAGTCTGGCCCATCCTGGTGAAAAACGTACCTTTCACCAGGATGAGTTAAACTATATACCTACTTTGTCAGCGTATCCCCAATCGTTCGCCAGTCAACCTGCTTAATAATTTCGTTGGCTGCATCAAGAGGACCTTTAATGGTAATCACCAGGTTCTCTACCAGCTCACCGCCTTTGGTGAACGAGTAATGATACATCTTGCTGCTGCGGTTGTCGGAACTAAGCTTATTTTTCCAGTTGCCGAGTAGGATAACTGTTTCCGGACGGGGGGTGATGCCGTTTTTGTCCGGCTTAAGCCGTACCTGTAACGCTAGTGGCACGCCGTTGACGTTGATGGTTTTAAAGGAACTGACGAACCGGTTACTCATTGCCTCCTCCAACCGGTAATTGCCGGCATTCATCTCCACATCAATATCAATTGTTGATTGGGCCAGTTGCTGCGTCCGGCTTGGGTTAGCCTCTCGATAGACGGAGTCGGTACTGAGCACCAGCGAATGGGGTTGTTGGGTAAGCGTGTCGGCCTGAGCCGTCGCGCTGTCCATGCGCGCTTCACGGGCTCGGGCAACGGCCGCCCGTTCGAGTGTCAGGCTGTAGCGATCACCGCACACGTGAAAGAGTCGGCCGAATTCGTTGCTTAGCTGGAGTTTATCCAGCGAATGGCGCTCATCGAAAATACGCCAGTTGCCCGAGGGCATACTGTTTTTGAACTGCTGCTGTAGCACACGGACTACGTTTTCATAGGACACTTTCTGCGCTGATGTAGCCGGATGGCACTGGGCAAAGCCGCCGTGTGTGGCGATTAGTATGAATATAACTGAGCTGATGTATTTCATGGTTAACCTGTGATATGCATTATATGAATCAACAGGTCGACCACTAAAAGGTTATAGAAAACGAGGTATTAGACTGTTCGTAATATTTTCCCGGCTATCCGTTCGCCGGAGCGGATAGCGCCTTCGATGTAGCCATTCCGGATGTCGGCCGTTTCGGTGCCGGCCCTGTGTAGCGGCCAACCGGTCCCTGCAGGGATTGCCCAACGCTCGTCCACACATGCCCGCTACGGGTACACCCGCATAGCATCCTCCGCTCCATTCTTCATTCAGGAAGCTATGGTCGAGGTAGCGGAACGGCATCAGGAACTCAGGCGACTCATCAGAAAACCTAGAAAAAAGTCAGGCTCACCCAAGCCTGACTATACATGCACACCCGATAAAACGATTAGCCTACAATAGAATCAATTGCCCAGGTTACAATGGCAACCAGAATACTGAACAGAAGCGCTGCGATAAAACCACTTACGGCAAATCCGCTGACTAACGCGGCCGCCAGATACACCATCAATACGTTGATGACCAGATAGAAAAGCCCTAACGTTAAGATGGTAATAGGAATCGTCAGAATGACCAGAATTGGTTTGACGATGGCATTCAGCAAACCAAGCACAACGGCCACAATGAGTGCGGTAATAAAGCTGTCGACCGACACGCCAGGAATGATATACGCGGCAATCAGCACCGCTACGGCGCTGACCAACAGCCTAAGAATTAAGCTCATACTGGTTAGAGGTTTTTGTGTCTGAAAGAAACGAAAGCTGCTTCATATTTCAAACGCCTACAATCAGTATTTGTTTGGCAGAGTTATTTTGCGTGTCGCTGCTGCAAGACAGCAATCACTTCGTCAAGGCTCATATTCTTCTGTTCCAGCAACACCAGAAAGTGAAAAAGTAAATCAGCAGCTTCGCCTTTAAATAGATCGTCGTTATTATCTTTAGCTTCAATGACGAGTTCTACGGCTTCTTCCCCAACCTTCTGGGCTATCTTATTCACCCCCAGGCTAAACAATTTAGCGGTATAGGAGCTATCTGAAGGATTCTGCTTCCGGTCGTGAATAATGCTCTGGAGGTAGTTCAGAAACTGGCCTTGTCCCTGATTAACTTCGTCAAAACAGGTATCGGCTCCGGTATGGCAGGTTGGCCCGGCCGGGTGGACTTTAATAAGCAGGGTATCCCCGTCGCAATCAACCAGAATGTCGCGGACGTGCAGGAAATTATTGGACGTTTCGCCTTTGGTCCAGAGCCGTTGCTTGCTCCGGCTGAAGAAAGTCACGATGCCTTCTGCTTTAGATTTCTCGTAAGCTTCCTGGTTCATGTAGCCCAGCATCAGCACTTTGCCGGTCTTCGCATCCTGAATAACGGCCGGCACCAGACCATCGGGTGATTTATCGAAGTCAATCGTTATGTTCATAGCTGTTATTAATCCGTCATCCGCATTTCGATACCCCTGTTTTGGAGGTATCGTTTGAGCGCAGGAATCTCTATTTCTTTAAAATGAAAAATACTGGCGGCCAGTCCGGCATCAGCCTTACCATTGGTAAACACATCCACAAAATGCTCCACGGAGCCGGCTCCGCCCGAGGCAATTACCGGGATATTGGCTGAACTGGAAATCTGAGCTGTTAGCTCCACGGCAAAACCATTTTTGGTACCGTCAGTATCCATCGACGTCAGCAGGAGTTCGCCTGCACCCCGGTCTTCTACCTCCCTAGCCCAAGCTATGGTCCGGAGTTCGGTCGGTTTTCGGCCGCCATGCGTGTGTACGATATGCTCGCCGTCGACGTAGCGGGTATCAATGGCTACTACGATACACTGGCTGCCAAACTCCAGCGCCAGCTCATCGACCAGCGCCGGATTCCGGACCGCCGATGAGTTGATCGAAATCTTATCGGCCCCCGCGTTTAACAGCGCCGACACATCTGCTTTTGACGAAATGCCTCCACCTACCGTAAACGGAATATTGACCGTATGGGCTACCTTCCGCACCAGGTCAATAAGCGTTTTGCGGTCCTCGACGGTGGCTGTTATGTCCAGGAATACCAGTTCGTCGGCACCCTGTTCCGCATAAATAGCGCCTAATTCGACCGGGTCACCGGCATCGCGCAGGTTTATGAAATTAGTGCCTTTAACGGTGCGGCCGTCTTTAATATCAAGGCAGGGAATAATGCGTTTGGTTAGCATGTCAGCAATATAGAACGTAGCACTTACCGCTACTCTTTTATTTGTTAAACAGGGTCAGCTCTTTCAAGGTGACCCTGCCTTCGTAAATCGCTTTGCCGACGATAACGCCGAACAGGCCCATATCCGCCAGCGTCTCTATATCCTGCATGTTGCTGACGCCACCGCTGGCGATGATGTTTAGTTGCGGAGAGCGCTCCTGCAGGTTGCGGTACAGGTCGAAGGAAGGGCCTTGCAACAGGCCGTCTTTGGCGACATCGGTGCTAATGACATAGTTTACGCCTTTCTCCACATACGTTTCCACAAAGTCATACACCCACACCTCCGTTGCCTCCTGCCAGCCGCTGACGGCAATTTTTTCATTGTGCGCATCGGCACCGAGTATAATGGCCTGAGACCCGTAGCGGCTCAGCCAGCGTTCAAACACATCCGGCTGTTTCACGGCAATGCTGCCGCCGGTCACCTGTTTGGCTCCGCACTCGAACACCACGCGCAGGTCATCGTCCGATTGCACCCCGCCCCCAAAGTCGATGTGCAGGCGGGTTTTGCCGGCAATCAGTTCCAGCACCTTCCAGTTGACGACGCGCTTTTCCTTCGCCCCATCAAGGTCTACCAGGTGCAGGCGAGTCAGGCCGGCATCTTCAAACTGCTGGGCAACTTCCAGCGGTCGGGCATTGTATTCTTTCTTCTGGCTATAATCGCCCTGCGTCAGCCGCACGGCCTTGCCTTCAATAATGTCTATAGCGGGTATGATGTGCATATACGTACCCCGGAATGTAATTCCGGACGTTAAAGTCGGTTTGCGAAAAGTAAAAACCGGAATACAATCGCTTCGGCCTTTAGATTTGATTCATTGTACGATTCCAGGACGAGTCGTATAACTTAGGGCCACTCACAAAAAGTGAGCGACCAACCCCAGCAGGGACACCTTAACGCTTCGGCCAGGCAAAACC
>NZ_BAABHB010000026.1:21337-28625 GCF_039541875.1 Nibrella viscosa | reverse complement strand
ACAGACTGGGCTGCACCGTCGAGCAGATGGTGTAAGTATACGAGTCCGGACCAGAGTAGCCCGCGGCCGGGGTGTAGACCACCTCGCCCGTGCTGGGGTTGACCACCGCCGTGCCGTGGGCCGGCTGAGTAGTCACACTCACCGTCACGTTAGTGGCACTGGCCGGCGAGCCGTTCACATTATCGTTGGCCAGCACCACTGTCGTCACCGGGGTGCCCTGAGCCGTGGTGCTGTTGTCAGGCTGGGCTGAGATGGCACCCACCACCGTCAGCGACACCGTGGTGGTGGCACACAGGCTGGGCTGCACCGTCGAACAGATGGTGTAGGTGTAGGAGTCTAGCCCGCTATAACCCGCGGCCGGGGTGTAGACCACCTCGCCCGTGCTGGGGTTGACCACCGCCGTGCCGTGGGCCGGCTGAGTAGTCACACTTACCGTCACGTTAGTGGCACTGGCCGGCGAGCCGTTCACATTATCGTTGGCCAGCACTACCGTCGTCACCGGGGTGCCCTGAGCCGTGGTGCTGTTGTCAGGCTGGGCTGAGATGGCCCCTACCACCGTCAGCGACACCGTGGTGGTGGCACACAGACTGGGCTGCACCGTCGAGCAGATGGTGTAGGTGTAGGAGTCTAGCCCGCTATAACCCGCGGCCGGGGTGTAGACCACCGCTCCCGTGCTGGGGTTGACCACCGCCGTGCCGTGGGCCGGCTGAGTAGTCACACTTACCGTCACATTGGTGGCTGAGGCCGGCTGGCTGTTTACTACGTCATTGGACAACACCACCGTTGTTACTGAGGTACCCTGGGCAGTGGTGGAAGCATCCGGCACCGCGCTAATTGCTCCGATTACCTGGAGTGATACTGTAGTAGTTGCACACAGGTTAGGTTCTGTTATTGAGCAAATGGTATAGGTGTAACTATCAGGGCCAGAATAGCCCGCAGCAGGCGTATAAAGAATTGTACCATTGCCCTGGGGCACTGCACTCCCGTGTAATGGCCCACTTGTCACAGTCACCGAAACATTAGCGGTGCTGGCGGGAAATCCGGCGTTGCCATTCGCAAAATCATTTGCTAATACCGTCGTAGATACAGGCGTACCCTGAGCCGTAGTTGATGCATCGGGGTTAGCTACCGGCGGATTCGGGAGGACAGTAATTGTGAGCGAAGTGGCCGGACCAGCACATCCTGCTGCGGTAGCAGTAACACTAATAGTTGCAGTCAGGCGGGTGAGCGTTCCGTTGGTTGCCGTAAACGAAGGTATATTTCCACTACCCGATGTGCCGAAGCCAATATCAACTGAACTTGTATAGGTAAACGTTGCTCCGGTGGTAGCGCTTGTAAACGTAATCGACGGAACAATAGCACCATTTGTATACGTAGCGCTGGTAGCCGTTGTGTTCACCGCCGGACTTGGATTAACCTGAATCGTGAACGTTTGCGCAGGACCGCTGCATCCATTAGCGGTACCCACTACCGTTACGGTTGCGTTTATTGGCGTCGCTGTTGTATTCGACGCTACAAAGCTGGCAATACCTGTAACACTGGTGGCGGTAGTTGTAAAGCCGATATTATTGCTTACCGTATAACTAAACGTAGTTCCGGCGGTGGGGCTGCTAAACGGAATTGCCGATACAGACGCTCCGTTACAGACTGTCAGATTGTTTACTGAATTAACAACCGGAGACGGGTTCACAGTAACACTGAAGCTTGTGGCTGGACCTGTACAGCCATTCGCAGTACCAGTTACGGTGAGCAGGGCCACAACCGGCGAGACACCTGCATTGACCGCCGTAAAGGAGGCTATATTACCGGTACCGCTGGTACCAAATCCTACATTGACGGTGCTGGTATAATTGAAAACTGTCCCGGCCGTTGGACTGCTGAAATTGATGGCAGAGGCTGTGGCCCCGTTGCAGTACGTAACACTACCGACCGAACTCACAACGGGGCTTGGATTAACGCGTATCGTAAACGTCTGTGGGGTTCCGGCACAGCCATTTGCCGAAGCTACTACTGTAATGGTAGCCGTAATGGGTGCGGTGGTATTATTTATTGCGGTAAAGGAACTGATGTTCCCTGTACCGGCAGTACCAAATCCAATATCAGCCGTGCTGGTGTAACTGAAGGTTGCTCCCGCAACCGGGCTGTTAAAATTGATAGCGGGTACGGTCGCGCCCGCACAATAGGTTGCACTGGTCACTGCGTTTACCGTTGGCGTCGGATAAACCGTTATAGTAAAGACCTGCGCACTTCCTGAACAGCCATTGGCGGTACCTACTACATTTACTGTTGCTGTAATGGGTGCGGTGGTTGTATTGGTAGCTACAAAAGACGAAATGCCGGTTGTTGTTGTGCCGCTGGTTGGGAAGCCAACATTAGCAGAACTTGTATAGACGAACGTTGTACCGGACAAAGAGCTGTTGAACGGAATTGCCGACGCTGTTGCACCATTGCAGTACGTTACACTGCTGATGGCCCCAACAACCGGACTGGGATTAACGCGTATCGTAAACGTCTGCGCTGCTCCGGCACAGCCACCGCTCGATGCGACTACCGTTATAGTAGCGGTAACCGGTGCGGTGGAATTGTTTATCGCCGTGAAAGAATTGATGTTACCCGTGCCGGTGGTACCGAATCCAATATCAGCGGTACTGGTATAACTGAACGTTGCTCCGGCAACCGGGCTGCTAAAATTGATAGCGGGAACGGTCGCGCCTGCACAATAGGTTGCACTAGTGACCGCGTTAACCGTTGGCCTCGGATAAACCGTTACAGTAAATGTCTGAGCGGGTCCGGAACAGCCGGTAGCAGTAGCTACGACGGTTACCGTAGCCGATATTGGAGCCGTAGTGGTATTTGAAGCTACAAATGAGGCAATACCCGTTGTACTGGAGGCTGTAGTAGCAAATCCTACGTTTGCCGTACTGGTGTAGCTGAACGTCGAGCCGACGATGTTACTGCCAAAAACGATGGGCGACGCTGTAGCCCCGTGACAGTACGTAACGCTACTGATGGCATTGACGGTTGGACTGGGATTAACACGTATGGTAAATAGCTGAGCGGGTCCGACACAACCATTGATGGAAGCACGCACCGTCACGGTAGCCGTAATAGGGGCTGTGGTAGTATTTACTGCGGTAAAGGAGTTGATGTTCCCTGAGCCGGTGGTACCGAAACCAATGTTGGTGGTACTGGTGTAACTGAAAACTGTCCCCGCCGTTGGGCTGCTAAAGTTGATAGCCGGTACCGTTGCTCCCGCACAATATGTAGCACTGGTCACCGCATTTACCGTTGGTGTGGGAAATATAGTATAAGTCAGGCTGACGGGGGTACCTAAACAGCCATTCAGTACCGGCGTAACGGTAATGACAACCGTTTTGGTAGCAGTACCACTATTGACAGCGTTAAAAGACGGTACGCTGGTAAGACCCGTCGCACTGGCCGGCAGGCCAATAGTCGGGTCTGGATTACTGTAATTGTATGTGATTGTTCCCGTAAAACTGGTAGGGCTGCCGGATAAAGTAGCTCCCGAAGTAAAACTAACCGGTGCCGTAGCCTGGTTGTTACAGACAGACTGACTGACCGGCGTTGATGAATTAATGACGGGTGTGGGTTTAATAGAAAGATTAATCGATTTCTGATCGATATTCGGACATCCGGGATAAGAAATAGCCGTAACCGTGTAGGTTCCGGGCGTAAGGGCAGTAATGGCCGTTCCAGAGGTGGTTCCACTAATCGATCCACCATTAGAGGCCGTCCAGCTAAGTGTTGGATTACTGTATTCTGACGTATTCGTTACATTAACTGTGACTGTAGCAGGATACTCGCTCTCACAAAGTACGCGATTCGATCCTAAATCCAGAGTAGCAGCTGGAAAACCCAGAAAATCGTTTGGGCCGGCATAATCTTTTAGCTCCGAAGTAAACGAGGAAGATGAGCGAGTTTTAGCCATAAACCGCTGAAAGGCGGGATCACAGGCAGTACGACCTGCAATCTGTCCGGGGTCAACACCTAAGGCGGTCAGGTTTAAAGAGAACTCTAATAATTGATTAGTAGAATAATCTGACGTATAGTTTTCTGTCGAGGTAATCTGCCCCCAGGGAGACGCCGTTGTGGGTGCGGTATTTACAAAACCCGTATATATTGTACCCGAGCCGGGTTTAGGTGAGATCGTTGCATAGACATAGGTGGAATTTGATGATCCACCATCGATAACACCGGTAAAGTTGAATCGCTGAGGAGTAACCGCGTTAGGGCCCGTAACATCCGTTCGCTTTACCCATATACGAACTTCTAATGAATTCAAACCAGTATTACTAAAACTGGCCGCTACTATCAGATCACCCGGTGAACTGATGGTGCCATTTGGATTAAATGTCCAGGCGGTGTGACCTTCGTCGGGTCCTACATTAATAAACTGACTACCCGATTGGGTAATTCGGCTCTGATAAAGTTCAAAATCAAAATAGCTGTCTCCGGTAGTTCCAACGGTAGTTACCCCGCCAATTATCCATAATGAATCACTAACGCTGGTACCGTTTCTGCGACCATGAACGTATACGTCCATAATGTCGTTTTTATCCGGTACGTTCGTTGTACCTAATACCCATATGCTCGGATTAGCACCATTCTTATTACTGCCAATGAAGGCAGTAGGGTCACTATTATTTGCATTCCGATAATAATTATCCCGGATATAAAGCGCATCTAACCAAAGACGGTTGTTTACCACGGTATAAATAGGTACAGACATCCGTCTGGTAAACGTGATATTTCGATTATTTGCTGAGTTCTGGAAAAACGAGCGCAGTGTGGCGGCTCCTGTAGTATCTATTAAATTACGACCGGTACCAGGATTGCTGGAACGATAGAACCAATCGTCTGTACCAGCGGCATTGAAGGTGCCAAACTGACGGAAGTTGGCATAAATATCTGCTTCTACGCCGACACCTGAAACTATTTGCGGGCTTGTTACCTGAGCGACCGACGAAAATACGCTTATGAAAGCGATCACACCCAGCAATCTCTTTAAAAGACAGCCAAGAATTTTTGCCGATTGATAAGAGGAGAGGTAAAGGTTCTTCACAGGCTTTTCTTCTTTTTCTCTGATTTCACATATTGGCAAGAAATGTACCAGAGCTACTAGTAATTTTTTACCATCATTTTTGTATGCACAGATGTGGTTACATTTCTTTAGGTTAAATTTAATAATTATATTTTATGGAACCTTATAGAATATTATATGATACAACCGACTAAAAAATATTTTTTTCGGGCAGACAGTCTTTGCAACCATTTTTCTAATATGTGGCGCTAATGTTTGCCTGATCGATAGGAAAGTTGCTTCGCCAATGCCAGAAAAAAGGCGATCTTTATTATCAAATATTGTGCCAACATAAAAAAGGGCATTCAGCTAGCTGAATGCCCTTTGGTAACGTCAATACGTAGAATTTTTTAATCAGAGTACACCGGCCAGGCCAACAGGATTCATATTTTTATTACCTTTTTTGTTATCACCTGATTAGCCTCGCTCTTCTTAATAAAGTATGGACTACCCGGCAACTCCGATAGATCAAACTCTACCGTATTCACACCTACTTTGGTCTTTAACTCCTTCGCTCGCTTCACCATCCCCTTCAGATCTACTACCTCCAATTTTACCGGTTCATCTGGCACTTGTGAAAAGAATTTTACCTTTATCACATCGACCGTCGGATTTGGATAGGCAACAACTTCCAACTCCTGCGACTCGCTGGAGAAAGACCCCAGCGCCAGTCGCTGCTGCAACTCCTTCAGTACATCCAGCAGGTTGGTCGGCTGCACAAATTGCTCCAGCGGCCGGGCTTCCATTTTAGCTGCCTGCCCCGAGCGCGAGTAGAAACTGCTGGCTACGTTCAACGAAAACGACTGATCGGCCAGTTTGACAAACGGATCATTCCATTCCAGGGCCTGTACTTTCGCAGGATCGCCACCCTGCCCTTTAAAGGTGAAGATGGCCACCGGCTCACCCTGCTTAAACTCCCCATAATTAGTTTCCAGGGGAGCCTTGCCGATGACGTAATACGCATACGCAGCATCGGCTCCGGCTCGCTGTAGCTCTGGCTCCTGACCAAACTTGCGGGCCTGTTTATCCCAGGTTCCCCGTACATCCTTTAGGTTGTTCAGCACAAAGTCTTTAGGGACTTTCAGCGTGAACTGTGCCGTAGCTCCCCGCTCTTCCGTCTCTGGATTAAAATGGTTAGGCGTACTATAGTCGGGCACCACCCAGGCCGTGAATAGCTGGGTTTTAGCCTCATACGTCACCATATAGCGCACCGTGTGCTGCGATTTATACTGCGCCTGAGCCAGACTAGCCAGCCCCAACAGGCCTATCCATACGATCAGCAGACTCTTTCTCATACACTTTATCTATTAAGACGCTTCTTTTTCGTTTAGTTGTTTACCTCTCCTTAACGAACTGCCGTTGAACGTGTTTTACTTATAACAAACGGCACACAAACAGCGGCCGGACAGCAATCTATGGCCTGCACAATTATCGGGCAACAGCCTCCTCCCAGCGGACACGCTCCGTTTGCCGCTGTAACAGTGTAGTTGCCTCCCTGGGTGATCGTGATCGAGGTAGCCGTCACCCCACCGGTCACCGGTTGCCCGTTGCGGAACCACTGCACATTCTGGAAACCTGCCGGTATACTCACCACCAGGGTTTCACCCGTACAGAGTTGTACCGGCACCGATACACAGGCTGAGGCCAGGTTGTTACCAGAGTTCGGATCGGCTGTCGTACTACTGACAGAGGCATAATTGGTAATTACCCCCTCAGCCCGCAGTTGCACACTCATCACCATTGTAGCAGTCTCACCGGCATTTAGGTTACCAACCATCCATAAACCCGTTGTGCTATTGAAGGTGCCTCTTGACACAACTGCCGGTCCCTGCATCTGAACGGTTGAAGAACGGGCCAGCGTATCGGTGACGGTGACGTTAGCGGCTGCTCCAGGACCCAGGTTCTGGACAGTTACGGTAAAGCTAACTACTCCGCCTACTGTTGACTGTGCGTTGCTGACGACCTTAGTTACCCGTACATCTGCCGACTGTGGTGTCACCGGCACCACTGTCACGCTCACTACCGCGGAAGCACACTGCACCGGTGTGGCAATCGAACAGATGGTGTAAGTGAAGGACACGGGCCCACTGAAACCCGGTGCCGGCGTAAACGTTACTGTCCCATTGGCATTCACCACCGCCGTGCCATTGGCAGGCGCTCCGGTGATAGTTGGTGTCACATTGGTGG
>NZ_BAABHB010000026.1:0-21238 GCF_039541875.1 Nibrella viscosa | reverse complement strand
GTGCTGGCCGGGCCTCCGTTGCGGGTATCGTTGGCCAGAATGGGAATGTTCACTGCTGTACCCGCTGTGGTGGTGGCATTGTCCGGATTAGCGACCGTGCTGGTGGGTGGTGTCACCGGCACCACCGTCACGCTCACTACCGCGGAAGCACACTGCACCGGTGTGGCAATCGAACAGATGGTATAGGTGAACGAAACTGGGCCGCTGAAACCGGGAGCCGGCGTAAACGTTACTGTACCATTGGCATTCACCACCGCCGTGCCATTGGCAGGCGCTCCGGTGATAGTTGGTGTCACATTGGTGGTGCTGGCCGGGCCTCCGTTGCGGGTATCGTTGGCCAGAATGGGAATGTTCACTGCTGTACCCGCTGTGGTGGTGGCATTGTCCGGATTAGCGACCGTGCTGGTGGGTGGTGTCACCGGCACCACCGTTACGTTCACTACCGCGGAAGCACACTGCACCGGTGTGGCAATCGAACAGATGGTGTAGGTGAACGAAACTGGGCCGCTGAAACCCGGTGCCGGTGTAAAGTTTACGGTACCATTGGGGTTCACCACCGCCGTGCCGCTGGCAGGTGGTCCCGTAATACTGGCTGTTACGTTTGTAGTGCTGGCTGGACCGCCATTAAAAAAGTCATTTGTCAAAATAGGAATCACCACCAGCGTTCCCGCAGTGGTGGTAGCGTTATCGGGAGTAGCCACGACACCAGGCAAGCAGTTAGCCGCCGGTCCCGTAATATTCACAAACTGCTCCAGAGGAACAACGTTTCCCCCTGCCGGCTGCCCTGAGCGCGAGTAGAAACTATTGCCAACGTTCAGCGAAAAACGCTGGTCGGCAGCGGCTATAAAAGGATCAGTGGGGGGTAGAGGACTGATGGGTCCAAAACAGCCATTTCCGGCAAATGAAAACAGGGCTACCGGTGTACCAGACTGAAAGGAGCCGTAATCCGTTTCGGATGGACTCTTGCCAATAACATAATAGGCAAAAGCCGGGTCGAGTCCGGTACCACTGAAATCCTGGTTTGGCTGACCCGGTCCTAATTTCAATGGGTTCTTCTCCCAGGTACCCCGTATATCCTGGATGTCCTGGACCACAAACTGGGCGGGCACTTTCAGGGTATACTGGGCTGTACCTCCCCGTTCTGTTGTGCCTGTGTTATTGGCATTGGGTACGTTGTAATTGGGAATGACAAACGCAGTGTACCGGTTACTAGTCGCATCATAGGTCACCCGATAGTTGACCGTGTTAGGCGACAACTGCTGGCTATACCCAATCCAGCTGGTCAACAATAATCCCAGCCAAAGTGCTAAACGTAACATGTGCTTCATTGTTATCCTGTTTTAAGAATTAGGTAGAGCAGGAGGTGGGACCAACCGGCCCTACCCTTGCTCTATCAAGGTATTTGTTCACGTATTCTAAAGAACGGCTGCACCAGCGTATTACCAGGATGGTTTTTGATAACATTCTGGTAAATGAACTCAACATCATTACCCGTACCCTGGAATATCACCTCTCCATTCATATTAATGTCACCAGTGAAGTACCCACGCAATTTATAGAAAGGTGTGTTAAATACGTTGCCTGGCGCATTAATAACTTGCTGATATATAACATTTATGTCGTTTTCTGTGCCCTGGTAGGTGACAAACTCGTGCGGTATTGACGGCAGGTTCTCTCGTAGTGAATTTCCAGCCCACAGCGCACGGCCCTGTTCAACTACCACCTGCGCCTGATCCAGCGCCGTGTTACTGAACGTAAAGGTCGGCATCGATGCTCTGCGGAAGTCAACTACCGTACCCGTAGTGGTCAGCGGGATAGCCGTCTGCGTCATCGCTCCCAGGTGGTTACGGTGCTTCACCACCACGTAATAATTAGCTGCCGTTGCGCTGTTAAACCGTACCGACGATACGCCATCCAGGTCTACAATGTCGCCATCGCGCTGGATTAGTGCCGAGCGGCTATCGACAACCTGCGTCGGATCGGACGGACTGCGCAGTTCAACAAACACCCAGTCGACAATCGCATTCGGACCGGTTACGCTGAACACCGACGGATTCACTGTACCCGTAACGGTCAGCGCGGTAAAGCCGTTGGCTGGCGTATACGGGCTTGTAGTCGGCAGAAGCCCTTTAACGCGCAGATCGTCGCGCATCAGTGTATCCGGCAGGAATACCCCAAAGAGAGACCCTTGCAGGTAAGCTTTTGCCAGCAGCGTTACCTGACCCTGAGCTACACTGATCACTACACGTGCCGTGTCGCACAGCGAGGTATTCACCCGATCGCAGATCTGGTAGACCAGTGTGTCGTTACCACCGAAGCCAGTACGCGGAGTATAGATGATTGAGCCATTAGCCGTCACTATTGCCGTACCGTTCAGCGGCTGCCGGATCACTACCGGCCCGGTGACGTTGGTCGTGCTGGCCGGCTGGTTATTCCGGTCCTGGTCATTCAGCAGCACCGGAATGGTAACCGGAGTCTGGAAGCCGGTCGAAGCAAAGTCCGGATTGGCTCTCGGAGCAGCACTGCCCACATTAATGACTACCAGTGCCGTATCGCACAAAGCAGTGTTGATCTGGTCGCAGATGCGGTAGATCAGGGTATCTGCACCGGCAAAGCCTGTATTCGGCGTGTAGGTCAGCGTACCATTGGCATTGATAACACCCGTACCGTTATTGAACTGATCGACAATCACCGGAGTTGTTACGGTGGCGGCCGGCGATCCGGTCAGACTGGCCGGGAACCCGCCACGACCTAAGTCATTTAGCAGGATGGGCACCGTGACCGGTGTGTTCAGCGTGGTGGTATAGTTGTCGCGGTTCGCCACCGGAGCTGCACTTCCCACATTGATAACAACCAGAGCCGTATCGCACAGGGTCTGATTCACCTGGTCGCAAATCCGGTAGATGAGTTGGTCGGTGCCGGCAAAGCCGGGATTCGGTGTGTAGGTGATGCTGCCCGTAGAATTAACCCGTGCCGTACCATTAATTGGTTGCTGGGTGATGAGCGGCAGTGTCACCGTAGTCAGACTGGCCGGTCGGTTAGCGCGGTCGGTGTCGTTGAGCAGCACCGGTATGGTTACCTCCTGCTGGAACGTAGTCGTGGCATTATCCCGGTTGGCTACCGGTGGTGCCGACGGTACGTTGATAATGATCCTGGCCGTATCACATACACTCGGACTAATGGTCGAGCAGATGCGGTACACCAGTGTATCACTACCGGCAAAACCTACTGCCGGGGTATACGTGATGGTCCCGTCCGGATTCGCTATTGCCGTACCGTTGGCTGGGCCAGACACTACCACCGGCGGTGTTACGTTGGCGGCCGGCGGTCCGGTCAGATTAGCCGGCTGGCCGTTACCTGCCAAATCATTCAACAGAACACTGACAGTCACTGGTTGACCTAATGCCCCTGCTACCACATCCTGCGTAGCCCTTGGGGCAGGGGCGTTGCTGACATTGATTCGTACAATAGCGGTGTCACACTTACTTGGGTCAACTGCATCACAAATGCGGTAGATGAAGGCATCGTTACCGGTGAAGGTATCATTAGGATCATAGGTAATGGTCCCATTGGCATTCACCACCACCGTACCATTCGTCGGCGGGAACGTAACTACCGGTAAGGTTATATTCGCGGCCGGCGGTCCGGTCAACGAAGCCGGAGCACCCGTACGACTCAGGTCATTAGCCAGTACATTCAGGGCCAGCGTCTGGTTGAAGCCCAGCGTATAGCTGTCGGGATTGGCCACCGGTGGTGCCGACTGAACGCTGATAATCACGCGTGCCGTATCGCATAGACTCCGGTTCACCACATCACAAATCTGGTATACCAGCGTATCGAGCCCGGCAAAGCCGGTGGCCGGTCGGTAGCTCAGCGTGCCATTGGCATTAATGGTTGCTGTGCCGTTGGTGGGCTGGGCCAGAATGGTCGGTGCCGTTACGTTGGCGGCCGGCGGTCCGGTCAGGTTGGCCGGAGCGCCCGTACGGCTCTGATCGTTGGCCAGAATACCAAAGGTAATCGTTGTGTTGAAGGCCGTAGTAATGATGTCCGGATTCGCCCTTGGCGCACCACTACCTACCCCGATGACCACCAGCGCCGTATCACACAACGCCTGATTAACCCGGTCGCAGATCCGATAGATTAAGGTGTCGCTGCCGGCAAAGCCTGTATTTGGTGTGTAGGTCAGCGTACCATTGGCGTTGATAACACCCGTACCATTATTAAACTGGTCTACAATCACCGGCGTGGTCACATTCGCGGCCGGCGGACCGGTCAGCGAAGCCGGTGCCCCTCCTCTGCCAGTATCATTCAGCAGGATTGGTACGGTAACCGGCTGGTTGAATGCCGTGGTGTAATTGTCACGGTTCGCTACCGGAGCCGTACTGCCTACATTTACGATTACCAGCGCCGAATCACACAGGAGTGGATTGACCCGATCACAGATGCGGTAGAACAGGGTATCACTGCCGGCGAAGCCTGCATTGGGTGTGTAGGTAATGGAGCCGGTGCTATTGACGATGGCAGTACCATTACTAGGCGGACCTACAATAATTGGCGCGGTCACATTTGTCAGATTCGCGGGCCGGCCTGCTTTATCGGTATCATTCAGCAGTACCGGTATAGTGACAGCCTGCTGGAAGTTTGTCGTAACCACATCCCGGTTTGCCACCGGCGGTGCCGATGGTATGTTGAATATAATCCGGGTTGTGTCACAAACATTCGGACTGATAACAGAGCAGATCCGGTACACTAACGTATCGCTACCCGCAAAGCCCAGCGCCGGTCTGTAGGTGACGGTGCCGTCGGGATTCACCACCGCCGTGCCGTTAGCCGGACCGGAGACAACTACCGGCGGTGTCACATTGGTAAGGCTGGCGGGCTGACCATTGCCTGCCAGGTCATTACTCAGGGCATTCACCGTCAGCGGCTCCCCGAAGACACCCGTCACAACATCCTGCGTAGCCCGTGGGGCTGGTGCGTTGCTCACGTTGATCCGGACAATAGCCGTATCACATAGACTCGTATTCACCACATCACAGATGCGGTAGATGAAGCTATCATTACCTGTGAAGGTATCATTGGGATCATAGGTGATGGTACCATTGGCATTCACTACCACCGTACCGCCCGTTGGTTGGGTGACAATGGTGGGTACAGTCACACTGGTTAGACTCGCCGGCGCCCCCGTGCGGCTGAGGTCATTGGCCAGCACGTTCAGCGCCAGCGTCTGGTTGAAGCCCAGCATGTAGCTGTCGGGATTGGCCACCGGCGGGGCGCTGCCTACGTTGAAGGTCAGCCTGGCCGTGTCACACAAGCTGGTATTGACCCGGTCACAAATCTGGTAGACCAGCAATGTGCTACCGGCAAAGCCTGGGGCTGGTGTGAAGGTGATACTGCCATCCGGGTTGACCACGGCGGTGCCGTTGGCAGGCTGGGCCAGAATTACCGGAGCCGTTACGCTGCTCAGACTGGCCGGTATGCTGCCCGTGCGGTCGGCATCGTTAGCCAGCACGTTGACGGTTGTAGGCTGATTGAAGGTAACCGCTACTACATCCGGATTAGCTCTTGGAGCCGCACTACCGGTAGTAACGACCACCAGCGCGGTATCACACAGGGCCTGATTCACCCGGTCACAGATGCGGTAGATGAACTGGTCGGCGCCGGCAAAGCTGAAGTTGGGCGTATAAGTGATGGTACCATCAACATTCACCACCACACTGCCATTGGAGGGCTGGCTCACCAACACCGGAGCGGTGACATTGGTCAGACTGGCGGGGCCTCCCCGGTCGGTGTCGTTCAACAGCACCGGTATCTGAATAGCCGTATTCAGCGCCGTGGTGTAGTTGTCCCGGTTCGCTACCGGTGCCTGACTGCCTACATTCACCACCACCAGCGCTGAGTCACACAACAAGGTGTTCACCCGGTCACAGATGCGGTAGAACAACGTGTCACTACCGGCAAAACCGGCATTGGGCGTGTAGGTGATGCTACCCGTGCTGTTCACCCGTGCCGTACCGTTGCTGGGCGGTCCAACAATAATGGGCAGCGTAACTGTGGTCAGACTAGCCGGTCGGTTTGCCCGGTCGGTGTCATTCAGCAAAATCGGTATGGTTACCGACTGCTGGAAAGCTGTGGTGGCAATGTCCAGATTCGCCGTAGGCGGTGCCGACTGCACGTTGATGATAATTCGGGCCGTAGAACACACATTCGGACTTATCGTCGAACATATCTGATAGACTAACGTATCCGATCCGGCAAAACCTGGGGCCGGGGTAAACGTCAGCGTCCCATCCGGATTTATCGTAGCCGTGCCATTTGCCGGTCCGGAGATTAGCACCGGAGCCGTTACGTTGGTCAGGTTAGCGGGTTGCCCGTTACCAGCCAAGTCATTACCCAACAGGTTTATCGTAATAGATTGGCCGAATGAACCGGCAACTACATCCTGTGTCGCGGTTGGTGCCGGTGCATTACCTACATTAATACGTACCAGGGCCGTGTCGCAGCGGGTCGGGTCAACCACATCACAGATTTGATACACAAACTGGTCGTTACCCGTGAAGGTATCATTTGGATTATAGGTGATGCTGCCATTCGGATTAATGGTTACCACTCCATTATTAGGGCCACTTAGTACCACCGGCAGAGTCACATTGGTCAGCGAAGCCGGAGCCCCTGTACGGCTGAGGTCATTAGCCAGTACATTCAGCGCCAGCGTCTGGTTGAAGCCCAGCGTGTAGCTGTCGGGATTGGCCACCGGCGGTCCCGACTGTACCCGAATCACTACCCGTGCCGTGTCGCACAGGCTGGTGTTCACCCGATCACAGATCTGGTAGATTAAGGTATCATTACCGGCGAAACCAGTTACCGGCGTAAAGGTGATGGTGCCGTTAGCATTGACCACGGCCGTACCACTGGCTGGCTGGCTGAGAATTATCGGAACCGTTACCGTAGCCAGGGTAGCCGGTACGGTGCCGTTGCGGTCAGAATCATTGTTCAGCACATTTATCGTCAACGGATTATTAAACGTCGTCGTGACCAAATCCGGATTGGCTCTTGGCGCTGCGCTACCGGTAGTAATAACTACCAGGGCGGTGTCGCATAATGCCTGGTTCACCCGATCGCAGATGCGGTAGATGAACTGGTCGGCTCCGGCAAAGCCGAAGTTGGGCGTATAGGTGATGGTACCATCGGCATTCACCACCACACTGCCGTTGGTGGGCTGGCTCACCAGCACCGGTGCCGTTACATTGGTCAGGCTGGCGGGGCCTCCCCGGTCGGTGTCGTTCAGCAGCACCGGTATCTGTACGGCCATATTCAGCGCCGTGGTGTAGTTATCCCGGTTCGCTACCGGTGCCTGACTGCCTACATTCACCACCACCAGCGCCGAATCGCACAACAAGGTGTTCACCCGGTCACAGATGCGGTAGAACAACGTGTCACTACCGGCAAAACCGGCATTGGGCGTGTAGGTGATGCTACCCGTGCTGTTCACCCGTGCTGTACCGTTGCCGGGTGGACCTACAATGATGGGCAAAGTTACCGTGCTCAGACTAGCCGGTCGGTTTGCCCGGTCGGTGTCGTTGAGCAGTATCGGTATGGTTACCGGTTGCTGGAAAGCTGTGGTGGCAACGTCCAGATTCGCCGTAGGCGGAGCCGAGGGTACGTTGATGATGATGCGGGCCGTGTCACACACACTGGGACTGATCACCGAGCAGATGCGGTAGACCAGCGTGTCCGGACCCGCAAAGCCCAAAGCCGGCGTAAAGGTCAGCGTCCCATCAGGGTTGATGGTGGCCGTGCCGTTGGCCGGACCACTCACCACTACCGGTAAGGTGACGTTGGTGAGGCTGGCGGGCTGCCCGTTGCCGGCCAGGTCATTGCCCAGCAGACTCACTGTCACCGTCTGGCCAAAGCTGCCCACTACCACATCCGTGTTTGCCGTTGGGGCCGGGGCGTTGCCGACATTGATGCGCACGATAGCTGTATCGCACAGGCTGGTGTTGACCACATCACAGATGCGGTAGATGAAGGCATCGCTACCCGTGAAGGTGTCATTGGGATCATAGGTGATGGTGCCATTGGCATTCACTACCACGGTGCCATTAGCGGGTTGAGCGGTGATCGTGGGCAGGGTCACATTGGCCACTCCGGTCAGGCTGGCCGGCGCACCCGTGCGGCTGAGGTCATTGGCCAGCACCGCCAAAGCCAGCGTCTGGTTAAAGCCCAGCGTGTAGCTGTCGGGATTGGCCACCGGCGGGGCACTGCCCACGTTGAAGGTCACCCGGGCCGTGTCGCACAAGGCCGTGTTCACCCGGTCACAGATTTGATACACCAGCGTGGTGCTGCCCGCAAAACCGGTGGCCGGCGTGAAGGTGATACTGCCGTTGGCGTTCACCGCGGCTGTGCCGCTGGTGGGCTGCACCAGAATCACCGGAGCAGTGACGCTGGTCAGACTGGCGGGTATGCTACCGGTGCGGTCGGCATCATTGGCCAGCACATTCACCGTAGTGGGCTGGTTGAAATTTACAGTTACCAGGTCTGGATTGGCTCTCGGTGCTGCACTGCCTACATTCACCACTACCAGGGCGGTGTCGCATAATGCCTGGTTCACCCGGTCGCAGATGCGGTAGATGAACTGGTCGGCGCCGGCAAAAGCATTGAATGGTGTATAGGTGATGGTACCATTGGCATTCACGGTTACGGCTCCATCTGTGGGTTGCGTAACAATTACCGGAGCGGTAACATTGGTCAGACTGGCGGGGCCTCCCCGGTCGGTGTCGTTCAGCAGCACCGGTATCTGTACGGCCGTATTCAGCGCCGTGGTGTAGTTGTCCCGATTGGCCACTGGTGCCTGACTGCCTACATTCACCACCACCAGCGCCGAATCGCACAACAAGGTGTTCACCCGGTCACAGATGCGGTAGAACAGGGTGTCACTACCGGCAAAACCCGCATTGGGCGTGTAGGTGATGCTACCCGTGCTGTTCACCCGTGCTGTACCGTTGCCGGGTGGACCTACAATGATGGGCAAAGTTACCGTGCTCAGACTAGCCGGTCGGTTTGCCCGGTCGGTGTCGTTGAGCAGTATCGGTATGGTCACCGCCTGCTGGAAAGCTGTGGTGGCAACGTCCAGATTCGCCGTAGGCGGGGCCGAGGGTACGTTGATGATGATGCGGGCCGTGTCACACACACTGGGGCTGATCACCGAGCAGATGCGGTAGACCAGCGTGTCCGGACCCGCAAAGCCCAAAGCCGGCGTAAAGGTCAGCGTCCCATCAGGGTTGATGGTGGCCGTGCCGTTAGCCGGACCACTCACCACTACCGGTAAGGTGACGTTGGTGAGGCTGGCGGGCTGCCCGTTGCCGGCCAGGTCATTGCCCAGCAGACTCACTGTCACCGTCTGGCCAAAGCTGCCCACTACCACATCCGTGTTTGCCGTTGGGGCCGGGGCGTTGCCGACATTGATGCGCACGATAGCTGTATCGCACAGGCTGGTGTTGACCACATCACAGATGCGGTAGATGAAGGCATCGCTACCCGTGAAGGTGTCATTGGGATCATAGGTGATGGTGCCATTGGCATTCACCACCACGGTGCCATTAGCAGGTTGAGCGGTGATCGTGGGCAGGGTCACATTGGCCACTCCGGTCAGGCTGGCCGGCGCACCCGTGCGACTGAGGTCATTGGCCAGCACCGCCAACGCCAGCGTCTGGTTGAAGCCCAGCGTGTAACTGTCGGGATTGGCCACCGGCGGGGCACTGCCCACGTTGAAGGTCACCCGGGCCGTGTCGCACAAGGCCGTGTTCACCCGGTCACAGATTTGATACACCAGCGTGGTGCTGCCCGCAAAGCCCACAGCCGGCGTGAAGCTGATGCTGCCGTTGGCATTGACCACGGCCGTGCCGTTGGCGGGCTGGGCCAGGATCACCGGGGTAGTCACCGTAGCCAGTGTGGCCGGTACGGTGCCGTTGCGGTCGGCATCATTGGCCAGCACGTTCACCGTCACCGGCTGGTTGAAGTTTACAGTTACCAGGTCTGGGTTGGCTCTCGGTGCTGCACTGCCTACATTCACCACTACCAGGGCGGTGTCGCATAAACTGGTGTTGACTCTATCACAGATGCGGTAGATGAACTGGTCGGCCCCGGCAAAGCCGAAGTTGGGCGTATAGGTGATGGTACCATTGGCATTGACCACCACACTGCCGTTGGTGGGCTGGCTCATTAACACCGGAGCGGTTACATTGGTCAGACTGGCGGGGCCTCCCCGGTCGGTGTCGTTCAACAGCACCGGTATCTGAATAGCCGTATTCAGCGCCGTGGTGTAGTTGTCCCGATTGGCCACTGGTGCCTGACTGCCTACATTCACCACCACCAGCGCCGAATCGCACAGCAGCGGATTCACCCGGTCGCAGATGCGGTAGAACAACGTGTCACTACCGGCAAAACCGGCATTGGGCGTGTAGGTGATGCTGCCCGTGCTGTTCACCCGTGCTGTACCGTTGCCGGGCGGACCCACAATGATGGGCAGCGTAACTGTGGTCAGACTAGCCGGTCGGTTTGCCCGGTCGGTGTCGTTGAGCAGTATCGGTATGGTCACCGCCTGCTGGAAAGCTGTGGTGGCAATGTCCAGATTCGCCGTAGGCGGGGCCGAGGGTACGTTGATGATGATGCGGGCCGTGTCACACACACTGGGACTGATCACCGAGCAGATGCGGTAGACCAGCGTGTCCGGACCCGCAAAGCCCACAGCCGGCGTAAACGTCAGCGTCCCATCAGGGTTGATGGTGGCCGTGCCGTTGGCCGGACCACTCACCAGCACCGGTAAGGTGACGTTGGTGAGGCTGGCGGGCTGCCCGTTGCCGGCCAGGTCATTGCCCAGCAGACTCACCGTCACCGTCTGGCCAAAGCTGCCCACCACCACATCCGTGTTTGCCGTTGGGGCCGGGGCGTTGCCGACATTGATGCGCACGATAGCTGTATCGCACAGGCTGGTGTTAACCACATCACAGATGCGGTAGATGAAGGCATCGCTACCCGTGAAGGTGTCATTGGGATCATAGGTGATGGTGCCATTGGCATTCACTACCACCGTACCACCCGTTGGCTGGGTCACAATCGTGGGCAGGGTCACATTGGCCACTCCGGTCAGGCTGGCCGGTGCACCCGTGCGGCTGAGGTCATTGGCCAGCACCGCCAAAGCCAGCGTCTGGTTGAAGCCCAGCGTGTAGCTGTCGGGATTGGCCACCGGCGGGGCACTGCCCACACTGAAGGTCACCAGGGCCGTGTCGCACAAGGCCGTGTTCACCCGGTCACAGATTTGATACACCAGCGTGGTGCTGCCCGCAAAGCCCACAGCCGGCGTGAAGCTGATGCTGCCGTTGGCATTGACCACGGCCGTGCCGTTGGCGGGCTGGGCCAGGATCACCGGGGTAGTCACCGTAGCCAGTGTGGCCGGTACGGTGCCGTTGCGGTCGGCATCATTGGCCAGCACGTTCACCGTCACCGGCTGGTTGAAGTTTACAGTTACCAGGTCTGGGTTGGCTCTCGGTGCTGCACTGCCTACATTCACCACTACCAGGGCGGTGTCGCATAAACTGGTGTTGACTCTATCACAGATGCGGTAGATGAACTGGTCGGCCCCGGCAAAGCCGAAGTTGGGCGTATAGGTGATGGTGCCATTAGCGTTCACCACCGTACTACCGTTGGTGGGCTGGCTCACCAGCACCGGAGCGGTGACATTGGTCAGGCTGGCGGGGCCTCCCCGGTCGGTATCATTCAACAGCACCGGTATCTGCACGGCCGTATTCAGGGCCGTGGTGTAGTTGTCCCGATTGGCTACCGGTGCCTGACTGCCTACGTTAATCACCACCAGCGCCGAATCACACAGCAGCGGATTCACCCGGTCACAGATGCGGTAGAACAACGTGTCACTACCGGCAAAACCCGCATTGGGTGTGTAGGTAATCGAACCCGTTGAGTTTACTATTGCCGTACCATTGCCGGGCGGACCCACAATGATGGGCAGGGTGACGGTAGTCAGGTTAGCCGGTCGGTTTGCCCGGTCAGTATCGTTGACCAGCACCGGCACGGTCACCGCCTGCTGGAAAGCGGTTGAAACCACATCTAAATTAGCCGTAGGCGGTGCCGAAGGTACCCTGAATACCACCTGCGCGGTGGCACACACATTCGGGCTGATGGTCGAACAAATCTGATACGTCAGCGTATCATTGCCGGCAAAGCCAAAGGCTGGCGTATAGGTAACCGTACCGTCTGGATTGATAACGGCTGTGCCGTTGCTAGGTCCTGAGACCGCCACCGGAGCCGTCACATTGGTCAGATTAGCAGGTTGCCCATTCCCCGCCAAGTCGTTAGCCAGCAGGCTCACCGTTACGGGCTGACCAAAGCTGCCCGTCACCACATCATTGATAGGCTGCGGTGCGGGTGCATTCCCTACGGTAATGCGTACGATTGCCGTATCGCACTGGGTGGGGTCCACCCGGTCACAGATGCGGTAAATAAAGGCATCGTTACCCGTAAAGGTATCATTGGGATCATAGGTGATCGTGCCGTCAGCATTGACCACCAGAGTACCTCCTGTAGGCTGCGTCACAATCGTGGGCAGGGTCACATTGGTCAGGTCGGCGGGTGCGCCATTGCGGTCCTGGTCATTAGCCAGCACCGCCAGGGTCAATGTCTGGTTAAAGCCTAAGGTGTAGCTGTCAGGGTTCGCTACTGCCGGCCGGCTTCCCACCCGAATTACAACCCTGGCGGTATCGCACAGGCTGGTGTTCACCCGGTCACAAATCTGATACACCAGGGTATCTAAGCCGGCAAAACCGGTAGCAGGCGTAAAACTGATGGTGCCGTTGGCATTCACCACGGCGGTACCATTAGTCGGTTGCGCCAGAATGGTTGGAGTGGTAACGGTTGTAAGTGTAGCCGGAATGGTGCCGTTCCGATCGGAATCATTAGCCAGCACATTAATTGCAAGAGATGTATTAAACGCTGTAGTAACTAAATCCGGATTCGCCCTCGGAGCCGCACTACCCACGTTCACCACCACCAGGGCGGTGTCACATAAACTGGTGTTGACTCTATCACAGATGCGGTAGATGAACTGGTCGGCCCCGGCAAACCCAAAGTTAGGGGTGTAGGTAATCGTACCATCGGCATTGACTACTACCGTACCTCCGCCGGGTTGCGCCACCAGCACCGGAAGGGTTACATTGGTTAAACTGGCCGGCTGATTCCCCCGTGCCTGGTCGTTGAGCAGCACCGGTATCTGAATAGCCGTATTCAGCGCCGTGGTGTAATTATCCCGATTGGCTACCGGCGCTACTGTCCCGACATTAAATACGACGAGAGCCGAATCGCACAATAATGTGTTCACCGGATCGCAGATACGATAAAATAAGGTATCGTTTCCGGCAAAACCGGCATTGGGCGTGTAGGTGATGGTTCCGGTACTGTTTACCACTGCTGTACCGTTGCTGGGTGGACCTACAATGATGGGGGCCGTCACGTTGGTCAGGCTAGCCGGTCTGCCTGCCCGGTCGGTGTCGTTGAGCAGTATCGGGACGGTCACCGGCTGCTGGAACAGGGTTGTTACATTATCCCGGTTTGCCGTTGGTGGCGCAGAGGGCACCCTGAATATCACCTGTGCCGTGGCACAGACACTCGGACTGATGGTCGAGCAAATCTGATACGTCAGCGTATCGTTGCCGGCAAAGCCAAAGGCTGGCGTGTAGGTAACCGTACCGTCTGGATTGATAACGGCTGTGCCATTGTTGGGTTGAGCCACAATAGTGGGTGCCGTTACGTTGGTCAGATTAGCAGGCTGACCATTACCCGCCAGATCATTGTTCAGCAGACTCACCGTTACGGGCTGACCAAAGCTACCTGTCACCACATCATTGATGGGCTGCGGTGCGGGTGCATTCCCTACATTGATGCGCACCAGCGCCGTGTCACAGAGACTCGTGTTGACCACATCACAGATCTGATAGACAAAACTATCATTGCCCGTGAAGGTATCATTGGGATTATAGGTGATGGTACCATCGGCATTCACCAACAGCGTACCTCCTGTTGGCTGAGTAACAATCGTGGGCAGGGTCACATTGGCCACTCCGCTCACACTGGCCGGCGCACCCGTGCGGCTGAGGTCATTGACCAGCACCGCCAAAGCCAGCGTCTGGTTGAAGCCCAGCGTGTAACTGTCCGGATTGGCTACCGGGGGCGCACTGCCTACGTTGAAGCGCACCAGGGCCGTGTCACACAAGGCCGTGTTCACCCGGTCACAGATTTGATATATCAGCGTAGTCGTGCCCGCGAAGCCAGGTGTAGGTGTAAACGTAATGCTACCATTCGCATTCACCACAGCGCTACCATTGGCCGGCTGCGCCAGAATAGTGGGAGTCGTAACATTGGTTAACGTAGCGGGTATGGTGCCGTTCCGATCCTGGTCATTGGCCAGCACGTTTACAGTAGCAGGCTGGTTGAAGGTCACTGTAGCCACATCCGGGTTTGCAACCGGAGCGGCACTGGTTACGTTGACAACGACCAGGGCCGTATCGCAGAGGTTGGTGTTGACCACATCGCAGATACGGTAGATGAACTGGTCGGTGCCCGCAAACCCGGCATTCGGCGTGTAGGTAATTACGCCGTTAGCGTTCACTATCACGCTACCGTTCGTTGGTTGTGTGCTGACAACCGGCGCAGTAACATTGGTGGTATTGGCCGGTTGCCCTGCCCGGTTTACGTCATTCAGTAAAACAGGGATCTGCACGGCTGTGTTCAGGGCAGTCGTATAATTATCGCGGTTGGCCGTTGGGGCAGCACTGCCTACATTGATAACAACCAGTGCCGAATCACATAGCAGCGGGTTCACTCGGTCGCAGATACGGTAAAATAAGGTATCGCTACCGGCAAAACCGGCGTTAGGGGTATATGTGAGCGTACCGGTGCTGTTAATAACGGCAGTACCATTCCTCGGCAGGCCGACAATAATGGGGGCGGTAACGTTGGTTAATGCAGCAGGTCGCCCGGCCCGGTCAGTATCATTAGAGAGTATAACAATGGTCACCGGCTGCTGAAAGGCCGTGGTGGCATTGTCCCGGTTGGCCGTCGGCGGAGCGGATGGTATCGTCACTACAACCAGGGCGGTCGAGCAGATGGTGGTGGTAATTGTCGAGCAAATCTGATACGCCAGCGTATCCGTACCGGCAAAGCCGAAAGCCGGGGTATAGGTAATACTGCCGTCGGGATTGATAACGGCCGTGCCACTGCTGGGCAGACGGACAATAAGCGGGGTGGTGACGTTGGTTAACGAAGCGGGCTGCCCATTCCCGCCCAGGTCATTGGCAAAAATATTGATGGTTGTGGGCTGCCCCAATACGCCCGTAACTACATCCTGCCTAGCAACCGGAGCCGGGGGCGGCACCACCGTAATC
The DNA here is from genome assembly GCF_039541875.1 of Nibrella viscosa. Classification (NCBI taxonomy): domain Bacteria; kingdom Pseudomonadati; phylum Bacteroidota; class Cytophagia; order Cytophagales; family Spirosomataceae; genus Nibrella; species Nibrella viscosa. The sequence goes on along the minus strand of NZ_BAABHB010000026.1, from coordinate 5,786 downwards.
CGCACCAGGGCGGTATCGCATAAAGTTGGGTCTGTATCGTAACAGATGCGGTAGATATAGCTGTCATTGCCCGTAAATCCGGCATTTGAGCGATAGGTAATCGAGCCGTTCGCATTTACGACGGCAGTCCCGTTCGTAGGTTGCTGTGTAATAACGGGAGCAGAGACGTTGGTCAGCGAAGCCGGCTGTCCGTTACGGGTGTCGTTAGCCAGTACATTAGTAGTTACGGCTATTGTCGAGATTGTCGTGGTACTCTCGGGATTGGCTATTACACTTCGGCAATCGGCCGCCGGCCCCGTAATATTGACAAACTGCTCCAGAGGTACTACGTTACCGCCCGCCGGCTGACCCGAACGTGAATAGAAGCTATTAGCCACGTTAAATGCGTATTGCTGGTCGGCGGCATTAATAAATGGATCATTGGGCGGCAGAGGATTGATGGGACCAAAACAGCCGTTTCCCCGGAAGCTGAACAGCGCCACCGGCTGGCCGGCCTGAAACGGTCCGTAGTCTGATTCGTTAGAGCTTTTACCAATGACATAATAGTTAAAGGCCGGGTCCAGGTTAAACCCGGTGTAGTTCTGACCTGGCTGGCCCGGACCTAACTTCAGCGGGTTCTTTTCCCAGGTTCCCCGGATGTCCTGAATGTCCTGGATAAAAAATTGAGCGGGTACTTTCAGCGTGTATTGCGCTGTACTTCCCCGCTCGGTAGAGCCGGGATTATTAGCATTAGGTACGTTATAGTTGGGTATTACAAACGCCGTATAACGATTAGTCAACGGGTTATAGGTAACCTGGTAGTTGACGGTGTTGGGGGATATAAGCAGCTGACTATAGCCAACATGGCTTGCCAACAAAATACTTACCGATAATAGCGAAAAGAAGAAGTGTTTCATTGAAAAACTTTTTTAACATCAGCTAATAGTCGCAGAAGAAATATGTATAGTCACACTTCAAACCTGCATATTGGCAAGAAGTGTACCAAGCGGATAAGTCATACAAAATATTCAATCATATTGAGTTCCGACCCCTTTTCAGCCCACCGACAAACCTTCATTTAATCCAAAAAACATTTGGATCTGAAAGAAATTGTCTCCTTTATGTACAATTTACACAGCCGCTATCATTGCATATTGACGAAATTCGGTCGGGTTGTTCTTTATGTGGTTCAACAAATTTCGACTAGTCAGGAAAGGCTAATTATCCCAGAATTTGGCTGGCTCTCTCTTCTATCATAAAAAATGCCAAACTTTTTAGTCTGGTATAATCAGCAGCGGGAGACACGCCCCCGCTACTGATACTCACTACGGTATTTGTTCACGGATAACAAAGAACGGCTGACGAAGCACATTGCCTGGGTGGTTCTTGATGACGTTCTGGTAAATGAACTCGACATCGTTACCCGTACCCTGGAAGATTACCTCCCCGTTCATATTAATATCCCCGTTGTAGTACCCTCTCAACCGGTAAAACGGCGTCACAAAAATATTACCCGGCGCGTTGATCACCTGCTGGTAAAGCACGTTGACATCGTTGTTGGTACCCTGATTGATCACGAAGTTGTGCGGTATACCCGGATCATTGTCGTACAGCGCATTACCAGCCCACAGCGCCACGCCCTGTTCAACCACTACCTGAGCCTGATTAATGGTCACCTGCGTATAGCTGGTGGTGCCCGTGTAGGTGTAGGTCGGCGTTGAGGTACGACGGAAGTCAACTACCGTGCCGGTCGTGCTTAGCGGTATAGCCGTCTGGGTCATCACACCCAGATGGTTGCGGTGCTTCACCACCACGTAGTAGCTGGCCGCTGTTGCACTGTTAAACCGTACCGGCGATACGCCATCCAGATCAACAATATCCCCATCGCGCTGAATCAGGGCCGAGCGACTATCAACTACCTGCGTCGGATTGGCCGGATTCCGCAGTTCGACAAACACCCAGTCAACGATCGCGTTCGGACCGGTTACGCTGAACACCGACGGATTCACGTTACCCGTCATGGTCACAGCCGTAAATCCGTTCGCCGACATGTACGGGCTGCTCGTCGGCAGGAAGCCTCGGGCACGCAGATCATCGCGCATCAGCGTATCCGGCAGGAACACACCAAACAGTGCTCCCTGGAGATAAGCTCTGGCCCGGAGGGCTACCTGACCCTGTGCCACATTGATTACCACGCGGGCCGTATCGCACAGGCTGGTGTTGACCCGATCACAGATTTGGTACACTAAGGTGTCTCCTCCTCCGAAGTTGACACCTGGTGTGTATGTAATGGTACCATCAGCATTCACTACCGCCGTACCATTAGCCGGTTGCCGGATGAGGAGCGGAGCCGTCACCGAAGTCAGACTGGCCGGTTGGCTATTGCGATCCTGGTCATTGAGCAGCACCGGTATTGTCACGGATTGCCCAAAGCCCGTTGTTGCAAAGTCTGCATGTGCATTCGGAGCCGAACTACCTACATTCACCACCACCAGCGCTGTATCACAAAGAACTGGGTTTACCCGGTCACAGATGCGATAAATCAGACTATCTGTTCCGGCAAAGCCGAAGTTCGGTATGTAGGTAATGGTGCCGTCGGCGTTCACGGTAACAGTACCGCTATTCGGTTGATCCACAATGACCGGTACCGTTACGTTGGTTAATGAAGCAGGTAAACCTCCCCGACCCTGGTCATTCAAGAGTACCGGTATCTGCACAGATGCGTTGAACGCTGTGGTGTAATTATCCCGATTCGCTACCGGTGCCTGACTGCCTACTGTAAATACCACCAGCGCCGAATCGCACAACAAGGTGTTCACCCGATCACAGATGCGGTAAATCAGCGTGTCACTGCCTGCAAAGCCGGCGTTCGGGGTATACGTGATCGTACCTGTGCTGTTCACCACCGCCTTACCGTTATTCGGCTGATCCACGATAAGTGGTGCGGTTACCGTCGTCAGATTGGCTGGCAAGCCTCCCCGTGCGCCATCATTCAGCAGCACCGGCACGGTCACCGCCTGCTGGAAGGTGGTCGTAGCATCATCGCGGTTGGCTGTCGGCGGGGCCGAGGATACGTTGATAACTACTCTGGCCGTGTCACAGACGCTGGGACTGATCACCGAGCAGATGCGGTAGACCAGCGTGTCACTGCCGGCAAAGCCCAGAGCCGGTGTGTAGGTCAGCGTACCATCGGGGTTCACCACGGCCGTGCCGTTAGCCGGACCACTCACCACTACCGGAGCCGTCACGTTGGCGGCCGGCGGTCCGGTGAGGCTGGCGGGCTGGCCGTTACCTGCCAGGTCATTGTTCAGCACAGCTATGGTCACGGGCTGACCCAGCACACCTGTCACTACATCGGCATTGGCCACCGGTGCCGGAGCATTACCCACGTTGATGCGCACCAGCGCTGTATCGCACAGGCTGGTATTGACCACATCACATATCTGATAGACGAAGCTGTCGTTGCCCGTGAAGGTATCATTGGGATTATAGCTGATGGTGCCATCGGCATTCACCAACAGCGTACCTCCTGTTGGCTGAGTAACAATCGTGGGCAGGGTCACTGAGGTAAGTGAAGCCGGCGCACCCGTGCGGCTGAAGTCATTATTCAGCACCGCCAACGCCAGCGTCTGGTTAAAGCCCAGCGTGTAGCTGTCGGGATTGGCCACCGGCGGGGCACTGCCCACGTTGAAAGTCACCCGGGCCGTGTCACACAGCGCCGTGTTCACCCGGTCACAGATCTGGTAGACCAGCGTGGTGCTGCCCGCAAAGCCCACAGCCGGCGTGAAGGAGATACTGCCGTTGGCATTGACCACGGCCGTGCCGCTGGCGGGCTGGGCCAGGATCACCGGGGTAGTCACCGTAGCCAGTGTGGCCGGTACGGTGCCGTTGCGGTCGGCATCATTGGCCAGCACGTTCACCGTCACCGGCTGGTTGAAGGCCACCGCCACCACATCCGGGTTGGCTACTGGTGCCTGTGAGCCTACATTGACCACCACCAGGGCCGTGTCACACAAGACTGTATTCACCACATCACAGATGCGGTAGATGAACTGATCCGCCCCGGCAAAGCCGAAGGCAGGTGTGTAGGTAATCGTACCATTGGCATTCACCACCACACTGCCGTTGGTCGGCTGGCTCACCAGCACCGGAGCCGTGACGTTGATCAGGCTGGCGGGCAGCGTACCTCTGGCCTGGTCATTGAGCAGCACCGGTATCTGCACGGCCGTGTTCAGGGCCGTGGTGTAGTTGTCGCGGTTGGCGCTGGGTGCTACACTGCCCACGTTGATGACCACCAAAGCCGAATCACACAACAAGGTGTTCACCCGGTCACAGATGCGGTAGAACAACGTGTCACTGCCTGCAAAGCCGGCATTGGGTGTGTAGGTAATCGAACCTGTTGAGTTTACTATTGCTGTACCGTTGCCGGGTGGACCTACAATGATGGGCAGGGTCACCGTGCTCAGGCTGGCAGGTCGGCCTGCCCGGTCGGTGTCGTTGACCAGCACCGGCACGGTCACCGCCTGCTGGAAAGTAGTCGTGGCATTGTCGCGGTTGGCTGTCGGCGGGGCCGAGGGTACGTTGATAACTACTCTGGCCGTGTCACAGACGCTGGGACTGATCACCGAGCAGATGCGGTAGACCAGCGTGTCACTGCCGGCAAAGCCCAGAGCCGGTGTGTAGGTCAGCGTACCATCGGGGTTCACCACGGCCGTGCCGTTAGCCGGACCACTCACCACTACCGGAGCCGTCACGTTGGCGGCCGGCGGTCCGGTGAGGCTGGCGGGCTGGCCGTTACCTGCCAGGTCATTGTTCAGCACAGCTATGGTCACGGGCTGACCCAGCACGCCTGTCACTACATCGGCATTGGCCACCGGTGCCGGGGCGTTGCCCACGTTGATCCGCACCAGCGCCGTGTCACACAAACTGGTATTGACTACATCACAGATCCTGTAGACAAAGCTGTCGTTGCCCGTGAAGGTGTCATTGGGATCATAGCTGATGGTGCCATTGGTATTCACCACCACCGTGCCGCCCGTCGGCTGCGTCACAATCGTGGGCAGGGTCACATTGGCCACTCCGCTCACACTGGCCGGCGCACCCGTGCGGCTGAGGTCATTGACCAGCACCGCCAACGCCAGCGTCTGGTTGAAGCCCAGCGTGTAGCTGTCGGGGTTGGCCACCGGGGGGGCACTGCCCACGTTGAAGGTTACTCGTGCCGTGTCACACAAGGCCGTGTTCACCCGGTCACAGATCTGGTAGACCAGCGTGGTGCTGCCGGCAAAACCGGTGGCCGGCGTGAAGCTTATACTGCCGTTGACATTGACCACGGCCGTGCCGCTGGCGGGCTGAGACAGGATCACCGGGGTAGTCACCGTAGCCAGTGTGACCGGCACGGTGCCGTTGCGGTCGGCATCATTGGCCAGCACGTTCACCGTCACCGGCTGGTTGAAGGCCACCGCCACCACATCCGGGTTGGCTACCGGTGCCGCACTGCCCACATTGACCACCACCAGGGCCGTGTCACACAGGCTGGTATTTACCCGATCACAGATGCGGTAGATGAACTGATCCGCCCCGGCAAAGCCGAAGGCAGGTGTGTAGGTAATCGTACCATTGGCATTCACCACCACACTGCCGTTGGTCGGCTGGCTCACCAGCACCGGAGCCGTGACGTTGGTCAGGCTGGCGGGCAGTGTACCTCTGGCCTGGTCATTGAGCAGTACCGGTATCTGCACGGCCGTGTTCAGGGCCGTGGTGTAGTTGTCGCGGTTGGCGCTGGGTGCTACACTGCCCACGTTGATGAC
>NZ_BAABHB010000025.1:0-31950 GCF_039541875.1 Nibrella viscosa | reverse complement strand
GGAAAGCCTCAATCAGGCTGAAGAGTTGCTGAGTCTGGTCAGTAGCTAAAGTAGGCATGGGTGTTTTTTAGCCAAAAGTAGCGGCCCCGTAGGCAGCAGAAAAGACGGGGTTCGTCGGGTGGTTACTTTTCAATTGGATACCTCTGGAAGGGGTGCAAAAACTCCTCCGGTGTCACCCCGGCATCAATGTTTCAATCCATCTTTTCAATTGGATACCTCTGGAAGAAGGTTTCTTTCAATAGGCGTACCTGGGCCTCGATCGGTTTCAATCCATCTTTTCAATTGGATACCTCTGGAAGATTTGGTCCAGGCTCATCCTGGCCAGCATAGCCTGGTGTTTCAATCCATCTTTTCAATTGGATACCTCTGGAAGGAGAAACACCGAATCAACGCCGAAGAACTGGAAGAGTGTTTCAATCCATCTTTTCAATTGGATACCTCTGGAAGATAATCTGTTTCTCCCCTGAGTTGAGGGGCGGGAAGTTTCAATCCATCTTTTCAATTGGATACCTCTGGAAGGGGAGCCGTTCGCCATTACGTACCGTGTCCAAGCTGGTTTCAATCCATCTTTTCAATTGGATACCTCTGGAAGGTTTTGCGTTGTCTAGCCATCAGGAAAAACGTTCTAGTTTCAATCCATCTTTTCAATTGGATACCTCTGGAAGATCAGACGCACACAACCTGTATGTTTTCAAGCCATGAGGTTTCAATCCATCTTTTCAATTGGATACCTCTGGAAGTATCGTTGCTGAACAGCCAGTACGCCAGAACAGCAAGTTTCAATCCATCTTTTCAATTGGATACCTCTGGAAGTTTAGGAAGCAGTCAACTACGAAGTCAGCACCGGGGAAGCCGAAGGGGAGTTTCAATCCATCTTTTCAATTGGATACCTCTGGAAGTATTGCGTTGAACGATCTGTCGGTTGACCGGTGTAAGTTTCAATCCATCTTTTCAATTGGATACCTCTGGAAGATCGGAAGCCCCAACGCTTAAAGAGAATCCAGGTTGCGTTTCAATCCATCTTTTCAATTGGATACCTCTGGAAGTGTAGAATGGCTCCTTGATCGTGGCCGACTCATCGAGTTTCAATCCATCTTTTCAATTGGATACCTCTGGAAGGGGAGCGGCCGGCCAGATCGGCAGCAACCAGGGGCCGGTTTCAATCCATCTTTTCAATTGGATACCTCTGGAAGAGCTTGTACTTATTCTGAGCGTTGATAGCCAGCTTACGTTTCAATCCATCTTTTCAATTGGATACCTCTGGAAGTAACCCGGCCCTCAACTACCTCTTTAAATCGCGTAACGTTTCAATCCATCTTTTCAATTGGATACCTCTGGAAGTCATCCGGCGTTAGCAGGGCGTCAATAGCGGCATTGGCGTTTCAATCCATCTTTTCAATTGGATACCTCTGGAAGAGCATCGTTGTACCGGCTACCCGCGTAATCAGCACATGTTTCAATCCATCTTTTCAATTGGATACCTCTGGAAGTGAATACTGGGCCTGCTCCCGACAGAACGCCATCGAGTTTCAATCCATCTTTTCAATTGGATACCTCTGGAAGTCCCGGTAGCGGATTTTGTATTTGCCCGGCGGTACGCCGTTTCAATCCATCTTTTCAATTGGATACCTCTGGAAGGAAACTTAACCCGCCTGTTGTTCAGTTTCTTATGAAGTTTCAATCCATCTTTTCAATTGGATACCTCTGGAAGTGATCCGAGGGGCTATCTGTGGTTTGATTTTGATGCGTTTCAATCCATCTTTTCAATTGGATACCTCTGGAAGCCGGGTCACCCTGGCCGGCATTCTGGTTCAGGCAGATAAGTTTCAATCCATCTTTTCAATTGGATACCTCTGGAAGACACACACGGCTTTCACGCTGCCTTTACTGACCAGAGTTTCAATCCATCTTTTCAATTGGATACCTCTGGAAGGCCAATGCACCCGACTGGCATTGACCAGGTACCGCAGTTTCAATCCATCTTTTCAATTGGATACCTCTGGAAGTTTTTTGGGTTATAGTGGTAGTAATCGCTGTAAGCGGGTTTCAATCCATCTTTTCAATTGGATACCTCTGGAAGGGGGTCCGGATGGGTGGTATGATTCGCCCTATCCGGATGTTTCAATCCATCTTTTCAATTGGATACCTCTGGAAGGCTGTCGGAAAGTAGCTGCTCGGTTATCCGGTTGGGGGTTTCAATCCATCTTTTCAATTGGATACCTCTGGAAGGGTCTATGGACACCGGCAGTTTGCGGATCGACGAATGTTTCAATCCATCTTTTCAATTGGATACCTCTGGAAGTGCCTTGCCTGCTCGTCCGTGCCTGAGCAGGTAGTTGTTTCAATCCATCTTTTCAATTGGATACCTCTGGAAGAGTACCGGCGTCAGGATGTCGGGCAGGGCGATATCGCGTTTCAATCCATCTTTTCAATTGGATACCTCTGGAAGGACGATGGCCGGCCTGGAGGCTGCCAGAGCCAGAGGGTTTCAATCCATCTTTTCAATTGGATACCTCTGGAAGTACCGAAGGAAAGGCTAAGTCGACATCCGATTGGGAGTTTCAATCCATCTTTTCAATTGGATACCTCTGGAAGGTGTCAAATTTTGACAGTTTTAGGCTGGTTAATTGTATGTTTCAATCCATCTTTTCAATTGGATACCTCTGGAAGAAATGTGTCAAATTTTGATACATTTTGTAAATGGCGTTTCAATCCATCTTTTCAATTGGATACCTCTGGAAGAAACAACACATACGACAATGCCATTTGGATTCGATGGTTTCAATCCATCTTTTCAATTGGATACCTCTGGAAGCGGCCTAACGTGGTTTGGAAGGTTTGGATAATTGTGGTTTCAATCCATCTTTTCAATTGGATACCTCTGGAAGCCTGTTTCAGGTGTTTCTTATCCCCACCGAGGAGGAGTTTCAATCCATCTTTTCAATTGGATACCTCTGGAAGTGACTTCCCTTTTGGGCAGTGACCGGACGGCTGCGCGTTTCAATCCATCTTTTCAATTGGATACCTCTGGAAGTGAATAGCTGCCTGTAGGTAGTCGCCGGAACGCATGGGTTTCAATCCATCTTTTCAATTGGATACCTCTGGAAGTGCGACGCTTTGGATAGTCATTCATTTTCCAGAACACGTTTCAATCCATCTTTTCAATTGGATACCTCTGGAAGTCGTAGCGCCGGGACTGGTCTTTGCCGGAGATGGCTTGTTTCAATCCATCTTTTCAATTGGATACCTCTGGAAGCTTTTTATCCCAGTCCTTTTCCCGGTTACCGGCCATGCGTTTCAATCCATCTTTTCAATTGGATACCTCTGGAAGTCTGGGCTAGTAAACAGAACGCCAGCAATAAGGCCAGGTTTCAATCCATCTTTTCAATTGGATACCTCTGGAAGCGGGTGTGGTGGCACTGAAGACCGGGGGCGTTTTCAGTTTCAATCCATCTTTTCAATTGGATACCTCTGGAAGATCCAGCGCCCGCAGAGGTGGCTACTGTGACTTCGAGTTTCAATCCATCTTTTCAATTGGATACCTCTGGAAGTCAATTCTTGTTACGGGCCTTATACGATTGTTGGCATGTTTCAATCCATCTTTTCAATTGGATACCTCTGGAAGGGTGGCAGCGGGTAACCCGTTTCCGCTCAACCTGATCGTTTCAATCCATCTTTTCAATTGGATACCTCTGGAAGTCAGCCGCCGACCCCGGCCAATAAGCTGACGGTAGGGTTTCAATCCATCTTTTCAATTGGATACCTCTGGAAGAGTCATCGATCACTTCGGTTTCTCCCCGCCACCGGAGTTTCAATCCATCTTTTCAATTGGATACCTCTGGAAGATAGTTGTAAGTAGTAAGAAATACGCTGGTTTGGTGTTTCAATCCATCTTTTCAATTGGATACCTCTGGAAGTATTTGTTCAGACAAACCTCAACAAATGGTTAATAAGTTTCAATCCATCTTTTCAATTGGATACCTCTGGAAGGCGTTTGGATTTGAAGTACTCTGAATCCAGATAGGGAGTTTCAATCCATCTTTTCAATTGGATACCTCTGGAAGCCCCCGGTGGCCGGTTTTGCTCATGGCTTGAAAACAGTTTCAATCCATCTTTTCAATTGGATACCTCTGGAAGTTATCCCAGTCCTTTTCCCGGTTACCGGCCATGCGTTTCAATCCATCTTTTCAATTGGATACCTCTGGAAGGGCACGCGCTCTATGTGGACTGGTACGTGACCGGCGAGTTTCAATCCATCTTTTCAATTGGATACCTCTGGAAGAGTCATCGATCACTTCGGTTTCTCCCCGCCACCGGAGTTTCAATCCATCTTTTCAATTGGATACCTCTGGAAGATTGAGCCGGCAGCACCCGGCAAAGCTGTTTACGTTGTTTCAATCCATCTTTTCAATTGGATACCTCTGGAAGGCCCCCATTTATCACTGCAAAAACGCTGGGTATCGGGTTTCAATCCATCTTTTCAATTGGATACCTCTGGAAGTTTGATAATGCCGTATCTGAAGGCTACGAAGGCAAGAAGTTTCAATCCATCTTTTCAATTGGATACCTCTGGAAGTTTATCCCAGTCCTTTTCCCGGTTACCGGCCATGCGTTTCAATCCATCTTTTCAATTGGATACCTCTGGAAGATCGCTTACAGCCGCGAAGGTTGCAATGCTCAAATATCGTTTCAATCCATCTTTTCAATTGGATACCTCTGGAAGGTAGACAGAAAAATATGCCTTGGTAACCGGTAAACGTTTCAATCCATCTTTTCAATTGGATACCTCTGGAAGTTTAAGGCGATGTTGCGTACCTTGTAGAGTTCGGCGGGTTTCAATCCATCTTTTCAATTGGATACCTCTGGAAGCACTATTCTTTTGCAACGGGTGAAATATGGTTGCAAGTTTCAATCCATCTTTTCAATTGGATACCTCTGGAAGCCGCGACTGCTACAAAGCGGCTATCCAAGACGTACTGTTTCAATCCATCTTTTCAATTGGATACCTCTGGAAGAGAGGTTTGCCCTGGGTCTTCTGTTGCTGAACTGCCGTTTCAATCCATCTTTTCAATTGGATACCTCTGGAAGATCCAGTGAGGCTACTTCCATTTTAGACCTTCGATGTGTTTCAATCCATCTTTTCAATTGGATACCTCTGGAAGTTCATTTTCTCTAGTTTTTCCCACCCCTTTTTAAAAGTTTCAATCCATCTTTTCAATTGGATACCTCTGGAAGCACTATTCTTTTGCAACGGGTGAAATATGGTTGCAAGTTTCAATCCATCTTTTCAATTGGATACCTCTGGAAGTGTCCGTTGCCCGGCCGGATTGCGACGCCGGCAGCGGGTTTCAATCCATCTTTTCAATTGGATACCTCTGGAAGCCGGCACGGTCCGCCGTTGCGGTACCGGCCCGGCGGGTTTCAATCCATCTTTTCAATTGGATACCTCTGGAAGCCCGCGGTATTGTCATTCGGAATATATCTTTCAAAGGGTTTCAATCCATCTTTTCAATTGGATACCTCTGGAAGCTTATTTCAATTCAAGCTTCGGAATTGAGCAGAACAGTTTCAATCCATCTTTTCAATTGGATACCTCTGGAAGAAGCTCTCGGTTTCGGCCAAGTAGTCGGTAATTGACAGTTTCAATCCATCTTTTCAATTGGATACCTCTGGAAGAGAATGCCGAACTGCATGAGCTGATCAAGGAACTCGGGTTTCAATCCATCTTTTCAATTGGATACCTCTGGAAGATGTGCCTGAGGTTGATGGTGAACCAGAACCTATCTGTTTCAATCCATCTTTTCAATTGGATACCTCTGGAAGCTCGGCGGCTGCCTGCTGCTCGGCGCGAATCTTCGCATGTTTCAATCCATCTTTTCAATTGGATACCTCTGGAAGATATCTGTCTGCCATTTTTATAACTATATATTAGGGTTTCAATCCATCTTTTCAATTGGATACCTCTGGAAGCCACAGTTTTGCAATCAGGATTTGGAGCAATTTTCTGTTTCAATCCATCTTTTCAATTGGATACCTCTGGAAGCTTCAACAGGCTCGACACACCAATCTTCATGTATTCGTTTCAATCCATCTTTTCAATTGGATACCTCTGGAAGATTGAGCCGGCAGCACCCGGCAAAGCTGTTTACGTTGTTTCAATCCATCTTTTCAATTGGATACCTCTGGAAGCCACGAAAACTACCCTGGCGCAACCGAGCAACTTATGTTTCAATCCATCTTTTCAATTGGATACCTCTGGAAGACAATCGCATTAATTTCCTTTGCCTTCATCGTACAATGTTTCAATCCATCTTTTCAATTGGATACCTCTGGAAGTACGACGGATTCCCGCCGCTGCCGGAAATTATCGAAGTTTCAATCCATCTTTTCAATTGGATACCTCTGGAAGAACTCATTGGGATTGGTGGTCATGGCCACGATGGTTGTTTCAATCCATCTTTTCAATTGGATACCTCTGGAAGCGTCTGATCGGTAGAGCCGCCCGCAGCAAGGACAGTGTTTCAATCCATCTTTTCAATTGGATACCTCTGGAAGTGTAGAATGGCTCCTTGATCGTGGCCGACTCGTCGAGTTTCAATCCATCTTTTCAATTGGATACCTCTGGAAGACATTCTCAAAATCAATGCCGCGACCGCCCTGAATATGTTTCAATCCATCTTTTCAATTGGATACCTCTGGAAGGGGTGGAGTCAGTAAGCTAGGGGTGGCAATGACCATTGTTTCAATCCATCTTTTCAATTGGATACCTCTGGAAGCGGGGAACGCCAAGTAGAAAGCCATTACATAAGCGAGTTTCAATCCATCTTTTCAATTGGATACCTCTGGAAGTAACCTCCTAAGGCCGAAAAATATGGCAAAATCCTGGGTTTCAATCCATCTTTTCAATTGGATACCTCTGGAAGGGCGGAACATGCCAAAGATGATGAGACTGAATACGTGTTTCAATCCATCTTTTCAATTGGATACCTCTGGAAGGGCACCGGGTCCCGACGTGGCCACACCCTGGGTAAAGTTTCAATCCATCTTTTCAATTGGATACCTCTGGAAGAAGGCGTATTCCGGATGCGTTAACCACCAAATTTTCAGTTTCAATCCATCTTTTCAATTGGATACCTCTGGAAGCACCGGTCGATCTTCCGCTTACGCAGTAAGTCATTTGTTTCAATCCATCTTTTCAATTGGATACCTCTGGAAGCATATTCGAACGGGCGCAACTCGAAGCTGAGTACCTGTTTCAATCCATCTTTTCAATTGGATACCTCTGGAAGGCCGGCACAAAGGACAACTCCATACGGCTGAAAAGTAGTTTCAATCCATCTTTTCAATTGGATACCTCTGGAAGAGTTATGGGGGCCTTTCGGCCCCCGGTGTTTCTTAGCGTTTCAATCCATCTTTTCAATTGGATACCTCTGGAAGACCACTCGAAAATCTGTTTGCTGGATTGTGGACAAAAGTTTCAATCCATCTTTTCAATTGGATACCTCTGGAAGTTGCTCCGAAGCGATGCCGATAGATTAATTAACATTTGTTTCAATCCATCTTTTCAATTGGATACCTCTGGAAGTGATTACCAGATAATATCGCGAAAAAGAAATCGGCGTTTCAATCCATCTTTTCAATTGGATACCTCTGGAAGACAGGATTTCTTCGATGGTGGCGTAGACCCATACTTGTTTCAATCCATCTTTTCAATTGGATACCTCTGGAAGTTAAAGTTTTTTTTCAGGTAAAAAGTACATATACGGGCGTTTCAATCCATCTTTTCAATTGGATACCTCTGGAAGAATCAAAACTGATGTTGATACTTCTCGGAGCCGGGTGTTTCAATCCATCTTTTCAATTGGATACCTCTGGAAGGATTATATTTGGCGATACTGCCCAAGAAGTTATCAAGTTTCAATCCATCTTTTCAATTGGATACCTCTGGAAGCTCAGAGCTATTCGAAAGGTAGATCCTGATAGTGAGGGGTTTCAATCCATCTTTTCAATTGGATACCTCTGGAAGCAGGTGTGGACGAATCTGGATGAGTTGAACCGGGCGGTTTCAATCCATCTTTTCAATTGGATACCTCTGGAAGTCTTTGTAAGTATGATATTTACAACAAGGAAATAAAAGTTTCAATCCATCTTTTCAATTGGATACCTCTGGAAGCTACCCGGTAAACGGGCGGGTGGATACCCGGCGCTAGTTTCAATCCATCTTTTCAATTGGATACCTCTGGAAGACCAGCAGCAGCGGGACATCAACAGCATCAATAACGTTTCAATCCATCTTTTCAATTGGATACCTCTGGAAGTTCTTTCATGTTCCGGTTGAGTACGCAAGAGTTGAATGTTTCAATCCATCTTTTCAATTGGATACCTCTGGAAGATACAGTTGCCGCGATGCAGAACGGCGACCACCCGGGTTTCAATCCATCTTTTCAATTGGATACCTCTGGAAGTAAGTCCGGCGGAAGTAAACGCCGGAATATTGTTTAATGGTTTCAATCCATCTTTTCAATTGGATACCTCTGGAAGCCGGACGACTACAGCGTCACTTCGCCGTGAAAAAAAGTTTCAATCCATCTTTTCAATTGGATACCTCTGGAAGTTAATTGCGAAGTCAAGTAACGAAAACGGACAATGGAGTTTCAATCCATCTTTTCAATTGGATACCTCTGGAAGTAGCGGGATTTGAAACCCCGCAGTTGAAACTTATTACGTTTCAATCCATCTTTTCAATTGGATACCTCTGGAAGAAGACCTGGGCAGTGCCGTCTACGACTGGCTCGACAGGTTTCAATCCATCTTTTCAATTGGATACCTCTGGAAGATACCCAACCGTTACACTGTATCTAACAACTCATTGGGTTTCAATCCATCTTTTCAATTGGATACCTCTGGAAGTGTAACGGTTGGGTATCTGTGTTGTACGCCTGACCAGTTTCAATCCATCTTTTCAATTGGATACCTCTGGAAGAGTGCTGGGCTGACGAGCCATGAAGCCCACACCTGCAGTTTCAATCCATCTTTTCAATTGGATACCTCTGGAAGTGGTTGTCGGCTGCATCGTCATTGTGGGTTTGTGCGGGTTTCAATCCATCTTTTCAATTGGATACCTCTGGAAGCCGTCGCGGTTGGCAACGTGTTTAAAGCCAGAGTCTTATACATATTCTGCTCTGGCTTATTTTGTGTTTTACAATATGTCAAAAAACGATTTTTGGGCATTGTTTTGACTTCTTTCCGGAACGGCAACTCTCCTGTTTACAGCAACTTACAGCATATTTCGACGTAGCAAAAAATAAATTGATACCCGGAAAAGCCTTCAGCGGATGCAGATGTTCCGGTAAGTGCAAGTTACACAACGGGCTTTGTACCTGGTGGCCTTTGGAAAAAAGTTTTGATCGATAATCCGCAGAATTTCCGCAGCAGCCTGCTTTACCTCCTGCTTGTCCTGCTCCTCAATGGCTACCTCAATCACCTTGTTCCTGCTGCGGGTATACACCAGAAAACCTTTCCGGACCGGACGTCCGAAGTTCTCCTCAATTAGCCAGGCATAACAGTACAACTGCGTCCGGTACGTTTCGTATACCCGGTCTTTGTATTCCGCAAACTTGTAGTCCAGCGGAGCCAGCGTCCCGTCGGCCAGTTCCAGCACTTCATCCACGCGGCCCCGGATCAACGCGTTGGTCAGGTACTGGTCCTGGTGCTTATCTACCACGCCCAACCGCCGGCGCAGGTAGTCTTTGTTCTGCTCCAGCCGCTGGTCGTGCAGGTGACGGCCGCGCATAACTTTATAATCTTTCTCCTCATACTGCGGTATCCGCAGGACATATTCAAAATATGTAAACCGCGGACAGAACAGGTATTCTATAATGTGGGAAGGTGTAAGGGTCATAGTCAGAAAAACAAAGCTCTGATTTCATCGGTAACCAGTTTTTTATCAAATGCCTGGCCGAGGAGGTCGGTCTGCTGAAGTTCGCTGCGACTCATCGGGAAAATATATACCTTGTCGGTTGTTTCGTCTATAAGTTCTTCCAACTGGAGCCGGAGTGTGTCTTTCTGATTCGGCGTGAGTGTGCCCAGAAAGCAGGAAAACTGTACCCGGTACAGCCCGGCCTGCTTGCAGATCTTTGCCACCTTATTGCGCCGACGGTCGTTTTCGATATCATAGAGTACCCAGATGATCATGATGTTAAGAGCAAAAGAGTGAATGAGTGAAAGAGCGGGTGCGTAGCCGGGATGAGTTTAGTTGTTTAAGAATGTATAATGTTGCGAAACCACTCATTCACTCATTCGCTCTTTCAGGCTCCGCGCCCTGCTCTTTCGCAATTAGAGCATTGGCAAACTGATGCGCGTCGAGCTGGATCACATGGCTGCGCACCAGGTTGCGGCCCCGGTGCCGGATCGGATCGTTGTCCATAAACTCGTTGAAAGCTCCAACCAGCAGTGCCTTACCGTCGGCGTTGAGGGTGACGCCTGCGGCTAGCGGACTTGTGTGGGCTTTGTTGACCTTCTTGGCCGAGAACAACCGAAACACGATCTCATCGGCATAGATGCGGTATGGTTCAATAAAATCGAACACCATGCTCAGCTGGTTGTAGTCGTCGCGGTGCAGAAAGCCCAGGTACGGGTCGACCCCGGCGATGATCAACGCCTTTTCGATCTTGCTGTACAGAATGCCGTAGGCGTAGTTCAGAAAGGCATTAAACGCGTCGAGGGCCGGGCGGTTGCTGCGTCCGGCAAACCGGTAATCGGGCGGCAGCACGTAGCTGAGGGTTTCAAAGTACAGCCGCCCGGCGGTTCCTTCCAGTCCGCGTAATGTATCGGCAATGGTGCCGACCTGCTTCGCTTCCAGTGTGTTGATGGACACGTACAAAGCTTCAATTCGGCTGATCTTATCGTTCAGGAAATCGGCATGTTGCGGCCGGTGCTTCTTCAAGTCTTTGATGAAGTTGAGTTGGTTGTCGAGCTTTTGCAGCAGCCAGCTTTTTACCCACGTAACGCCCACCTCCGATAGGCTGGCTTCCAATTGCATCTTCCGGATTTTGGTGGTACTGCCCAGCTTGCTGTGCCACACCCGGCCGATGGGCGTCCCGTCATGCTCAATAAACACTATGTCGACGTTGTGCCGCATGGCCAGTTGAATGGCGTCGGTGCTGAGCGAGGCTCCCGTAGTCATGACGATGCTGGTGACCTTCGCGGCGGCCGAAAACGGCTTTTTCTCTACGCTGCCGTCTTCGAGCCGTCGCCGGATCTCAAACATCTCCTCGCGGACATGCAAGTAGGTACCGTAGGTGTTGATGTGAAGCTGCATGGTGGTTGATTGGTTGACTGGTTGATTAGTTCATTGGTTAACTGGTTGGGTGGAGGGCACTATTTAACCAATTAACCAGTGAACCAATCAACTACTCAACCTCCGCACGGCACCAAACCCCCGCGCCACCGACTTCCCCAGGCCCAGACCGTCGGGCAGAACCACATTGGCGGTAAATTCGCCGGCGAAGGCCATCATCGTCTGGTTCTTGAACTGCGTGGTGTGCGGCTCGACCGACAGATGGACCATAATCCGCTCGTGTGGAGCCAGCCACAGGTCGGCTTCGCGGAACAGCCCCAGCAGTTGGGTAATCAGCACGCGTTTGAGCTGGGCATGGCGCTCGGTTTCGCTGCGGTTGCGGTAGTCGCGGTAGTTATCCTGGTTAAGAGCCATCCAGAGCGTCTCGAAGCGGTAGCGGTGCAACTCGTCGGAGATACCCAGCGGGGCCTGCTCGTGGCGGATGTGCTTGCTCAGGACGGGAAACCGTTCGCCGTTAATATCCAGTTCGCGGATGCGCAGAAAAAGCTGGGCCAGCAGCGTAGCGCCCTCGCGGATACCCACCAGCGTGGGTGTCCGGTGCAGCACCTTGTATTGGACCAGCGGATAGGCGTAGCGGTAACGCGGAGACTCGTCGGTATCGGTTTCGTAATGATTGTGCAGCAGGGGCGAATGCTCCCGGAATAACTCCCCGAAGTATCCCCGCAGCTTATGCGCATCCCGCGTCCGCAGGGCAATTTCCGGGAAAGTGATGGTGGTGAGGGGAAGCAGGGTTTGAGTGAGGGTGGTCATTTTAGAAAAAAACGGTTGTGGCTGCTGAAGAATCTTCTTTGCTTCGGTCAAAACCAGTTATCTGGTTATAATAAGTATCAAGTTCATCCCAGTTAACTATATACAATCCGTCTAGGAGTTCATTGCGTTTCTTGTCTATCTGAAGCTCCTTGACTTTCGATAGGTATTTTGGGACAGTAATAATCCGTTGATTAAAGGCCAACTTGTGCTTGGTGTCAAACTTCTCTTTGCTGAGCTTTTTATTGATAAGCATACAAAAAGCATCTTTAGCGGTTGTGGCTTCATCATCCAATTCAATGAAGACCGATACAGCAAAGCCTTTATGCTCGATAACCTGAAAACTCGAAACCGGACAGGTTTCTTTGTTTTCATTATTGTAGTTCAGGCGTTTCATGCTTCCAAAAATCGCACGGGCAGTCTTAAACGATTTTACACCATCAGCAGACAGGTTATCATAATATGCGCCAATTAGAGACAGGTAATGTTCTTCGGGGATTTCTCCGTTATAATCAGCTGCACTTTTAGTCAAAGCTTCTCGAGACTGCGTTGCTGTTGTCCGGTCATAAATCTTTTCACAATCATCGAAATCAATTACATACAGTGGGGAGTGCTGACGTTCTACAGAATTTTCGCGATTAACCCGGCCAGCTACTTGCACAATTGAATCAATAGGGCCTACATCCCGGAATCCCATGTCAAAGTCTAAGTCGACACCTGCTTCAACGCATTGAGTAGCAACGAGTATTGGTTTAAAACCACATTTAAGGTCAAGTTTGACTCGCTCAATAACATCAAGCCGATGAGCAGGTACAATGTTGGTCGATAAGTAATATACTTTGTTTTGGTAGCCTCGTTCGCCAACGTATTCCTGAATGGCTGTGAATACATCCACTGATCTTTTTACCAGATTACAGACGATAAGGCAAGACTTTTTTTCTGACCAGTAAGCAGCAAAATAGTCTTCAATAAAAGCACTCTCATCCGCAACAGGGGGATTGATTAAAGGGATAATTTTGGTGCGCTTAAATGCCCCGAAAATGGCTTCATGTTCTGCCAGTAATTCCAAAACATCCAATTTGTCGTCCTCTCTCGCAATAATTTCACGGTTAGCTAACTCAAATGTTTTCGGCTTAGTGGCCGTCATCAGAAGAATTCGGGCATTCAAAAGCTTGGCTGCATAAAACAAGGCCGCCCCGATAAGTGGTAGTTGCTCTAACCGAATGGTTTGCACTTCATCCAGAATGATTATAGCACCGGCGATATGATGAAACTTCTTTAGCAGTTTGTTCCGGTGGCCAATCAGTGTTTGTAGAAACTGAACGAAGGTTGTGATAACAACATCACTTTGCCACGTATCGAGCAGCATGGTTTTTTGATTCCAGCCCTGATTTTCCTCATCATCGTTTTTCTTAGACAACTGCTCGAGAGCATCAGCAAACTGATAATGAGCTAAAACAAGTCCCTCACTCGCTGGGATTACTCGTTTATACTCTATAATAGCCTGCTCAATGATGTTGATAAATGGCAGCGCATAAATAAGCTGGGCTTCGTAGCCTTCCTCTTCGCGTATTTTAGCCTTGAGCCGAAGAGCGAAATCCAGCGCAGTTAAGGTTTTACCAATGCCCGTTGGGGCTGTTAAGGTGAAAAGCCGTTTTTGCAGAATGTCATCCCTGTTTAATTGCTGCATCACGGCCCCCCGCACATAATCACGCAACGCCTTCTGATCCAGCTGCCTTAACGTGTCGGGCACGTGAGATTGGAACGGTACAGCAGGAATCCGCTGGTCAACCAATGTTGCTGATAGTGCCTTCCGGGCGTATAAGGTCGTCTCTGAAGCATCTATCTTATCCGACTCAATCAGCAGCGAAAACAGGTAGTTAATCAGAAAATAGTTCGCAATGTCTGGTTTTCGCTCTAACTCTCGGACAATCCTGATAAGCTTCTTATCTGGGTAGTTGATGTAGCTGGCTAAATCCGGCTCCCCTAACTCAGTTGAAATTTGGCTCAGAGCCGAATATATTGTTTTTGCTTGTTTATTGAAGATGTTTTCGTCATTGCTGTCCTCTACCACAAAGCTTTTTAAATCGTTGATGTCGGTCAGGCTCTTGTGGTGATGAATAATCAGGTAGGCTGCCCACAAAGCCAGCCTCTCGAAGCCCAATGAACAGTATTTCTGGTAAAGGGCAAAGCCACCGAATTTGGCGTGTTGCTTTAGTTCCTGATCGAAATCGCCCGTTTGAAGCAGGTAATTCTGGAAGTGAGTGGTGTATTTGCCAAGATCATGATACATACCCACCAGACGCAGTAACTCAGTTAACGGTGCGCTTGTGTAAAGGGTAACGTTTTTGTAGAACGACTGCAAAGCTTTTTCCGTCACCGCTTTAGTGTGATCAGCCAGGCGTTTTGAGCCAAACACAGTGCCGTCTGAGTGTTGTTTACTGTGGGAGTAGAACGTTGTCATTCCATGAATAGAATATGCTGCGTTTCGGAACCCTGTTCGAGCGTGTAAAAAGGCTTGTTGAGCTTTACCCGTATACCAGATGCCGTAGTTGAAAACAGCACCCGATCCATTCTCCGAAGCTCTCGGTCGAAGTTGCTTACAAAGTCACCGGGCAGGAGTTCCTCTTCGATTAATTGAAGTGTATCTTCTGTTCGTTGACGGTCAAAATCCAGTTGCTCAACCGCTTCAGAGGGCATAGCGGAATGTATCACTACCCAGCCGGTAGCTTCGTTCTGTTGTGCTTCCGTGATTAGGGTTGCCGAAATCAGAGATGCCGTAAAATTAGCTGTCCCAAACGTAAGTGCATACTGAAACTGCCGTTCCAAAACAGACTGTTTCAATTTGGTAAACGTTTCAGTGCCTAGCTCGTAGCAGGATACGTATACGCGATAAACAACCATGTCACGGCTGATACTAAGCCCGCTCACAACTTCAAAGGGCGTTTGAATCCGTCCATTTGAGCCATCGAAATCCCCCTTGCCGACAATCTTGAGCAGATTGAGACGATGAAACGTTTTTTTGATTGGATGCATTACCCGAATTCCGATCCGAATCCGCTCCGACGATAATTCCTCATAATAGCTGTCGCGGGGCCGCCCAAGCATACCAGCCAGCATTCCCATAAGAGTAGTACGGGGCGGTATGCTGAAACTCATAGCCGTATTGTTCGCATAGTATTTGCGAAAGTGGGCGAGTTTACCGCCCACGTCAATCTGCAAGACTTCCATGTGTCAGGTTATTTTGCAGACAGCTCGATACCAGTAGCCGACTTGATGTAAGCTGATTCAATAGCTTTGCCTTCCCCTGTGTTTTCTGTCAGTAGTTTTTGCAAAGCTGTAATGTCAAATGCCAGATCTTCAAAACGCCGGATTTGCTTCACTTCAACTCCCTCGACTGGGGCCGCTTTTACATAGTTGCGCAGATCGCCGAAATGACCGTTGAAAAAACCCTCATTATAGGTGATTTCAACGTAAAGTTTAGGGTACTGATTGAGTTTTGAACGGGTTGGCATGGCAGGTACGCTCTGCCAAATGGCATTACGAAATATATTGAGGTCGTCGGCGGTCAGGCCGGTGCTTTGTGCAGCAAACTTGTTGATGGTGCCGTTGAACGCCAGCAGGCTGTAATGGACTCGATAATCTTTTCCAAATGTGCTGCTATCGTCATTCATCGTCGTAACAATTGAACTTGATTCCATCAACTGAACTTTGTGCAGCGAGTAACCCCAATTAATTTGCACAGGTCCTGTGTAGGCGCGGGTGAACCCTTCAACGGCGAAGGCACTGCCGAAGAGACGAATATCCACAAACTTC
Source organism: Nibrella viscosa (assembly GCF_039541875.1). Taxonomy (NCBI): domain Bacteria; kingdom Pseudomonadati; phylum Bacteroidota; class Cytophagia; order Cytophagales; family Spirosomataceae; genus Nibrella; species Nibrella viscosa. Next base: position 16,028 of record NZ_BAABHB010000025.1, on the reverse strand, counting down.
TGCTTGACCATTTGTGCCAGCAGGTAAACGCTTAAGGACCGATTTGCTTTATCCTGTAGTTTTTTGAAAATCTTATCGGGTGTCTTTTCTGCTTCAACTATCTTCGCCAGGGCGTCGCCCATTGCTGCGTTTTCCGCGAATAGCTCGCCAATGGTTTCGTCGTTCGCTAAAACACGCTTGATGACAGCCTCTAATTTTTGCTCGGGTGTTACTTTTCGGCCGTCCTCCATATCGACAAAAATTTCGATTCCGGTCATTTTTAAATAATCGCGGATATAACGCTTCAAGCGCGTATCGGTCACCAAATTGGTGTCCGTATCGTAATCCATACGCGGTTTGTTCTCCTGATCGGGATCGCCGTTGGGATTACACTGCATTGCTTCATAGAGAAACAGGAAATCAGCATTATTTGAAATCGATGTTGCCATTAGTTTTGTGGGTGGGTTAGATTAGTCATTGTTAGCTTTTTTTGTTTTGCCAGCGAAGAAGGAGTAGCCTGACAAAATGAAGAATAGAGCTTCTTCGGGCTTCATAGCCCAGTTTTCATGATTGAACAGCATCACAAAACGGCTTAATGTTGTTTCCGTCAATTTATGAATGCTGTACTGCTGAGTTTTCTCGACTAAGTCACGGTGTAGTCGCCGAATATCGTCCCGATCCATGCCGTTGTAGTTCAGCTTTTTGAGGATGGGCTTAGTCTTGTGTTCTTTCTTGTACTGCGTTTGTGCTACTGTGTTCAGGACACGCCCCAGATAAAAGAGGGCCTGATGTTCAGGCTTGTATGTCATTCGTGTGAAAAACTCCTCAACTTTTTGCTGGTACTCAGGCAGGACTTGCTCTTCGGGTGGGGCATCGAGTGTGATCTCGTCAACCTCATCAAGTTGATTTTCTTCCATTGGATTAATCAGGTTAAACTGTTTCAGAATCTGTATAAAAGCGAGGTATTGGAACACAGCGTTCCGAATGGCGAAATCGAACTCTGTGTTTTCGCGGATGTTGGTGTAGCTACTGTATCGGCCGTAGTAGTGGCATAGAATTAATTCCTTGAAGTAATCAAACAATTTGGCGCGTTCGATAGGCCGCTTTTCAAGAACTTGTTTGAACAGGTTAAGGGCTTCATTTTTCTTCTCCTTATCCCGACGTACCGGAATCATCGTGTAAACAGTGTACAAGTTGAATTGAAGGGGTATCTGATCTTTACCCATGCTCATGATACTTGCCCAGTTCACACCCGGTATGGTCTTCCATTCGTTATTGAGCCTGCGAAAAGCGCCAATCAATTGCTCAAAATGGGTCCGGCTAACATCTTTGATGACATTGATAGCTTTGAAATAATTACCATCTGTCTCAAATCCCAGAAACGTTATCCAATAGGGATTATCTGTTTCCACATCTAAATCACTAACAATCTCCTGATACGTGTTAAACTGAAATAGCAGGTCAGAATTATGGCTTAATGTGCGCAAGGTGGTTTCGATGTCGCTTTTGTCTCGATAAAGAAGTTGAGGTATTATGCAGTGATCTATGCCTGCAATTCGCGTTTTGTACTTTTCAAGCAAATATTTCGAGCCTCTTTCTAAATAAACCTGAGCTTGCTTGTCAATCTGATAGTTTTTCTGAAATGCTCCATTCTCCCAGCCACTGGCATAATTGACTGTTGTTGTGACAAACATTTTATTTAGGCTATACCGTGCCGAAATATCCAGTTCGCTTACCACAGTTGATCGTTCTCCTGTAGCATAGCACAGTTTTTCAACGGATTCTTCTGCGGGTGGAGCAGGATCGTCACCAATAAACTTTCGCTTTACAAAAGTCAGATAGCCCTCAACCTGGCTAAATAGTGTTGGGTGCGTATAGCCTTTCTCCGACCAAACTACATGCGCTGCAACCAATACAAGCCGCTCCGAGGGCTTCATCGTCACAGCTTTCAAAAACTGCCTGTCGTCGTCACTAAGCTTCTCTTTGTCGGCTTCGGTGAGTTTAGTGTTTTCCAGTAATGCCAGTCGACGTTCAAATTCGGACCGCAACGTAAAAACCTCACTTAGCACTTCGTACAGCAGAGTTGACTGCAAATCGGCAAAGCTGGTTTCAATGGCGTCAGCGAATTGTCCCCGGTCCTGTTCAGTGCCTTTCTTATCAACAATGCCAAAGAAGGTCTTGCGGAGTTGCTCTAACTTTTTCCACTCCACGCAGGTGTACACAGCCTTGTTGTTTCCTCCCTGAATCTTGACATTGAAGTACCGCCCTGGTGACTCATCTGGGTCGTATTCAAGCAAAATACCAAAGTCAACTCTCCGTTCGTCCAGATTGAAAATTAGGGGAACAACGAAGTTTGTTATGGGATCCCCTTTCTTGTTTTTTGTTTCAATATTTGGCGTGTCCAGTATATCGTCCCATTCCCCTCGTTCCTGACTGAGTTGTTGGCCAATTCTTATTTGGGTTTGGAGCATGCAGATCTGAGTTAATGGTTTTGGGTACTTCAAATAACCACCTTCGATTTGACAATTTGTGTCGCTGATTCCTGTGACTTGTTAAATTTGCCTAACTACTGTTCCAAATTGGCCGATGAACAAGAAATCAAAAGACTATGGTGCCCTTAAAAACACTATCACAGGTAAGACTTTCCGTGAAATGAGTTGGGAAGAGATTCTGAGTCTTCCCGCTGAGCGGCTGTCTCGTGAGGAAGCCATGCTGCGTATTGAACAGGCCCGCCAGGCCGCTCAGCAGAAAAGAAAATAGTTTCTGCTTCCATATTCCTCACCAGATGGCCGTTGCAGCCCGTTCGCGCAAATACCCCTTCAACTCCTCTGGTTCGTCAACCTGAACTTCACCCGGCAGGCCCAGAATGAACCGGCCGATGCCCCGGAAGTCGCGCACTTCGCCCCGGAAACAGTACGGCCACTTACCCGTTTCGCAGGTTTCCGTAAAGGCTCGTGTGGGTGGGTAGTCCTCGATCAGCAGCCGGTACGCCCGGCTCGTCAGTCGCAGCAAAACGCGGTGTATGGTGTTGCCCGACCAGCCGAAAAGGTCTACCGGCTGTTCGGCTTCGGTATAGGTGCGTGTGGAGTCCAGCACCTGCACGTCTTCAATGCGCCGGGTCTTAAAGGTCTTTTCCTTGCCGGACACCGGTTCGTAGGCAGTTAGCAGCGCAAAGTTTTCGGTAAACGACAGCGGATCGACCAGCCGGTCGCGGATGCTGCCGGAGTTGGCCGACTGGTAGCGCACCAGCCGTACCTGCCGGTTGTCGCGGATGGCTTCGGACAGCCGTTCGACTACCTGCCCCTGGTGGCGGTCGAGGAGTTCGTCGGCCAGCGGCACCAGTTCGGAGGTCAGGTACAGTTTCCGGCGGATACTGCTCCGTAGCGGATTTTCGGGCGCGGCGCTGGTCAGCAGGCGGCTCACAAGCGCCGACTCTTCGGGCGTAAAGGCAGGCCGGCGCGGAGAGTCGGCCTCAAACAGAAAATGCCGGTCGTGTTCGTCGGTGTCCACCAGATACCCGATTTCCTCCAGTAGCTTCAGGTAGCGGTAAACGGTTCGTTTGTTAACCTCCAGCGAGTCGGCCAACTGCTGAAGGGTGCGACCGGGCCGGTCGGCCAGCAGGCGGATCAATTTAAACAGGCGCAGGAGTTTCTGTTGTTCAATCATGCAAGAGAGCAGAAACTTAAACCTATTGATTAATGAACGGAATTTCAACTGAGGTGGAGGAGATTCGGTCTCATGATTTACTAAACGGTAAATAACCCCTCGGAACAGTAGCAGCCGCTCGCCTGCCTATCGAAAAAAATAGTACCTTGCCCGCCAGAATTGCCTTTAACACATAGCCTACGCCATTTTATCACCATGCACTACGTTATTCACGCGTATGATTATACGGATGAGCAGGCGCTCGACCGCCGGATGGCCGCTCGTCCCAACCATTTCGAAACCGCCCGGGGCCTGAAAGCCAACGGCAACTTTGTCATCGGTGGGGCTCTGCTCGACCCCGAAGGCCGGATGATCGGCTCCATGATGGTCGTGGAGTTTGAGTCGGAGGAGCAACTTCAGCAGTGGCTACAGAATGATCCCTATGTGACCGGCCGCGTCTGGGAAAAAATTGATGTGAAGCCCTTCCGGCCGGCAGCGGTTTAGCCGGGTCGGCTAACCACTCAGTCAATGAGCGGGTTACCTTAGTACCCCTTCCGGAATTAAGCAGCAGAAGCACGGTTTACCTGTAATGTCTTGCTTCTGCTTACAACCTGAACAAGAACCTGTGCGTATGATTTGTGCCGCTATATTTGATATGGACGGCCTGCTGGTGGATTCTGAACCCCACTGGCGGATTGCCGAAATAGAGGTGTTCCAGACCGTGGGGCTGGCGCTGACCGAAGAGATGTGCAAGCGGACAACGGGTATGCCCATCGAATCGGTGGTGGAGTACTGGTACGAGCGCCGGCCGTGGACCAACCGCAGCCGCGCCGAGGTCGCCCATGAGATCCACGGAAAAGCCTTCGACTATATAGGGCACCGGGCCGGACCTATGCCCGGTATGCTCGATCGGCTACAGTATTTCCGGGCAAAGGGTATCCCGATGGCCATTGCCTCGGCCTCGCCCATGAACCTGATCGAATTGGTGATTGACCGGCTGAACATTCGTGAATTCTTCGTAGTTTGGCATTCGGCAACGCTCGAAGCGCGGAACAAGCCCCACCCGGATGTGTACCTGGGCACGGCCCGCAAACTGGGCGTTGATCCGGCCTGCTGCCTGGCGTTTGAAGATTCCGGCAATGGCCTGAAATCGGCCCACGCGGCCGGTATGATAACCGTAGCGGTGCCGGCCGATTACGAGTTCGACGATTCAAAGTTCGATCTGGCTACCCTGAAAATTCCTTCGTTAGCGGCCTTTGATGAGTCTCTGTTTCTGGCTTTGCAGGCTGAAGTTGATACTACGCCCTCGTAACCACATTATCCCGTTCCTGTTATACCCATACCCTCATGCCGATACGCCTTTATCAACTGGATGCTTTTACCGATCAGTTGTTTGCCGGTAATCCGGCCGCTGTTTGTCCGCTGACCGACTGGCTGCCCGATGAACAGATGCAACAGATCGCGGCCGAGAACAACCTGGCCGAGACCGCTTTTTATGTAAAAACCGAGCAGGGCTACCACATCCGCTGGTTTACGCCCGCCGTGGAGGTAGACCTGTGCGGTCATGCTACCCTGGCGGCCGCCTATGTAGTCTTTTTTCTGGAAGACAGACCGGCAGCCGAGCATATATTCTTTGACTCGCGCAGCGGAACGCTGAAAGTCTGCCGCGAGGGTGATTTGCTGATTCTCGATTTCCCGGCCGATACGCTCACGAAGCCTCCGCTGCTGCCGCCGGCGCTCACGGCCAGCCTGAACCTTAAACCAGCCGAAGTCTACAAAGGCAAAACGGATTTTCTGGTGGTGTATAAAACGCAGGCCGAGATTGAAGAGCTCACCCCCGATATGCACGAACTGGCAACAGTACCGGCACGGGGCATTATTGTCACGGCCCCCGGCAACGATGTCGATTTTGTCTCCCGGTTCTTTGCCCCGCAGGTAGGCATCAACGAAGATCCCGTTACGGGCTCGGCACATACCACCCTGATTCCGTTCTGGGCCGAGCGCCTGGGCAAGACGCAACTGACCGCCCGGCAGTTGTCGAAGCGCGGGGGATATCTCGAATGCAAACTCCACGGGGACCGCGTCGATATGTCCGGCAAGGTGCAACTCTACATGAAAGGGGAGATCCTGCTGGATGTGCTGGTGTCATCGGGCGAGTAATACCTCCCAGGGGTACTCATTCAGACCCCCTCATCAATGGAAGGCTTGCCGGGACCGTTGAGCAGCAGGAAAATGCTCATGGCAAAGAGGTTGATAGCCGGAAATGCATTTTTGTACGTATCGCCGATGGCAATATGCCCCATCAGGATCGCAAAGGCGAAATTAATGGCCAGGACCGCCCCGGCCCAGCGCGTTTTGAAGCCGATTACCATCAGTATTGCACCGATGAATTCGGCGTAGGCCGATAGGGCGGCACTCACCAGGGGGAAGGGAAAACCCAGGCTTTTCAGCCATTCGGCATAGCCCGGAATCCCTTCTGCCGGGTGCAGCGCCGTGTGGCCGGCAACATCAAAAAGCTCATACCCAAAGGCGAGCCGGAGCAGAAACGGGGCGTAGGGGCGTAGGCGGTGCATACCCGTAAAAATATAAATTCCCCGCCAATCGCAACTACCTGCCGGCAAATTGACAAGCCGACCGGTTGCTAACCCATAAAAACCATAGAATTATTTTCTCGTTTTATTTGTAATTGTTCTAAATAAACAGGAGCTTTGCATCGTAATCCAGAAAATAGTCATGGTAGTCGCAGAAAAGCCGGAAGCAGCGGAGTTGACATTTAACGTAGGGAAAGCCTTGGGTGAGAATCCGTTTGCCGGTCAGGAGTGTGTCCTGAAGAAGTGCTGCAAAAAATACAAGAAAGGCAAGCGCTGCAAAAAGTGCCCCGACGATTAATCGTTCTCCGTTAGGCCTTTCTTCCCTTTCTCCTTTCGTCGTCCGGGAACCCCCGGCCTTTCTTTTGTGTACTACAGACGCCATGCATCTGTATCTGCACATACCGTTTTGTAAGCAGGCCTGCCACTACTGCGATTTTCACTTCAGCACCAATCAGACGCTCAAAGCCGAGCTGGTGGCCGCCATGGCGCACGAAATTCATCTGCGGGCCGATTACCTGCCCACCCGCCACCTGGAGACCATTTACTTTGGTGGAGGCACGCCCTCCCTGCTGACCGAAGCCGAACTGGCCCAACTCTTCGACGCCATCCACCAGCAGTTTACCGTAGCGCCCCAGGCCGAAATTACCCTTGAAGCTAATCCCGACGACCTGCTGCCGGATAAACTAACCATGCTACGCCGGTATGTCAACCGCCTGAGCGTGGGCATTCAGACGTTTGATGAGTCTACCCTCCGGTGGATGAACCGGGCGCACACCGCCACCGAAGCCAAACAGTGCGTGCGCCTGGCGCGGGAGGCTGGTTTCGACAACCTTAGCGTCGACCTGATCTACGGCATTCCGAACCGCGCCGAAGACCGCTGGCAGGCCGACCTGGAGCAGGCTCTGGCGCTGGATGTGCCGCATATATCGGCCTATAGCCTCACCATCGAACCCAACACTGCCTTTGGCCGCCGGCAGCAGAAGGGGAAGCTGCAACCCACCGAGGATTCACTGGCGGCAGAACATTTTGAGCAGTTGGTACATGCTCTGACCGGTGCCGGCTACGAACATTACGAAATCGCCAACTTTGCCAAGCCCGGTTGCTACGCCCGGCACAACAGCGCCTACTGGCAGCGACGCCCCTACCTGGGCATTGGCCCGGCAGCCCATTCCTACAACGGCCACAGCCGGCAATACAATGTGGCGCATAATCCACGTTATATAACCGGGCTACGAAAAGCGACACTTCACTCGGGCCAGATCCCGGCGGAGCGGGAGGAGTTAACACCCGCCGATCAGGTAAATGAATACCTGCTGACAGGCCTGCGCACCAAATGGGGATGCCGTATCGAGGAGCTGAACCACCTGCTGGGCAGTGACTTTTTAGCCGTTAATCGGTTGGCTGTTGAGAAGCTGCAAACGGCCGGTTGGCTGCTGATCGACAAGGGTGTACTGCGCCTGACTGAGGCCGGCAAGCTCTTCGCCGACCGCGTGGCGGCTGAGTTATTTGTGGACTGATGGATAAAGATTAGTCCCAAGAAGCCGCAGTTACCGCTTTTTTTGCCATTTTCGCCCGCTAATCAACCCGTGTAGTATGAGTCAGGAGCGGCCCGCCAACCGATTTCGCAACCAGGCCCGTCAGGTGCCACCGACCAAAGCGGCCGGCTATTCGGCCGGCTCGTACCGGGCGCAATCGTCCGGTGGCCGTAGTTCCGGGTCACGGTCAATGAGCCGGGGGTATTGGTCAACGGCGAAGGCCTTTATGCGGGAGCGGCCACTGCTGCAACGGCTCTATGGGTATTTTCTGAAGCTGCTGCTGTTTGCCTTCCTGTTTTCCGTGCTCTGGGTGGTGGTGCTGAAATTTGTTCCTGTCTGGTTTACGCCCCTGGTCGTTGCCCGAAAAGTTGAAGCCATCGGCGCGGGTGAAGACAGTAAGATTTATAAGACCTGGCGCTCGTACGACAGGATTTCCAAAGAAGCCGCGCTGGCCGTGGTTGCGTCTGAAGACCAGAATTTTCCGACCCATTGGGGCTTTGATCTGGACGAGATCAAAGACGCCCTCAGCGAAAAGCGGAAGCGGTTGCGCGGAGCCAGCACCATTTCGCAGCAGGTGGCCAAGAATGTGTTCCTGTGGAACGGCCGCAGCTATATCCGCAAAGCGCTGGAGGCTTACTTTACCATTCTGATCGAGCTGATCTGGGGAAAAGAACGCATTCTGGCGGTGTACCTCAACGTGGCCGAAATGGGGCCGATGACCTTTGGGGTAGAAGCGGCCTCACAGCGTTACTACGGCCACGCGGCCAGTACGCTGAGCCGGGCCGAAGCCGCCCGGATTGCGGCCGTGCTGCCCAGTCCCCGGCGGTTCTCCATCCGCAACCCATCGGCGTACGTGCAGCGCCGGACCAGTCAGATCATGCGCCAGATGCGGGCGCTGGGTGGGCAGGCGTATATCCGGGACTTATGATTGGTTGCGTAGTTGATTGGTTAACTGGAGACTGAGGGTAGCCGGAGCCTATACCGTTAGCTCTGTGGCGGGGTCCCAGAATAGGCGGTCAAAGTCTACCACGCGATCATCGGCTACCTGTATGTCTTCGGCTTCCAGCCGTTCCTGCATGGCTGTAGGGTGACCAAAGAAGTGCTTGCCCGACAACACGCCTACGCGGTTAACCACCCGGTGCGCGGGTACGTCCAGCCCGTGCGAGCTGTTCATGGCCCAGCCCACCATCCGCGCCCCCGCCCGCAGGCTCAGGTATCGCGCAATAGCTCCGTAGGTGGTAACCCGCCCCGGCGGCACCTGCCGCACAACATCGTAAACGTCCTGGAAGTAATCGCGCGGCATATGAATCGTTTAAGGTTTAACGTTTGACGTTTGACGTTAGCTTCGCCTGCTGTAACGTCAAACGTCAAACGTTAAACCTTAAACGTTAAACCTCCCTTCCTTCCACCTCCCGCACCAACGCATCATACCATGCCTGACCGTAGGCGCGGACGAGGGCTTCGCGGACGAATTTGTAGATGGGTACGTTCAGCTCCTTGCCGAGGCCGCAGGCCGGGCTGCAAATGGGCCAGCGGTCGTAGTTGAGGGCGTGGTAGTGCTCGTATTTGGTAATCCGGATGGGGTAGAGGTGGCAGGAAATAGGCTTTTTGAAACTGATCTTGCCGTCGAGGTAGGCCTGTTCAATGCCGCACTTCAGGGTGCCTTTTTCGTCGTAAATGGCGTAGACGCACTCCCGGCCGTTGATGGTGGTGGTGACGTAATCACCGTCGAAATCTTCTTCGTACAGCCCCTGCTCCTCAATGGCTTTGATGCCCTCGGGCGAGAGGTAAGGCTTTACGTTCGGATATATTTCTTTCAGGATCGCCAGCTCACTCTGCTCCAGGGGGGCACCCATATCGCCTTCTACGCAGCAGGCTCCTTTGCATTTATCGAGGTTACAGACAAAAAATTTGTCGGCTATATCGTCGCTGATGCAGGTGTTATCGATTAAAATCATACGTTTCGTGTACAGGCATCGTTACCAAATGCCCCTATAAAGTTAATCAATAACCCCGACATCTTAAAACTGCCATAAAAAACGGGGAGTACACAGCCGCCTGGCTATATACTCCCCGTTATTGCGCCGGCGTAGTCGGTGACCAGCCGGTGTCGCGCCGGTTACAACGGCTTGATAATCTTTATCCGCTGCCCTTCTTTTACCGTCACATCCGAAAGCTGATTCCACTCCTGAATTTGCTCAATGGTAACTCCGTACTGCTTCGAAATCCGGTACATGGTCTCACCCTTCATGACCGTATGGTACTGCGGAGTGGCCGGAGCCGCCGATGGAGCCGCCGGGCGGGCCGACCGGGTTGCCTCACTACCTGCTCCCGCAGCGCGAACGATCAGCTCCTGGCCAATGGCCAGTTTGTCGTTCAGCGTCAGGTTGTTCAGTGCCAGCAGTTGATCGATTGTCAGGCCATACAGCTTGGAGATGCTGTAATAGGTCTGACCGGGCTGTACGCTATGCGTCGACGTGCCTGTCGGGGCCGGCGTTGCGGGTTTGGCGGCCGCCGGGCGGGTTGTGGCCGGTACGGAGGCCGGTGTGCCGGCCGGGCGGCTATAGGTTGCTTTCGGGTCTGTGCCCGGATAAACCGCTTTGGCAGGCGTTGCCGCCGGGGGCGGGGTAGTTGCCGGGCGGGTGTTGGTCGCCAGGTCTTCTTCGGCCGGCCGGACAATAATAACGCGCTGATTGGCCACCCCCGACGCCGGGGCCGATGGGGCCGGGGTAGTTACCGGTGTTTCTGCCGGCCGGTCGGCAGTGGGGGCCGGTGCGGGAGGAGTGGCGCGGTTGGTGGGCTGACTGCTCGGCCGGGAAGCTACTGATTCCTGACGCTGCGTTTCGGCCGGGCTTTCATCGGGGGTTACCAGTTTCGGCTGATACAGTTTGCGTTCGGCCGCCGTGCGTGGAATCGCGTTGCTGTTGTCGGCCGGCCGGGTAGCCGGGGTGCTGCGGCTGTCGGTCTCGTTCCGGGCTACGGTCGAACGGTCAGGGGCCGGGGCGTCCGGTGCATTGATAACTTCGACCGCGCCGGCAGGCCGGCGCTTCTGAAGCCACATTACCCGGCCTACCTGTAGTTTCTGAATCCGGTCGAGCCGGTTGTAGCGCATCAGCTTCTTCAGCCGGACCGCGTACATCTGCGAGATACCCCGCATGGTTTCGTCTTCCCGGACGGTATGGTACGGGATCATTCCTTTCCGGCGCTTTTTCTCCAGGTAGTATACGTCGCCGGTAAGGACCGGATCACGCTCGCCCATGTCGTTGTACCGTAAAAAGCTGGCGAGGCTGATATCGGCTTTATTGGCCAGGGACGAAGGCGTGTCACCGGCCTGCGCCTGAATACCCTTGAGGCCGTTGATTTCGTAATAGATAGGCTCGTTTTTGGCGCTGCCGGGGGGCGTAATCCGGCGCAGTACCGGAAAGCCAATGTCATCGCCGTCCGGAATGGGCTGTTTTCTGGCTGCCAGCACCGGCTTGTCGGTAGGTACGGGGTTCAGCCGGCGACGGATGTCGGCAAGCCGGTCGTTCGGTACCGGAAGTGCCATCACATACGGTTTATCGTTCGGCACTACATCGCCCGCAACCCAGCGGTTGTATTTACGCAGTTCGAACTCATCAAGCTCGAGGTCGGCTGCGATCTGGCTGAACGCCTTGCCGTTCCCGTTGGGGTAGGTCAGCAGCGCAATCGGATTAGACGGCGTGAAGGTCTGCAGCGCATTTTCGATGGCCAGCTTATGCGCGAAGCACCGGAGAATATACCGGTCGGTGCCGGCATTAACCGAAATTTCGCGGGCGTTGGCCCATTCCTGCGGGATAATCCGGCTGATACCGCCGGCACCCAGGTAGTAGGAGTAGAGGGCCGAGACCCAGTTGTTGAAAATGGCATTTGTCCGTTTCAGGTAGCGGGCAGCTCCCCGCGTGGAGGCTGTGATGCTCTTGCGCTCGTCGATCTCGTCGTCTACGCGCAGACCGTGGTCGAGGGCCGTTTCGCGTTTAAACTGCCAGTACCCAACGGCCATCGAAATAGAGACGGCATCGGGCGTGAGCGAACTTTCCTGCACGGCCAGGTATTTGAAGTCGAGCGGTATCTGCTCTTCCGTAAAAATGCCTTCAATGATGGGAAAGTAAAGAGCCGCCCGGTTGAGCTTCATATCCCAGTACTGCCGGTTCGCCATCAGCGCGTTGATGTCCTGCTGAATAAGCGCACGGGCACCTTCATCCATCTGTACGGAAATACCGGCAAACAGCAGTTGGGTTGGTACCACCGGAACGCTGCGCTGGGTGCCGGGCTGCGGCTGAGCCAGCGAATGCATCCAGATCAGGACCAAAAGGCAGGTAATGGGGACATGTAGTTTCTTCATAACAGATTGTCTTTGTCGGTCTGCTCAGTTCAAAATAAGGTTCTACCGTTTTCGGATCATCAGTAAGCCATCCCGGATGGGTAGCAGGATATTGTCGACCCGTGGGTCATGCTGTACTTTTTCGTTGAACGCCAGCACGGCTTTGGTGTCTTTGTCCGATGGTTTCACCGGCTCCACCACCTTACCGCTCCACAGCACATTATCGGCCAGCAGTATCCCGCCCGGACGTACTTTGTCCAGCACAAGATCATAATACAAGGCGTAGTTTTGCTTATCGGCGTCGATAAACACCAGATCAAATACCTCATCGATATCCGGAATCAGGTCGGGGGCGTTGCCCAGCCGGAAGTCGATGCGGTCGCCGTAGGGTGATTCGTTCCAGTAGGAGCGGGCAAAATCTTCCAGCTCTTCGTTGTTGTCGATGGTAATCAGCCGGCCATCGTCGGTGAGCCCTTCGGCGAGGCAAAGTGCCGAATAACCGGTATACGTGCCGATTTCGAGAATACGCCGGGGCCGCAGCATGTGCGAGATCATGGCCAGGAGCCGGCCCTGCATGTGGCCCGACAGCATACGGGGCCGCAGCATATGGGCGTGGGTGTTGCGGTTGAGCCGCTTCAGCAACTCGCTTTCGGGAGTCGTGTGGGCGTCGGCGTAAGCCGACAATTCAGGTGGCAGAAACTCCATTCGGGTCAGGAAAGACGTCCGGGTAGTGGTCCGGAAACGCCTGTCTCGGTGGTTTGGGTAAAAATAGCGTTTTCTGATAAACGGACACTATACTTCTGCTGGTATGTGGCTAAAAAAGATAGCAGCCGGTCTTTTGAACCGGCAAGGCTATGTAGCCGGGACCTTGCCGACCGTTATTTTACCTGCTTTCGCCGGCTGATAAGTTCCCGCCAGGTGGTCAGGATAATGCCTTCTTTATCAATAAAGGCTTTCAGGGCCGGGTCCATCATGGCCAGCATATCGCCTTTGCGGGTGGGGCCGGAGTCGCTGATCTGGGAGAAGAGTTCACCCGGATCGGTGGCGTGGTTGATGATAAAGGTGATGCCCGGCCGGCAGGCTTTCAGGAGGTCTATGTACTTCTGGGTCTTAAACTCCCGCAAATTCTTGTCGGTCACGGGCGTACCCTTCGGTAAATTCCAGCCATAGGTGTCGGCGTACAGGTCATCGATAACGGGCAGGCCGGCATCCCAGAGTTGCTGCCCAATCAGGCGGGCGGTTTGCCGCAGCTCTCCGGTCATTCGGTTATCGTCGGCAATCAGAGTAGCGTGCCCGCCGGGAAACATCACGGGTATCTTTTCGGTAATGCCGACCTTTATATACCGGTCGAGAAATTTAGGCTCGAACAGCGTACCCATGTGCGAATCGATATGGGTGGGTTCTAGGCCAAACCCCCTGAACCGGGCAATCTGAGCGCGTAGTTCGGCCTCCACTTCGTTGGCCGATGCGTGCTGAACAACCTGCTGAACACCCGGCCAGAAGGCACCCTGCCCGTCGTACAGGCCGGGCGCTTTGTCGCGCCCCACCAGCGGGAACCAGCGGTAGTTTTTCCATTCCGAGGTTAGGGTCAGGTGCACCCCGGCATCAACCTGAGGATGTTGCTTCAGGTAATCGAAGAACTGCGGAACCCAGCCGCAGGGCATCATCACACTGGTGGAGTTGGCGATACCCTGCTCCATCGATTTGATGGTGCCCTGGTTGGATTCGTAGCTCATACCGGCATCATCAATGTGCAGGATAATCACTTTTTTGTCTTTGGGAAAGCCAAGCTTTTCGGCAAAGGTTTGGGGCTGCGGTTGAGCAGACACGAGCGTAAGCGTTAAGCCGCTGATAAGCAGCGTCAGGATTAGGTTCATAAAGGGGGCAGGTGTCATTTAAAGACCAATTATACCTTATTTTTTGAGTCAATCACAATCGTTACCGGACCATCGTTGATCAGGGCTACCTTCATCTCGGCCCCGAACTCGCCGGTTTCGATGGGTTTGCCCAGATCAGTCGCCAGTTGCCGGATCATCTGTTCGTAGAGCGGAATGGCTACCTCCGGCCGGGCGGCTTCGATAAACGAGGGGCGGTTGCCCTTTTTGGTGCTGGCATGGAGCGTAAACTGGCTGATGAGCAGGATATTGCCGTCTACGGCCTTGATGTCGAGGTTCATCTTGCCCTCGGCATCGCCGAAGATGCGCATACCCACAATTTTCTTGCTGAGCCAGTCGAGGTCCTCGCGGGTGTCGGTATGGGTAATGCCGAGCAGGATCAGAAAGCCCAGCCCGATTTTTCCTTTTACCTGACCTTCAATGGTGACGGATGCTTCAGAAACGCGCTGGATTACGGCAATCATGGGGTAGACGGGGGTTATAAATGCAGCAGCAGATCGGCAATCAGAAAATAAACGCCAATGCCGATGAGGTCATTGGCGGTGGTAATGAACGGCCCCGAGGCTACGGCCGGATTGATGCCGATGCGGTTGAGCAGCAGGGGGGTAATGGTACCCATAAACGAGGCCAGCATTACCACCGACAGCAGGGAGGTAGAGACCACAAAAAACAGCCGGGGTTCGCCGATGATAAACGTATAGGCACCCGCCAGCAGCCCTACCACCAGACCGTTGATGAGCGCCACCAGAATTGTCCGGAGCAGCCGCTGTCCCATGGATGCCGTTAATCCGCCCTTATCGGTCAGGCTCTGCACAATCAGCGAAGCGGTTTGGATACCCACATTCCCGCCCGTGGAACCGATGATGGGAATAAAAGCCGCCAGGGCGGCAATCTGGCTCAGTTCGTCCTGAAAGCCGTTGATGACTGTGGCCGCCATCAAACTCCCGACCGCACCAGCTACCAGCCAGGGCAACTGCACTTTGGCACGCTGCCAGATGTTATCGTCTTCGACCACCTCACCCGAGATACCCGAAATGGCCTGAATGTCTTCTTCGGCTTTTTCGGTAATCACGTCTACAATGTCGTCGATGGTGATGCGGCCCAGCAGCCGGCCCTGCACGTTGACCACCGGAACGGCTTCCAGGTCGTACCGCTGCATGATTTCGGCAACCTCGGTGACCGGCCGGTAGGTCTCCACAAAAATGATGTCTTCGTCGTAGATGTCGGCAATCTTTGCGTGTTTCCGCGACAGCACAATTTTTTTCAGCGAGACGTACCCCAGCAGCTTGCCGGCATCATCGATTACGTAAACAACATGCACTTTTTCAACATTCTCGGCCTGCTGACGAATCTCTTCAATACACTGGTTGACGGTCAGGTTGAGGTTGATCTTGATCAGCTCCTTCTGCATCAGACCGCCGGCCACGTCTTCGTCATAATGCAGCAGGTCCAGAATGAAGCGGGCCTGCTCGCGGTCTTCCAGCAGGCCGATTACTTCCTCGCGAACCTGAATGGGTTGCTCGTTCAGGATGTCCACCGCATCGTCGGAATCCATTTCATCCACGTAGGGGGCTAGCTCCTGAGAAGAAAACGCTTCCAGAAAATCTCTGCGGTCGCCGGGGTCCAGATTCGCCAGAATTTCGGCACCTACCTTCCGGTCCAGCAGGGTGAGCAGGTAGCGGGCCTGATCCGTTTCCAGTTCGTACAGAATACCCGAAATATCGGCCGGATAAAGTTCTTCCATCTCGGCCCTCAGCAACGCATCATCCTGGTCGGCGATTGCCGTCTGGATTCGCTCGAGGTATTCTTTGGTTAATTCAAATGTCATACATGTATCCCGGAATGTAATTCCGGCCGTGTTTGTAGAACGGACTGGGTCGCCGGGCGATGTAATTCCGGCCGTTGTAATTCGCCCGGAATTACATCGCTTCGGCCTTTAGATTTGATTCATTGTACGATTCCAGGACGAGTCGTATAACTTAGGGCCACTCACAAAAAGTGAGCGACCAACCCCAGCAGGGACACCTTAACGCTTCGGCCA
>NZ_BAABHB010000024.1:0-35275 GCF_039541875.1 Nibrella viscosa | reverse complement strand
GTAGCCATCGAAGTGCTTGTGCCATTTCCGGCTGCCCTGTAGGGGCAAGCCTCAAAAATAGGCTTGCCCCTACAGGGCAGCCGGAAATATTGCTACATGGCTAATGCTACAAACCGCTTGCTCCTACCGAGCAACAGGTCAGAATCCTACTAAACACTACAATCCCCTTACTTAATACAACTAATGACTTCCCACTATCATGCTCCTCCCTTGCCCCCTGCTCAAAATTTCGTAACTTACGGGTCCTAACTTAACCCGTTTGTTGGATGAACAATAGTGACCAGTCTTTTTCCGGCGGCAACCCTTCACGCCGTTCTTTTCTGAAAACATTAGGCGTTGCCGGTTCCGTGGCCGCCACTGCCCCGGCCGCTCTCGCCGAAACTACCGCGAATATAGCGGCACCCACGTACCTGAACCTGATTAAACGCCACAGCAGCACCGCAGCCAACGACCGCATCCGCCTGGGCCTCATCGGCACCGGGGGCATGGGTATCGGCGATACGCAAACCGCCCTGATGGTGGATGGTGTAGAAATGGTAGCCGCCTGCGATCTGTACGACGGCCGCCTGCGCCGGGCCAAAGAACTCTGGGGTGCCAACCTCCCCACCACCCGCGACTACCGCGAGATTATTGACCGCCAGGATGTAGACGCCGTTATCAACGCCACCACTGACCATTGGCACGAGAAAATCTCTACTGACGCTATGCGCAAAGGCAAGCACGTATACTGCGAGAAGCCGATGGTGCAGAAAGTGGAAGACGGGCATACACTGATTAAAGTCCAGAAAGAGACCGGTAAGGTGTTTCAGGTCGGCAGTCAGTTTGTCAGTTCCATCATTCAGGCTAAAGCCAGGGAAATCCTGAAGGCCGGCGACATCGGCGAACTGGTCTTTGCCGAAGCGCAATACGACCGCCACAGCGCCATGGGTGCCTGGCAATACTCCATTCCGCCCGATGCGTCTCCGCAAACGGTTGACTGGGATCGCTACCTCGGCTCGGCACCCAAGCGGCCGTGGGACCCACTCCGCTTCTTCCGCTGGCGCAATTACCAGGACTACGGCACGGGCGTGGCCGGCGACCTGTTTGTGCACCTGCTCTCGACGCTGCACTTTGTTACCGGCTCCAAAGGACCCAACCGGGTGTACGCCAGCGGGGGCCTGCGTTACTGGAAAGACGGCCGCGATGTACCCGATATTCAGATGGGTATTTACGATTATCCCAAATCGGCCGAGCATCCGGAGTTTAACCTGACGCTGCGGTCCAATTTTGTCGATGGCGGTGGTGGCGGATTTCTGGTTCGCGTGGTCGGTACCGAAGGGGATATTATTATGCGGATGGACAGCCTGATTGTACACCGCAACAAATTCCCGAAAGCGCCGGGCCTGTCCATCGACAACTTCCCAAAAGACCAGCAGGAAGCCTACCTGAAGGAGTACAACAAGCTGTATCCTGCCCAGCCGGAGATGGAAAGTCCGAAAGAGTTCGTGTACAGCGTTCCCAAAAACTACAAGGGCGACCGCTACGAGCACTTCGTGAATTTCTTCAACGCCATCCGGAACAACACGCCCGTGGTCGAAGACGCTACGTTCGGTTTACGCGCCTGCGGACCGACGCAGTGCGGCAACATGAGCCTGTTCCAGAAGCGAATTGTGGGCTGGGACCCCATTGCCATGAAAATCAACAGTGCCGTATAAACTCCTAAACAGACCATAACGATGAAAACAAAAAGTGTATTGATGAGCCTGGCTGCCGGTACCCTGCTGCTGACGGCGTTCATCACCAATCCCCAGAAGCCCGGCAAATGGGTCGCCCTGTTCGACGGCAAGAAGATTGAAGGCTGG
Source organism: Nibrella viscosa (assembly GCF_039541875.1). Lineage (NCBI taxonomy): Bacteria > Pseudomonadati > Bacteroidota > Cytophagia > Cytophagales > Spirosomataceae > Nibrella > Nibrella viscosa. The sequence continues at coordinate 33,434 of NZ_BAABHB010000024.1, read as the reverse complement.
CACAGCTACCACAAAGACAAAGTGGTCGGCTGGAACATCGACAACGGCACGCTTACGCCCGACGGCACCGGTGGCGACCTGGTCACCGACAAGGAGTACGAGAACTTCGACCTGGAGTTTGAGTTCAAGATTCCGAAGGGCAGCAATAGCGGGGTAATCTACAAGATCATCGACCGCGACGACATCAAAACCACCTACATGTCGGGGCCGGAGTACCAGGTAATCGACGATACCGGCTACAAAGGCATCACCGACAAGCAGAAGACCGGAGCCAACTACGACATGCAGGCTCCGAACGACCTGTCGGTAGTAAAACCCGCCGGTGAGTGGAACAAAGGCCGGATTGTGGTCAACAACAACCACGTAGAGCACTACCTGAACGGCAAGAAAGTAGTGGAGTACGAATATGGTGGTCCGCAGTGGAAGGAACAATTGGCCGCCAGTAAATTCAAGACCTGGCCCTACGCCACTCCCCATGCGAAAGGCAAAATTGCCCTGCAGAACCACAGCCCTGATGAGAAGGTGTGGTACCGGAATATCCGGATTCGGGAGTTGTAAGGAAAAATAAGAATAGTTTCACGCAAAGACGCCAAGGCGCAGAGGGCCTGACAAGCTCTTTGTGTCTTGGCGTCTTTGTTTATGATGTCAGTTTAGTTTATACTATGCTTATTTTACGTTATTTTATCCTACCATTAGGAGCGCCTGATTAACTACATAAAGTTAGATTTACATATTTTATACATAAATGTGGTTAACCTTGCATACAGGTAGGAGAACTCTTTTTTTTTGATTTCATCATTAGAAATAAAAAACTCTGTAGTGATAGGTTGAAAGTTATAGTAAAGGTCTACTCTATCTCCAAGTAGCTCAGCCTTTAATATATAACCATCACCAGAGTATCTGATATCCCAATTAATAGACACATTCACTTTTTCAGGGTTCTTCTTAAAATTATACTGAAATTTTCCTTGGCAATCTAGAAGTACTTTTTGGATGAGAACTTCTAAAGTCTTTTCCGCTTTATTAGTACTTTTACTTTTAAATCCACTCGATATTTTGTTATTAAATGTTTCAGAATAATTGACTTGTTTATTAGCCATTATCTTAAAAAAATCCTCATAAAGACTATAATATGTGCTTACTAGGCCCGCACTGTTAGTAAACAAACTAGTTAAATCTTTAAAAACATACTCAACTTCCATTATTAGTTTCTTATTGTCATTATCGATAAGTTGAACTACATCAGCGTAATCATAGTGACTATTAATCGAAGTATCTCGCTTGACTAAGATTGTATTTAGACTATATTGGTAACTCTTAAGTCTACTGACATTATATTTATCAATGTTTATTCTATATTTAGTCGATAATGAATCTACAACTTTACAAACTATTGACTCATGCAAGTGAAAAAGTTTTACGCTATCCGCCACTGTACTCGGAGGAACGTAGAATGAAATATTGCTTTGCGAAAACAAAGCGTTTGTATTTATTAAAAGGAAAAGGAAAACTAATATGAATTTCATGTTTTTATACGTTTTCAATGGTTAACTAAGCATAAAGAGCTAAAATTAGCTCTTTATGCTTAGTGTGGTTCACTAAGGAATTCGCTCAATACGAACTCCCTGACATTGAGGATTCCATTCATATGCATATGCAGCGTCATCAAAACTTGAATAACATGAAGAACCACCCCCAAAAGCCATAATTGTGCAGTATGAGTAGTCATACCCTCCTTTAATACTTTTCATCTGCTCTTTTGAAAGCAAATTTTCAGCAAACTTGGTCAACATCTGTTTCATAAAAAATTTAGTTTTTAAGTAAGACCTATTCTCTATTTTTGGGTAAAATTCATTTTTTCTCAACTCGTCGGTGCCGGATTAATGCTATAAGCTGCCGTTAGCTATACTCCGCAGTTGGTAAAATAGCTTTTGTAGCAAACGGCTATCTTCGGTAATAATCTCGGCCGATGCGGCCATGCCCGTTTTAAACGACAGCGACTGTCCATAGGTTGTTTCCAGCCCCTTCGGCAAGAGAACCTTAGCCAGAAACACGCTATCTTTCAGGGGCACTTCGTTAATGGTGGCGATTTGCCCCCGCACCGCTCCGTACTCCTGATAGGGATAGCCGGCAAACTTCACCAGTACTGCCTGACCAATTTTTACCTTCCCGAAGTTCTGCTGAGGAATCCGTAGTTCTCCAAAATAACCGGTGTCGGCCGGCGCGATGTAGAATAACTCCTGATTACTGCTTAGGTGCTGATTTTCCTGTAAGACAGACGGAAAATAAACACGACCACCCATCGGCGCGGTCATTACATATTTCATTCTCCAGGCTTCGGCCGCACTTTGCAGCGTGTTCAGGGCGTGCAGAAAATTGTCTCGCTGCTCAGCCACTACCTTGTCCAGTTCCAGAATTTCTTTATACCTGGCCCGTTGCGAAGTCAGATTCGTGATCAAGGCGGACGCCGTCTGCTGATAGGGAAATTTACGGGCCAGGTTCTTACTTTCTTCCCGTTTCAATTCCAGGGGCGCAATAACTTTCTCGGCCGCCAGTCGGCGCTGAACCTGGTAATCCTCTTCCGAGAGTTCTATATCACGCTGCTGTAAGGCTTGCTGTTCTTTTAGGTTTTCCGACAGGGCCTGCAAATCCGCTATCTCCTGCCTGAGCAGCACCTTCTTTTTACTGTAAAACCCGTTGGCCAGATAAGCCCGGAGCTGAATATAGGTTTGCTCGAAGGTCTGAAAAGCCGGCTGCAACTCACCCAGTTGATGATACTGCGCTAAGTTCAAAGCGGGTAAGGCTTCCAACTGCCCCCGTTGCGCCAGCGACCCCGCTTGCCTCAACGTCTGCATCAGCCGCAGAACCTCTTCGTGGTCAGCCGTGCTTTCCAGATACGCCAGCGTTGTCCCCTGTTGCACTGTGGCTCCTTCCGCAGCAAATAGCCTGACCAATTTCCCATCCGTGCGCGCAACCAGCGCTTTGGGAGCGTTGGCCGACGTAAGCTTAAACGACGCAACAACAAGCGTTGGGTAGCGGATTACCCAGGCTCCGGCAAACACCAGTACCAGCACGGCAAACACCAGGGTAATCCCCCAGCGCAACAGCCACCGGGGCGGCCGGGACAGTACCTCCTGGACTTCTTCCGAGCGTAATTCGATAAATTCAACAGGTTGAGCCATGGTGTAGCCTTGTTTAGTCCGGAATTATTACATACCCAGTTCCAATTGGTTTTTCACCAACTGCCAGTAATCGCCCCGACGCGCCACCAACTCCGCATGGGTGCCCACTTCGGTAATAACTCCTTTATCCAGCACCACAATCTGGTCGGCATGGCAGACGGTACTCAGCCGGTGCGCAACGATCACGACCGTTCTGCCGGTGAAAAACTCGCCCAGATTCTTCATAATAACGGCCTCGTTGTTGGCGTCTAAAGCGTTGGTCGCTTCATCGAAGAACATGTACTGAGGGTCTTTGTAGACGGCTCTGGCAATCAGAATCCGTTGCCGCTGGCCCTGGCTGATGCCGTTCCCTTCAGCCCCAATCTTGGTATGGTAGCCTGACGGCAGCGAGTCGATGAACTCGCGCAGGTTAGCCACCCGTACGGCATGTTCCAGCCGCCCGCCATCGATGCGGTCGACACCCACGGCAATGTTGCGGGCAATGGAGTCCGAAAAGATAAACCCGTCCTGCATCACTACCCCGCACTGACTCCGCCATAGCGCATGACCGACATTGCGCAGGGCGGCCTCACCCTGCGGGGTACCGCCCAACCGAATCTCGCCTTTGCCGGGTTCATAAAACCGGAGCAACAATTTCAACAGGGTTGTTTTACCGCTGCCGCTCATGCCGACAATGGCCGTGGTTTTGCCTTCCGGTATGTAGAGGTTAATATCGCGCAGCACCGGCTCGTTGCCTGCCCCGGAATAGGTAAACGACAGTCCTTGCAGGGCTAACCCTTTGCCGACAGGCAGTTGGTCCAGGTGCGGCTGGTCGGCCGGCTCCTCGTCAGTTAGTGTATGGATTTCGTTGAGCCGCTCCAGGCTGATTTTAGCGTCCTGTAGCCCCTGGGTGAAGCCGACTAGTTGCTCAACAGGGCTGTTCATCTGCCCGATAATATACTGCACCGCCAGCATCGCGCCTAAGGTCAACTGTCCGTTGATGACGGCCTGCGCAGCCAGGAAAGTAATGAGAATGTTCTTCCCTTCGTTGATGGCGAAAGCCCCACCCGTCTGGATCTGGTTCAGGGCCAGCCCCCGCATCTGTAGGCGGAACAGCCGGACCTGCAGGCGCTCCCACGCCCAGCGCATGGGCCGCTCGGCCCCCGCCAGTTTAATCTCCTGCATGCCCTGAATGAGCTGCACCAGGCTGCTCTGGTTTCTGGCGGCTACGTCGAACCGTCGGAAATCCAGCTTCCGGCGCTGCCGCAGAAACAGCACCACCCAGGCGACGTACAGCCCGCTAGTGGTCATAAAAATACCGAAGATACTTAGGTTATACAGCGCCAGCACCACACCGAAAATGACGAGGTTGACCAGCGAAAACAGCACCGTCAGCGTTTGCCCGGTCAGGAAAGCTTCGATGCGGTGGTGGTCACCGATGCGCTGCATGAGGTCGCCGAACTGTTTGGTATCGAAGAACGACACCGGCAGGCGCATGAGCTTGATGAGAAAATCGGATAGAATATTGAGGTTAACGCGGGTGCTGATGTGCAAGAGAATCCAGCTCCGGATAAACTCCACCGACAGCCGCCCGACCATCAGCATCAGTTGGGCACCCAGCACCAGATACACAAACGGCAGGTTCTGCGTGTTAACGCCAATATCGACCACCGACTGCGTCAGGAACGGAAACAGCAGTTGCAACCCGCTACCGACGGCCAGGGCCAGCACCAGTTGGGCCAGCAGCGGTTTATATTGCCAAAGGTAGCCTAGCACCCGCTCAAAGCCGTAATGGGTGGTGGGTTCATCCTCCTGCGCAAAAAAAGCCGGGGTTGGTTCCAGCAGCAGGGCAATACCCTCTGCGTGCCCATCCGTCCGGGCTGATAACCAGCCCTGGCAAAACTCCTCAGCCGTGTAGGTAACTAAACCCTTGCCCGGATCAGCCACATACACAGTGCCGGTATTGTCAGAAGCCGGTGCTCCAGTTCTAGTTCGCTGCGGCTGCTCTTTGAGCGGGATCACCAACTCGTCTTCCGTAGCCGGGAACGTTTCCAGAGCCGGCCGAATCAACGGCGCGGCATCGGCATCTGGTGAGACGGTAGGCCTGCGCCCGCCGGTAATCCGGCTCATCCAGCTTTTACCGGCTCCACTGATGGAATACACCACCACGAAGTGATTCTGCCCCCAGTGTACAATGCAGGGTAGCGGAGCCTCCTGGGCTAGCTTCCCAAAGGATATTTTAACACCCATGGACCGGAACCCAATGGCCTCAGCGGCTTCTGCGATGCCCAGTAACGATACCCCCTCCTTACCAATCTGCGCCTTCTCCCGTAGCGACTGTACCGTGTAGGAGCGGCCATAATGCTTTGCCACCATACGCAGGCAGGTAGGGCCGCAATCCATCATGTCAAGTTGGCGGTAGTGAGGGAATTTAGACATGATTTAAACTTGTTTCATCTGGTTTTGACTTTCCTTGAATCAAATGTTTTACATACGCATCATACGCAGGTGACGACTTTATAAGTCCTAAACCTTCTAATTGTTCCAGCCCCTCATATTTTACAGAACCAGGATGGTAAAGGTTTAACTTTGGGTGTTTTTGTAGCTTCTGCTGGTAAAGTTTGTAGTAAAAAGCGTTTCCGTAATGCTCCTCGCGACGACATTCTTCTTCGACCTCACCCACAAAATCGGATAAAAATTTCGTATGGAAAACAATGCCCTGTAACTCAGAAAGAATGGCCCCATCTATAGCATGCATTCCCTGAGATAAATAAGTTCCTTTAATGTTTTTAAAGATAGATACTTTAGAGAGTAAAGCTGGGGGAGTGCTTTTGCCAAAAATACGATCTCGCATACCTCCTGTAAAAACTGGAAATGAGTATGCTTTTTGAGTAGACCTGTTTAGAAAAGTAAAAGGTATTGTATAATAATCTGCATCGAAATAAGTAAGTATGTTCAGTGGATTGGCATTTTGGGTACTTTGGACTACCCTTACTTCTTTGTTAGCGTACATGTCCAATAATAGCGAACACATAGCAGTTTGCTTTTTGTCATCTAAGTACTGACATAGCTTGTTAAGCTTTATCTGATTAGAAAATGGATACGCAAATAATTCATCAATATCAACAACTAAACACCAATAGTTTTTTCCGTAATTTTCTAACAGATGTTCGGTCCAGTACCAATGATTTGTATAACTATCGGTTGTCTGAAATACATGAACGTTTTGGTAGGTTAAGGCTAACTCTGCTGATCCATCATTTGAGTTATTGTCAATTAAAAAGAAACGATCAACGCCGAGGTTTTTATAATACGAAAGGAAATAGGGTAACCGAAGAGACTCGTTTCGCATGATGGCGAAGAGACGGAATTCAACAGTTTGAGTAGAGATAGTATTTTTATTTAAAAGCTTTAGAATTTGGCTGCTCTTATTCATCATACTAGCATAGCGGGTACGCTTCCTATAAATACTCCATTCTTTTTGAACGTAGTTCATCCACGTTAAATAAGTATATCGCATATTCATATTTAATTCATTTGTTAATAGCTTGGGGTAATAAGTTGTCGCTTCGATAGAAACTGTCAAGAATTTTCATTAATCAAAGATTAGAACATTAATAAATTTATTAGCCCTAATATGTTGTAAGTCATATCAGTCAATTTGATAGGAAATTAATAGTTACCCGCCTATTCTTGCTTTTGTTCTCCTCTGAATCATTTAAAACCACCGGCGAATCAGGCCCTTTCCACATGATCTCAGTTCGGTCTGGGAGTATACCTTTGCGATTTAAATAATTTTCTACAACTCTCGCACGATATTCTGATAAAAGTAAATTTTGATTGCGATTACCTACGTTATCTGTATATCCAATTATAGTAACCTTTATATTTTCTTGGTTTAGTAAAACTTGAACAATTGAATCCAACCTTGCTTTAGCAGCTTCACTTAAGTCGTATTTGCTCTGTTCAAAGTAAATTATTGTTGAGTTTACTGGTTTTAAATTATCAAGCTTGTTTAAAGTTGAATTTCCTCCGGTTTTCTCTTTCCTAATTGTGTCAACTACTTTAAAGTTTAATCCTTGTTTAATTAGTAATTTTTCTTCAAATAGTATACTACCACTTGAGGATAAAGCTGTAAGTGTAAACTCACCTGGTACCATTTTTTCGTAAGTGAAATCTGACAAATCATCCTTTCGGCCAAAACCGAGACCTAAGCGAAAAGGAATATTCTTGGATAGCGTTCCAGTTATTTCATAGTTTACATTAACATTTGGTTTAGTAAAATATAGTACGAGATAATTGACTGTTGGATTTGAAGTAGAATCTTTTCTGATCATTGCTAGGTTGAAACGAAATAAGGCATTTTGCCTTATTTCCCCTATAATATTTACCGGAACCAAAATTGTTTTGTACCCTTCTGATTCAAAAGAAAGAAAATTAGCTGAGTCAGGCACTTGCACGTCGAAGGCATACTGAATTCCCGCCGTTTTACTTACATAGGTTTTTTTGCTACTTCCTATTACTCTTTTAGTTTTCTTAAATGTAGCCATTATTCGTACAGGTAAATCGCTTGCTGTAACTTCATCGTAACATATACCTCGAAGCTGAATCGAATTCGAGATTATATCGGGTTTGTCTTTAGAAAGATTACCAATATACAAGCAGAGAATCAAATTGAGCAGAAACATAGCTGAAGATTTCATTAAGGTTATTTTACTAAAACGGATGGTCTGAAGCGATCTCGCTTCAGACCATCCGATAACAGACTAACTACACCCTATAGGAGCAACATAGTACTTGTAATTACCGGATGACTCTGGTGGATTATTATTAAAATTACTTGCCATGGAAGATGCTTCAGAATATGTAAACGTTGCAGCCCCACAAGTTCCACCTGATCCATCCTGACGAGCGGAACATACCGAGCATGTGCCCCCGCCAACTACCCTTTTCATCTCGCTCCTTGTCAGAGCGGCATCAGAAAATCTTGATAACATAATTTTGAATAGTTTTAAAGTGAAATAATTGATTTATCTGAATTGGCCAATTCCGTTGTTTGGGGTACCGCTGGTAGGATGCGACACAAATTTTCTACATCGTTGAGCGTATAGGAGAGCGGCAGTTGTCGCCCGTTCAGGTAGATGGTTGGCGTACTTGTTATCTGCGCCAGTTCGCACCAGCGGGCATGTACTTCCAGTTGCTGAGCAGCATCTGAGTATTCGGCTGGGCGGTCTATAGCCCTGCTCCACTCAGCAATATCGCGGTTATTACGTTTATACCACAGGTGCATGGCCTGCCCGGCATCATCTGGGGCCAGGCTCAATATCTTCTGCATAATGGGAACAGAAGCCGCTGAACCAATAAAGACAAACAGACAGTTTATAGTATCGGTACGCTGTACCAACGCTTCCAGTTCTGGGTGTAGCCGTCGGCAGGGACCGCAAAGCGGATTCGTCACCACGGTCAGGGTGTGTCCCGCCTGAGCATTGCCCATCTCCACCACCCGCATACCCTCAAAAACAGGTGGCATCTGTGGTTGTCTGGCAAATAGGCTTTCCACATATTCCGGGTTAAATTTGGCTTTCTGTAACTCCCGGCGTAGCGGAAATATCTGCGTAGCTTCCTGTAGAGGTTTTTTCAGCAATACCCACAGCACTACCGGCAACAAAAACGCTGATCCAAATAGCGCTACCGTCTGCCAATTCACTATCAGCGTAAACGCCTGCCACTGGGTTGACCCAAGCGCAAACTCTACCCAAAGCAACGCCTGCACCACCAAACAGAGTGTACACCAAGATTTAGCTACGGCGTATTGGTAATAAATAGAATATACCGTATAGGGCAAGGCCAGTGCATTCAGCACCAACAGCCAGGACAGCACGGATGGTTGTGCAGTACTCAATCCCATCAGAAGCGCCAGAAAACTACCAGCAAAGTAGGTGAACCCAATCTCGGACCAACCTAGCCAACCCCATAGTTTTGCCGCTTTGGAGGTTAGTACGCTGTTGCAGTCCGTTCGATTATCGAGGCTGCACAGACTACGTAGCAGGCCGTTATTGGTATCACTCGTGTACCAGAGTAGTAGTGCTGTTATGCCAGTACCTACCACTTTGGTTAGCAACAAACTTAGCAAAGTTCCATTTCTGAGTGTTGTCTCGGGCAGGAACAGCCCGCCCAAACACAAAGTGCATAACATCAGACTAAAGAAAACAAACGGCAGGCGGACATAGGTCAATAGCTCTTCCCGCTTCCTCTGCTGATAGTTAGCTTCACCAGAGTTTTCGCTTGGCTCTATCAATAAGATAATTTGATTCCATTTGCGCGAAAATTCAGCTAAACTATCGCTTTGCCAGCCCCGGTTGGTATCCAGCCATTCTACCTGCCCATTGGCCACCTTTCGGATAGGAGCAAAATAGCCCCCGTAAATACTTAGATAGGCCATAGCTGGCAAGGGTATTTCGGTTAGTTGCTCCGGAATAATCCGCGTTGCCAGATTGGATACCTTCCATTCCGTCAGCACATCGCTCATAGAGAGCAGCGACGGAAAATCAGGGTGCAGATAAAGCTGCTCTTTTACGGACTTTCCCGTAATGGGTAGCCGGCTGGCCTGGATCAGATACGCCAGGGCGTCGTAGGCGTTTTTTTCAGTGGGGTTTAGCTTCATGGTGACTAACAGGTAAATAGGATTTGGTCAATCGGCTGTGGGAGGTGGGTAGCTCCGGTTTTAGCTTTAAACTGTCGGAGCCGGCTCTTAAATGATTTATCATCCAGCAATCTTTTCAGCTTGGTCCTCAGATCAGTTACGCGTTCGTTATGAAAAACCCCTCGTAGCCCCAGCCCATGATGCTCCACTTTCAGCGCATTGCCGGGTTGGTCGTAATGCGGATCAAGCGGATAAACCAACATCGGAACCTCGTAGTAAATGCTTTCTTTAACAGAACCCAGCCCACCGTGCGTAATAAACACATTGGCCTGTTGCAAGACCTGTAATTGAGGTACCCGGCTAAAAAAGTGGACATGATCGGGTTGCTGATGCCAGGCCCTGACGGTCTCGATCACCAACCTGTTCACGGAGCAAATCAGTTGCACGTTTTCAAATTGGCTCACCACGTCCAGTAGGTTTTCGATAAATGTCAGTAACGTCCGGTCGGGACCGGTGTAGAATGTACCGAAACTGCAATAAAAATAGGCTCACCCGCTTGCTTTCGGGCCAGAATAGCCGGCCACTGCCGCACAAAGTCCGGGTCTAACTCGGTATCGGTTCGGCCTTCCTGGATACACAGTCCCAGGTAATGCTGGTTTGGTTGCCGCACTTCAGGCGACAATTCAAATTCTAGCGGTGCCAGCAGCAGTTCGGGCACGTTGGCAAATAAGCGCGTAAACGGTGTTTCGATTACCTTATATTCATCCGACAGCCCGATTATCTCCTGAAGTTTCCGCCACTGATAGCGCATGGCGGCTCCGTACAATTCTGCACGTGGGTTCCTGATCAACCCTTTAAGACTGAATGTTGCCGGCTTTTTAGGAATGGGAGCGCTTTGTGGCCAGTTGTCCTCTGAGACAATAGGCAGGTTGCCGACCCGGTAGGTAGACAACATTGGGTTGCAGAACACCAGCCGCACATTTTCCCGATAGTCGTAAAGCGCCAGATAATCAGTGCTGCTGAATATATCTATGAGCACAACATCCGGTTGTAGCCGGGCCATCAACTCGTCCAACACCTGTTTGCGGTGGCGGTACACCTCGTTGTTACAGACTGAGCGTAGAACCTGCCAAAAACCAGCCTTTCTCTTTTTCGAAAGCAGAAAGCTTTGTTCCATACCCACCGCAATCCGGAATGAATCATTCATCACCGGTATGTACCCGTTTTCGGAGACAATATCGGCCAGCACCGGATTGGTAACGGCGTAGTAAATGTCGTATTCATCGGCCAGCCGGTCGGCCAGATACAGTGTTGGTATAATATAGCTACGGATAGACGCCGGGATAAACAAAGCTCGTTTTTTACGAGGCACCGCTTGTCCGGCAGTATCGGCCGGGTGCTTGCCCCGCAACGGTTCTTTCAGCGTTGTTTGGGTATCAGCGGGTAGCGGTATAGTGTAGCCGGCCATGATTTCTCTGTTGAGCGTTGAGACAAAGTTGACCAATTACCGCCTGGCCTCCAATCGTTTCGCCAATTGTTTTAATTAGAATCCTGATAAAATTTATTTGATAAATGATAAAGAATCATTTATCAGCGCTGTTCTCTCTGAGCCGCTCCCGAAGCGTCCGGTTCTCGGTTTCAAGCTGTTCAATCCGGTGTTGCTGCATTCTTATAAGTTGTTTCTGCGAAGCAGTCAGGTCTTCGTAGAGCGCCTGGGTATTTTGGCCGGCGGGTTCGTCGACAGGGTCGTTCGTGGCAGGAATAATTAGCGTCAGGTTCTCCGGGATTAATTCGGCAAGGTCAACACCCAGTGCAGCCGCCAGTTTCACGTAATATCTGACATTCGGCACAGAACGGTCGTTCTCCCAGGCGAAGTAGGTGCTCTGGCAAACACCCACTTTCTCAGCTACATCTGATTGGGAAAGCTTCTTCTGATTGCGTATTTTGCGGAGTGTAGTTCCAAGCTTCATAGATTGGGTTTGTGGTTAAGAGGAGAATAGGGGAATGAGAGACCTAACATTCTATTGCTTAAATAAGTAACTCTTTATTTACTTACAAAACTTACTGTAGGCTATTTATCCTACGGCACAAACGTATATATACCGTTATGCGCAAACACCTACTTCACCTCTCCTTACTAATCGTTCTTGCTACGATACAGGCTGCAGCCCAGCCCCTCCCCGCTTCCGTTTTCAAGCAGGTCAAAGCCCGCAGCGTTGGGCCGGGCGTCATGAGCGGCCGGATTACGGCGGTCGATGCCGTGGTGGCCAATCCGGATATTATCTACGCCGGAGCGGCTTCGGGCGGGGTCTGGAAAAGCGAGAACGGTGGCCTGTCGTGGAAACCCGTTTTCGATGAGCAATCCAACATCAACATCGGCTCGTTAGCCATTCAGCAGAGTAACCCCAGTGTGGTGTGGGCCGGTACCGGCGAGGGTAATCCACGCAACTCCATCAACCTCGGCAACGGCATCTATAAAACAATCGACGGCGGCCGCACGTGGAAGCGTATGGGTCTCGAAAAGACTATTAACATCCACCGCATCCTGATTGACCCGACCAACCCCAACATTGTCTATGCCGGGGTAATCGGCAATCCGTTCGGTGAACATCCGGAGCGGGGCGTGTACAAAACCACCGACGGGGGTCAGTCGTGGGAGCGGGTACTGTACACCAACGAGAAATCCGGCGTAGCCGATATGGTGATGGACCCCGGCAACCCCAACAAGCTGGTCGTCGCTATGTGGCAGCACCGCCGGACCCCCTGGGATTTTCAGTCGGGCGGACCGGGCTCAGGGCTGTACATTACCTACGATGGCGGTAAGACCTGGTCAAAGAAAGGCAAAGCCGAAGGACTGCCTGAGGGTGACTTTGGCCGGTTAGGGCTCGCCATCGCCCGCAGTATGCCCAATCGCATCTATGCCCTGGTAGAAGCCGGTAAAAATGGTCTGTACCGCTCCGGCGATGGCGGAGAAAAGTGGGAGAAGGTAACGGAAGACCCGTCGATTGTGACCAACCGGCCGTTCTACTTCAACGAAATCTTTGTGGACCCCAAAAACGAAAACCGGCTGTATATGATCTACCAACCGATTGCCGTCAGCGAAGACGGCGGCAAGTCATTTAAGGTCATTGCCACGCTGGAGCAGGTACACGCCGATCACCATGCCTTCTGGATTCACCCCGACAACCCGAACTTCATCATCGACGGCAACGACGGCGGTATTGCCATCAGCCGCGACCGGGGCAAGACCTGGATTTTTCCGGAGGGGATTGCCATTGGGCAGTTCTACCACATCAACGTCGACAACGAAATACCCTACAACATCTACGGCGGTTTGCAGGATAACGGCTCCTGGACCGGTCCATCCTACACCTTTGCGCAGGGCGGTCTGCGGAACTACTACTGGCAGGTAGTGCTGTACGGCGACGGCTTCGACGTAGTGCCCGACCCCGAAGATTCGCGCTACGGCTATGCCATGTCGCAGGGCGGGAATCTGGCCCGCTACGATAAGCAGACCGGGCGCTCCAGCTTCATCAAACCCATCAGCCCGGATACCAAAACCCGGCTGCGCTTCAACTGGAACGCCGGGGTAGCCCTCGACCCTACCGATAAACGCACCCTGTACTACGGCAGCCAGTTTCTGCATAAATCCAGCGACAAGGGACTAACCTGGGAGACCATCTCGCCCGACCTGACGCTGAACAAACCCGAGCAGCAACGGCAGGACCAGAGCGGGGGCCTGACCCTGGATATTACCAGCGCCGAAAACCACAACACCATCCTGACCATTGCGCCCAGTCAGACGGAGAAAGGCGTGATCTGGGTCGGTACCGATGATGGTAACATACAACTAACCCGCGACGGCGGCAAGACCTGGAGCAACCTCCGTGACCGCCTGCCGGGCCTGCCCAAGGAAGCCTGGATTCCGCAGATCACTACCTCGCGGCACCGCCCCGGCGAAGCCTTTGTGGTGGCCAACCACTACCGCATGGGCAATGATTTTGCGCCGTACATCTACCGCACCACCAACTACGGCCAAAGCTGGACCCGGCTGGTGGACGAGAAGAAGGTGAACGGCTACGCGCTGTGTTTTCTACAAGACCCCACCGAACCCAGGCTGATGTTTGCCGGCACCGAGCACGGCCTGTGGGTCAGCATCGACGAAGGGCAGACCTGGACGCAATGGAAAGAAGGTATGCCGTCGGTATCGACGATGGACCTGGCGATTCAGGAGCGCGAAGCTGACCTGGTGATTGGCACCTTCGGCCGGGCCATTTACGTGCTGGACGACATCCGGCCCCTGCGCCGGCTGGCCAACCAGGGCCTCAACAAGACACTTGACCGGCCGCTGGTTGCGTTTGAACCGGCGGAAGCGTATCTGGCCAACTACCGGAACCCGGTGGGCTACATGAACGAAACGGATAACCTGTACCAGGCCACCAACCGCCCGGCCGGTGCCACGCTGACATACTACCTCAAGCCCAAACCCATCGCAGCCGCTGTAACGGCCTCCGCCAAACCCGCCGAACCGGCTGCCAAAGGTCGTCAGCCCCGGCAAAAGGTTACGGTGAACAAAGAAACCGGCAATGTACTGCCTACCGAACTACCTGCCGGCAAAGCCGATACCACGCAGGTAAAAAAGGCAGAGACAAAAAGAACGGACACCCTATACGTCAGGCTCTATAACGAGCGGAATCAACTGATCCGCACCCTGAAGCAGGTACCGGACTCAGCGCTGGGAATGCAGCGGCTTACCTGGAACCTGACCGAGCGGGGCCTGCGCCAGCCTGGCAGCACCAAACCCAAGCCCGCCGATGCCGAACCGGCCGGTACTGCCGTGCTGCCCGGTCGCTACAAAGCCGTCTTTGCCTACGCCGGGGCGAAAGACTCGACGATGGTGACGGTGAAAGAAGATCCGCGGGTGCCGTATAACCGGGAGGCTATCATGGCCCGTCGGGCGCTGCTCGACCGCCTGGATATACACACCCGCTACCTGACCGAAGCCACCGATCGCATTCAGGAAGCCACCGAAGCCGCCGACCTGCTGACCAACCAGCTAAAAGACCGCACTGGTGCCGATATGGAGGCCTTGCGGAAGACCACCAAAACCATGCAGGACTCCCTTAAAGCGCTGCGGGATATGATCGTTGGCAAGAAAATAGAGAAGCAGGGCTACGGCCGGCCGTATATGCTGACGCCGGTATCCAAGCTACAGGAAGCCCGTATGTACATCGGCGGCCGAACGGAACCCGTTACCCAGACCGAAACCCTCTTGGTTCAGCAGGCAGAGCAACTTGCCCAGGAAGCGCTAAACAAAGTAAACCAGTTCTTCCGCAGCCAGTGGGTCGACTATAGCACTAAGGTAGAAGCCGCTCCGCTGCCTATTGTGAAGACCTACGCGGAGATTAAGTAGCATGGATTGCAAATCCGTGGATACGCTCCTGATCTAAAGCTATCTTTTGTACCATTAGCTTGATTTCTGCACAGGAGAGGCTCGCCCGGATTTACAATCCGGGGTACGAGTGTATCCCGGATTGTAAATCCGGTTTACGTTTCGTACCTTTTCCGTCCTAACCAAAACCCTTACCATGAAAATTATAGTAACCCTGCTGACCCTGGGGCTGCTGGCGTTTACGCCCCCCAAAAAAGAGCCGGTCAGCAAAGCCATGGCCTCGGCCGTGCGTAATTTTCTGAATTCACTGGATACCGAACAGCGAAAGCAGGCCACCTATCCCTTCGACAGCGACGAGCGGTTCAACTGGCATTTTGTGCCCCGCGAACGTAAAGGACTTCCCCTGAAGCAGATGAACGATAAACAACGGCAGGCAGCCATGACCCTGCTGAAAACGGCCTTAAGTGAGCAGGGCTATACCAAAGCCACCGCTATCATCGACATGGAAAATGTGCTGCGCATCGTCGAAAACAGACCGGCCAACGATACCTACCGCGACCCTGAAAACTACTCGTTTACGGTGTTCGGGGAACCGTCGGAGAAGGAACCCTGGGGCTGGCGGATTGAGGGTCACCACCTGTCGCTGCACTTTTCGTCGCTGACCAACAAGATCATTGATATGACACCGGCGTTTATGGGCAGCAATCCCGGCGAGGTGCGTATCGAAGGCCCAAAAAAGGGGAAGCAGATCCTGAAGCAGGAAACGGCGCTGGGCTACGCCCTGCTGAACGCGCTCAACGAAGATCAACGGAAGAAAGCCGTAATCTCCGAGACCTGCCCTAATGATATCGTTACGAGTAACAAACGGAAAGCCTCACTCGATAAGCAAGAGGGATTAGCGTATTCGGACATGACGGGTAGTCAGCAGAAGATTTTTATGGAGCTGCTCAATACCTACCTCGGCAACTATCAGATTACGCTGGCCAACCAGCAAATGGACCGGCTGAAAGAGTCGGGACTGGACAAGCTGATGTTTGCCTGGATGGGTGACCGGGAACCCGGCTTTGGTCCCGGCAAAGGCCAGTATTACCGCATTCACGGCCCTACCCTGCTGATCGAATACGACAACAGCCAGAATCAGGCCAACCACATCCATACGGTTGTTCGCGACCTGACCAAAGACTTCGGCGAAGACCTGCTGACGGAGCATTACAAGAACCAGCATGGGAAGTAGTGATTGGTTCACTGGTTAACTGGTTGGCCGGAAGCTGAGACTAAACAGCTTCCGGCCTGATACGCGTCATGGTACGCCAGCTCCGGGCCACATACCTTTGTTGCAGTTAATCAAGCATAGAGGTATGAAAACCATTGTATTGGCGACCGACTTTTCCAAAAACTCCAGCCATGCCGGCGACTTTGCCCTCCAGATTGCCGCCCGGCGTGGCGACGCCCGGCGTGGCGACGCCCGGCTTATACTCCTGCACGTATACCGCTCCTGGGCGGGCCACACCTACGCGCCAGGCACCATGATTGCCATACCCGAATTCGAGAAAGAACAAGCCGAGCGGAAACTGTCGGACCTGATGAGTCAGTTGCAAAACGCAGCCAAAGGCCGTGTCGATATATCGATTCTGGCCGCCGAGGGTCTGACCAAAGACGTAATTAATGAGGTAGCCGCCGACCAGAAAGCCGATCTGCTGATTATGGGTACCGCCGGCAGCCACTCCGACGGTGTACGCTACTTCGGCAGCCTGGCAACGGATATGATCCCGGACATTCGGGTGCCCATGCTGCTGGTACCGCCCAAAGCCACCTTTACCAGCTTCAAAAATATCGCGCTGGCCGTCGACCTGACGGAGGCTATCGATGCTGTGGCCTTAGACAACGCCATCCGGTTTGCAAATCTGTTCAATGCCTGCCTGAACGTCGTCTGCGTGACAAAAGCGCCCGAACAGCCCACTATTCAGCGGGCAGCCGAACGCATCCGCGATTTGTTGAAACACCAGCCGCATACCTTCAGCATCATACAGGGCGACAATCTGCCGCTCCTGCTGATGAATTTCGCCGAAGAGAACCGCGCCGACCTGATCATGATGATGCCCAAACCACATAGCTGGTGGCACCGGCTCCTTACCGAAGGCAACACCCAGCAGGTAGCCCGGCAGTCGGATATTCCGGTGCTGGCGGTGATCTAGTCCCGGCCTTCATCCCTGCTGGCTTTCCAGCACTTTCTGATTAACCCTAAACGCAGACGG
The DNA here is from genome assembly GCF_039541875.1 of Nibrella viscosa. Taxonomy (NCBI): domain Bacteria; kingdom Pseudomonadati; phylum Bacteroidota; class Cytophagia; order Cytophagales; family Spirosomataceae; genus Nibrella; species Nibrella viscosa. Next base: position 15,983 of record NZ_BAABHB010000024.1, on the reverse strand, counting down.
CCGGCGGCAGTCTGGTACATGCCATGAAAAAGATACTCTTATTAACCGACTTTAGCGAAGCGTCTAAAAAAGCCATTCACTTCGCGCAGGCCATGTTCAGCGATGTATCCGCTGAGTTCCAGTTGCTGCATACGTATATCGTTGAGACCGACGGCCCCTACGGAGCTGCGATCTTCTTCCTGGAAGCCGAGAAAAAAGCTAAACAGGAACTAAACCGGCTACTGGCCGAGGTAACGACCCAGCCCGTACCCGACTACCACAAATATACCACCCGTACCTACCCCAGCACCACCGTCGGCACAGTCGAGTGGATACTGACGCAGGAACATTTCGACTATGTGGTTCTGGGGGCCACCGGTACCGGCAACACCGAACTGTTCGGCAGCGTGGCTACCGGTATTATCCGTAATGTGAAGACCAATGTGCTGGTTGTACCGGAAACGGCTCCTATCCGGCCCATTCGAACGGTGGTGCTGGCTACGGATTACCAGTCGGTCAACCATCTGCACTCGCTGCGGCCATTAAAGGATATGCTGACGGGAAAAGGGGCAAAGCTGACCTTCCTGACCATTCAGGGGCCGGACGAACCTACCGCAGGTATGGCGCAGACAAGCCGGCCGTTTGCCCACTACTTCGACACGGTGAACACAGACTCGTATTTTATCCGGAATGATGATGTCGAAAAAGGCATTGACGAGTATCTGACCACCCACCAGGTCGATCTGCTGGTCACGGTGCCTCATCACCGCAGCCTGCTCGACATCATTACCGGGCGCAGCATAACGCGAAAACTGGCCTACAAACCCCGTATACCCCTGCTGACGGTGTATGATCCTGAGGGGTTACCGATCGTCATTGAGAAACAGGATGTGTACCTGGCCGGCCGCTTCAGCTAAGTTCATCCGGACCGGCGCAACGGGTTGCGCCGGTTATTTTGTTTCCTTCCGTTTGGGTTAGAACGCTTTCTCGCCGAACTCGCTTTCGGTAAACGTCACCTTTCTGGTGCGCTGGTTGAACTTATACCACAGTGGTTATTGCGGACTGCTTTCGAAGAGCTTAAGTGCTTCATCATCCTTGTTCCGGACGATATGCTCCCGGAGCTGCGCCTTCAGGCTTGCCGTTATTTTTTCGTACCCTTTCTGGCCATACAGGTTTTTCAGGTTGTGCGGATCTTTCTGAATGTCGTACAGTTCCCAGAAATTATCGGGTCCATAGAACCGGGCAATGGTATAGCGGTCGGTCCGTAGGCCAAAGTGAGGAGCGACATGGTGCGGCTCCGGGTATTCGTAATAGTGGTAATAAGCCTGATCCTGCCAGTTTGCTTTCTGGCCCGTCAGCACCGGCAGAAACGATTTCCCCTGCAATCCGCCGGGAATAGCCGTACCCGTCAGGCTTAAGAGAGTCGGTGCCCAGTCGACATTAGACACCACATTCCGCACCTGCGTACCGGGTTTGATCACGCCCGGATAGCGAATCACAAAGGGAGTTTTCAGCGACTCTTCGTAGATCCACCGCTTATCGAACCAGCCGTGCTCACCCAGATAAAAGCCCTGGTCGGAGGTGTAGATAACCACCGTATTTTTGGCCAGTCCGGTTTTGTCCAGGTAATCGAGCAGCTTGCCGATGTTGCGGTCCAGAGAGTTGGCAGTTGCTAAATAATCCCTCATGTAACGCTGGTATTTCCACTCGACCAGCGCTTTGCCGCTCAGCTTCTTCTCGTCGAACTCCTTGCTGACTTTGCCCTCGTAATAGTTGTAAAACGGCGTTCGTTGCTCGGGCGTAAAGCGCGTATAGGTCAGGTTTCCATTTGGAGCGTCGTAGTCTACGTGTACTTTCAGGTCTTCTTTCAGCCGCATCGTTTTGTCAATTGACATGTCCTGCTTCTGGGCAGCCAGTCGGCCTTCGTAATTGTCGTAAAAGGTTGGTGGTATGGGAAAGGTGACGTTGTCATAAGCTCCCAGGTCCTCAATGGCGGGTAACCATTCCCGGTGAGTCGCCTTATGCCCCACCACCAGAAAGAACGGCTTATTGGGGTCCCGCCTATCCAGCCATTCCGTCGATAGCTGGGTCACTACATCGGTCACGTAGCCGGTATAGCGTTTGGTTTGGTTCTGCGAATTGACAAAATCCGAGTTGTAGTAGCTGCCGTGGCCGGGCAGAATATTCAGGTAATCGAAACCGTGCGGCAGACTGCCCAGGTGCATCTTGCCGACCCAGGCCGTCTGGTAGCCGTTCTTCTGCAACTCTTCGGGAAACACCGGCTGGTTGATGTCGAATACCTTCTCGTTGAACTTATAGCCATTGGTGTGGCTGAACTTGCCTGTCAAGAGCGTCGCCCGGCTGGGTCCGCAGATGGAGTTGGAGATAATGTTGTTGTACAGGATAGCGCCTTCCCGCGCAATACGGTCGATGTTGGGCGTTTTGGCCAGTTTGCTGCCATAGGCGCTGATAGCCTGCGAGGTATGGTCGTCCGAGATAATAAAGATAATATTGGGCCTGGCGGGCGGAGTTATTTTCTCCTCTTCCGGCGAAAAAGCAGTAGCAATGCTTAGGAGCAAGGCCAGCAAAACAGTTCCTGTTAACCAGGCAGGCAGGGATGTTATGTTCATACAACCGTTATGGGTTAATTACTGACGCACCGAAATTCGGTGTGGGTGGTTATTTAGGACTAAAGCCTTCCTGTCACGGATTCTCCTTAACCGCTATCATTTTATCGAACTCAGAAGGTGCAGTTTTTATTCCGCAAGCTCCATCTTCATGAGTGGAAAAAACTTTGCCATATCATTGGAGTAGGGAATGCCAAACCAGTAATCAAACCCCTGGCGGGTAGGCATGAATTTGGACAGTGGTTAATTCTTCTGGGAAATAATTCGCTTCTCCATCAGGCTCGGCATGGGTGTCAGATTAGCCATGTGCTTTTTAACCATGTCCTCAATCTCTCGAATTACCTCGGGATGCTGATCGGCCACGTTGTATTTTTCAGAGGGGTCATGCTGTAAGTTAAACAACTGAGCCTTTTCCAGCTTTTCTACCTTAGCCGGATAGCCGAGCGGGTTATTGCTGTAGTAGTATAGCTTATAAGCGCCTTTGCGGGCCGCAAACAGTTTTGAATCGTGGTAGTAGTACATTTCATTTCTGGGACTATTAGCCTGACCGTGCAGGACCGCAGAAAGATCAAAGCCGTCGTAAACCCGGTCATTGGGCAGGGGAACGCCGGCCAGTTTACTGAAGGTAGGTAAAACATCCAGCGTGCTACCCATACCGGAAATAACCGCCGGCTTAATTCGACCGGGCGCCCAGAAGATAGCCGGCACCCGAACACCGCCTTCATAACTGGTACCCTTAGCTCCGTAGAGCAGGCCCGCCGAACCGGCATGTTCGTTGAAGATAGCCCAGGGCCCGTTGTCGGACGTAAAGATGACGTAGGTGTTTTTGTCCAGCCCTTCTTTTCGCAGGGTGTTCAGGATCTGCCCGACGCTCCAGTCGATCTCCTCGATTACATCGCCATACAACCCTCGTTCGCTCTTACCCCGGAAGTCGTTGGAAACAAAAAGAGGCACATGCGGCAGGGAATGGGCCATGTACAGAAAGAAAGGCTTGTTCGTATTGGCTTTAATGTACGTTACTGCCTCTTGGGTGTACCGCCTGGTAATGGTATTCTGGTCGGCCGGCCTTTCCACTTCTTTCGTGTTACGCAGCAGCGGCACCCGGAAGTAATCAATTTGGGGATGTAGGAATGACTCCTTGTACTCAACATTATCCACCCGCTCCATGTCGTTGCTGTACGGAATACCGTAGTAGGAATCGAAGCCGTGGCTGGTGGGCAGGTACTGGGGCAGATGGCCCAGGTGCCACTTGCCGATGGCAGCGGTGCTATAGCCCCGTTCTTTCAGTAGCTTCGCAAGGGTGTTTTCGCTTTGGGGAAGCCCTCCGTCAGAGTCGGGAAACAAAACCCGGCGGGTATCGCTGTACATGCCGTTACGGATGGGGAGCCGACCCGTCATCAAGGCCGCCCTCGAAGGCGTACAGACATTGGCGGCTACGTAGAAGTTGGTCCATTTCTGCCCTTCGGCAGCCATTCGGTCCAGGTTAGGTGTCTTGATAGACGGGTGACCGTAGCAGGTCAGGTCGCCATAGCCCTGGTCATCGGTGAAGATAATGATGAAGTTGGGCTTAGCGACCGGCTTTTGGGCTACAGCCTGATTGATGAACGCCAGGGACAACGCCAGAGTAACCGTTAAAAAGATGTGCATCTGTTTGACCGACGAAAGGTTAGGATTTGAGGAGTGCATAGGAATACGATTTAGTTTGAGTGCATGGCTTGTAAGGCTTCCGGCTTTTGCCTAACAGTGTTTCAAGTTGGAATCCGGCCTTATTCGCCATGTACTCGTCTGGTGCATCTTCTAAGATAATACAATCTTTTCTTTATGGAAGTCGATACCTTGTAACAGAAAAGCTTCCGGTCGGTAGTGGTCACCTCAGGAGGTGCCATACTACGGTCGGAAGCTTTTCTGTTCTCAACTCCTCAACCTTTGGGAGGAGTTATAGGTACGCTCAACGATCTTTACCGGGACTGTGCTACCCGCGCCGATACGTTGTCGAGGGTTTCGGCCAGGTTACGCAGCCGCTCTGCGGTATTGGTGTCGGAGGTTTCGCCGGCCGCTCGTTTGGTGAGTTTACTGAGTGAGTGCAGGGAGCCGGCAATCTGCGGGGCTTTTCCGCTTCTAAGGGCTTGTTTGAGTTCTTCCAATTCGTACGCTACATTGTCGAGGGTCAGGTCGCCGGCGCCGAGAGCCTGCACCCATTGGTCGATCAGGTCGTTGGCCTGCGGCTGCATCGATTCGGCATCCTGCTCCAGACCAGTCAGGGTCTTATCCAGAAGTTGTTGGGCATTACCGTTGTTAACCATATATGTATGAAATTTGGTTATTCTGTTAACCCCGCTGCCCAACCGCTTGTTAACGGTTCTACTATACGGCGCTTTCCAGCAGCGGTATCTTTACCCGAAAATGCTGCCCGTCGTCCTGCACATCCACAGGCTTCGGGCTCAGGAAACTGTACAACGATTTCAGATTGTTCAGGCCCAGGCCGTTTGACGTTTCTACCTGCCCACGCCGTTGAATCGCATTCTCCACCTGTAGAAAACGCCCATCGGTCGAGACCTGCACCGTCAGCGGATGTTCCGCATTCACGACGTTGTGCTTGATGGCGTTTTCGATCAGGATCTGCAGGGTTACGGGCACAATGGCCTTCTCCGTTGCATCGTCGGGTATGTCAAAGATAACCGAAAACGATCCATCGAACCGTGTTTTTAATAAAAAAATATAATGTTGGATAAAATCAAGTTCGGTATCCAGCGGCACCAGCTCTTTGTCTTTGTTCTGAAGCACATAGCGGTACACTTTCGCCAACTGCCGCAGAAACTGCCGGGCCAGCGCCGGGTTCTCTTCGATCAGACTATCCAGCGACGACAGGCTGTTGAACAGTAAGTGCGGATTGAGCTGATTTTTCAGGTTATCGTACTGCACCTGCGACTTCTCTTTCTCCAGCCGGGCCGCCCGTACGGCATTCTCCCGCCAGCGATTCAGAAAATGGTTGGCGATAAATCCGAGCGACACCAGCAGGTTAGCCAGAAAGGCGACTACGCCGATGGTGATAACGTTCAGCGGATTGAGCAGAAACGGAAATTTGGGCATTAGTCCATCCGCTATGAAAATAATCAGGGGCGAAAGCACCAGCTTCACCACCGCCCAGCCCACCATGAGCTGAATGAAGACCCGCTTCGGCACGTTTCGCTCAAACGGAACCCGCTTGTTGAGGTAATGATCAAAGTTGAGGTGAAACAGCCATACCAGGTTCAGAAACAGAATGGTCGCCCCAAAAATAGCGAACTGCCGGCCCCAGTGAATTTCCGGTATGACCAGTTCGCGGGCTACAATGCCCATCACGGCAATCCAGAGGATGACCCATTCGACGTATTTGTTAAACTGGATTTTCATTGCCTGATAATCATGCCGTCGCTCATTTCAATCTCACGGTCGCAGCCGGCGGCAAAGTCCGGGTCGTGCGTTACGGCAATGATGGTCTGCCCGTTGCCGGCCAGCTCCCGAAAAATAGCGAACACGTTCTGCGAGTTGGCCCGGTCCAGATTACCGGTGGGCTCGTCGCCCATGATTACGGTGGGATCGTTGATGAGTGCCCGGGCAATAGCTACCCGCTGCTGCTGCCCCCCCGACAGTTTACTGGCCGGCTTGCGGGCAAAATCCGCCATGCCAATCAGGCGGAGTTTTTCGTAGGCCCGTTCCTCTACTTCCTTATCGGAATACCGGCCCAGCTTCAGCCCCGGCAGCATCACGTTCTGCAGGGCCGAAAACTCGGGCAGCAGAAAGTGAAACTGAAAAACAAAGCCCAGGTGCTCGTTGCGGAAATGCGACAGAAAATCCTGGCTCCGGCCGGTAAGCTTCGTCCCGTTCATCTCAATGGCTCCCTCATAATCGGTATCCATCGTCGATAGCAGGTACAGCAGCGTCGATTTGCCGCAGCCCGATTTGCCCACAATCGCCAGAAACTCGCCCTTCTGCACGTCGAACGTCACATCCCGCAAGACCTGAAATTTCTCGGGATCATAAAAATATTTATTCAGATGGCTGGCCCGCAGCACCGGCTGCCGCAGTACCGACTGCCCAGTCTGAGCAGCCGCAGCCTCCCTCCCCTGATTTGCTCTCGTCTCCATTACATAACAGCTAGCTAGTATGCCCAATTCACTCTTTCACTCAATCGCTCTTTCACTCAATCACTCTTTCACCCCCGCAAAATCGCCACCGGATCGACCTCCGACGCCCGGCGGGAGGGGAAAAACCCGGCCAGCACCGTCGTGATCGTTCCGAACAGCAAGCCCATAATGTAATGTTTGGCGGCAAACATGACCGGAAACGTTTTGATGCTCAGAAAATCGCCCGCATCGAAGGGTGTAATCGACAGCAGGTAGCTCAGCCCAAATCCTATCATCAGCCCCAGCAGTCCACCCGACACGCCGATAAAGATCGCCTGCAGCAGAAAAATGGCCACAATGTCCCTCCCGTCGAACCCGGTTGCTTTCAGAATAGCAATATCCTTGATCTTGTTGATGACCGTCATGTTCATGATGTTGTAGATCCCGAACCCGGCCACCACCAGCAGCGTAAACGAGACGACAAAGGTGAGCGTACTCCGGATTTTTTCGCCCGCCAGGATGGTCGAGTTGGCCGTCGCCCAGTCTTCGGTGTAATAGCCGAACTTGGCCCGGAGTTGCCGGCCGACCGGGATCGCCTGCATCGGATCGAGCATTTTGATGTGAATGTCGGTTACGTAGCTGGGATCTTTCTGGAGCAACTCCTGCACCGTCGACAGGTTGGCGTAGCTTTTCGTGTTATCGATGGTACCGATGCCAAAACCGAAGATGCCCACAATGCGCAGGATACGGTTGGTGCCCAACGGGGTAGTGACGCTGACCTTATCGCCGACGCCCACGTTCAGCTTCCGGGCCAGGGTAGATCCCATGATCAGCCCATCGGGGTTGGTTTGCAACGCCCGGATACTGCCCGATTTGATCCGTTTGTTGAGGTCGTACAGCCGGTTTTCGCGCTCAATATCCACGCCCGAGATGGTGCCGGAGATCTGAATGGGACCGTTGTTGTAAAACGCCTGGGTGGCAGCCTGGGGTGATACGCCAAAGACGCCCGGCTCCTGTTCAATGCGCCGGGCAATGGTCAGCCCGTTGCGCAGCCGGGCCAGTTCATCCTTCGGCTTCTGGTGATGCACGACATTAAAGTGGTCTGCCCCCGGCTTCAGTTCATCGAGCAGGCTGGGCCGCTGGGTATTCACCTCGTTATACATCCGGATATGCGGACTAGCCTCCAGCGCCGACTCCTCCAGAAACTGGTTGGTGCCCTCCATGAACGAAATCATGGTGATAAACATGGCAATACCGAATGTTACGCCCAGCATAGCCACGAGGGTCTGCTTTTTCTTGGCCAGCAGGTGCGTTCTGGCAATTTGTGAGGCAATGTGTAAGTCCATTTTTATTGAGCGATTAGGTGAATGAGTGATTGAGTGAAATAAGGAACACGGTTATTAGTCATTCTATCTTATCACTCAATCACTCATTCACTAACTCACTAATTATTTGGAAAAACTTCTCCGGCTCTTCAAAAATCGGGCTGTGGGCCGATTCGGTGAAGGTAAACAGGCGCTTGTCGGGTGCCTGGAGTCGGTCGAAATACTGCTTGGCCAATGCGTAGGGCGTCTGGTAATCGTGAACGCCCTGGAAGAGGTAGTACGGTATGTCGAGCGTAGGAGCGACCTCGTTCAGATCCGTATTGACCACCTCCGGCCATAGGTAGCGCACACTTTTCATGGCCCCTCTGGCGTAGTTGATCTTATCGGCCAGCGTGTACTCGTTACAAAGCAGGATCGACTGGATGAACAAGGGAAAGAAATGCGCCTTGTGCATGCCTCCGCCGTAGGCGGCTACCAGTTCCCGCTGCCAATGCAGGTAGTCCAGCCACGCCTTTCCGTCGGCGTACGGTGGTCGACCCCAGCGCCGGAGCTTCTTCACCTGGCGCGTTGCGCCCCGGTCCATCGCCTGCTGCAATACCCAGTCATACGAAATCTGCTCACCCGCAAACTGGTTTGTCACCTGACTAATGCTGAAGTAAGCATGAAACAATTCCGGGTACTTTTTCACCGTGAGTACGCCCAGGAAGGTCCCCCACGAATGCCCCATCAGGTAAATTTTTTCGGTGCCGAACCGTTTGGCCAGCATCCGGCTCAGGTCGGCGGCATCTTCTACGAACGTCGCGGTCGTAAAGGTCTTGTCGAATACGGTCGGATCGTATGATTTGCCGGACCCACGCTGCTCCCAGTTGACCACCACAAAGTGTTGCTCCAGTTCGGAACCGGTCAGCAGCGGGAGTTCGGGCAGGCCCGGACCGCCGTGCAGAAACAGCAGCACCGGTTTGGTACGGTCTGCTCCGCGAATGATGAGCCACTGCTTGGCTCCGTTCAGGTCAACGGTTTCCATGGTGGCAATGCTGTTGGGCAGGGGCTTGTCATCTTCACCGACAATAGGAGCCGTTTCACCGGGGCTGTTCAGCCAGATATAGCCTGCCCCAATTGCCAATAGCAGGACCGCCACCAGCAGCAGCCCGCCGATAATCTGTAATGTTCGTTTCAGTACGATGTTCATGATAATGACAAATACATATAGACACTATCATTCAGGGCTTACAATCTTAGTCTGCTCGATCAGGCCGCCTTTAACCTCCACCAGGTCAAAGTTTTCAGCCCCTTTCGTAAATCTAACCTTTTGTTTTTTACCGTCCTCCTCAACCCAGACGCTGTCTTTACCGATTACGTAGCTTTTCGGAATCGTCAGCACCCGCTGGTTCTGGCTGATTACGATATTGGCTTCTACGGTCAGGCCGTAATAGGCGTCTGGCCGTTCGCCGGTAAACTCGGCATCAACCCGGAACGACTGATCGGCGCGGTTCAGTTTCGGATAAATCTTGGTGATGCGGGCCTTGAAGACCTTATCAGCATAAACGTCCATTTTAATCAGCACCTCCTGCCCCACACGAATCTTGCCGAAATCGCTTTCATCAACCGACAACTGCGCGTAAATATCCCGGCCGCTTCCGACAAGGGCCAGTTGTTCGCCCGGCCGCACTACCTCACCCGGCTCTTTAAATACTTCGTACACTTTGCCATCGACAAAGCTGCGGATGCGGGTATTGCTACCGGCCTCCTGGGTGGTGACCAGCTGGCTCCGGCTGTTGGCAGCCTCCAACTGGAGCTGGTCGCGGGTACGGGCCAGGGCATTTTGCTGCGCCCGTAAGGTATTACGGGCTGTTTTGTAGTTTAGCTCCGCCCGTTCCAGTTCGGCACGTGAGGTAGCATTCTGGGCGTACAGGTCGCGGAAGCGGGCGTAGTTGACCGAGTCGTTTTCGAGCCGGGTGTGCGCATTTCGTACCTGGGCTTCGAGTTCAGCCAGCACAGGCGAACTACCTCGCAGATTCGCCTGTGCCTGCTGGTAGGCATTGGCGGCTGCCTGCCGGCGCGCATCTTCGGCCGTGCTTTCCAGCACAAACAACAACTGGTTGCGCCGGACCGAATCGCCTTCGTTCACCAACCGTTGCTCCAAAATACCCTGTGCATCGGCCGTGACGGTGTATTCGTTGCGCGGGTACACACTACCGGATGCGTACACCGCTTCGGTCAGCGCTTTGTAGGTGGGCGTAATGGCCTCATTCCCGCGTTTGCAGGCGGCCAGCGCCAATGTTACCGCAGTCAGGCAGAGAACGGTTTTCATGATATCTGGTATTACCTCCCCCCAGAAGGCTGGGAGTCTAGTTTCTAAGCTGTAAAATCGTCTGATTGATAAAGGCAGTGGATAAATTACTCAGGTACCGGTTCCGGGCCTGCAGAGCCTCGTTGAACACGTTGAGATACTGATCGTAGGAAAACAGACCGGAGCGGTACTTCACCAGCGAAATCTGTACGTTCTGCTCGCTGAGTTCATAATTCTGCCGGTTCAGATCGAGCGAGCGGATAGCCTGCCGGTAGCTGTTGCGTATGTCCTCGGTATCAATCTGCTGCCGGACCCGCTCATACGCCAGTTCGGCTTCGGCCAGTTTCACCCGCATCCGGGCGCGGGCAATCTGGCTATTACGGAGCCCTCCGGTATACAGCGGCAGGCTAAACTGCAACCCAGCCACGCCAATCGGGAACCAGCGCTTGCTGAAATCCCAGAAATCGAGCCGGTCGCGCTGCGCCTGCTCCGAGTACCGGATATAGGCCGACAGCGTGGGCAGTCGCAGAGCTTTCTCCCGCTCCAACTGAAGCTTGTACAATTCCAGTTGTGACCGGCGTAAAGTCACCTGCGGCCGTTCTCCGTCTCTCCCCGCAGCCAGCGCCATATTGGTATGGTCGTTATGGATCGGTTGCATTGTGAGCTGTTGCCCCACCACCAGGCTATCTGCCAGCGTCAGGCCGAGCAAGAGTTTTAGCTGATTCAGGTTCCGGATATACGTGAGTTCGTTCTGCTGCACCACATCGGCGGTGGTGAGCTGCACAGACCGGATGCGGTTATACTCCAGCGGCTCAATCAGTCCCTTATCCAGCCGGACACGGGCAATCTGCACCAGCGTATCGGCACTGGCCAGGGTGCGCTGGTTGATGGCCACGGCCGCCCTGGCCAGCAGCACGGCATGGTAGACCCGGGCGGTCTGGGTAGAAAGTTCATCCTGCAGCACCAGCGTCTGATCGTCCAGAATACGCAGGTTTTGGCTGGTGATGTCAATATCGGTGCGGACCGGCTTGTTGAGGATCGGCGCTGTTACTTCGGCCCCGGCGGTCAGCGTAAACGGCAGGCCAAAACGCACCGTCCGAAACTCACCGGGTTGCCCACCAATAAACTCGGCCGGAATAAGCTGCGTGGGTAAGGCGTAGTTGTAATCGAAATTGATGTAGAGCCGGCCCTGGGGCAGCAGTGCCGCTTTGGCCGCTATCCGCTGCTGGTCCTGTAAGGTTCGGTTCTGCCGGGCATTGACCAGCTCCGGATTGTTACGTTGGGCCAGGGCAATGGCCTCCTGTACCGACTGCACTCTGGTCTGCGCCGGTGCCGAAACGGGGGGTAGCGTCAGGACCAGTACGGTAAACAGTGGTATCCAGCGGGTACGTTTCATCGGGCTACGAATAAAGTCATGCCCAAAGTAACGCCCTGTAAATTTATCCGCTAAAATTTTTAATACGAAGCGGAAAAAGAACGGGCCGAAGCCGACCTTCCACCCAATGAAGATCAACGGATTGGGGATTTCGGAACGGTCCGCTGTCGCGGTTTGGATTTGCCTTCGGCGTCAGCAAATCAGGACCTTGTTAGCCAATCCGAACCGCAACGGCGGACCGTTCCGAAATCCCCAATCCCAAATCATTTGGCTGGCAGCGGCATATCGGCCAGATCCTCCGGTGTCAGAGAGATCTCGGTAGCGGCCGTGTTTTCTTCCAGGTGCTTTACTGATGAGGTGCCCGGTATGGGCAGCATCACCCGCGAAGCGGCCAATAGCCAAGCCAGCGCAATCTGGAAATCGGTGGCGGTGGAACCTCCTTTGCTATGACGCTCGACAACGGCTTTAATGGCCTGCTCTGCCTCCAGATTACCGCTCGCCAATGGATACCACGGGATGAAGGCAATGTTGTTTTCTTCGCAGTAGATCAGCACATCATTCCACTTCTGGTTGGCAAAGTTGTACAGGTTCTGCACCGATACCACCTCAAAATAGCGTTGCGCCGTCTGGATCTGCTCCATATTCACCTCCGACAAACCAAGATGCCGGATGTAGCCCTGCTGCTGCTGCTCTTTCAGGAAACCTAATGTTTCATCGGCAGGCACCTTAGGATCAAAGCGGTGCAGTTGGTACAGGTCGATTCGATCCAGCTTCAGCCGCTTCAGGCTGCCTTTCAGCGCCTGTTCAAGATGAGAAGGCTTGCCGTTCATTTGCCACCTATTAGGCCCCGACCGTTCGAAACCACCTTTGGTGGCAATCACCAGACCATCGGGGTACGGGTGCAACGCTTCCGCAATCAACTCCTCCGAAATGTGCGGGCCGTAGCTATCGGCCGTATCGATAAAATTGATGCCCAGGTCCAGGCAGCGCTTCAGCACCCGGATACATTCAGCGCGGTCGCGGGGTGGCCCCCAGATCCCTTCGCCGGTGATGCGCATAGCGCCGTAACCCATCCGGTTAACTGTCAGGTCACCCCCGAGGGTAATTGTACCGGCCATAGCAGCCAGTGATTGTGCAGCTTGCATAGTGATCAGAATAAATAAAGCGGAAGCAGTAGGTTCAGTTGTAGAATACAACTAAAACCAGGCCGCAATGGATTTACCCGGACGGGTAATATTTTTTCTGACCTATACCACAAAAAGGCTCATGCTGATCGGACCATGTGCTCCCAGTACCAGCGCCTGCTCAATATCGGCCGTTTTGGAAGGGCCGCCAATGAACGCCCCGAAGCCGTAGTCCCCGGCCCCAATCTGCGCGTAGGCTTCGTGCAGGGTAGGCACAAGTACGCTTTCCGGCACCACTACCGCCAGATGCTGGCAGATATACGGAATGATTCGCTGGCCCATCGCCTGCTCCGTCAGCCAGACCGCCCCGTTTTCGGCCACGGCCAGCTTCGCCTGTATAATGGCCAGTTCGACATCGTCAAACGTACGCGGGTCGGCCGTCGCCGACAGCAACTCAAACGTCCCTCCCAGCTCCGGCAGGGTGGTAATGATGCGTTTAGTCGTATCGAAACTGGCCTGAATCTGACTTGCCACGGCCGCCAGACTATCCACCCGGAAGACCTTGCTACCGATGTAAGTACCCATATCGCAGTACCGGGTCACCAGGTCGGTGGTATCGCCCCGGAAGGGGGTCATATCCGGCAGCGGGCTGAGCGCCGGCTGGTTTTGCAACACGGCGGCAAGTATTTTCTCACGGCTGCTCATTGTGGTTGACTGGTTGACTGGTTAATTGGTTCAGTGGTGGACGGTCCGCCGTTGCGATGGTTTATTGGCTCCGTGGGCTGGTTTTTGGCGTACCATTCCCCGAACGATTCTTTGGGGCTGCCGGGCATATCGCGCTGCCTGTACCAGGGGTTGAGTTTGTTGTTGATGGCGAACGGGATGTTGTTCAGCACCCAGCGGGCGGCTTTTCCGGCGGTCAGGTACGATGCCGGCGACGACAACGTCCAGGCCATCGCTTTCATGCCCAGCACTTTGGTGTTGGCTGCATAGCCTTCCTTCACAATCACCTGCCGCCATTTATACAACTGCTCATGAATGGGAATCTTTACGGGACAAACGTTGGAGCAGGAGCCGCAGAGCGTGGAGGCAAACGGCAGGTCGGCATGTTTCTGCATGTCCAGGTTGGGTGCCAGAATCGCGCCGATGGGTCCGGCTACAGTATTGTGGTAGCTGAGCCCTCCGCTCTTGCGATAAACCGGACAGGTATTCATGCAGGCCCCGCAGCGGATACACTTCAGCGAGTCGCGGAAATCAGGGCGGCCCAGCTGGCGGGTCCGGCCAAAATCTACCAGGATCAGGTGCATCTCCTGCCCGTTGCGCGGCTTTTTGAAGTGGCTGGAATAGATGGTAATCGGCTGACCGGTGCCGCTGCGGGCCAGCAACCGCAGAAATATGCCTAAATGCTGCTTCTGCGGAATAATCTTTTCAATGCCCATGCTGGCAATCTGCACATCCGACAGGTGAGCCCCCATATCGGCATTGCCTTCGTTGGTGCAAACCACGTATTCGCCGGTTTCGGCCACGGCAAAGTTTACGCCGGTCAGCGCGGCCCGGCGGGTGATGAACACGTTGCGGAGGTGCCGGCGGGCAAAGCGCGTCAGCGTGGTCGGGTCCGATTCGCCTTTTGGGGTGCCGATATGTTCGTGAAAAATCTCGCCAATTTCTTCTTTGCGCTTGTGAATACAGGGCAGCACAATATGGCTGGGCGGCTCGTTGTCCAACTGCTGAATGTATTCGCCCAGGTCGGAGTTGATCACATCGACCCCGCGTTCAATCAGGTATTCGTTCAGGTGGCACTCTTCGGTGAGCATGGATTTGCTCTTGACCAGTTGCGTGATTTCTTTTTCTTTCAGAATAGAATATACAATCTGGTTGTGTTCCTCCGCATCGGCCGCCCAGTGAACCTTGATGCCGTTTTTGATAAGATTGGCTTCAAACTCCAGCAGGTAATCGTGCAGGTTGGAGAGTACATTGCTTTTGATACGTGATGCCGTATCCCGCAGGGCTTCCCATTCGGGAATCTGTTTGGCTGCCATATCGCGCTTCTGCCGAATCCACCACAGGGCGCCATCGTGCCAGTCGGTGCGCTCTTCGTCCCGGATAAACTCTTCCGCCAGGGTGGGGTGATCTTTAGTCATGGTTTTCATCAGTAGCCAGCGTTTAGGATTTCGGCAATGTGTACAACTTTCACGGCGCTCCCGTTCCGGTGCAGAATACCTTCCAGGTGCATCAGACAGGACATATCGGCGGAGGTAATGTACTCGGCTCCGTTCTTAGCATGGTCGCGCACCCGGTCCTTGCCCATTTTGACCGATACGGCTTCTTCGGCCACGCAGAAGGTGCCGCCGAAGCCGCAGCAGTCGTCGGGCCGGTCCAGAGTCACTAGTTCCAGCCCCTCTACCATCCCCAGCAGTTGCGCCGGTTTGGAAAAGGGCGTGGCATTGAGTTCGCTCATCTGAGCCAGGTGCAGCCCCCGCAGGCCGTGACAGCTTTGGTGAATACCCACCTTGTGCGGAAAGCGGGCGGGCAGGTTTTCGACGTTCAGCACATCGGTCAGAAACTCCACCAGCTCATAGATGCGGCCACGGATGCGCTCGGCTTCCTCCTCCTGACCGGGTGCGTGCAGGTGATCCTTCACGTGCAGCACGCAACTGGCCGAGGGGGCCACGATGTAGTCGAAGCCGGCGAAGTTCTCGATAAATCGGTCGTTGCAGCCCTGCGTTAGATGCTCAAAGCCGGAGTTGGCCATAGGCTGTCCGCAGCAGGTTTGTTTGGGCGGATACACCACCTCAACGCCCAGCCGCTGCAACAGCCGCAGCGTAGCAATAGCCGCTTTAGGGTAAAGCTGGTTAACGTAACAGGGAATGAATAAGCCGACGGTCATTTTTTAGTTAAGAATGAAGAGTTATGAGTTAAGAATTGGAAACGTACCAGCGGTGGTTTTCCATTGAGACTTTAGCCCTTGCGTCAGGAATTAAGCGTTGCAACAGGCTCTTTCGTTTGCCGGCGGTTGAGCAGGTAAACGGTTAAGGCCAGCAACAGCAGCACGCCGGTGAGCAGCAGCAGGTAGGCAAAACCGGTGGTCAGGTCGGTGGCTATGCTTTTGGCCGCTGTCTCGACCAGGCTGTAAGTGGGGATAATCCAGGTGATGACA
>NZ_BAABHB010000023.1:0-39094 GCF_039541875.1 Nibrella viscosa | reverse complement strand
AATGCCAATGAGTGGCTGAAGTATGTGCTGGAACACATCCTGACGATCAACCACAAAGACCTGCGGCAGTTATACCCCCAGCACTACAAAACCCGCTTTTCCTAGACGGGGTTGCTCGGGTGGATACCGTTAGTAGACGTTGATGAAAATGGAGCATATAGCGACCTTGTAATAAGTAACAACAATGATATGCCTAAAGTACTGGCCACCGTAGCCCAAACTTTAGTAGCATTCTTTCGCCTGCGACCTACATCTAGTGTCATCTTTCGTGGTAGCACTCCTTCCCGTACTCGTTTGTATCGGATGGCAATAGCAAAATCATTTGACCGACCTTGAACAAGATTTCCGTATCTTAAGTCTAACAAACGGCCGCTTTGTAGTATTTGAAAAGAACCATGAGTATGAAGCATTCGTTGTACAGGTAAAAGAAGACGTTTTATGAAGACTACAGAAAAAAAGAACAACGTTAAGGTAGCTTCTAAAAAACCTAAGCAGTTTAAAACTGCGGAAGAAGCGTTTCATGCCAAGCACCGTACGGTACGAGAGCTTCTGAAAAATGTCGATTTGAGTAAATTGAAGAAGTAGCCTTTTTTTAACAGATTTGGCTTCCTGTACTTCTCAAATGAGAAAAGCACTCCTGCTGAAGCGTCTTCAGCATTTACCAGATGAGTTTTCGCTAGACGAATTAATCGAGCGCTTGATTATCCTCGATAAGATTGACTCCGGCCAGAAGCAGTACCAAACGGGTCAAACGTTTTCACACGAGAACGTAAAAGAAAAGTTGTTCAAATGGCTGCAGTAGTCTGAACAGCACCTTTCTTCATACACTACACTTCTCACAACCTCCCTCCCGGCACCTTCCCTGCCTTTATGGCTGTCACCTGCTCAGTCGTAAAGACACTGGTTCTCAATAAAGTTTCATACTCTTGATAACAGCGAAACAGGTCGGCAATGAAATGCATGCGTTCCGGGAGGTTGGCCCAGTTCACGGCACCGGTCTCATGCAGACTGTCGGGTGTAGGACCGACTTTTGCCAATAGTGCCCGCAAATCCGGGTTCGTCAGGGTTTTTAGATTGGGCGGGAAGCTGTCGGGGAGGTCTTTGCCCAATTGCAATCGTTTATCAGGTGGTAGCGTGATGCTCATCAGGTGGGCGGTCAGCGCTGCGTGAACCTGCTGACTGGCCCTGGCGACCAGCGACTGAATTGCCTGGTCGAGCAGGGTGGTGCGCCGGAAAAACTCCAGCATAAACACCCGGAACTTGTCGACAAAGGGACTCTCCGGGAAGAGCAGGGCCAGCAGCCGCTTTTTCACGTCTTGCGGATCGATCGGCATCGCGTTGAGCGAATCAGCAATTTCGGGTTGCAGGCGCGTTTGTAACCCCACAAGCCGCCATGACCGGGCCGTTTCTCCGGCGCGAACACCGAAATAGTCTCCGCGACTACCTTGACCATTTCTACAAAGCCGTAGTTTTGCAGATCGAAAAGATTCAGGCAATAGACGACACCCTGCCCGCCAAAATGGAGCAATACCGCCGGTACCGGGCCGAACTGCGCCAAAGCCGGGAATAGTGTCTCTGCTGCCCTGCCCCGACCAGCAAACAGAACACCCGGTCGGGGTGTTTTCCATACGACCAGCTACCAGCCCATGATCAGAATAGGAACCATGAATCGCCTGCGGGCCGAACGCGACACCAGCGTCGGCGTTTTTCTGGAAGACGAACGCGGCAACGACGTACTCCTTCCCAACAAATACGTACCCGAAACTCTGCGGGAAGGCGATTTTATTGATGTGTTTGTCTACACCGATTCCGAGGACCGCCCCGTGGCCACCCTGCGGGAACCCTACATCCAGCGGGATGAATTCGGCTTTCTGGAAGTGGTATCCGTTACCAGTGTCGGCGCGTTTCTGGACTGGGGCCTGGAAAAAGACCTGTTTGTGCCCCACAAAGAGCAGAGCATCCCGATGCAGGTCGGTCGTCGGTACGTGGTGTACTGCTATCTCGACCGCGACACCGACCGACTGGTAGCCTCCAGCCGCATCAACCGCTTTCTGGACGACCGGGCCGATGACCTGGAAGAAGGCCAGGAAGTAGACCTGCTGGCTTATGAACATACCGACCTCGGCCTGAACGTCATCGTCAACAACCAGTACCGGGGTCTTCTCTACAAAAACGAACTGTTCCGCCCCGTCTCTCCCGGCGACCGGCTCACCGGCTACGTCAAGCGCATCCGGGAGGACAACCGGATCGATGTAAGCCTGCAACGGCAGGGCTACGAAAATATCGAACCCAACGCCCAGCGCATCCTCGACACGCTACAGGCCAATAACGGCTTCCTGCCCCTGAACGACGACAGCGCCCCGGAGGCTATTTACAAAACGTTTGAAATGAGCAAAAAAACGTTTAAGAAAGCGATTGGTACGCTATATCGGGAGAGAAGGGTTATAATAAAGGATGAGGGGATTTTTTTGGCTTGATGAACTGATTACAAGCTATAAAGAATGCTATGTTGGCCTCATTAGCTTTGTTTCACTTTGGGGCAACTTTTGTATCTTTGAACCGTGAACAAAGACACAAAGCACCGATCCGTCGTTTTCTACAAGGACTACTTCGAACAGTTTTTCGTTCAGCAGCGTGATAAGGTTAAAGCAAAGATTATCTGGACACTGACTCTGATTGAAGAAGTTGAGCGTGTACCGGAAACCTATTTAAAGCACCTGGAAGGAACTGATGGGCTTTATGAGATTAGAGTACAAGTGGGTGGTGATATCTTCCGCATATTCTGCTTTTTCGATGATGGGAAACTGGTCGTGCTGGCAAACGGGTTCCAGAAGAAAAGCCAGAAAACACCTAAGCAGGAAATTGAAAGGGCACTTAACATCAAATTAGCGTATGAAAGCGAAAAAAAATAATGTAATGACACTCAGTGAGTTTAAAGATAAGTACTATGGAAAGCCAGGCTCTGCGAAGCGGGAAGAACTTGAGGCTGGTTACGAGACTTTCAGGCTGGGTGCCTTATTACATGAAGCAAGGCTTGAAAAAGGATTGACCCAGGAGGAGCTAGCTGAAAAAGTGGGCACAACAAAATCGTACATCTCCAAAATAGAAAATGGGGTAAAAGAAGTCCGTTTATCTACCCTCCAAAAGATTGTTGAATTAGGACTTGGCGGACGCATACAGCTATCCATCAAACTTTAATCCGTTTGAGGTTGAGAGCAATATAGACTACCGCTTCCCCTTTTCAAACGCCAAATTATTCGTAAAGAACTGAAGCACCTTTTGCTCAATCCGGTCGGCAATTTTGTTGATGTGGTTGCCTTCGTATTCTTCGTAGGTGTGCGGAATCTGGTAGTTGGTTAGAATGCCATCCAGTACCTTGATGCTGGCGGCAATGCTGGCGTCTTTGTCCCCGGCATCAAACGCAATGGCCTTCATTTGCCGGATGTTTGAAATGTACTGGTCAATCATGGCCAGGGGTGCATTGGCCGCCCACTTCGCCAGCACGGTCGGCTGGGGCTCGCCGTTTTGCACCGGCAGGTCCAGGTAAAACGGCGCGTTGGTTGGGTTGGGCGACCACGCTGCCGCCGAGGCAAAGGCCGCTTTGGTACCGAAATCCGCCTTCTCCAGGTCGGCTGGCGTCTTTACCGCTTCTATCCGGGCAACAGCTTCCGGATTACGACCCGCATTGGCGTTCGGTGTCATGCAGCAGGGACTCAGCAGGTACAGACTGGAGAAGATTTCGGGGTGCTTCTGCCCGATCCGGATGGTGCCGTAGCCGCCCATCGAGTGCCCGGCCAAACCCCGGCTGGCAGCCTGCGGAATGGTGCGGTAATTCTTATCAATATACGCCACCAGTTCCTTCGCCACATAATCCTCCCAATTGCCCGTAGTCACCGAGTTGGAATACATACTGCCGAAGTAGCGGGTATAGGCATTGGGGGTGACAATAATCATTTCCTTTCCTTTTCCTTCGGCCAAAGCCTTTTCAATTACCTCCGGCAGATTAATCCAGTGTTTGGTGAAGCCGTACCATTGCGCGTCGCTATCGGTAAAGCCGTGCAGAAAATACACGACGGGGTAGCGCCGGTTCCGGTCCATTTTGTAGCTGGGCGGCAGATACACCGATACGTCGCGGTCCGGCGAGTCGCCTTCCAGATTCCCTTCCAGGCTCTTGCCGTGTACCTTGATACGCTCAACGGTGCCGGGCTGGACTGGCGCACTCTGACTAAGGGCAGGGATAGTGGAAGCGACAAACACGGCCAGAGATATAGCCAGATAAACGAACGCAGCCGGCTTGCTGCTGATACAATCAAAGTTCATGGGTAGGAAATAAGGGGTCAGGCTTCAAATATATCGGTTTCCGGCTATCTCATGCGGCACTGGCTCAATAAATACTTGCCGGACAATATCGCGCTGGACGCAGTCCGCGCCGGTAAAATGGTTATACAGGTCCGAATACGTTCGAAATTGAGATCAGCAATCCACCGGGATACACCTCTTTAGAACGCAGCCAAACCTTTACCTGCTTAGCCAGTTTCTTTAGTATCACAAAATACCAACGGCTATGAAAACAGACCGCAAAACACCCCAAACGGAGGTAGACATGCAGCAGGGCATTGCCGGTGCCAGGGCGCAGCTTGACCGGGATAAAGATGGTACTGAACTGGTAGGCTCACGTATGGGCCGACTTGACCCGGACAACTTCAAAAATCAAGGCCCTTCGGATAACGAGGATACCGATTCCGATAAACGGATGGACTCAGAAGCTATTAACGACGATTTCAACGACAGCTACCGCGTAAAAGGTGATACCAGCCATGACCGCGACGACAATTATTACCTCGGCAGTTCAACAGCAAGGACGAGTGGACTATAGAACGTTCTGTCAAAAAACATCAACAATCATGGAATCAAGAGACGAACGCTACGAACCCGGTGAAGACGAAAATCAGGGCCCACTCTCGGCCCTGGCGCGAAGTGAACAGGTTGACCCCGAAATTGGCGAGCCCCAGGTGCCCCGCCTAAGCCCGAACGCAATGAAGCGTACATCGGAGAAGTCCGAATCTGCTGAACAGGCTACCAGCGCCGACGGTACCAACAACACGCTACAGAACGCCAAAACGGTAGCCGCTGGTGATGCCGAGAATGCCGCCGGTAACCCGAATTATGAAGATGTAACGGGCGCAGGAAGTTAAGACGGATTTCATCAGACCACTCGCTCGGCTTCCTTCCAGATGCCTTCATCGTATTGAATGCCCAGACCGGGGGTGTTCGGAATGGCCATTTTGCCGTTTTGCACCTGGATGTTGGGCGAATACCAGGAAGCCGGTTTTTCGCCGGGGTTATACACAAACTCCTGCAGGCCGTACAGATTCGGGGCCAGGGCAGCTACCTGCCAGAAGGGGGCAATGAGCGGGTCGGCTTTGGGGGTATGGGGAGCGAACTGCTTGCCGTGTTGCCGCACAATCTCGGCTACCTGCAACGTTCGGAGTATACCGCCGTTGTAGTACAGATCGGGCTGGTAGAGGTCATAAACGCCCGTGCGGGCCATGCGCTCGAAGCGGTACAGGCTGCTGTCCTGCTCACCACCGGCCAGTATGATTTTCGATAGTGCCTGATTCACCTGCCGCATGCCTTCCTCATCTTCAAAGCTGCACGGTTCTTCGAAGATGGCCACGCCATAGCTCTCCAGAAACTTGCCGGTTTCGATACCTTCTTTGGTAGAAAACGAGCCGTTTCCGTCGGCGTAAATAACGGCCGCATCGCCCAGCTTTTTGCGCACCATCGGCACAAATTGCCGGGTTCTCCGGTCGTCTTCGGCAGTATTCTGCATCCGGCCCCCCACCTTGATCTTTACTCCTCTGGCCCCCGTGGCACTCCGTTTTTCGGCCAGCCGGTCCACTACACCCTCCACCGGCTCACCACCCCGGTAGAAATCAGAGATATATACCTCATAATCTGTCCGGATGGGTTTGCCCAGCAACGCATATACCGGTTTCCGGGCTAAATGCCCCAGCAGATCCCAGGTAGCAATCTCGACCGAGCCGATGCTGTTCCAGAGCGGCATGCCGGCGTATTTGTAATTGCTGTTGAGCCGGTAGGCATTATCCACCAGCTGCGGCAGGTCGCGGGCGTCTTTGCCAACAAAATGCGGCAGCACCAGTCCCTTCAGCAGCGACGTCAGGTTAGGCATCCGATCGTTACACTGCGTAATGCCCTTAGCTCCGTTTTCGGCCGTAACGACCAGCAGCATCCGTCCCTGCGTTTTCAACAACTCAACCGAGCGAATGATGACCGAATCCGGAATGGCTTTCTTCAAGTCTGGCAGCGGCCAGGTTGGTAAGGCATCAGCCGCAGCCAGGGCGGTCGCTGGCCGGGGGGCGGCACCCGTCAGGCCTAGGGCCGCCGTGGCTGTGAGGGTTTTCAGGAAATCAAGTCGGTTCATCATCGGGGTGAGGGTTACTTTTCGGTTTTGAGGTCTTTGTTCCTAAGGTACTTCTTTTCCAGCTGCTGATAAAAACCGGGTGGCTGATAATTCAGATTACTTCGCTTCAATATAAAACAGCAGGTCCCGCCAGGTACAGACGTCCGGATACCTGTTGGTGCCGGGGAGAATGGCTGTCCGCTGTGCCATGTCAGCCGGAAAATGAGCCGATGCATAGGCTTCGGCGTTGGCCGCGTGCGTGAATGCTCGTGTTGGATCAGGCGCTACGGGCGGAAATACGCCATTCCCATCGCGCCGGATGCCGTGCCCGTCCGGGTACTTGCCGTAACAGTTGTTGGCCAACGGTCGCTTCCAGGCGGTATCGGTCGCCCGGAAGCGACCGTTGGCCAACACCACCTGCGCCGTGCAGGGCATCGAGAGCCTATGCAGCACCAGCAGCCCGAACGTGGTGCCGGCGGCAAAACGTCCGGATTTACGTGTAGTGATTTCCATGGTACTTTAGAGGTTGGGGTAATAGCCAGGCAGATTAATTTCTCCTGACGGGTTACTGAAAGGTTAAATGCTTTTTCCAAAGCCAGCAGCAAACCATTCAGGTTGGAATCGGGCAGCGTAGCGGTCAGGCGTCGGCTGGCCAGCGCCGGGTCCGCAAACTCCACTTTGTAGCCGTAGTTGTTCTCCATGATTCGGGCTATATCAGACAGCGGTGTATCGTCAAATACGAGTTCGTCGGTAGTCCAGGCGGTGATCGGCTCCGGATTAATCCGGCTATGCAGGGCAATCTGCTGTTGCTCGGTCACCTCGACCAAGCCGCCGGGGAGCAGGTCCAGCGTGCGGGGGCTGCGGGCGTCGTCGACCTTCAGCCGGATTTTGCCTTCGTTCAGCACCAGCCGGACCAGCCGGTTGCAGGTCGATACATTAAACTGCGTTCCCAGCACCTCAACGGTTACGTTCCGTGCCTGTACCACAAATTTCACCGGACCACCATCGGCCCGCTTCTGTTTGCTGACGATAAAAAAAGCTTCGCCGTCCAGTTGAACTTGCCGTATACCATTGGTGCGTTCCGTCATGGTCAGCGACGAGTTGGCGTTCAGAACCGCCACCGACTGATCGGGCAGTGTCACCCGCCGGCGCTCGCCGTACCGGGTCTGCACCACAAACGGTTGGGGCGTTGCCTCCACCGGTACTGGCTGGGTGGTCGGCGTGGTTTTAGTGATAACCGGAGCGGTGGTGGGCTGAAGCAGCGAATTGGGGAACAGCGTCCGGTACGCAAAGAAGCCGATAACCACAGCGGCAACAGCGGCTGCCATACCCCAGCCGGACAATAGGGTCCGGTTCAATTTGTTCCGGTAACTACCGGGCGGTTCGGAAGCGGGTCACTTCAGCCTAGATCTGGTCGGGGCTGGTACTGCTGCATGGCCTTCACCACACGCATAGCCTCCTGCACCTCGGCCTGTCGGTCGGGGTGCCGCTCGATCCAATCGGTCCAGTAGTGTACAGCCTCCGGGTCAGTACCGGCAACAAACGCCCGGAAACCGGGATCACCGATTAGCGAGGAAGGGGTCGGTCTAAGGGTTCTATCCATCTGCGTTTTTCAGCAAGACGGAAGCTCTTTTCTTTGTTACCGGCCTTTCAAAAGAAAAGTAAAGAATTAAGAGTTATGAGTTAAAAAGCGTGCGCAAGCTAATCGCCGGGCGGCCCCATCTTAACTCTTAACTCCCCTTACTCCCACTCAATCGTAGCGGGTGGCTTGGAGGAGATGTCGTAGACGACGCGGTTGACGCCTTTAACCTTATTGATGATTTCGTTGGAAATATCGGCCAGGAACTCGTAGGGCAGGTGGGCCCAGTCGGCGGTCATGCCGTCGACGCTGGTTACCGCCCGGAGGGCGACCACGCGTTCGTAGGTACGCTCGTCGCCCATCACACCCACCGACTGAATCGGCAGCAGCATAGCCCCGGCCTGCCACACCTGATCGTAGAGGTCGTATTTTTTCAGGCCGTTAATAAAGAGGGCGTCTACCTCCTGCAGAATGGCGACTTTCTCCGGCGTAATATCGCCCAGAATGCGGATGGCGAGTCCCGGTCCGGGGAACGGATGGCGTTTCAGGATGTTATCGGGTATGCCTAAGGTGCGGCCTACCGCCCGAACTTCGTCTTTGAACAGGGTATTCAGCGGCTCCACCACTTTCAGCTTCATGAAATCGGGCAGGCCGCCAACGTTGTGGTGGGACTTGATGGTTGCCGAAGGGCCTTTCACCGATACCGATTCGATTACGTCTGGGTAAATGGTGCCCTGTCCCAGCCAGCTAACGCCCTCAATCAGGTGCGCTTCGTGGTCGAAAACCTCAATAAACGTGCGGCCGATGGCTTTGCGTTTGGCTTCGGGGTCGGTCAGGCCGGCGAGGGCGGTGTAGAATTGCTCTTTGACATCAACGCCTTTGACGTTCAGGCCGAGGTGCTTGTACGACTCCAAGACGCCTTCAAACTCATCTTTCCGCAGTACGCCATTATCCACGAAAATGCAGTACAGATTGCTGCCGATGGCCCGGTGAATGAGCGTAGCCGCCACAGACGAATCAACTCCGCCCGACAGGCCCATCACCACCTTATCGTCACCCAGTTTCTCTTTTAGCTGCGCAATGGTCGACTCTACAAATGACTCCGAGGTCCAGTTCTGCGAGCAGCCACAGATATCGACCACGAAGTTTTTGAGCAGTATTTTTCCCTGTTGCGAGTGCGTCACCTCCGGGTGGAACTGAATGCCGTAGGTCTCTTCGCCCGTAACCTGAAAAGCGGCTACCCGAACAGTTTCGGTGGAGGCAATGACCTGAAAGGTATCGGGAATACTGGTAATGGTATCGCCGTGTGACATCCAGACCTGCGTATTTACATCCAGGTCTTTCAGCAGCGGATTTTCGACATGAACGGTGCTGAGTTTGGCCCGACCATACTCCCGGATAGACGACGGCTGTACCTCTCCTCCGCTCGTATGGGCCATAAGCTGAGCGCCGTAGCAAACCCCCAGCAGCGGCATCTTGTGCCGGAACGCAGCCAGATGCACCACAGGCGCGTCGGCATCCCGGACAGAACAGGGGCTGCCGGACAGAATGACACCTTTGATGTCAGCGCTAATCGGGGGAATGTGATTATAGGGGTGAATCTCACAGTAGACGTTCAGTTCGCGCACCCGGCGGGCAATCAATTGGGTATACTGCGAACCAAAGTCCAGAATTAGAATTTGTTCAGTGGCCATGGTACGTATCTAAAATGCAAAATTATAGCATTTTGGATACGTACCCAAAAAGTCTCTGCGCTACAAACAATTTTGTGTGTAATTACGGTCGGCTACCGGAACGGTTACTCGTACATCTCAACAACCTGTGAACACTCTACATAGTAAATGTTTCGATCGAAATCGAACAAAATATCTTCGTCGGCCATGATGTGCGCATTCACCGGCGATATTTCGTAAAAGTCGTACATAAACGGGTCGTCCTGCGGTACGTCGAACCAGTAAATGTACTCATGCAAGGTAAAGTTCTGAAGGGTGAAGAACGTTATAAATTCTTCGGTATCCTTATCAAACACGGTGACAACACGGCGAACCGCGTACTCTCTGACATTGGTGTTCATGGTTAGATTAACAAGTACAAGTTACATCATATTTTCACTTAATTGGCAGTAAACATTAACTTTCAGCACAAATATAGTAACACGTTTGAATTGTAAAATAGCCGGAAAAAATCTCCGGCTACACATGACAAAAAATTATTGATACAATAAGTATTTCTTTCTAAGCGTCTTGTACTGGCCCAGTTCCGGCTCCCAGCTTTTGCGGATATTGGCCTCCGACAGTCCTCCTTTTATCTGGTAGCGCAACTGATCGCTGCCCGCCAGCCGGTCAATACCGTTGTTCTTCAGAAAGAACGCTTCCTTATCAGGTGCCTTCTGGTAGAAATCGATCAGGTATTTCAGCGTAATCTGGTCTTTGGGCGGCTCAATCTGCGACATATCCATGCCGTAGCACTGCTTCCCTTCCTGTGGCGGGTTTATGGCACCGGGCTTGTCGACGGGGGTGAACGTATAGCTGCCAAACGCCGGATCGGGGGCACCGATCACCTGAAACTGCTTGTCGGTGCCGCGTCCGACGCTGACGATGGTGCCTTCAAAAAAGCAGAGCGATGGATACCACAGTATAGCCCGCTGGTTGGGCAGGTTCGGCGAGGGCTTTACCGGCAGGGTGTACGGGGTCTGGTGAGAGTAGCCTTTTAGCGGAATAACGGTCAGGTTGGGTTGCACCCCATTTTTCAACCACTTTTCGCCGTTGATCATCTGGGCCAGTTCGCCGATGGTCAGGCCGTGGACGACCGGTATCTTGTGCATCCCGACAAACGATCTGAACTTCGGGTCCAGCACCGGTCCATCTACAAAGTGGCCGTTCGGATTGGGGCGGTCCAGAATCAGAATGGGCTTGTTGTTTTCGGCGCAGGCCTCCATGGCGTAGTGCATGGTACTGATGTAGGTATAGAAGCGCGTACCCACATCCTGAATATCGAAGATTAAGATGTCCAGCGAATCCAACTGCGCGGCCGCCGGTTTGTAGTTACTGCCGTACAGGGAGATGATGCTGACGCCCGAACGCGGGTCGCGGCTGTTGGCGATTTTTTCGCCGTCGGTAGCCGTTCCCCGAAATCCGTGTTCCGGTGCAAAAATGGATTTAACAGCAACCCCCTGCGCCAGTAATGTATCAACTAAATGGGTGTATCCGCCGTTCTTAGTACGAACAATCGATGTGTGATTGACCACCATGCCCACCCGTTTACCCTGTAGCATGGGCAGGTAGGCCGAAAACTGTTCGGCTCCGAGCTGTAGCGGCTCGCTGCCGGCGGGCTGGGCGGCCGGTGCCTGATTCTGATTCGGCTTTTTGTTCGACTGGGCCGTACAGCTCAGGCAGCCTATTAGCGCCAGGCCCATCAGGAAAAGAGATTTCACGTGCATAGAAAAGATTGTTCGGTTGCTAAATAAGGCATTATTTTGTTGCACCACAAAACGCCCAGTCGGCTTGAACGTCCCATTTTTTCTGGCCCGGCGCATTCGCCACGCGCCAACGGCCAGTTTTTCGGCTACCGTTACCAAAGTTGGCATTGCCAGTATTGCCGTCGGCCTGGCGGTGATGATCATTTCGTTTGCGGTATTGTTTGGTTTTAAACGTACCATTCAGCAAAAGATTTTCCTGTTTGGGGCACATATGCAGGTATCCCGATTTACATTGAACCTCTCGTACGAAGAACCGCCCCTGTTTCTGCGCACGAATCTGTACAAAAATGCCGGTCAGATTTCAGGGGTTAGCCATATTCAGGCGGTAGCCCAGAAAGCCGGTATCCTGAAAACGCCCGACGAACTGGCCGGTGCTGTTCTCAAAGGTGTTGGCAGGGATTATAACTGGGACTTGTTCCGCGAATCCATCATTGCCGGAAAACTACCCGCCGTGGCTCCCGATAGCGGCTACTCCACCGAAATTCTGATGAGCAGGCGCATGGCCGACCAACTGCGGCTGAAGGTCGGTGAGGGCGTCCCCATGTATTTTATCGGCAATCAGCTCCGCGCCCGCAAACTGAAGGTAGTGGGTATTTACGAAACCGGTCTGGAAGAGTTCGACAACACCATTGTGCTGGGTGATATCCGGCTCATTCAGCGGCTCAACAACTGGGGACCCGACTCCGTAGGCCGCTACGAACTATTTGTTAGTGACTTCGACCGGTTGGATCAGACGGCCCGGCGGGTGTTCGACGCCATGAGCCCGGATATGCGGCTACTGAAGGTAACTGACCAATACCGTCCGCTGTTCGACTGGATGGTGCTGCTGGACCGCAACACGGCGGTTTTTCTGGTGCTGATCCTGTTTGTGGCCAGCTTCAACATGGTTTCGGTGCTGCTGGTGCTGATGATGGAACGCACACCTATGATTGGCCTGTTGAAAGCTCTGGGCAGCAACAATCAGTTACTCCGACGCATTTTTTTCTACGTCGGCCTGAACATGATTATCTGGGGATTGCTCATCGGCAATGTAGTAGGCATTGGCCTTTGCTGGCTACAAGATGCCTACCAGCTGATTCCGCTCGACCCCAAAAACTACTACATGAGCTACGTTCCCATCGAGTGGGACTGGACCGTCATCATCATCCTGAACATCGCTACCATTATCCTGATCGCGGCTGTGCTCTGGATACCAACGCTGGTCATCAACCGCATTCAGCCGGTGCGAGCGCTGGTGTTTAAGAAATGAGAACCGGGAACAACAGATTAGAACCGGGATTTACAGGATTTTAAGGATTAATAGGATTATCTTTGTGGAAGTTTACCCTCTTCCCTTCAGGGGCGGTATGCCGATGTGGTTGGGGGTAAACAGCAAGACACTTCATCCTGTTAATCTGTAAAATCCTATTAAAATCTTGGTTCAGACAGCAGCACCATACCAGCCCAAAAATAAGATCCGCATTGTCACGGCAGCCTCCCTCTTCGATGGGCACGATGCGGCTATCAACCTCATGCGCCGGATCATGCAGGCCTCCGGGGCCGAGGTCATTCACCTGGGGCATAACCGCTCCGTCGCCGAAATTGTCGACTGCGCCATTCAGGAAGACGTGCAGGGCATTGCTGTAACCAGCTACCAGGGCGGACACCTGGAGTTTTTTAAGTACATGCACGACCTGCTGCGGGAGCGCGGGGCGGATCACATAAAAATTTTTGGGGGCGGGGGCGGCACTATTCTGCCCTCGGAAATAGACGAACTCCACGCCTACGGCATCACCCGCATCTATTCGCCGGACGACGGCCGCGCTATGGGCCTGCAGGGCATGATCAACGACCTGCTCGAACAATGCGACTTCCCAACCCGGCTCTGGGAGTTAAATGGCCAACTGAAAAAGCTGCCCGAAACCAAAAATACCAATCTGATTGCCCGGCTGATTTCCGTCGCCGAAAACGACCCGGAGCAATTCAGCCAATTAACCACTCTCAAACCGACAGCCGCTACCGATCAACCACAAACGTCACACCACCGGGCGGACCCGGTTAGCCGTCAAACGCCTGTACTGGGCATTACCGGCACGGGCGGAGCGGGTAAATCGTCGCTGGTGGATGAACTGGTGCTGCGGTTCCTGCGGCACTTTCCGGAGAAGACGCTGGCCATTATTTCGGTAGACCCCTCGAAGCGCAAAACGGGCGGTGCCCTGCTGGGCGACCGCATCCGGATGAACGCTATCAACGATAAGCGGGTTTACATGCGGTCACTGGCAACCCGGCAGTCGAACCTGGCGTTGAGCCGCCATGTGCAGGACGCTATTGATGTCTGCAAAGCCGCGCACTTCGACCTGATTATTGTGGAAACGTCGGGGATTGGTCAGTCGGATACCGAGATTACCGAGCATTCGGATGTAAGTCTGTACGTAATGACGGCCGAATACGGAGCCGCCACGCAGCTGGAGAAAATTGATATGCTCGATTTTGCCGACATCATTGCCATTAATAAATTCGATAAGCGCGGTTCGCTGGATGCCCTGCGGGATGTGCGGAAGCAATACCGACGGAACCACGGGGCTACCAACCCGGCTTTTTGGGAGATGCCCGACGAGCAACTGCCCATTTTCGGCACCATTGCGGCCCAGTTCAACGACGCGGGCATGAATGCGTTGTTCGCGAACGTAGTGGCAAAACTGGCAAAAGTTGACGATCGGCTGCAACTGCCTGCCGATGCCATTCACCAGACTACCACCAGCTCCAAGCCCAGCATCATTCCGGCCGACCGGGTGCGGTATCTGGCGGAAATCGTGGAAAGCAGCCGCCGGTACGACGAATTCGTCCATGAGCAGACCACCCTGGCCCGGCAACTGTACCAGCTTAAGGGTACCGTCGACCTGCTGGAAAAAGCCCCCCAGCCTACTGAAGGCGAACTATCTCCGGCTACCAACATCGGTTTGGCGGGTAAGCTACAGGGAATTTACGACGAACTCGAAAGCCGGCTGCACCCGGATTGCCGCCAGCTCCTGCAGCAATGGCCGGAAATGCAGAAGCGCTATACCGCCGACAACTACCAGTATAAGGTGCGGGACAAGGTAATTGAGCAGCCGCTCTACACCGAAACGCTGTCTCACCTCCGCATACCTAAGGTCAGCCTGCCGAAATACAGCGACTGGGGTGATATTCTGCGGTGGCTGCTGACCGAAAACGTACCCGGCGAGTTTCCGTACGCGGCCGGCGTATTCCCGCTCAAGCGCGAAGGCGAAGACCCCACGCGCATGTTTGCCGGTGAAGGCGGCCCCGAGCGTACCAACCGCCGGTTCCATTACGTTTCCAAAGGCATGCCCGCCAAGCGGCTCTCCACTGCCTTTGACTCGGTAACCCTCTACGGCGAAGATCCGGATTACCGGCCCGATATTTTCGGGAAAGTCGGCAACTCCGGCGTCAGCATCTGCACGCTGGATGATGCCAAGAAACTTTACAGTGGCTTCAACCTCTGCGACCCGTCTACCTCGGTCTCCATGACCATCAACGGCCCCGCTCCCATGCTGCTCGGCTTCTTCCTGAACGCAGCCATTGACCAGCAGTGTGAGTTGTGGCTGCGGGAGCAACCCCACCCCGCCTTCGGCACCCCTCCCCTAAAAAAAGGGGAGGGAACGGACTCCCCCTCTCCTTTTTTCAAGGAGAGGGGGCCGGGGGGTGAGGTAGGCTACAACGGCCCCCTCCCCGACGGCAACGACGGCCTCGGCCTGATGCTGCTGGGCACCACCGGTGATAAAGTGCTGCCGCGTGAGGTGTACGAGAAGATAAAAGCCGATACCCTCCGGCGCGTGCGGGGAACGGTGCAGGCCGATATTCTGAAGGAAGATCAGGCGCAGAACACCTGCATTTTCTCGACGGAGTTTGCCCTGCGGATGATGGGCGATATTCAGGAATACTTCACCCATAACCAGGTCCGTAACTTCTACTCCGTATCCATTTCCGGCTACCATATTGCCGAAGCGGGAGCCAATCCGATTTCACAGCTGGCGTTCACGCTGGCAAACGGCTTTACGTTTGTGGAGTACTACCTGAGCCGGGGTATGCACATTGATGACTTCGCACCAAACCTGTCGTTCTTCTTCTCGAACGGTATGGACCCCGAATACACCGTGATGGGGCGCGTAGCCCGGCGCATCTGGGCTAAGGCGATGAAGCATCTGTACAAGGGCAACGACCGGTCGCAGAAACTTAAATACCATATTCAGACCTCGGGCCGGAGCCTGCATGCGCAGGAGATTGCTTTCAACGACATCCGTACCACGCTGCAGGCGCTGCTGGCCATTTACGACAACTGCAACTCCCTGCATACCAACGCTTACGACGAGGCTATAACCACGCCAACGGAAGAATCCGTACGGCGGGCAATGGCTATTCAGCTCATCATCAACCGGGAGTTTGGACTCACAAAAAATGAAAATCCTTTGCAGGGCGCGTTTGTGGTCGAGGAACTGACCGATCTGGTGGAGCAGGCCGTGTACCAGGAGTTCATCAACCTCAACGAACGCGGAGGGGTGCTGGGCGCGATGGAACGCATGTATCAGCGCAACAAGATTCAGGAGGAGTCGATGTACTACGAGATGCTGAAGCATAACGGCAACCTGCCCATTATCGGCGTCAACACCTTTCTGGACCCCAAAGGCTCGCCAACCATTGTGCCGGAAGAAGTCATCCGCTCCACCGATGACGAAAAACGATACGCCGTCGAGTCGTGCCGGGCGTTCCAGGAGCGCCACCGCGCCGGGGCCGATACAGCCCTGAAACATCTGCAGGATACGGCACTGGCCAACGGCAACCTTTTCGAGAGCCTGATGGAGGCTACCAAAGTCTGTTCGCTCGGGCAGTTATCCAACGCGCTCTACGCCGTGGGCGGGCAGTACCGCCGGAATATGTAAAAAATCTGTCAAACCTGTTAACACCTATCGTGTTATCCCTTCAGACTAAAACGATAGGATATATGCAGTACAACGAATTTATTCACGAGGGCAAGCAGTTGCTCGGTCTGGAAAAAGAAGCCGACGTGATGCAGATAGCGCGGGCGTTTCTGCACACGCTGACCGAGCACATGGCCGGCAACGCTGCCGACAATCTGGCCGCCCAGCTACCGGAACCCGTTGCGGCACTAATCCGGGAAATTACCCCCGAAGACCGGGATCAGGGGCAGCGCTTTACGCTGGAGGAGTTTTATCTGCGGGTGGCTCACAAAGCTCACCTGGACGACGCTACCGCCCGGCGCTACACGCACGACTTTATGAAATTGCTGGGCGGAGCAATTACGGAGGGCGAAGTTGAGAAGCTTCGAAAGATCCTGTCGGCTGATTATGCGCCGTTATTTAACGGCATCAGCGGGGTGCCCAATGCACCTGTACGATAAAAAAGCCCGAAGGCCGGTCAGAAAAGCCGGCCTTTTTTATTGTAAATCACGGTTTTGTCGTTACTTGTTGCCTTTCTTTGAGTCTTAGTAATTTCGGTTTCGTTACCCCGCTTCTGTTCATGAGTAGCCTTATCCCCCTGGTGAGCCCTCAGCAGGCTGTTTCGTGTATTCAATCCGGCAATCGGGTATTTGTACACAGCGTCGCGCAGACGCCCCATACCCTGATCGATGCTATGGTAGCCCGCTCTGTAGAGCTAACTGATATAGAAATCGTTCATATTCATACCGAAGGTCCGCTGCCCTACCTCGACAAAAAATACCAGGGCATCTTTCGTGGCAATGCTTTCTTTGTCGGGTCCAACATGCGGAAAGAAGTCAATCAGGGTCTGGCCGACTATGTACCGATTTTTCTCAGCGAGATCCCTTTACTGTTCAGCAAACGCATTTTACCCATCGACGTGGCCCTGATTCAGGTATCTCCCCCCGATAAACACGGGTACTGTTCGCTGGGGCCATCGGTCGATGTGTCGCTGAGTGCCATTAAATCGGCGAAGTATGTGGTGGCGCAGATCAACCCCCATGTACCGCGCACCCACGGCGACGGCATGATTCCGGCATCGGCTATCCACGCAGCCGTGGAGGTTGATGAGCCCATTTATGAGGTCAACGTTGGGACTATTTCGGACGTAGAGCGTAAGATCGGGCAGCACATTGCCGGCCTTGTCGAAGACGGGGCCACCCTGCAACTAGGCATCGGCGGTATACCCAACGCCGTACTGGCGGAACTGATCCACCATAAAGGCTTAGGCATTCATACGGAGATGTTCTCCGACGGCGTTATCGATCTGGTGGAACGGGGCGTTATTACCGGCGAAAACAAACGGGTGCTGCCGTATAAAATCGTTTCCAGCTTTGTAATGGGCAGCCGCCGGGTGTATGATTTCATCGACGACAACCCGGCCGTTACCCTGAAAGAAGCCTCATACACGAACGATACCTCCATCATCCGGCGCAACCCAAAAGTGACGGCCATCAACAGCGCTATTGAGATTGACCTGACCGGTCAGGTCTGCGCCGACACCATTGGTACGTTTCAGTATTCGGGCGTGGGTGGCCAAATGGACTTCGTGCGGGGCGCGTCGCTGTCGGAAGGCGGAAAGCCCATTATTGCCCTGCCGTCGGTCACCAAAAAAGGAGAAAGCAAGATTGTCCCGTTTCTGAAGGAGGGAGCCGGGGTAACCACCACGCGGGCGCACGTACACTATATTGTTACCGAATACGGCATTGCCAATCTGTACGGCCAGAATCTGCGGCAACGGGCCAGAGCACTCCTTAACATTGCTCATCCCGACCACCGGGAAACCCTGGAGCGGCAGGCGCACGAGCGATTTGGGGCCTTATAGCCACCAAAGCCATAACATAGCTAACCCATTGGTTATAAGTTCTTACTATTTTACGGTTGAAAATACTGCTAATCTAGTTTCTGAATGCGATATTTGATAGTGCGCTTCTCTCGTAAGCAAGACAGAACCTGCCGTAAGTAAAGAAGTAACCCTATGAGTACACCTGCTGAAAAACTACGCGTAAACGATCGACCTGATAACAAAGGATGGAAGAAGTGGGGGCCTTACCTCTCAGAACGCTCCTGGGGAACGGTCCGGGAAGATTACAGCCCCTACGGCGATGCCTGGAACTATGTCAACCACGATATGGCCCGCTCCCGCGCTTACCGCTGGGGCGAAGAAGGTATCGGGGGTATCAGCGATAACAAAGGTCACATCTGCCTGGCCTTTGCCTTCTGGAACCACCGGGATAGTATCCTGAAGGAGCGGATGTTCGGACTGGCCGGGCCGGAAGGAAACCACGGCGAAGATGTAAAAGAACTCTACTATTACCTCGACAGTACGCCCACGCACTCCTACATGAAGATGCTTTATAAGTATCCGCAGCAGGAGTTTCCCTACAACCGGCTGGTGGTCGAGACCATGCGCCGTACCCGGTATGATTTTGAGTTTGAGCTACTGGATACGGGTATATTTGATAAAGACGAATACTTCGACATATTTATCGAGTATGCCAAGGCCGACGAAAACGACCTGCTGATGAAGGTAACCGTTTACAACCGCTCGGCCAAGCCGGCTCCGCTTACGCTGCTACCAACCATCTGGTTCCGCAATACCTGGTCGTGGGGTTATGAGCAATATGCCTACAAACCCATGCTCAACGGCATTGCCGGCAGCCAGATTGAAGTTAACCACAAACAACTGGGCAAGTTTAAGCTATACTGCGAAAAAGCCGACGAACTCCTCTTCTGCGATAACGAAACCAATACCGAGCGGCTGTACGGCCGCCAGAACCAGACCCCCTATACGAAAGACGGAATCAATAATTTCATCATTACAGGTCACCGGGAAAACATTAACCCAAACGAAATCGGCACGAAGGCGGCTGCCCGCTATGAAAAGATGATCGGGGCGGGCGAGAGCTATACCATCCGGCTTCGGTTTAGCGATAAAACGCAATTGCTCACCCCTTTCGGCAACTTTGACGATATATTTGAACTGCGAAAAAAGGAAGCCGATGAGTTCTACGACGCCTTGCAGAAGAACGTTGCCGATCCGGAACTCAGGGCTATTCAGCGGCAGGCCTACGCGGGTATGCTCTGGAACAAGCAGTTCTACTACTACAACGTCAACGAGTGGCTAAAGGGTGACCCCAAAATGCCGGTACCCTTTCAGGGACGGGTATATGCCCGGAATGATACCTGGAAGCATATGTACACGGCCAACATCCTGTCGATGCCCGATAAGTGGGAGTACCCCTGGTTTGCGGCCTGGGATCTGGCTTTCCATACGCTGACGCTGGCCCGGCTGGACCCCCATTTTGCCAAGCGCCAACTGGCCGTTATTCTGCGGGAGTACTACATGCACCCTAACGGTCAGATTCCGGCTTACGAATGGAATTTCAGCGACGTTAATCCACCCGTACACGCCTGGGCTACCTGGAAAGTTTACGAGATTGACAAGGAACTTAACGGCACCGGCGACATTGGTTTTCTGGAACGCGTGTTCCACAAACTGCTGCTCAACTTTACATGGTGGGTCAACCGCAAGGACGTGGCCGGTAACAACATCTTCGGTGGAGGCTTCCTTGGTCTGGATAATATCGGGGTGTTCGACCGTAGCCAGCCGCTGCCGGTAGGTGGCCGCATCGAGCAGGCCGACGGAACCGGCTGGATGGCCATGTACACGCTGAACATGCTCCGGATTGCCTGTGAGATCTCGCTGGTGCGCCCGTCTTACCAAGACATGGCCAGCAAATTCTTCGAGCACTTCCTGCATATTGCCGCAGCCATGAGTAACCTGGGTAAGCATAACATAAGCCTGTGGGACGAAGAAGACCAGTTTTACTACGATGTGCTGCACACGCCCGACAATAACGCCCGGCTGCTCAAGATCCGCTCAATGGTGGGCCTGATTCCGCTGTTTGCCGTCGAGATTCTGGACGAAGACATGCTTTCGAAGCTGCCAGACTTCAAACGGCGGCTGGAGTGGGTGCTGCGCAACCGCCCCGATCTGGCGTCACTTATTTCGCGCTGGCACGAGCCCGGTAAAGGCGCAACGCACCTGCTGTCGCTGCTGCGCGGCCACCGCATGAAAATGCTGCTGAAACGGATGTTCGACGAAACCGAGTTTCTGTCCGATTATGGGATTCGGGCGCTGTCGAAATACCATGAAGCGCATCCGTATGAGTTTGTGCTGAACGGCGAAGTGTTCCGCGTGAAGTACGTACCGGCCGAGTCGGAAACCAGCCTGTTCGGGGGTAACTCCAACTGGCGGGGGCCGGTCTGGTTCCCGGTCAACTTCCTGCTCATCGACTCGCTGCTTAAATTCTACCAGTACTACGGCGATGATTTTGAGGTGGAATACCCCACGCACTCGGGACAGGTCATGAGCATTAAGGACACGGCCATTCTGCTCGCCGACCGGCTGATCAATATCTTCCGCAAGGATTTCCGGGGCCATATACCGGCATACGGAAGCGTTAAAAAGCTTCAGCAGGACCCGCACTTCCGGGGCTTATACCTGTTTTTCGAATACTTTCACGGCGATAACGGCTGCGGCCTGGGGGCCAGCCACCAAACTGGCTGGACGGGTCTCGTTGCCGACCTGATCGAGTATGTTTATAAGTACCAGCCGGAGGGCGTAACAATAACTTCGGCGGTGAACAAATAGAAATCAGCAAAACGCCCAACACTTGAGTGTTGGGCGTTTTGCTGATTTCACCTTTAATTCAGAACATTATCTTTTTATATCGCCCCGAATCTCACCGGCAGGAAATCTACTGGTGTGAAGATTGACATATGTCTGGCCTGCATTCATGCTGTCAATTAAACTTTGTCTCAGGACTGCTGTTCCCGAAATCGGGGAGGTCGCCAGCATAGAGCCTGTTGTTGAGGCTGGCATTGTTGGGAAAGGAACAACAACAGGACCTGTACCATCGGCGTTTGTAATACGGTGAATATGCCCTGCTGTTGCGGTGGTTGTGGTCAGGCCGGCGTAGGTAACCGTATAGCTCAATACGCGGGTATCGTTGGTCAGCCTGCCGGCAAACGTTCCTGATCCCGTTGACGTAGTAGAGGTTGGCTTTTCCTGCGCACCATTAACTACCGCAGAATAAGAAGTAGTTGCAGGTGTTGGCGGAGTGGTATCATCTTTTTTACAGGCATTAAACAAAACCGTCATACTAAGAACTGTTGCTAAAAAACACCAAAAAGCTTTCATGATTTTCTGATTAAATAAGGACAGACAGATAATAACAGGTTTACACGTCTTTCTATAAGAGTATAGGCGGTAAGTTTGTTTAATTTTTAACTGAATTTAAACCTACTGACCCTTATCCCCCTCCCAATACCCGTTTATTTTACTCATGAAAAAAGCTACGGCAAAGACAATTGTCCCACCGTAGCTCTCTTTTTTATCTGACTGTATGGTGCTGATCCGATTTCTATTGCCTCGTGATGGTGCCGCCAATTGCACCGTTAGGGAAGCGTTGCGTCGTTATAATTACGTACGACTGACTATTATTACTGGTTAAGTTTGTAACAACGCCGGTTGGCAACGTTGCCGTTCCGGTAGCTGTACCAGACGTAGCCGTTGTCGACGTAGGTATGCCCGTCAGTGTGATAGCCTGCGGACCAGATGCCGTTGCTGAGGTTCCACTGTTAATATAAGCCCCCGTAACTGGTGTCGCCAGACCAGAGTAGGTTAGGGTATAACTCATTTGAGTTGGGTTAGTCGAGTTCACCACCCCCTGGAAATTGCCTGTCCCTGTAGCTGATACTGACACTACCGTAGCCGATGTTCCGGTACCCGAGGTTATAGTAGTAGACGTAGCCGTTCTTGACCCCGCCGGGGTGAGGGCGGCCGTATACGTTGTTGTTGTCACCGCAGGAATGGCATCATCGTTATTTTTTTTACAGGCTACAAACACTACTGCCATTAGCAAGACCGGTACGATTAACGAAAAGAGAGCTTTCATACTTTTTACGTGATTGGATAAACTAAACGTGAATTATTCCCTATAAAGAATATAGGAGTAATGTTTGTTTCAGCTTTTTATCTAAAATCCACAGCAGCCAGAGCAAAAACCCGCCATTCTATCAATTTTCTTAGTAATACTTAAAAATTTCAAACCATAGAACTAAACAATACGTATGTCTTACATTCCCGTCAATCTAACCTGCAGCACATTCCTTTGCTCACGTCTGTTGCTATCCTGATCTTTTCTCAACCGGTTGTCCCTGACTCGGTTGGTAAGGGCTTTTCCTGCAACCAGAGAAGTACTAAGAACGTAATTCGGCAGCTAAACAACCATGTGAGGCAAACTGCCTCCGCCACGGGCCTTCCTGTATTTTACTCCGAACAGTTAATTACCCATACCGGCTCTTTTGGTCAGCAGCTAACGGCTGCTATGAACGCAGTATTTCAGCAGGGCGTTGACCACCTGATTACCATCGGCAACGACTGCCTCGAACTGTCAGTTTCGCATCTGAAGCAGGCCGTCAGTCAGTTACAGAAACATCCACTCGTTTTAGGTCCCGACCGCCGGGGCGGCTTATACCTCATCGGATTATCCCGTCAGATTTTTCAGGATGCTCAATGGCTGGAAATACCCTGGCAGACTAATCGGGTTTGTGGAATGGTTAACAGGATATTCTCCTCTTTTTCTATAAGTTGGTTGCCTGCACTGGCCGATATAAATGGAATCGCAGATTTATATAAGTATCAAAGCACCGATGTCCGGGCACTTTGTCTGGTAACGTACCTGCTGACACTCTTATCCGGCCAATCGGGCCTCCTGATAACGCGGCCGATTTATCGTCGATCATGGACTGGTCTGCGCATCAGGTCGCTACGTGCTCCGCCCGCTACACCTTCTTCCCCGTTTCATTTTCACTACCAGTCAACGGCTCAGTAAGTTGCTGAAAGGCACAATCCTTCCTGCTTCTTCCTGTCTGTGAGTTGCCCTCCATACCGGGCTTCCCGGAGACACGCTGCTTTTTTTCTTCATACGCTATGATTTTAATGAGAAACACTATATACTATTCAATCCTTTTGTGGTGCCTGTTTATGTCCTTCTCCACTCACGCTCAACAGGCCGGTTTACAGGTTGCCGTTACCGACCTGTTATTGCGACGACCGGCATCGGCCATTCTGGTATATGCCGAAAGTCTCGAACGCCGGTCGCTGGACTCAGCTGTCTCCAACGCACAGGGCAAAGCGATTTTCGGCAATCTGGCTCCGGGCCGATACCGGGTATTCAGCAAAGCGGGTCGGTTGTATGCCGAGAGTGAAGCGACTGATGTATTGCTACGAGCGGGGCAATTTAACAGTGTGACGCTGGCGCTGCCTCTACAGCGGGAAAGCACGCTCGACGAGGTGGTTGTCAATGACCGGCGACTGGCCCGGCTGAACACCCAGAATGCTGAAGTGTCATCTATTGTCTCCCGACGCGAGCTACAAAGTCTGCCTATAGAAGGTCGCGATATTACCCGGTCTTTATTCCGCCTGCCGAACCTGACACTCGCTACCCAGGGCTATGCCGAAGCGCCCAACGTAGCCATCAATGGCCTGAACGGGATCTATACCAACTACCTTATTGACGGCATGGACAACAATGAGCGCTTCCTGGGCAACATGAAGTTCAATGTACCGGTGGGTTTTGCCGAAGGCATTACGGTATATACCAACAATTATTCGGTGGAGTTCGGAAACACCAGCAACGGCCTAGTCAACGTAACGACCCGTTCCGGCACCAATGAGTTCACCGGCGAAGTATTTTACCTGACCCGCCCCGGACGTATCGTAGATAGCCCCTCCCGCTACGCTACAGCCGACCTGTCGGGCAATGCCGTAAAAGATGGCTTCCGGCGGCACCAGGTAGGCGTCGGGCTGGGTGGTCCTATCCGCCGGGATAAAACGTTCTTTTACGTAAACGTAGAGCAAACCTTCGACCGTAAAGATAACCGCCTGGTGGTACCCGCCCTGGACATCAACGAAATCGTGACCGGCAACAACTACTTCTCGTATGTGTCGGGCAAGATTGACCAGCTCTGGAGTGGCCGGTTCAAATCATCGCTGCGGGTAAACGTTGGTCATTTCGACATCGACCGGCAGGGAGGTGGTCTGGAGGGTGGTATTCTGTTCCCTTCAGCGGCATCTACCCAGCGCAACCGCACCTACCTGATTGCCATGAAGAATGCGTATCTGATTGGGGGGCAGGTGACAGGCGAAACCAACTACCAGCGCTCACGCTTCCGGTGGAACTACCGCGACCCGGTCAACCCGACCAATCCGTCGGTGACGGTTCGCAATCCAAGCGGAGTACCCATTGCAACTATCGGCCAGAGCGGAGCTATCTTTGACGACATCGAGGATACGGATCAGTTCCAGCAGAAGTTTTCGTTGCGCACCAACAATCATACCCTGAAAGCCGGCATTGAATTTACCTCGTCTACCTTCTCGCTGCTCGGCGGGGCCAACCCGTATGGCACCTACGATGTGCAACTAACCCAGGCTCAGCTAGACGCGCTGAAAAGCCGCAACATAGGCTCAGCGCTGGATGTGAACGATATTCCGCGCGACGTGCAGATACGGACGTATGATGTAGAGCTCAGACCTACTACCTTTGGTGCCCGGCAAAACGTCCTGAACCTGTATATAGAAGATCTCTGGTCGGTTACCAATCGCCTGAACCTGACCTTCGGCCTGCGCTACGATTACGATAATCTGTCGAAGGGGGGAGGAACAAAAGGCGACCTCAACAACCTGGCCCCTCGCATAGCCTTTAACCTTCAGTTGAGCGACCGCAGCGTGATCCGGGGCGGATATGGGATATTCTACGACAAAATAAAGTATTCCGTCTACAGCGATAATCTCCAGTTCAGCAGTACCGGTGCCGATTTTAAAAAACAACTGGCCGAATTGCAGCGCCTGGGCGTTTTAGTACCGGGTGCCGATCTGAACCGGATTACCTTTCCCGGCAACCTGAATGCCCGTTCCTCTACCCCGGTTACTTACCTGAACGGTCCGTCGTCGCAGTCATTGCAAGGCCGGCGCGATCTCCAGTTCAGCAACAACATCCGGATCATGAACCCCAATGGTTTCCAGAACCCCTACTCCCATCAGGTCTCGCTGGGGTATCAGTACAAGCCATCGGCCAATACCCTGTTCTCCGTAGATCTGGTCCACTCGGCAACCAATAACCTGTTCTATATCTATAACCTGAATGCCCCCTCGCCCTACCCGTTTGCAAACGACATAGACGTGAAGGTACGCACAGTGGCCCAGGCCGACCTCACCCGCCCCATTCCCATCCGGCAGGACCGGCGCGGAGCCTATGCCGTGGTGAATGGCTCCGACACGCTACGCGGTATCGCCCGCAACGTGTTTATGACCAAAACAGACGGAATTGCCCGGTACTACGCAGCCAATTTTGTGTTACAGAAGCTGAAAGGCAATGACCGGTACGCCTACCGTCTGGTGTACTCGCTATCGTCGATCAAAAGCAACACAACCGGTATCAACACAAGGGCTCAGGATTCGAATAACTACCAGGCGGAGTTTGTCTACGACGACAACGACCGGCGGCACGTCATCAGCGGAGTGTTCTTCTACCATCCGTTTCGTAATCTGGTGATTGCTCCGACCGTGCTGCTCCAGAGTGGGCAGCCGGTTACGCGCATTGCCGATGCTAAGGTATTCGGCACTACGGATCTGAACGGCGACAGCGAAAGCTTTAGCCTCCCTGCCGATATTTACCCCGGCGAAACCCGCAACAGTGACCGGTTACCGTGGGCCAAAACGATCGATGTTTCCGTAAAATTTACCCCCCGAATTTTTGATAAGTCGCGTCTTGAGCTTTCTGCGGATGTGTTCAACGTACTGAATACCCAGAACATTACCGGCTTTCCGGTGGTGCGCTCGGCTTCCAACCAGTTTCAGGTAGGACCACGCGGCTCCGGAATTACCGTTCGGGCGGCCGCTCCCCCCCGGCAGTTTCAGTTTGGTGCCCGCTATTTCTTTTAACCTTCTGTGTCTGACCATGCACATAAACGCTCAGGAACCCACAGCGCTTAGCCGCTACCTCAAAAGCAGGCAGTGGCTAAGCGAACAGGAAACGATAACCGGGCTGGAAAAGCCCGGCGAAGGAAACATGAACTACACCCTGCGGATAATTACGTCCCAGCGCAGTGTAATCATCAAACAGGCCCGCAGCTATGTAGAGAAATACCCGTCTATTCCGGCCCCGGCAGAACGGGCTGTCATAGAAGGTCGCTTTTACCAGAAAGTACAGACCAGCCAAACGCTAAGCGGGTCTATGCCGGCGCTGCTGGGTATGGATGAGGAGCATAACATTCTCCTGCTCGAAGACCTGGGAGCTGCCAGTGATTATACGTTCCTGTACCAGCCGGGACAGGTACTTTCGGCACCGGAAGCGGGTGCCCTGGTAGTTTTTTTGTCTGCATTACACAGCCAGTTTCTGACTGATAGGCCCGATCCGGCTTTCACCAACAGGGCCATGCGCGAGTTGAACCACGAACACATCTTTCGTTACCCCTTTCTGGAAGAAAACGGGTTTGATTTAGATACCATACAGCCGGGATTGCAGGCACTGTCTGTGCCGTTTAAGCAGAATACCCGCCTGCGCGAAGCTGCCCGGGAGTTAGGAGCGATTTATTTGGGCAACCGGTCTGCCTCAGCTCCCCTGACGTTGTTACACGGTGATTACTATCCCGGTAGCTGGCTTCGTACAAAGGACGGCCTCAAAATTATCGATCCTGAATTTTGTTTCTATGGGCCCGCTGAGTTTGACCTGGGTGTTATGCTTGCTCACCTGAAAATGAGCCGGCAACCCGATGATCTGCACAAGGCTATACTGGCGCAGTACCAACGGTCTGATGGGTTTGACGAAACGCTGCTCAACCGCTTTACAGGGGTTGAAATTCTCCGTCGGATTCTCGGTCTGGCGCAGTTGCCCCTCAGCTTGTCATTAGAGCAAAAACAGGATTTACTGACTGATGCCCAACAACTGCTATTAACCTGAAATGAATATGACAAGATCCCTTTTTATGGCGCTGCTGCTTTCACCAATGGCAGTACTGGCCCAAAACCAACCGTTGCAGCCCCGGCGGATCTGGTTTGATACTGACCTGATGATTGGCCTTCCGGAGCGCGCACCTCGGGAGGTAGACGACGGCATTACGCTGATGATGGCGCTACAACATCCCGATAAAG
Organism: Nibrella viscosa; assembly: GCF_039541875.1. Taxonomy (NCBI): domain Bacteria; kingdom Pseudomonadati; phylum Bacteroidota; class Cytophagia; order Cytophagales; family Spirosomataceae; genus Nibrella; species Nibrella viscosa. The sequence continues at coordinate 11,419 of NZ_BAABHB010000023.1, read as the reverse complement.
TGGATATTGTCGGCATCAGCACGGTTACCTACGTTGATTACGGCTACGATATAGCGCAGAAGCTGCTAACGTGGTATAGTCCGGGCCGCTCAATTCCGGTGTACAAAGGATCTGACAGCGCCCGGCAACCAGGCGAAGAGAATGATGCGACCAGGGCCCTGGCCAACGCACTTCGTAAAGAGAAACTGGCAATCCTGGCAATCGGCCCGCTCACAAACGTGGCTACGGTCGTTAAGAATCATCCCGAACTGGCCTCTCAAATTGAAGAGGTAGTGGTTTGCGGGGGGCGAACGCCGGGCTACGCCTTCAGGCCGGGGCTGGAAAAAGAAATCGTTTCGGATTATAATTTTGAGCGCGATCCGGAGTCATTTCGTGTCCTTTTCAACGCCAGTGTACCTATGGTCTTGTCTGGTTTCGAGTGCAGCGTGTACACGTTTCTGGGTAAGGCCGATATCGACTTTCTAAACAATAACCACGAAGGCGACAAGTGGGTCTACGAGCAGTTGCGCCCCTGGCAACAGCGGGGGAAAGCCTTGTTTGGTGTTGAAGGCTTCATTCCCTACGATGCTACTCCCCTGGGCTATCTGACGCATCCGGAGTATTTCAAGTACCACCGCAACATTCCGGTTCAGATCAACGTCCGCAAGAATGACGCAACGCTCGGGCAAAACCGTCCGGCGGAAAAGCCGTTTCTGGAAGCATCCTATGATTTTAAGCAAACCAAATGGCGAGCAACTTACGCGTATAAAACCCTGCCGGGCTTTGAGGAAATTATTATCGAATCATTGAAGCGAAGTAAGGCGCGGCCTTAAGAACAATAGCTTATTGTAAAAAGAGGCAGTTGGTCGTGACCAACTGCCTCTTTTTACAATAAGCTATTCCCGGCTCCAGACCTCACTGACTTTACCCCCGGTAGAGCTCTGCCCCCGGTGGAACCAGTCGGTGCCTTTTATCTCGGCATCAAAGGTTAGCGACTTGCCCACCCGGCTATTGTCGCGGGAAAAAAAGTCGATGGTTTCGGTGTACTTGCCATCTTTTAACGTATAGGTACCGCCACCCGTACCGGCAAACAGTTTTGTCTGTGGATTGATGGCCGCCCACTGGAACCGGGTACCGGTCAGCAGTTTCAGTGTTTTGCGTGGCCCGCGCTGCATAGCATTTATCTGACCATCGTCGCCCAGCCGGCCGGTAATTCGCCACAAACCCGCCAGGGGTGTCTGAGTGGAGGGCTGATCGACCCGCTCGAACGTTCGGCGACCGCCACGTCCCAGCAAGGTCATCTTGTTGCCGGAGAAGGCCAGTTCATACGTTTCCGTGCCGCCAATACGGGTGCTGTCTTTCGTATCAAACTCAACCAGTAAGTTCAGCAGCTTGCCATCCTGCCGCATGGTTCCCCCTCGTGTACTGACAAATTCATTTGGGCGGTAATCCGTCTGCATCAGGTAGCCATCCGAGGCAATCAGCACAGTAGTGGGCCCACCTACTGCGTTGGTTTCGCGCCAGGCTCCGGCTATACCGGGTGTACCCTGCTGAGCCGCTACCAGCCAGCCGGCCGTCACAATCAGCAGTAAAATCAGGCTTTTTCTCATCATGCGTTATACAGCGTTTAGGTCAAAAGGCAGTTTCCGAATTCGTTTACCGGTAGCCGAAAAAATAGCGTTGCACAAGGCCGGTGCCACCGGCGGCAGGCCGGGCTCCCCTACCCCACCCGGTGCTTCTTCGTTCTCGATGATGTGCATATCGATCGATACCGGCATTTCGTCCATGCGCAGCACCGGATAGTTGTGGAAGTTGGTTTGATCGGCCCGGCCGTTGGTAATGGTAATGCCGTTTTTGATTGCGGCCGTTAACCCGTATACGATGTTTCCTTCCGTTTGGGCCCGCACATTGTCGGGGTTGACGTATATACCACAGTCGAGCACCGACACCACCCGGTTGATCTTCACGCCATTCCCATTCTTCGATACAAAGAAGGCGTGGGCGCAGATGCTGCCGAATGACCGGGCAATAGCGACTCCTTTACCCGCTCCGGCCGGCAATGGCTGATCCCAACGAGCTTTCTCCCGCAGCGTCTTCAGAACAGTTACGAATCGTTTGGCCACCTCATCTTCCTTTTTCTCCAGCAACGCGAGCCGGAACGACAGCGGATCTTTACCAGCCGCGTGCGCCAGTTCATCGATAAATGACTCGTGGCCGAACGAACTGCTGGACGGGTACACCGACCGCCACCAAACAATGGGAATATCGGTTTGTACGTTGCGCCAGCCGATGGTGGCGTTCGGAAAGGCGTACGGACTTTCTTCCTGGTTAATAGCCTCGCCGGCCCAGTCATCAGCTTTCTCGCCCAATGGAGCCCGGAACACCTGCCGCTGAATGGACTCACCGATTAATTTATGTTCAAAGGCCACCAGATTTCCCTGCGCATCAACTGCCCCGCGCATGGCGCTGAGCATACCTGGCCGGTAGGGCCCCTGGGTAATATCATCTTCCCGCGTCCAGACCAGTTTAACCGGTGCCTTTACCTGTTTAGAAAGAGTAACAGCCTCCAGCACAAAATCCAGGTACGCTTTCCGGCCAAACCCACCACCGAGAAACGGCACATTAATTTTTACCTGCTCAGCAGGGATTTTCAGGTAACCGGCCACCTGTTCAATAGTGCCGTCAGGTCCCTGCACCGGTGCCCAGACTTCACAGGAGCCATCGTCTTTTACGTGCGCAACGGCCACCTCCGGCTCCATCGGAGCGTGAGCCAGAAACGGCGTTTCGTACAAGCCTTCCAGCTTTTTGGGAGCCGCTTCGTAGGTAGCCGTAAAGTCACCAATGGTGTTGTAGGGGGCCACCGGCTGGCCGGCTTTTTCCCGCAGTTCCTTATAATACCGCTCCGTGGTCATGGTTTGATCGTACCCGGCATTGTCCCACTGGATTTTTAACGCCCGGCGTCCCTGCAACGCAGCCCAGTAGTTGGTAGCCACTACGGCAACGGCTTCAGAGGTGCGGTGCGGCATCGGGCGCTCGGCTTTGAAGACAGCCTTCACACCCGGTATCTTTTTCGCCTGACTGTCGTCAATCGAAACGACCTTGCCGTGAATGACCGGCGAGTGTTCCATGCTGGCATACAGCATACCCGGCACGTCAATATCCATGCCGAATACCGCTTTACCCGTTACTTTCTGCGGAATATCGGGACGGGGAATGGCCTTGCCAATCAGTTTAAAATCTTTTTTGGCTTTCAACCTCAGGTCTTTGGGTACCGGCAGTTTAGCGGCATCATCTACCAATGCACCGTATGCCAGCACTTTACCCGTTGGCCGGTGTTTGATGGTGCCCATTTCGGCATAGCACTCGTTCAGCGATGCGTTCCACCGAGTGGCAGCTGCCTGCCGGAACATCTCACGGGCGGCTGCACCGGCTTCGCGCAGTCGTTTCCAGCCGGTACGAACGGTACTGCTCCCGCCCGATAACTGGTCGCCGTACTTGCGCAGTCCGTTCGACTGCCTGATCTGGATCTGGTCCAGACTGACCTCCAGTTCCTCAGCAATCATGGTCGGAACGGCCTGCCAGGAGCCCTGCCCCATATCGGGACGGTGGTTGATGAGGGTAATGGTACCCGCATTGTCGATCACGATAAATGGGTGCAGTTCAAACGACAGTACCGCTTTCGGGTCGTGGCTCAGATTGGTCAGAGCACCATTGGCACTTGCCGAGAAACCAAGAAACAGGCCTGTACCGGTAAGTCCGGCGGCTTTCAGGAACGAACGGCGATCGATGGGTGAGGTTGGTTTCATAGCTTATTTCCCCGTTGAAGCGGTTTCTTTGGTCATAGCAGCGGCCGTGTGAATCGCTTTGCGAATGCGGTTGTAGGTACCGCAGCGGCAGATATGCCCGCGCATGGCGGTATCGATGTCTGCATCGGTAGGATTCGGTTTGTCTTTCAGCAGGGCCACAGCGGCCATGATCTGCCCCGACTGGCAATAGCCGCACTGCGGCACCTGTTCGTCGATCCAGGCTTTCTGCACCGGGTGCAGATTCGCTTCAGTACCAATTCCTTCAATGGTGATAATCTTCTTGTTGGCAACAGCCGATACCGGCGTCACACACGAACGGATCGGCCGACCGTCGAGGTGCACGGTGCAGGCCCCGCACTGGGCCATGCCACAACCAAATTTGGTACCCTTCAGACCGATAACATCCCGGACGGCCCACAACAGGGGCATCTGCGGATCGGTCTCCAGAGTATGCTTTTTACCGTTAACGGTCAGAGAAATAGAGGCCATACAGACGAGTTGATTAGACGTGGGTAAAGTTTAGGAATTTAGGAGACTAAATCAAGCCCAAACATTTTCATTAATTCACTGGTTCAACTCTTAAATCGTTATGTATGAACCTGGAAGGCGCCACTGTTCTCAATAATACCAAACAAAACCGGTTTGAACTGGTCACCGATGGGCTGCTGTCTGTTATTGAATATCAACCGTTCGATGACAACACCCTGGTGCTGACCCATACAGAAGTAGCGCCGGAGCTGGAAGGTCAGGGCGTAGGCAGCCGGCTGGTTAAGGAAACGCTGGAGTATGTTCGTCAGCATAACCTACAGATTATTCCGCTTTGTCCGTTTGTCGGCACATATTTAAAACGGCACCGGGACTATGCCAACATAATTCATCCGGCATACAGGGATAAATTCTGACAATCTAATCCAGTAAATCAGATTTTAGGTGGATCTACGCATGTCGTAAAATTTGACCTTATTTTTATCCGTTTCCGCCTTACTACATTTCTTTTACTCAACGGGTATGCAAGGCACACTAGCCCCAATAGATATTCTGAAGGGAGTCTTAGACTCGTCGCTCAATGGGGTGGCAGTATACCAGAGCATTCGTGATGAAACCGGCCAGATTGTCGACTTTCGGATAGTGTTGATGAATGCCATTGTCGAGCAGGATCTGGGCACCCTGGCCGACGATGTACTCGGTCACCGGCTTAGCGAATTTCCGCTGGATGACGCTCAGATCCATCTGGTGAATCAATACAAGATCGTAATTGAGACTGGGCGGCCCTATCGGATAGAATTGCAGTATCCGCTCCCAACCCGCTCCGAACCGTCCTGGCTCGATATATCCGTGGTGAAGCTCGAGGATAGCGTTGTGGTTTCCTACAACGACATTACCGGCATCAAAAAGGCAGAAGTAGCACGTCAGCAGCAGGCTGAACTCCTGCAACGAGTAACCGATACGTCGCTGAGCGCCCTGGTCTGCTGCGAAGCCATCCGCGACGACACCGGCAAACTTGCCGATATGCGGGTTACCCTGGTCAACCAAATGACGGCGCAGTGGCTAAACCTGCCCATTGAGCAGATCCGGAACCAGACTATTCTGCACCTGTTTCCGGGGCTGCAGGAGATGGATGCGCTCGCCCGGCTGGAGGAGCTAATCAAGAATGGCCACCCATACGAGGTCGAATACTGCCTGGATAACCACTGGTATAGCCTGGCCCTGGCCAGATTTGGCGACGGTATTGTTGTTTCGGCCAGTGAGATCACCACCCTCCGCCGGTATCAGCAGGACCTGGAGCATAGTAACAAAGAACTGACCCGTTCCAACAGCGATCTGCAGCAATTTGCCTACGTAGCCTCGCACGACCTCCAGGAGCCGCTCCGGAAGATCCAGTCTTTTGGCGAAATGCTGGAAAATCAGGTGAGCGGACAAGTGAGCGACAGTCAGCTTAACCTGCTCCGGCGCATGCAGGATGCAGCTCACCGGATGCAGGTACTTATTCAGGACCTGCTTACCTACTCGCGGGTGTCGAGCACGCGAGACTCGTTTCAGTCGACCTCACTACAGGAGGTGGTACAGGAAGTGCTCACCGATCTGGAAGTAATCATTCAGGAAAAGAACGCTGAGATACAAACTGATCAACTGCCCAGCATCAACGGCGACCCGCTTCAGCTCCGGCAACTGTTTCAGAACCTGATCAGCAACGCTTTAAAGTTCAACAGACCTGAGGTGCAACCTGTTGTTCGTATTAAATGTGAACAGGTACAGGGCCAGCATATTCCGGACGCTTCGCCCTCGGCGCTTACGCAAACCTACTACGAGATCAGTGTGATCGACAACGGTATCGGGTTTGACGAGAAATACCTCGACCGCATCTTTCAGGTTTTTCAGCGGCTGCACAACCGGAGCGAATACAGCGGCACCGGAGTCGGCCTGGCCATTTGCAAAAAAGTTGTCGATAACCACAAAGGCTACATCACCGCCAGCAGTCGGCCCGGTCAGGGCGCTACGTTCCAGGTATACTTTCCCGCATAATCCGGCCGCTGTTTACGCCAGTTCCTTTTCCTGCGTCGCCTGCTCCCGCTGCCGGGCTTCTTCCCGTAATTGTCTGGTGGTTTTGCGGCTGCCGTCATGGCTCCAGCCCGGAGGGCCAAACAGATACCCCAGTGCATTACGCAGCGAACCGGCATGGGCTATGTCGTGGATCATATCGGTCCATTCATGAAAGGCAATTCGGACCGGATTATAGGTATTGATGTTCCGGGTAAGCCCGTAGGTAGGACGCTCCACTTCCGGCTCGAAGGTACCAAACATTCGATCCCAGATGATAAGTACCCCCGCGTGGTTTTTATCCAGGTATTTCAGGTCAGACGCGTGATGCACGCGATGGTGCGAGGGTGTATTGAAGATAAACTCGATGGGTGCCGGAAACTTATGAATAAACTCGGTATGAATCCAGAACTGATACAGCAGACTGATCGCCTGCATGGTCATTACAGCGGCCGGATGAAAGCCTAGCAGGGGTAGCCACAACCAGAACAGAAATGAACCACTCAGCGCACCGGTCCAGGTTTGCCGTAAAGCCGTACCCAGGTTATACCTCTGCGACGAATGGTGAATCACGTGCGAGGCCCAGAAGTACCGGCTGCCGTGGCTGGTGCGGTGAAACCAGTAGTAGGTAAAATCGTCGGCAAAAAACAGCAAAACCCAGTACCACCACTGATCGGCGGGCAGCTCGAACAGCCGGAACTGGTATACCAGTGAATAAGCTCCAAATACCAGCGCTTTACCCAACAGCCCGATAATAACGTTGCCAATACCCATAGCGAGGCTGCTAACGGTATCTTTGGTGTGGTAATAATCTTTCTTCTGAATAGCCGTTGCAATGACTTCGGCAGTCAGCAGAATGACAAAACCCGGTATAGCGTAGTGAATAAGGTCTTTCATATTCTTTCTGATTGCAGTGCAATTTACAAAATAACCGGTAGGTTCTCAAGTCCCGTCCGGGCAGGGTTGGTTCGCAGGATTTAACAGGATTATTTTTTTAAATTGCAAATACAGTGTTCTCTCTGCGAACTTTGTATGTGTACCCCGAAGTAGTAACCCGGAATGTAATTCCGGTTTGACGTACAGCCGGAATTACATTCCGGGTTACTACTTCGGGCAACTGCGCATTTAAAAAACGGAAGTGCAACTCCGGTGTATATATGCTAATTGATTTACGAAGCGACACGATAACCAAACCTACTCCGGCTATGCTGGAGGCTATGTTTTCCGCCGAAGTCGGCGATGATGTATTTGGCGACGACCCGACTGTCAATGCCCTGGAGGTAAAAGCGGCAGCGATGTTCGGTATGGAAGCGGCCCTGTTCTGCGCATCGGGCACGATGACCAACCAGTTGGCCATCCGGACCCACACCCGCCCCGGCGATGATGTCATCTGCGATATTCTCTCGCATGTGTACCTTTACGAAGGGGGGGGTATCGCGGTCAACGCGCTGGCATCGGTCAGTCTGCCGCAGGGAAAGCGGGGAAAGCTCACTCCCGAACTGGTTAGCGCCCATATTCAGCCCGACGACATTCATAAGCCGCACACCCGGCTGGTTTGCCTGGAAAATACCGTCAACAAAGGGGGGGGCTGTTACTACACGGTACCGGAAATTTCGGCGATCCGGCAACTCTGCGACCTGCACGGACTTAAACTCCACCTGGACGGTGCCCGATTGTTCAACGCCCTGGTCGAAACCGGCGAATCGCCTGAGGCTTATGGGCAGTTATTCGACTCCATCAGTATCTGTTTGTCTAAAGGCCTCGGTTGCCCGGTTGGCTCGCTGCTACTGGGTAGCGCCGATTTTATTAAGCAAGCCCGTCGCTTTCGGAAAGTGATGGGTGGTGGCTGGCGGCAGGCCGGTTTTCTGGCCGCGGCCGGTATCTACGCCCTCGACCATAACATCAACCGCCTGCGCATCGACCACTCCCGCGCCCGCAAAATCGGTGCCATGCTCGAACGGCTGCCGGAGATTGAGGAGATTTACCCAATTGACACCAACATTGTCATTTTCCGGCTAAACGATTCCATACTGGCGACCGATTATGTAAAGCAACTGGAGCAGAAAAACATCCGGTCGGTTACGTTCGGCAAGCATCTGGTGCGGTTTGTTACCCATCTGGCGTTCACGGATGACCATTTAGTCGAACTGGAAAAACAACTGTCTGCCTGAAACGGTAATCTGTACGGGGATGTTATATAAACAAAGGAATCTGATTTATGCTGATACAAACCCGTAATCTTAAAATAGAAGACTACGCCGATCTGAAAGAGGCCATGATTGAAGCCTACAGCGGACTCGGCGGAGAATATTGGGAGAAAAATAAGATTGAAAAACTGCTGACCCTCTTTCCGGAGGGTCAGTTCTGCGTAGAGGTTGACGGGAAAGTGGTGGCCGTGGCGCTGGCTATTCTGATCAACTACGACGATTTCGGCGACGACCATACGTACTACGAAATCACGGGGCGGTATACATTTAAAACGCACAATCCAAAAGGCGACTGGCTATACGGCGTCGAGGTGTTTGTTCACCCCGACTATCGGGACCTGCGGCTGGGCCGCCGATTGTACGACGTCCGGAAAGAGCTTTGCGAGCAATTAAACCTGCGGGGTATCCTGGCCGGTGGCCGGATACCGAATTACAACCTGTATGCCGATGAACTGAAGCCCAGGGAATACATTGCCAAAGTGAAGCAGAAGGAAGTTTATGATCCAACACTCAGTTTTCAGTTATCCAACGACTTCCACGTGAAGAAAATCCTGCGGGGTTACTGGCGCCGGGATCTGGAGTCGAAGGAATATGCCACCCTGCTGGAGTGGAACAATATCTATTACGTCGACGAGAAAGAGAAGAAACCGCATACCGACGCCATTATCCGCTTAGGCGTGGTTCAATGGCAGATGCGCCTGTTCGAAAGCCTACAGGGCATTTTTGATCAGGTTGAGTTCTTTGTTGATGCGGTCAGCGACTACAAAGCCGATTTTCTGGTCTTGCCGGAGTTTTTCAATACGCCCCTGATGGCCGACTTCAACGATATGCCCATCTCGCAGGCGATTCGTAAGCTGGCCGAGATTACCGAGCCGGTGCGCCAGAAGCTGGTTGAGTTTGCCATCTCCTACAACGTAAACATCATCGGCGGAAGTATGCCGCTGGTCGATGAAGACGGTAAGTTGTACAATGTTGGTTATCTCTGCCGGCGGGATGGTACCTGGGAGGAGTACCGCAAAATTCACATCACGCCCAACGAAGTGCGGCACTACGGCATGGTCGGCGGCAACGAAATCCGGGCGTTTGATACCGACTGCGGGAAGATCGGCATTGTGATCTGTTATGATGTGGAGTTCCCGGAACTCAGCCGGATTCTGTCTGCCCAGGGTATGCAGATTCTGTTTGTGCCGTTCCTGACGGATACCCAAAACGGATATTACCGCGTCCGGAACTGTGCGCAGGCGCGGGCTATCGAAAACGAATGTTATGTAGTCATTTCCGGCTGCGTGGGTAACCTGCCTAAAGTGCAGAACATGGACATTCACTATGCCCAGTCGGCAGTCTTTACACCCTCAGATTTCCAGTTTCCCAACAATGCAGTAAAAGCCGAAGCCACGCCCAACAGCGAGATGATGCTTATTGCCGACGTAGATCTGTCCCTGTTGAAAGAGCTACACGAATACGGCTCGGTACAAACGCTGAAAGACCGGCGGACCGACTTGTATGATGTGGTCGTGAAAAAGCCTGCCAGAAAGTCGCACAAGAAGAAAGAGGCCCCGGAAAACGATCCGGAGGTAGTACCACCAATTGTTGTAGTAAGCTAAAACAGGAAGGCCCACTCCGTAGAGTGGGCCTTTTTACAATTCATTCGTGTTGACATTCTGCTTAGATCTTGACAATCTTTTTGGTGACAACCTCCTTGTCTTCACTCTTTTTAATCAGGTAAGAACTGCCGGGCAGGTCCCGCAGATCAAACTCCACGGTGGTTACGCCTACTTTGCTCTTTATCTCCTTTGCCTGTTTGACTCCTCCTTTCAGATCCACCACCTCCAGCTTCACGGGTTCATCGGCCACCTGCGAGAAAAACTTCACCCTCACTACATCTACTGTCGGATTAGGATACGCTATCACCTCCAGCTCTTGTGATTCGGCAGCAAAAGGTGCCAATTGCGCTAACCGCTCCTGTAACTCCTTCAGCACATTCGGCAGGCTCGTTGGCTGTACAAACTGCTCCAGCGGGCGAGCATCTACCCTTGCCACCTGACCGGAACGCGAGTAGAAACTGCCGGCGACATTCAGGGCAAAGGATTGATTGGCCAGCGTTACAAACGCATCAGAAGACTCCAGCACCTGCACCTGACTCGGGTCTCCTCCCTGTCCTGTGAACGTGAACAGCGCCACCGGCTCGCCCTGCCGAAACTCTCCGTAGTTGGTCTCTGCAGGTGTTTTACCGATTACATAAAACGCATAACTGGCATTAGCTCCTGCCTGCAGCAGTTGAGGTTCCTGCCCAAACTTGCGGGCCTGCTTGTCCCAGGTACCCCGAAGGTCCTTGACAGTACCGAGTATAAACTCCCTGGGAACTTTTAAGGTAAACTGAGCCGTGGCGCCCCGCTCCTCAGTCTCCGGATTATTTGAGTTGGGCGTGTTATAATCAGGCACTACCCACGCCGTAAATATTCGGCTTTTGGCATCATACGAAACCATGTAACGAACCGTGTGCTGAGACAGGTACTGGCCCTGTACGGTGCTGATGGCTCCAAAAAACACCATACTCAAGAAGATAGTCAGATTCTTTTTCATTTTACGGCAGTTGTTCACGAATTATATAGAAGCTCTGGAGCATAATGTTACCAGGATGATTCTTCATCACATTTTGGTATATAAATTCCAAATCATTACCGGTGCCGGCATAGATTACTTCTCCATTCATATTCACATCTCCGGTATAGTACCCCTTCAGCTTAAAAAACGACGTGCTAAGCACATTGCCCGACGCATTCAGTACCTGCTGATAAATAGCGTTCACATCATTACTGGTACCCTGGTAGATGACGTTCTCATGTGGAGCCGTAGCATTGTTATCCTCCAAAGCATTCCCCGCCCACA
>NZ_BAABHB010000022.1:0-40044 GCF_039541875.1 Nibrella viscosa | reverse complement strand
GTTTAGCCAATATTGGCTTGAGAATCGCTTCGATGCTCATGGGTCGTTGGGGAGGAATGGGGATTTCAACCTTACGACCCTTTTGTCATTTTTCCAAATCGAGCCTATAACTGCTCACAGTATTAAATCTAATACATATGCTGTAAGCATAGACGGTGCTTACAACTCTGTAGTTTGGCAAACTTTAGGAGGTTTACAAGTAAATGGCTCTACTTCTTATTCAGGTGGTACATCTGCTACAATTAGTACTCAATTATTTGGAGGTAGATTGAATGTGAGCGCAAGTAACAGTTGCGCTACGAATACTGCATCAATTGCTGTTGGGTCACCTTATATAAAAACTAAGTTAGTTAATGGGAACAACTCCCAATATCCAAATTATATCAATGGTTCAGCATTTTTAGTTGCAGACTCAGATAATACCGCAACTTCCTATAATTGGTACATTGATGGTGGAAGTGGTTACATATACCCTAATTTTAACAGTTGTAACGCTTCTACAGATAATTTCATGAGGGTGACAGTGACAACATCAAACCAATATGGAACGGGTGAGAGTTATATTTTTTATTTGCAAAATTCCGGATATTCAGGTTATAGTATGGTATATCCAAACCCTACCGATGATATACTAACTGTTTCTTTTGATTATAAAGAACTTGCAGAAGACCTTCTCAATAGTGTAGTTTTATATGATGACAAGGGGCAGGCTGTTAGGTCTTATGATGTTGCATCGGCTAAAGCTAATCACCATTTTATGAAGTCAAAGAATGTAGACCTGAATGTTAAAGGCCAGAAGCCTGGAACTTATTATTTACACATTCAGATTGCAGATAAGGTTTATAAGGAGAGAGTAATAATTCGTTAAATATTAAAACAGATTGAGGGTATATGCTTCAGTATATACCCTCAATCTGTTTTAATATTCATTTGGCCTTGATGCATAACCTGCAACTGATTATCCTAAATCATGCTAAAACGATTTAACATTCTACTCATATTGAACAAGTTTTACATTAGAATCGGCTCAACAAGGTAATGCGTAGTAAGAGTAAAATCGTATTAGAGTCCGAAAAATGCTGATTCAGTTTATAGTTTTTTTAGTTTTGAGATTCTGGCACCTACTGAAAAGGTGAAAGCACTGTTTGAATCATAAACATGTTTAAAGTTAGGTTCTATCCAACTAGTTTGGTAACGAATCTCCATAAAAACAGGGATAGAGCCTAGGTTATTTATAAACCCTACACCAGCCCCATAACCTATTCTAAGTCGATTATTCAGGTCTGAAAATTTATATTCCTGAACCTTAACATCACCAACTTGTAAAGGATAAATAACGTATTGGTCCTTTTGCCGCAAAAACCACTCTATACTTGGTCCAGCCATTACATAAATACCATTAAAAGAATTGGAGAAATAATACTTAAACATTACGGGAGTTTCTAAACTCGTTTTACGAACTGTAAGTAAAGCAGAGTTAATAATCTCACGGGGAATAGATGAACTATAAAATTGAGTATGAGTTTGAAACCCTTTAGAAACAATAGAAAACTCTGGTTGTATAGCAAAGCGGTCCGTAACACTAAATTCCACAGGTATTCCTATATTCCACCCAACGACGAATGCTGGAATGTAACGTCCTCTTATTTGACTACTATTCAAAGTGTGAAGGTATCTTGCCTGAGACCAGTTTATACCTGCTCTTAAGTTAATATTTGTTTGCGCATATGTTTGCTCAATTCCTAATCCGGAAATACAAACAGCTATAAAGACATAAAGGCTAAATTTTCTCATTTTAGTAAGGTAAAGTGAATAAATCAATATTGTTGCTTTAAGATAAGTAACAAATAACATAATTTTATAACCGTTCGCTAGAATATTTAAAAATTCCCCCTTCAATGCAACAATCAAATCTTTCTTCTGAACTTACTCAAAACCTCAAAATCATAGCCTTCGACGCGGACGATACCCTCTGGGTTAATGAGCCGAACTATATAGATGTTGAGAGGAAGATTCACGCCATTCTGGAAGCCCACATTGATGCCGAAACCATATCAACGCACTTCTACAAAACGCAAATCAATAATCTGAAGCTGTTTGGTTACGGAGCGAAGGGCTATATGCTCTCGATGATTGAGACCGCCATTGAACTGACGAACGGCGCGGTGACGGGCCGAGAGATTCAACAAATTATCGATACCGGCAAACACCTGCTGGACTTCCCCATTGAGCTACTGGACGGCGTGCGGGAAGTACTTGACTCTCTGGCACACCGCTATGAGCTGATGGTCCTGACCAAAGGCGACCTGTTCGACCAGGAGAGTAAGATTGCCCGGTCGGGGTTGGGGTCGTACTTCCACCATATGGAAATCGTCAGCGAGAAGGATGAGCGTACCTATCAGCGCATTATCAAACGGTACGGTTTGCAGAACGACGAGTTTATGATGATTGGTAACTCGCTTCGCTCCGATATACTGCCGGTAGTGCATATCGGAGCGAAAGCGGTGTATGTACCCTACCACATCACCTGGGGGCATGAGACGGTTAACGAAGAGCAGTTGATCGGCAAATCCTTTGTGCAACTGAGCAGCCTGCGTGATTTGCTGGCATTCTTTCACGAGTAAATATCATTGCTGTTGTTTAGTTGCCAATGACTTATCCCGAATGGCTTTAAACTCGGAGCCCTGTTTCCACTGCGGCAACTGGTCGCCGGCGGCTAAGCGTTTGCCGACCTGGAACATCAGCTTCAAGTCCTCGATAGCTCCGGCCAGCGTCCAGGTCTTTGGATCGTATTCGTCGGAGGGACGGTGGTAGTGTTTTTCCCGATACTCGTCGGCCAGCTTCTCGCCGTATTCTTTACCCTTGCCTTCCACATCAACGCCGGTTTCGGTGTACAGCGCTGGAACACCTACTTTGGCGAAATTAAAGTGGTCGGAGCGGTAATAGTAGCCGGCTTCCGGATGTGTTTCAACCGTAATATAACGCCCGTTTTTCCTGGCTTCTTCATTCAGGATATCTTCCAGTTCAGACTGTCCGCTACCTACTACAATAATGTCTTTAGTCTTGTCGAAGGCGTTCAGCCCGTCCATGTTGATGTTTGCCACAGTTTTGGCCAGGGGATAAACCGGATTTAGGGCATAGTAGGCCGAGCCCCAGAGTCCCTGCTCCTCGGCGGTAACCGCCAGAAACACGATGGTCCGCTCCGGTTTAGGCTGCATATTGTTGAAAGCGCGGGCAAGCTCTATTAAACCGGCAGTGGCGCTGGCATTATCAATAGCCCCGTTATAAATAGAGTCGCCGGTTTCGTCGGGTTTGCCCACGCCGAGGTGGTCCCAGTGGGCTGAGTAAATCACGTACTCATCGGGGCGGGTAGAGCCGGGAATTTTGGCAATAACATTATGCGATTTATCGTAGGTAGCCTTTACCTGCATGCTCGTCGACAGGTACACGTTCAGCGGAACCGACTTAAAGCCCCGCTGTTTGGCTTTATCCAGCAAGGCCATGCTCAGCCCGGCTGCGCTCAGGAGTTTGTTCGCCGTTGGTTCCGACACCCAGCCGATGACGTCGCAGTTGGGTACGTTCTTACCCCGGTTGTCGAGTTGCAGCCGGGAGCCGTTCCAGTTGTTTTGTACCACGCTGAATGGGTAGCTGGCGGCTTCGGTATTATGCACAATCAGGCAGCCTTTGGCACCCTGCCGGGCGGCTTCTTCAAACTTGTAGGTCCAGCGGCCGTAATAGGTCATGGTTTTTCCTTTAAACAGCGTAGAGTCGCCGGAGCTGTAGCCAGGGTCGTTCACCAGCACCAGCACCACTTTACCCTTCACGTCCAGACCGGCATAGTCGTTCCAGTTGTATTCGGGGGCTACTACGCCGTAGCCGGCAAAGACCAGTTCGGCTTTGTCCAGCGTAATGGCCGGGTCGGCTTTGTTGGTCCAGATGACGTAATCGTCATAGCCTTTCAGCTGAAAGCTGCCTTTAGGCCCCTGCACCTGCATGGTGGGTGCAGCCTTAGTGGAAATGTTCACCATCGGGACATCCTGAAAATAGCTGTCGCCATTGCCCGGTTCGGCACCGACGGCTGCAAACTGCGCTTTCAGGTAGTTAATGGTTTTGGTTTCGCCTTCCGTAAATGGCATGCGGCCCTGGAATTCATCCGACGCCAGTATGGCGATGTTTTTTGCCAGGCTGTCGGCACTGAAAAGGATAGCGCTTACCGATTGGTTGTCACCGGCTGTTTCGGTATTTTGGCGGCAGGCAACAACAAAAGAACATACGGTTGTTATCAAAATACAACAAGCTAACTGACGCATAGGCTATAAAGGGTTAGATAGACATAGGTAACGTAGTTTGTTATTATTCAAGTAGCGTCCGGATGGGAGCCGCTACCTCGTAAGGGTGAAACACCAGACAAAAGTGATCACCCGGCACGGCCGCATAGGATTCATCGGGAGGAGCCACAATATTATCCCTGCGGTTATGGATACGCAGATCCGGGCTGACGGTCAACGGCGGAACCGGCGCAAATAAAATACGCATTTGCTGGTAAATATATGTGCGGTCCATCCGTTGCATTTCGTCAAGTAAAGCGCTATACAGCGCTCGGGATTCCTCAAATGGATACTTTTTCTTTGCCCAGTTTACAAAGGAGATACTTTGCGCAAGACCTAGCTTAGCCATCCACCTGAGCACCCCCACATGCTGAATAGGAAAAGTCACTTTACGCGGATTGGTATAAGACCCGATCTGTACGGTAGTGGCACCAGTCAGATTTTTAATCTGCACCGCAATCCAGCCCCCCATAGAGTGACCAATTACCACATCCTGTGCTGTTATTGAATAGGTTTCCGACAGGTAGCGGGCCAGTGAGCGGGCATCAACGGGTGCCTGAGGTCGCCACCGGGCCAGTTCGTCCCGCACCGACAGGCGAAGTGTGTCGCCCGGCGGCAGAAGTGGCACCAACTGGTCGAAAATAGTTGGGTCTTCTATGTACCCGTGGATAAATAGGTAGCGTTGCATAGGGAATCGGGTGACTAACTGTAAATACAAACGTAAGACTATAGTTGTTATCGTAGCTATTTCAGGAATATGAGCGAACAGTATAGAAGAAAGGTTGTATATTTCGTTACTGTAAAATAACCGACGGCTTTTGTTATGCATCGAATCTTCCTCTTCGCCCTGGCTCTGCTGCTCACCGTATCTGCCGCGTACAGCCAGAACACGCCTGCATCAGGCAGCAAAAAAATAAAATGGCTGACCATTGAGGAAGCGTACGCACTCAATAAAAAGCAGCCTAAAAAGTTTATTATCGACGTGTATACCGACTGGTGCGGTTGGTGTAAGGTGATGGATAAGAATACCTTTACCGCTCCGGCTATAATCGATTTCGTCAACGAAAACTTTTACCCGGTTAAGCTGAATGCGGAGCAAAAAGAAGACATTACGTTAGGTGAACATACGTTTAAATACATGACTTCCGGCAACAGCGGGGTTCATGAACTCGCGGCCGGTCTGCTCCAAAACAAGCTCAGTTACCCCAGCACCGTTTTTATGGATGAGAAGTTTCAGCTCATCCAACCCGTAGCCGGTTATATGGAGCCGCGGGTGTTTCATCAGGTTATTACGTACTTTGCCGGTAACTTCCACAACAAAGAACCGTTCGACCAGTTCAAAACCGGCACGTATGTAACTGACTATAAGCCTGCTATGCCGGGTGTAGTTAAATCTAACTAAAGTGGGAAGATTGGATAAAATCTATTAATTTTGTAGATTAATAATCGCCTTTTATCCAATTTCATCACAATATGAATAAACAAACCACATTGTTAGCGGTGGCTGTTTTGTCTGCGGGAATGCTGTCTATGACGCCCCCGGACAAAGACCCTAAGAAGAAATATATTGACCGGGACAACATGGACCTGAGCGTGAAACCCGGCGATGATTTTTACACCTACGCTAATGGAAACTGGTTAAAGAAGAACCCGGTACCAGCCTCAAAAACCAGTTGGGGAAGTTTCCACGAACTGCGCGACAAAAGCGCTCAGGCGCTGAAAACGCTGCTCGAAGATGCGGGTAAAAATACCAGCAAAGGTCGGCTACAGCAGATGGTTGGCGACTACTACGCCAGTGGTATGGATAGCGTAACCATCGAAAAACTGGGCTATACACCCATCAAGCCGGAATTTACCCGCATTGATGCCGTAAAAAACCTGAACGGTGTCCTGGACGAAATGGCGTACCAGCGTACGCAGGGCAATGGGATGCTGTTCGGCTTTGGTGTTAGCCAGGACCGCCGGAATGTTAACAAATACCTGCCTCAGCTCGGACAAGGCGGCACCACGCTTCCCGACCGCGATTATTACCTGAAAAATGACGCCCGCAGCCGGCAGGTGCGCGACGCTTACCGCGACCACCTGACAAAGATGTTTGTCCTCGTTGGCGAAACCCCTCAGCAGGCCGCCCAAAGCGCAGCAACGGTGCTGCGGCTGGAAACGGCCCTGGCCCAGGCACAGATGAGCCGGGTAGAGATGCGCGACCCGCAGAAAACCTATAATAAATTTACAGTATCGGAGTTCTCGAAAACCACGCCGAACCTCAACTGGAGCCGCATTCTGGACCAGTTCGGGGCTAAAAAGCAGGATACCATTATGGTCAGCAACCCGACGTTTTTCCGCTCGGTCGATAGCCTGTTGACCGCTACGCCGGTTGCCGACTGGAAGACCTATATGAAATGGAACATCCTTTCGGATGCCGCGCCTTACCTGAGCAGCCCGTTTGTGAAGCAGAACTTTGAGTTCAGCAAGGTGCTGACGGGCCAGAAAGTACAGACGCCCCGCTGGGAGCGCGTTAGTGGCCTGGTCGACCGGCAACTGGGTGAACTGCTGGGTCAGTTGTACGTGCAGATGTACTTCAAGCCGGAAGCGAAGGAGCGGATGATTAAGCTGGTGGATAACCTGGAAGCTTCTTTCAAAGAGCATATCAACGGCCTCGACTGGATGAGTACAGAAACCAGGAAGCGGGCACTGGCCAAGCTGACTTCGTTTAAACGGAAAATCGGATATCCCGACAAATGGGAAACCTACGAGGGCGTAACCATCAACCGCAACGATTTTTACGGTAACCTGAAAAGTGCGCGTAAGTGGGCCTATAACTACAACGTAACCCGTCTGGGCCAGCCCGTCGACCGCACGCGCTGGGGTATGACCCCGCCGACCATCAATGCCTATTACAACCCCGTCAACAACGAAATTGCCTTCCCGGCGGGTATCCTGCAGTTCCCGTTCTTCGACGCGGAAGCCGATGATGCCATCAATTACGGGGGTATCGGTGCCGTAATCGGCCACGAAATGACGCATGGTTTTGACGATTCCGGCCGTCAGTACGACGCCGATGGTACCCTGCGCGACTGGTGGACCAAAGAAGACGCCGATAATTTCAAATTGCGGGCCGATAAAGTAGCGGCTCAGTTTTTCGGCTACAAAGTGCTGGATACGCTGAGTGTAAATGGTCGCCTGACCCTGGGCGAAAACCTGGCCGACCTGGGTGGGCTGGCCATTGCCTACGATGCCTTCAAGAAGACTAAGCAGGGTCAGTCGAAGGAGCAGATCAACGGCTTTACGCCCGACCAGCGGTTCTTCCTGTCGTGGGCGCAAATCTGGCGGGCAAATGTGTTACCTGAAACACAAGCCCAGCTGATTCTTACGGACCCCCACTCACCGGGTCGCTACCGCTGCAACGGACCCGTGTCGAATATTGACGCCTGGTATCGGGCGTTCAATGTTCAGCCGGGCGATAAGATGTACAAAGCACCGGAAGACCGGATTCGCGTCTGGTAACCGCCAATCGCATACACTTACAAAAAAGCCGTGGCCTAAGCTGCGGCTTTTTTATTTTTGCAGCCATGCATCCAACAATCAGTATATTAGGCTGTGGCTGGCTAGGGTTGCCGCTGGCCGAGAGGTTACTCAGCGAAGGCTATACCGTAAAAGGCAGTACCACCTCCGCCGAAAAACTACCGCTGCTGACCGCCAAAGGCATCGACGCTTACAAGGTTCAGCTTACTCATGAACCGCAGGGTAACCTGGCCGATTTACTCAACGCCGAAATACTGCTGATCGACATCCCTCCCAAAGCCGGCCGTTATGGAGATAATTTCCATCCGGCCCAGATTCAGCAGGTTGTAGAAGCGGTACGGCAGTCGCCGGTTCGGTGGGTGCTGTATATTAGTTCTACGTCCGTGTATCCTGAACAGCGTCGGGAAGTGACCGAAGAAGCTGTAACCAATCCGGAGCTATCGGCGGCTCCGTCGCTGGTGCAGGCGGAGCAACTGGTGCAGCGCCTGTTGCCCGAACGGCAGACAACTATTTTGCGCTGTGGGGGCCTGATGGGCTACGACCGTATTCCCGGAAAGTATATCGCCGGAAAAACCGTAGACAGCGGAGCCGTACCCGTCAACTACATTCACCGCGACGATGCCGTTGGTATTATTACATCCGTGCTGGAGCAACACGTAACGGGCGTGTTCAACGTGGTAGCGCCGGAACACCCTACTCGCGAGGAAATATATCGAAAAAGCTGCGCAGACTTTGGTTATGCTCCGCCCACGTTCGTAGAGCCAAACGAGCCAATTGCATTCAAAATAATCAGCAGCAAAAAGGTAAAGGAAACTACCGGCTATACCTTCAAATACCCCAACCCGCTGGATTTTTATTACGGTCAATGACTTTTGGGTACACGTTTACTTTCCTAGGTGATCCGTCATGCGCAGGGTTTGACCAGAGTGCCCTGCCTGTCAGCCCAGCTTTTTCCCAGTTGGTTTAGGCAGAGCGGACTTGACGGCAGGCTTTTTAGCCAGCCCCAATACGTACCTGAAAAAAACACAATAATACGTAATGCAGCAAACCAGGTGCGCCAGTCCTCACTTTGCTTTTTAGGACACGCCTGTTATATTATACAATTTTTTCTAAATAATTTTCAAATGTCGTAAGTACTTTACGTCTGAATAGGATCTTATAGGAAAGCAAGTCTCTAAACCTGCCTAAACCCTAAGCCCATGCAAGCAGCCTTTCCTGTAACTCCCTCAGGGATTCCACCCGCTTATACGCCATTGACTGGGCAGGTCTCTACGCTGGGGGCAGTACACCACGAGCCTTCAACTACAGTGATCGATTCAGAACTTTTTATCCGGAAGACATTTGATGAAGACCCTAAAAAAGGGTGCGAATTGCTTTTTCGGTTGTACTACCGGCCGTTGTGTACCCTGGCGGTCCGGTTCGTCTACGCCAAAGATGTGGCCGAGGATCTGGTTGCGGATGTATTTTATACGTTGTGGAATACCCGTGCCTATGAATCCATTACACAATCCTACCGAGCCTACCTGTTTCGCTGCGTTCAGAACAGAGCCTACAAGTATCTGGCCTCCGAACTGAAAAACATGGATTCGCTGGAGGCTGCCAGTCAGCAGGAAACATCAGCCTCAGATCTGCCGGAGCCCATAATGCGGTATGAAGAACTATGCCATAAAGTGGAAGAGCTGGTTGCCGGCCTGCCTCCCCAATGCCAGAAAATCTTTATTCTGAATCGGTTTGAAGGTCGGACCGCGCCCGACATTGCCCGCGAACTCCAGTTATCGGTTCGTACTGTAGAGGTACAGATTGCCAGGGCCTTAACAGTCCTACGGCACGGCCTTCGGACTCACTGGCTGCTGGCAGGACTTTGCCTGCTATTCCTGTAAGGAAGTTTAGAGTTTTCAACAAAAATATTGATCGGTTTACCTATCTCACCGACTATGATTTCTCCAATAAACAGAGAGATGATCTTCGACTTCTACGCCAACAAAACGACAACGCTGCAAAAGAGACTGATCGAAGAGTGGCTGCGCGAAGAAGCAAATCAGGAGCTTTATTACCAGTGGAAACTGGAATGGGAACTCCAATTCCCACCCTATGTTCCTCCGCTTGAGGAGCCTTTGCAGCAATTCATTCAGTATATGGAGGCTTCTCCGCTTTCATTGAACCCGGCCGAGGCTGTGGTAAATGACCTGCCTGAACCGGCCAGAGGAGTAAACCGGTGGTACTGGCTGGTCGCCTGCTCCGTGCTGGTAGTTGGTTTGACCACCTGGCTGATGCGGAATCAAATTATTTATAAAACGTACCAGACCAGTGCCGGTGAACAGCAAGCTATTTATCTGGCAGATGGCAGTACGGTAACGCTCCATTCGCGTTCGTCATTACGGGTTCCCCGCTGGAGTTTTGGGCGTAAAAGCCGGGAAGTAACCCTGGAAGGGGAAGCTAACTTCTCCGTGACCCACACCATTGATCACCTGCCCTTTATTGTCAAAACGGCCAGGCAACTTGATGTGGTTGTATTAGGCACCGAGTTTACCCTGTCTGCCCGGCAGAACACAGCCAAAGTAGTCCTGAAAAAAGGGAAAGTTCAGCTCCGGTACCTGGAAAATAAAGTGCCCAAGCAGGTGGTTATGAAACCCGGTGACCTGGTGACGCTCGATCAGCGCAACCATGCCGACGTTAAAACCGCCAGCGAGGCTGATGCCTATGACTTCCAGAAATCCCGCCGATTTGTCTTTGACGAAATGACCCTGGCGGACGTTGCCGTCCTGCTTCAGAGGAGCTATGATCTGGAGATCACCATTAAAGGAACAGAGTTACCCCGGCGTGTACTTATGGGTTCTTTTAAAGCCAACAACATTGACGAACTGCTCCAGACCCTGTCTGAACTGCTGGACATCAATGTCGTTCGGGAGGGCCGGACCGTCCAAATGGCAGAAAAAGAAGCGAATTGATTCATTACTTCAAAGCCTATAAATCCTAAACCCGCTATGAGAACAAAACGATTACTGAAACAATGGCTCGTATGGATCCTACCGTTACAGCTAATTTGTTCACCTGGTTTACCGGCCACGCTTACCCGGCCACTGGATACCTGGGAACAGCCCCTGAAAACTGATAATAAGCCCGTGTTACTCCGGGATGCGCTGAATGCGCTGAAAGACAAATACAAGGTGGAGATTGCCTACGAACTGAAAACGGTAGACGGGTTAACCGTTTCATCGGCGCTATTAAGCCGGGAGGGCAGGCTCGAACGCCAGTTGGAAACGATGCTCAAGCCGCTGGGCCTTCGCCACAAAAAAATCAACGAAAGCTCTTACATCATTCTGGCTGGTAATCGGAGAAATCGGGAAACTGTGCAGGTTGAGCTTACAGAGCAAACGCTGCTGGTCCGCAACGAAAGCGCCTTTACCGGCGGGAATGCAGAAAAAGACTTGCAGCAAAAAGGACTTAATCTGGCTTTAGAGACCAACCATGCAGACCGAAAAATTACGGGTACGGTAAAAGATGAGCAGGGGCAGGGTCTGCCGGGCGTCAGTGTAGTGGTTAAGGGAACGCAACGAGGGACTACCACCAACGCAGAGGGAAACTACCAGCTGGACGTACCTGATGCATCGGCAATTTTGGTGTTCAGCTTTATCGGATACCAGACCAGAGAAGTGGAAGTGGGTTCTAAATCGACCATTTCCCTGTCGATGGTTATTGAGAGCAAAGCCTTAAGTGAGGTGGTAGTGGTAGGTTACGGTACCCAGAAAAGAAAGGATCTGACAGGGGCCGTAGGATCTGTTGATAGTAAAGACATTAAAGAACTGGCCGTAACCCGGATTGATCAGGCGCTGCTCGGAAAAGTAGCGGGTGTTCAGGTGAAGCCGGTAACCGGGGAGCCGGGCGCGGCTCCCCAGATCCGCGTCCGGGGCATTGGCAGTATTTCGGCCGGTTCTGGTCCGCTATATGTTGTCGATGGCTTTCCCACGCAGACGATTGAAACGTTGAACCCCAATGATATTGAGAGCATCGACATTCTTAAAGATGCCTCGGCCACGGCTATCTATGGATCGAGGGGCTCGAACGGTGTCATCATTATTAATACCAAACGAGGAAAAGCAGGTAAGGCTACCATTACGTTTGACACCTTTTACGGCTTGCAAAAGGTCTCAAAAACGCCCAAGTTCATGACCGCCCGGGAACAGGCCCAGTACTTTTACGATGGCGTAAAAAACCGGAATATTGATGCCGGGCACAATGTTTCAGGCCCACCAAATACGTGGAACTTCAAAGTGCCTCAACTGATCATTGATGTACTGGAAGGTCGGAATACTACCGATGTTGAGCCGCTGGATGAGGTGTTGCGCGTTGCTCCCCAGCAGCAATATCAGCTATCAGCTACCGGTGGTACCGAAAACGTAAAATACTCGGTCAGTGGTGAATACCTGAACCAGGAGGGTCTTATCATAAACAGTACCTTCAAACGGTATTCGCTCCGGGCCAATGTGGATGCGAAATTAACGGAACGACTGGCGGTGAAACTCAGCGTTAACCCATCTTTTATCGATAAGAATAATGTGCGGTCCAGTGGCGTAACGGTTGGAGCCGGAGATTTCAGCATTATGGGAGCGGCCACCTCAGTTAATCCCTTTTATCCGATTTACGACGCAAACGGTGATTACTTCTGGTACAATGGATTGGAAGCGGTCGGAAACTTTAACAATCCGGCTGCGCTGGCCAGAGAAATAAAAGACAATCAGAAACGAATTGGCTTCCTGGGTAATGTCAACCTGGAATACAAGATCCTCGACGATTTAAAGT
The DNA here is from genome assembly GCF_039541875.1 of Nibrella viscosa. Taxonomy (NCBI): domain Bacteria; kingdom Pseudomonadati; phylum Bacteroidota; class Cytophagia; order Cytophagales; family Spirosomataceae; genus Nibrella; species Nibrella viscosa. Next base: position 27,394 of record NZ_BAABHB010000022.1, on the reverse strand, counting down.
TCAATATCCTGCTGGGAGGTACCCTGGCCAGCAGCCGGGGACTTCGGTTTGTGCCCCAGTTACCGGCTTTTTTCAATGAGCCGGCTTCTGGTACCGATGACTCGTTTATGAGCTATAACTGGCTTACCGAATACACGCTGAATTACAACAAAAGTTTTGGTAATCACTCGATTACCGGACTAGCCGGCTTTACGGCTCAAAAAGAAACGGGTCAATCCAATTTCCTGTTCAGCAATAAGTATCCCAACAACCTGGTGCCTACGCTGAGTGCGGTGAGTGGTATTTTAACCAATGGCTCCTCGGATCAGTATCAATGGTCGCTGGTTTCTTATCTAGCCAGGGTCAATTATAACTTCGCCAGTAAGTACTACCTTACCGCGTCAATTCGTACGGATGGGTCATCGCGCTTCGGCAGCAATAATAAGTATGGCGTTTTTCCGTCTACAGCTCTGGCCTGGCGGATTTCGGATGAAAATTTTCTAAAGAATATCCGGGCGATCAGTGAGCTTAAGGTTAGAACCAGCTATGGCGAAACAGGTAATAACAATATTGGGAACTACGAGCATTATGCGACCATTGACTACCAGAAATATCCATTTGGCGAAGTGCCGGCCGCCGGGTTTATTCCCGGTCGCTTATCGAATCCCTTACTAACCTGGGAAAAGCAACAACAGTTTAATACAGGTGTCGATGCCGCCTTTTTCAATAATCGTCTTCGGTTGAATGTCGATTATTTTATCTCCCGCAATACCAATCTGTTGCTGAACGTCAACACCCCAGGTATTACCGGCTTCAGTACGGCGCTCAAGAATATTGGCGAAGTCCAGAATACCGGCTGGGAATTCGTGGTAAGTACCGTCAACCTGACCAACAAGGTAAAGTGGACCACTGATTTCAACATTTCTACCTTCCGCAATAAAGTTGTCAGGCTGGGACCTACGGGCGATCCAATTATCAATGGCGGGCACATTACCATGATTGGTCAGCCTATCGGTATGTTCTACGGCTGGATAACCGACGGGGTGTTTTTGAACCAGGCGGAAGTGGATAAAGGACCGGTGTTTAGCCCAGGCACTGCCTCTCGTTCCCGGCCCGGTGATATGCGGTTTGTCGATGTCAGCGGCCCCAATGGTAAGCCCGATGGCGTCATCAACAGCTTCGACAAAGCAATCATGGGTTCTCCCTACCCGGACTTTTACTACGGCATGACCAACCACTTCGCGTATCGGAATCTCAGCTTAGGTGTTAGTCTGCAGGGCGTACACGGCAATCAGATCCTGAACGTGAGCCGGCGGTCTACCTACGCGACAAGATCCCGGTTCAGAAACGCGGCCTCACAAAACAATTACTGGCGCTCGGAGCAGGAACCCGGCGACGGAAATACACCGCGCCCTAACGATGCGCCTACGGGTAATGTTCGGGGAGAATACAGCACCCGCTGGCTGGACACCGGAACTTACCTCAGGATCAACAATATCTCGTTAAGCTATCAGGTGCCCGATAAGGTGGTGAAAGCAGCGAAGCTTAGCTCGCTCCGGATTTACCTGAATTCCGCAAACCCGTTCATTTTCACCAACAACACCGGTTTTAACCCAGATGTCAGCAATGGTGAAAATCCGCTAACGCCCGGTATGGACCTGAATGATTACCCACTGCCGAAGAGTGTAATCCTGGGTTTGAATGTTGCGTTTTAATCTACCAGTGACCACCTCAAGAAGACTTGTCATATTATGAAAGGTATATCGTTGATTTTAGGCTTTTTTCTTTGCCTGATGACGTCCTGCAATAAGGACTTTATTGAGCTGAATCCCGTATCTACGGTGAGCGTAGACGCCCTGTACAAGACAGATAAAGATTTTCAGGATGCCGTAGTCGGTGTGTATAACGGATTCCGGGTACCTTATCAGAACTTCTGGCAGTTTGGTGATTTACGGGGCGATGATGCCAAGCATGATCTGGCTAATGGGCTGGAGTCGATTCGGGTTGATAACTTTCTCACCGACTTCAACGACAATATCCTGGTAAGCAGTTGGCGGGGTTATTACAAAGCCATTTCCAATGCAAACCTGATTTTAGCCCGCATCGGCAATGCTGACGCGAATATTGTCAAAAACAAAGACCGGCATATCGGCGAAACGAAATTCTTACGGGCCTTAGCCTACTTTAACCTGGTTCGCATTTTCGGTGACCTGCCTATGGTCACTACACCCATAACCATAGAAGAGGCTTATAAGACGGGGCGGGAAAAAGCAGACAAAATTTATGAGGAAATTATAATCAAAGATTTGCTGGATGCCGAAACCAAGTTACCGGTCAAATACACCGGCACCGATGTAGGAAGGGCAACCAGAGGAGCCGCAAAGGCTTTATTGGGCAAAGTTTACCTGACCCGTAAAGATTTCGCGAAAGCAGAAGAAAAACTGAAAGAAGTAACGACCCTAGGGTATTCGCTGCTCAAAAACTACAATGACCTGTTCGATTACACCAAAGATGAGCACCACAGTGAATACATCTATGACATTGAATATATAGCCGGAGGGTTGGGCCTGGGCAGTACCTTCACCAACACCTTTACGCTGGAGTTTCAATCGGGTGGAAAGCCGCTGGTCGATGAACTTACCAGAATTTATGGTATTCTGCCCGGAGCCACAGCCGCCAGCGGTGGTAATCCTACGGCTGCGCTGTTTGACGCCTTTGATCCGAAAGACCTGCGAAAAGATGTAAGTGTGGCGAAAGGTGTCATGGGGCTGGACGGCAAGTTTGTTCCCTTGTCGACAACGGGCGTGACGTCCTTTTCCAAAAAATACATGGCTCCGCTCAAAGCGAATAACGACAGCCCGGCAAACTGGAAGGTTATCCGCTATGCCGATGTGTTGCTGATGCTGGCGGAGGCTATGAATGAAAACGGCAAAACAACGGAAGCGCTTACTTATCTGAATCAGGTTCGCCAGCGGGCAGGCTTGGCAGGATACACCGGGCTGAGCAAAGAAGAGACCCGGGAGAAAATTTATCTGGAGCGACGGCTGGAACTGTATCTGGAGGGGCACAGATGGTTTGATCTGGTCAGAACCGGCCGGGCGCTCGCCGTGATGGCTCCGTTTGGCATGAAGCCGCATATGACGGTTTTCCCAATCCCCCTGAGCGAATTGGAAATCATAAATAACCGCAATGTTTTTGCCCAAAATCCCGGCTACGAGTAAGCAAAATGATTTCGTATCAGGTCGCAAAGGATTCAACCTAAACCCCACAATAGTCGCTTTTCAACATGATAAAGGAACCGGAGGATACAGTTGACGGAGGTTATCTCAGCCGCCGTCATTTCTTGAAAGTTGCCGGAATTACCACACTCGGAAGTGGCTTTACAGGGCTTCCAGCTATACAGGCTAACGCGGTAGCCATAGTTTCTGATCCAACTGATCGTATCGCCGGCTCGTCGTCGGCGCAGTGGGCGATTCGGGAACTGGAGAAGTCGCTACAAGCCAGGGGGGTTGTTGTACGGCGGCTGGCCAACCTGTCACAGGCGGCCGGCAGTGATATTTGCCTGGTTGTAGCCGGCGCTCAGTCTGCCCTGGCCCAACCGATCCTTGGCGCGGCCAACCTAAAGATACCGGCGGTAGCCGAAGCATTAGGCTTAGTGTCGGGGAAGGCAGCCGGCAGATCCGTATCATTGGCCTGCGGTCATGACGAACGGGGGCTGGTATACGCTTTGCTCGAACTGGCTGACCGGGTCCAATACGAACCCCAGCCGGTATCGGCTTTGGCCATTCCGAAGAGTATAGTAGAGCGGCCGGCTAATACGGTCCGAAGCCTGACCCGGCTTTTTGTAAGCGAAGTGGAAGACAAACCCTGGTACAACGACCGGGAGATGTGGCCCCACTACCTGACTATGCTGGCTGCCCAGCGCTATAACCGGTTTAACCTGAGTCTGGGGATTGGATACGACTTCCTGCGAAACGTAACCGATGCGTACTTTCTATTTGCCTATCCCTTCCTGCTTTCGGTGCCCGGCTATAACGTGCGGGTACCGGAATTATCGGATGCCGAGCGGGACAAAAACCTGGCTATGCTGAAATTTATCAGCGAGCAGACCGTCGCCCGGGGAATGAAGTTTCAGCTTGGTCTCTGGATGCATGGTTACGAGTGGCTGGACAGCCCAACGCCAAATTACACCATTGCAGGCCTAACCCCGGAGAATCACGGAGCCTACTGCCGCGATGCGGTACGGGCGCTGCTTCAGGCCTGCCCGGCTATTAGTGGAGTGACCTTTCGCGTTCACGGCGAAAGCGGGGTCAACGAAGGGAGTTATCAGTTCTGGAAGACCGTATTTGAGGGGGTAGCGACCTGTGGGCGAAAAGTAGAAATTGATATGCATTCCAAAGGTATGGATCAGACCATGATCGATTCAGCCGTGGATACGGGTCTGCCCATTACGATCTCCCCAAAGTACTGGGCTGAGCACATGGGCATGCCTTACCACCAGGCCGATATTCGCGCCCTCGAAGTGCCTGATCCGAAAAAGAAAACATCGACGTTGATGAACCTCAGTGAAGGGTCGCGTAGCTTTATGCGGTATGGGTACGGCGATCTTTTACGGGAGAATCGCCCCTATGACGTAGTACACCGCATCTGGCCCGGCACCCAGCGCCTGCTATTGTGGGGCGACCCGGTGACCGGGGCCGCACACGCCCGCGCCTTTAGCTTTAGCGGTAGTGCCGGTGTAGAGCTAATGGAACCGCTTTCCTTTAAAGGCCGCCGGGGAACCGGTATTGCCGGCGGACGCTGTGGGTATTCGGATGCCACGCTGGAACCCCGCTGGGATTGGGAGAAGTACCAGTACAGTCTCCGTGTCTTTGGCCGGTTGCTCTACAATCCCGACGCTGAGCCGGATACCTGGCAACGCTACCTGCGGAAGCAGTTTGGGCCCGGAGCAGGCGATGTAGAACAGGCGCTGGCAAATGCCACCCGCATCCTGCCCATCGTCCTGACCACCCACGGTACGTCGGCGGGCAACAACACCTACTGGCCGGAGATGTACACCAATCAGCCAATTGTTGATCCGACGATCAACGGAAATCTAACCCATCTCTACGATACGCCGGCTCCCAAAGTGTTTGGGAACGTCAGTCCGCTGGACCCTCAGTTGTTTTTAGCCATCAATGCGTACGTAAAGGAGTTGTTGAAAGGCGATCGAAGCGGCAAATATACGCCTGTTGAAACGGCTCAGTGGCTGGAGGATTATGCTGCCGAAGCAGACAGGCATCTGAAACAGGCAGAACTGAAAGCAGCCGGCCGGAAAAGCCCTGAATTTCGGCGTATGGCCATTGACGTTACCATGCAGATCGGTCTGGGCCGTTTCTTTGCCGGCAAGTTCCGCGCCGGCGTCCTGTACGGCATCTTTGAACAAACCGGAGATGTCGATGCGCTGAAACAGGCTTTACAGCAGTACCGACAGGCCCGCGCCGTCTGGGCTGATCTGGCCAACCGCGCCAGAGGGGTGTACAAGCCCGATATTACCGTTGGCGAAAGAGCTTTTTTACGGGGTCACTGGCTCGACCGCCTGCCGGCCATGGATCAGGACATTGCGGCTATGGCGACCAAACTGGATCAGCATAAAAACAGCACCGCTTCTCAGGACAGTCGGGCGCGGCTGGCCGTTCAGGAAGCGCTGGGCCGCCCCCGGCAACGAGTGATCTCCTGCACCCATACTCCACCGCTGTCCTATCAAGTTGGTCAGCCCATCGACGTAGAACTGTCGTTTGAGAAAATGCCTGCCGCTGCCCGGCTGTATTATCGGCACGTTAATCAGGCAGAGCGCTATGAGTCGGTAGATATGCAGGTGGTTGGGCAGCGGTACCGGGCAACCATTCCGGCAGCGTACACCAACTCACCTTATCCTTTGCAGTACTATTTTGAATTCAGAGAAAACCCTACATCGACTTTGCTGTATCCCGGCTTTAACAAAGCGTTGACCAGCCAGCCTTATTTCATGGTACGTCAGTCTGTAATTACCAGTCGTGAATAAGCATACCTTAACCCGACACGTCATGAACAATAAATATTATAGTGCAAAATGGTTTCTTCTTCAGGTCACGGTAGCATGGCTGCTTGGTTACCATGTTGCCGAAGCCGCCACGGCAACGCCGGAGGTCTCGGTAGTAATTGACAAGACACCTGGTGCTGCCGTGGCGCATGGCCTTCATAAAGTAACCCAGGCATTACAGGCTAAACGCATTGCCTTTGAAACTGTCAGCGCTACGGACCAGGCCCGTGGAAAGCTCTTGCTGGTAGCCGGGCTTGCGACTGGAGAGGGAGTGGCGGCCCGCCTGCTGAAGGGCCGTGCGGTACCTGCGGAGCCTGAAGCGTTGACCATCTGGAAGACAACCCTGGCAAAAAAACCGGTTTGGGTGGTTGGCGGCTCAGATGACCGCGGGCTGATGTATGGTCTCTTAGATATTGCCGACCGCATTGGCTGGAGTACGGACCGGAATGCCCCCCTGCGTGAGGTGAAAGAAATAACCGAGAAGCCGGCGGTAAGTGAGCGCGCCATGTCTATTTACACGATGAACCGGGCGTACTGGGAAACCCGGTTCTATGATGAAGCCTATTGGGCACGTTACCTCGATATGCTGGCGCAGAACCGGTTCAATACCCTGGTTGTGATCTTCGGCTACGAAAATGGGGGCTTTCTAGCCCCGTGTTTTCCTTATTTTTTCGATGTAGAGGGGTTCCCGGACGTGCGAATGGTAGGCATCAAACCGCAGGAACAGCAACGTAACCTGGCGGCTTTCAACCGGCTGATCAACATGGCGCATGACCGGGGCATCCGGTTTACAGTAGGCATTTGGGACCACATCTACCGGGGCGGTGTACAAGGCGGTGGTATTCCGGGAACGAAGGACGCACCCGATCAACCCGTACCCGGTCTGGTCTGGGGCGTCACGGCCGACAACCTGACCGCTTACACGAAGGCCGCCCTGGCCAAGTTTGTCAGACAAGTGCCGGATCTGGACGCTATTCAGTTCCGGATGCACAATGAATCCGGCCTGAAAGAGGGCGAGCAGGAAAGTTTTTGGGCTGATGTCTTTCGGATGATGAAGACGACGGCTCCCAATCTGCGGCTGGACCTGCGGGCCAAGGAGTTACCTCAGTCGGTGATCCAAAGTGCGCTGGATATCGGCGTACATTTCCGGATCACCACCAAATACTGGATGGAGCAGATGGGTATGCCGTATCATCCCACCCAGGTTAATCCGGATAAGAGCCCGATTCGTCATAGCTATGCCCACCTGCTTCGGTATCCCCAGAAGTATAAAATCCACTGGCGGCTTTGGAATGGGGGCACCTCCCGAATCCTGCTGTGGGGCGATCCGGAGTATGTCCGCCGGTTTGCCGAAAGTACACATCTTTATGATGGCGATGGTTTCGAAGTGAACGAACCTCTGGCGACTAAAATGGAAGCCCAGCCGCATGATGCCCCGCCCTTTGCGCTGCTGAATCCGCCCTATCGCTACTACGATTGGGAATTCGAGCGGTACTGGCACTTCTTTCAGGTGTTTGGCCGGATCGGCTACAATCCGGATACCGATCCGGCCGTCTGGCAAAAAGAATTCGAGCGACGGTTTGGTGCGGCAGCCGCTCCGGCCATCGAAAAAGCCCTCCACCAGGCCAGCTGGATACTCCCCCGCATTATCGCTTCCAGTTACCCGTACACGAGTTTCCCCACCACCCGGGGCTGGGCGGAAAAACAGCGGCTCGGCGATCTGCCTGCGTTTGCCAAAGCCGAGCTGAGCGATATGGCCCAATTTGCCAGCTTTGATGAAGAAGCCAAACTGCGTATAGAAAACGGTGAAACCGCCAGAATACTGCCAACTGCCAATAGCCGGTGGTTTAAGCAGACGTCGGACGCAGTGGATAAGCTAATTGTCGAAGCGGAAAAAGCCACCGGAAAAAATGCAAACAAAGAATTTATATCGACCATAACGGACCTGAAGATCCTGTCCAGGCTGGCACTCTACCACGCGAGCCGCATACCGGCCGCGGTTCAGTACCGGATATATGAACGTACAAAGGATGTAGCGGCACTGACGGAGGCCATTGCCGGTGAACGAGCCGCCGTTGACGCCTGGCGGCAACTGGTAGCGGCCGCTGGCGATGTGTATACGGATAACCTGATGCTGGGGGTCTGTGTGGCCGATCTCTGCGGACACTGGAAAGATGAACTGACGGCACTGGAAAAGGGCCTTGCCGGCCTGGAACAGAAGCGAAACAGCATCAAGTCTGAGATGAGTTCCGCCAAAACTACCGCCGTTGCTGAAGCAGTAGCCGGTGTGAAACGCCAGGCCGGACTAATAAACAGCCAGCCTTTTCAGATTATACATCAACCCATCATCAGCGCTCCGGCCGGCAAGCCTTTACTCGTGACGGTAAAGGTGAATGCACCGGCGGGGGTCAAATGGGTACGGTTACGGTACCGAAATGTAAATCAGGAACTGGACTACCAGACACTGGCCATGCAGCCGTCCGGACAAGCAGGAGCGTATAGCGCCACGGTGCCGGCCGAACACATCAATCCCACCTGGGACTTCATGTACTTTATCGAAGTTGTGGACAAGAACGGAGCCGGCCGGATATACCCTGATCTAAACAGGGAGACACCTTACCGGATAGTTAAATTGGTCAGAGTGAATCTGGCTGAGAAGTAAGGAGTAAAGCAGCGAATCAGCCTACTGGAAGTAGCGCCTTGATGAACCAGGAATAATCATGAAAAGAACCCTTTTATCCTTACTTATCTGTTTTGCCGGATTTACCCTGGTGAGTTTTGCCCAGACCGTCCGTATCCAGCAGCCTGACAGGGCTCCCCAGACCATGTATGCGGTAGACGTACTCAAGAAAGCTTTGGTCAAACAAGGCTATACCGTTCAGGAGAAATCAGCTGAGTATCTGATAAACCTTACGTTGAACAAAGCGAAAGCAGTCCCCGAGTTGTATTCTATAGCACGGCAGGGACGAACCCTGACGGTGGCCGGCGGAGACGCGAAAGGCGTAATATACGGCAGTCTCTCGCTGGTTGAAGACTTACGAAATGGCGTATCGCTGCAACACATAAAGCCGCGCAGTGAACAGCCCAATTTACCGTTTCGGGCCATCAAGTTTAATTTACCCTGGGATACCTACCGGCACAGCTACGCCCTCGACTTACACAAAGAAACGTCCAGAGATCTGCGTTTCTGGGAAGCGTTTCTGGACATGATGGCCGAGAACCGGTTCAATGCCCTCACGCTCTGGAACCTGCACCCGTTTTCGTTCATGATCCGGCCGACCAATTTTCCGGAAGCCTGTCCGTTCAACGACCGGGAACTGGCCGACTGGCAGGCGTTTTACCGGGGCCTTTTCCGGATGGCAAAGGAGCGCGGCATTGATACGTACATTGTCAACTGGAACATCTTTGTAAGCCCCGAATTTGCCAAAGCCCATCAGGTGGCCCTCGATAACCTCGACCATAAAATACACGCTACCGGCGATACCTCCGAAATCATCAGGCGGTACACCCGTGAATCCGTCACCCAGGTGCTGAACGAATACCCCGACTTAACGGGCATTGGCTTTACGCATGGGGAGGGTATGTGGGGCATGACTCCACAACAGCGCCAGGACTGGTTTACCGAAACCATTCTGGAAGGTATGCGGCTGGCGAACCGGAAGGCCAAGCTGATTCACCGGGTTCCCCTCTCGGCCAATCTGGCCCTGGGAGGATCTACGAGCGTAGATACGGAACAGTTGACCCGGAAGGCTATGGAGAAGCTGGATTTCCTGGACGGGCCGATCTGGACGGAAATAAAATTTAACTGGTCGCACGCTTTTTCCTCACCCAGGCTGATCAAAGTACATGGCGGGAAGCTAAACGACACCTATTTCAAACCGGAGCCGAAGAATTATAAAATAGCCTGGATGGCCCGCAACGAAGACTTCTTTTGTCTGCGCTGGGGTGTCCCCAACTTTATTCGGGAACATATAGCGACGAATACCCAGAGCTACGTGGGTGGATACTTCGTAGGCTCGGAATGCTACATTCCGGCAGTAGACTATTTTACCAAACCCGGTCAGCAGGTCGACTGGACGTATGCTTTTCAACGGCAGTGGCTGTTTTACAAACTATGGGGACGGTTATTGTACAATCCGGCTACGCCCGATGCGGTGTTTACCGCCGAGTTTGCCCGGCGTTACGGTAAAGGGGTCGAAAACCTACTGGAAGCTTCTGCTCTGGCCGGAACCACGCCGTTACGCCTGGCTTCTTCCTTTGATTTTACCTGGGACTTTACGCTGTACAGCGAAGGGTTCATGGCGCTCAACAAGAACAGCATGGATTATATTTCGGTGGACCGGCAAATCAGTCAGCCGGCCGCAGACCCGAACTATGTTTCTGTCCTGAATTATGTCAGCACCCTGTCTTCGGGCGGCTCCTTTGATCCTGCGAAGGTCACCCCTGTAAAACTAGCCAATCAGTTGGAGCAGGACTGTAAGAAAGCGCTGGCTTTGGTAAAGGATGTTAATACGGATAAAAATACCTCGCTACGGTATGAGGTGGCCGACATAAAGGCCTGGGCAAACCTGGGGTTGTATTTCGCCGAAAAGTTAAGAGGTGCGGTAGCCCTGCAAACGTACCGGCTGAAAGGGGCAGAAACCCGGAAAGAAGAAGCCGTAAAGCATTTGCAACAGGCGTTAGCCTATTGGGATGAGGTGATTGCCATCACCCGTCCTCTGTATACCGACATGCCCCTGGTACATTATAGTGAGTCAAACGATGCGCTGCGGTTTCACTGGGAAAAACTCAGACCCGATGTAGCCAAGGATGTTGAGATTGCCAGGAAGGCCACCGTAATGACCGCCCGTAAAGACTAACTGCTGCATACCCCTAAATCCTTAACTATATGAACATCTGGACCATTTCGTTATCGTTATACCTGGCGGTGGGCGCATCGGCAACGGCCGGATCACCACCTGCAAAATTCGTTGCTTACAACAAAGCAAGCCTGTATGGCGATGATACACCCAAGAAAAGGAAAGCAGGCAGTCCGCTCGCCAGCTTACCAAAAAACATAGAAGTGCTGACCAACTTCGGCGAAAGAGCCGATTTTTCGCCCGATAACAAGCAAATTGCGTTTATGGCCAAAAGCTTCGGGGATGCTATGGTGCTTGATCTGGCGACGCGGCAAATCCGATGTCTGACCTGCAACGTACCCGGAACGGCCTTTCTTCGGGTCATGCACCTGTCGACCGGCGATTACATACTGATTGGGCCTGAAAAGTTCGAAGACATCCGCATTAGCCGGTCAAGAGATAATGAACTCTGGTATTTGAGCAAGGTTCCTGGGTCTAAGCCAATAAAATTTGGGATGAAAATGAGCGAAGGCATGGCTATCTCCAAAAAAAGCATGAAAGTCGCCTTTTCGCAGGTCCATGACCAGGTACCTGAAATCCCTAAAGGGTCGTCCAGAATTTTAATGGCCGATGTGGATCTTTCGGGAGGAGTACCGAAGCTCGTCAACCAGAAAGTTGTGTATGAAAGCGCCGAGTACCCGCTTGAGGCACAGGACTTTTTTGATAACGATACCAAAATGACGTTTGTCCAGTACGAGCCGGTTAGAGATGCATCAGGCAATTCGACGGGGCTAAATGCCTCAACAATGACACTTGATCTGAAAACCAATGAGGTGATCAATCATTCGAAAAAGCCGCAAACCTATAACGAAGTCGAAGGCATTTTTCCGGACGGCAAGTATACGCTGGTGGAAGCTGACCGGCAGTGTGATTGGCTAGGAGGCAAGCGTGGCCCTTCCAATATTGACATCTGGAAACTCAAACTGGACGGTACCGGTAAAGACTTTGTCCGACTGACCAACTTCAATGATTTTGAGGGCGGCAAAGCATCAAACCCGGTTGTTTCTACCGATGGGAAGTACATGGCGTTTCAGTTGGCGAATACCGCCGATCCGGCCGGGGTTGGCTACGGCCTCCTGCTTTACAAGTTTCAAAAGCCCTAACAAGCGATAAAACTCCGTTGGTGACAGATGAAAAAAGTTCTGGTCAGCCCTTTATTTATCTGGGTAGCGGTAGTCAGCTTCAGACCGTTAAGTATAGGGAATGAGGCCCCAAAAGTTGACATCGATATTTTAGAGGGAAACACGACTTTCTATTTCCCGGAAAAGCCTATTCACTATGTTGTTCGGGTAGTCGATGCAGAAGACGGAAGCCTAGAGGATGGCCGGATCAGTCCCGATCGGGTAACGGTACGAATGGATTACGTGTCCGGGCGTTTTGATAGCACGACATCCGTAGCAGCGGCTCGTGTTCCGGATGAACTGCCTACCCATGCTGTCGCACTGAGGCTCATTGCCGAAAGTGACTGTCGGGCGTGTCACAGTATCAACAAACCGGGCGTTGGCCCTACGTATGAACGAATCGCGCAGAAGTATAAAAGCGATCCGGGTGCAGTAGACCGACTTGCCCGGAAAGTTATTGCCGGCGGAAAAGGGGTGTGGGGGGAGGCTACCATGAGCCCTCATCCACAGTTATCCATTGATAATGCTTCTGCCATTGTAACCTATATCCTAAGCCTATCGGAAGCCCGAAGCGCCGGAATCAGGCTGCCTGTTTCGGGTAGCTACACACCGGTAGCTGCTGAATCAGAAAATGGTGAGGGGTATTACCGGCTTTCGGCTTCGTATACGGATAGAGGTACGCAATCGTCGGGACCTGTTAAATCCGAACAGGTTAAGCTGTTTCGAAGTCCGGTTCTTTTACCGGAACAAGCTACCTGGCGAAAATCTGTTGAACCGGCTTTATCTGGAAGCCGGTTCTATGAGGCCATTGGCCCTGATTCGTATCTGAGGTATTCGCATCTGGATATGACCGAGATAAGCCAGTTGGTAATCAAGGCTACAGTGTCTAAAGAACCTGTTCCGGGAGGATCTATTGAAGTACGACTGGACTCGCTAACAGGTAAATTGATCGGTAGCGGGTCCTTAGTAAAAACCAGCACTTCTGCTTCAATCAACTCCGCTCCCCTGGCCGATAAGCGTATAGGAATCATTTTAGCGCCGGCTGTGGGTATCCATGATGTCTATTTCCTCTTTAAAAATCCACACGCTTCTCCTCAGCAGAGACTCGCGCAGGTCGAGTCTCTTACATTCAAGAGCGTAACGTCCGCATCAGACAATCGGTAGGTCAACACCTGTTTTCATGTGTGTTTGTTTGGCTTTTTTGCACTTATGAAAGGTTGTGTAGACGCATATCGCAGGAAAAGTCAATATTTTACAAAAAAGTTTAAAAATGACTAAGTGTTTTTAGGGTACTTGTGCGTCTTAGTTATGAAACGCGCTAATGCCTGCCGGACTTTTTAGTCAAAGCAAAATTCGTCAGTTAATCAGCTTACCCTACGAACCAAGATGAGCTATAAACAGCCGCTTAATGGCCACCCATCGATAGTTATGCCGACAATTCGTAGGGAAGTAGCCCAGGATACAACTTTGTTAGAAAGACCCCACTTGGATCCTGACCTGTTTATTCGGAAGACCTTTGAGCAAGATGCCGACGCCGGCATCAGCCTCTTATTTCGTCAGTATTACTCATTATTATGTAGTCATGCCGTTCGTTACGTTTCTTCGAAGGCTATAGCGGAAGATATTGTGTCGGATATTTTCTACGAATTTCATATCCAACATCGGTACAAAACCATTAGAAGTTCGTACCAGGCTTACTTGTTTTTAGCGGTACGGAACCGATCTTTCGATTATATACGCAATGAAATGCGTCAAAGTACATCGTTGGAAAATGCTGAATTCATTCCAGCCCACAGTACACAAAACCCGGACTCCATTACTCAATACGAAGAATTATACCATGATGTGGAGGATGCCATCAATGCTATGCCGATAAAACGGCGTCAGATTTACATCATGCACCGGTTTGAGGGAAAGAAATATCAAGAGATTGCGGAAGAATTAAACCTTTCGTTACGTACGGTTGAAGCGCATATCTATCAGGCTATTCACCAAATTCGGGATGCTTTACGAAATAAATGGTCATTTCTACTTGGCTTACTTGTGTGGATCGGGTACTGAACGTATTGATAATCAATCTATGTGTTTTAGGAAAGTAAAACTTTCCTATATGTAAAAAGCATCTACACATGAAAACGCAAGTATCAAAAGAAGCCCTTTTTACCTACTTTACCGGCCGGGCTACGGCGCTGCAAAAACAGCAGATAGATGAGTGGGTAAAAGAGGATCAGAATCTGGAATTCTTTATCCAGTGCTTAGTATTATGGGAAGCCCAGAACCAGCAGTTTGATCCGGATGCGGATGCGGCTTTGGAACGGCATAGACAGCGTATAAATAATGACGTTATACAACCTGCCGCAGAGCCAGTTTACGTTAGTCATCAACCTGCCCGTTGGTCGTTTCCTTCCTGGTTTGGTTGGTTTATCGCTGCTTCCGTCACTATAGTCTTGCTCTTTACCGGTACGCAGGTAAAAGAATACCTGCTCTATACATCTTATCAAACATCCTTTGGTGAGACCCGACGTCTGCTATTGTCGGATGGCAGCCAGGTTACCCTTAACGCAAATTCACGATTACAGGTACCCCGATTGGGCTTTGGTAAAAAAACGCGAAACGTGAAGCTTACCGGTGAAGCCGACTTTATGGTAAAGCATCTGCCGAACCACCAGAAATTCATTGTGCAGACCGATCGAAACTTTGAAGTCGTAGTACTGGGGACTGAGTTTTTGGTAAACACGCGTGAGTCCGGCCAAAAGGTGTTGCTCAACACGGGAAAAGTGCAGCTGCTCTACAAAGAAGGCCAGACGACCAAACAGCTAACCATGAAGCCGGGCAATTTAGTGACCTTTGATCGGGCAGGGCACGCCAACTTAAAACAGTCACCTGATCGGCAGAACTACCGAGCCTGGAAGGAGCACCGGTTAGTCTTTGATCAGACATCATTGAGGGAGGTAGGGATTTTGTTTAAGGAAACCTATGGTATCCACCTGCAATTTGCCCATGACTCCTTAGCAAAATGGACAATTTCCGGGGCGTTTACGGCCCAGAATTCCGACGAGCTGATTGAAACCATAACCAGTGCATCAAACCTAACCTACGAACGAAAAGGAGATACACTCTATATAACGCAGGAACCTTAACCAAATAAACCCTAAATCCGATGGAAAAATCAGTACGTATTCTACTCCTCTTCGGAGTAGTCATGGGCAGTGTACACCCTGGGTTTTCCCAGACGCTTGCCCGATCCCAGCCCATTCAGTCTAAGGAGACAATAACAAAAGCCGCTCCTCAGCGGCTGAAGGAAATCCTCAGAAAACTTCAGACACATTACGCGACCGACATCCTGTTTTTTGATCGTAATGTAGAAGGCCTGATGGTCGCACCGGATGTGATTAATCTGAACGCAAAAATTGAAGAGAATCTAACCATCATTCTAAAGCCGTTTGGTTTACGCTATAAGAAAGCCAGGAACGGAGGATACATCATTGTGGGCAAAGAATCGCCGGGTAAAGAAGAACCTGCAAACGTCCGGTTTCCGGATACTTCACAACTAACCCCACTACGGTCCGAGCCTAACCCAACTAGTCAGCAGATCCCGTCACCATCGATTCAGGAAGGTGGAATCGCCCATACACAAAATGCCGATATTACCGTCCAGGGAACGGTCTCCGACGAAAAAGGCGAGGGACTGCCGGGTGTTAGTATCCTGCTGAAAGGGACGCAGAAAGGAACGACCACCGATGCCGATGGCCGCTACCGAATCGACGTGCCGAACCCGGCGGCTACCTTAATTTTCAGTTTTGTGGGTTATGCATCACAGGAAATTGTTGTTGGGAACCGCACCAGCCTGAACGTGACGCTGGCCGTTGATAATAAAACCCTGAGTGAAGTGGTTGTGATTGGCTACGGTTCGGTGCAAAAGAAAGATTTAACGGGTTCAGTCGCTTCGGTAGGTAGTAAGACAATTCAGGATATGGCTGCTCCGCGCATCGATCAGGCCCTGATTGGCAAAGTGGCAGGGGTGCAGGTCAAACCCGTATCGGGCGAACCTGGTGCGGCTCCGCAAATCAGAATCCGGGGAATTGGTAGTATCTCGGCAGGGGCTGGGCCACTTTACGTAGTGGATGGCTTCCCGATCTCCAGCATACAAAACCTGAACCCGAATGATGTTGAAACCATTGATGTGCTGAAAGATGCGTCGGCAACGGCTATCTACGGATCAAGGGGGGCTAATGGCGTCGTTATTATTAACACCAAACGGGGTAGATCGGGCAAAGCCGCCATCAGTTTCAACTATCAGTACGGTTTTCAGAAAATCGCCAAAAGACCCGTGCTGCAAACAGGCCTGGAAGAAGCCCAGCATTATTACGACGGAGTTCGTAACCGAAACCTGGATGAAGGAAATAATGTATCCGGTGATCCTCTCAAATGGAAGGCACCCGTTCCGCAAACCATTCTGGATGTTCTTTCTGGTAAAATAACTACCAATGAAGATCCGCTGGATGCCATTCTGCGCACAGCGCCCCAGCAACAGTATCAGCTAAATGCCTCGGGGGGTACTGAAAACATGCGCTACGCCATCAGTGGCGAGTACTTTGATCAGGATGGTATCATTCTCAATACCAATTTCAAACGGTATTCGGTTCGGGCGAATTTCGACGCTAAACTCGCGCCGAAACTCACCATGAAAGTCAATTTGAATCCCTCGTATACCAATAAATTTAATGTGGGTGGAGCGGGGCCCGAAGACGTAACTACTTTTTCGGATAACACCAACAACCCGCTGTATAACGCTCTGGTCATTCCAACCTACCAATCCCTGTTCAATCCGGATGGCAGTTATTATCCCTTCGGCAACGGATTGGATGCCGTTGTGACCAGCAAAAACCCGTTAGCCCTGGCTAATGAGGTAAAAGCCAGGCAGAAAGGGATTAGCTTTCTGGGAAACACATTTCTGGAGTATGCCATCCTGGATAATCTGAAGGTCAATGTCATGCTGGGCGTCAGCCTGATGAGTATTAAGGGGAGCTACTTCAAACCCCAGATGGCCGCTTTTCTGAATGAGCTGGCGTCGGGTACCGACAATGCCTCGCAACGGCTCAACTGGATTACCGAAACGACCATGAACTATACCAAAAGCCTGGGTAAACACAACTTCACCGGCTTGTTAGGGTATACAACGCAACGGGAAACGATTGAATCCAACACCATGACCAGTAATCGGTATCCGAACAATCTGGTGCCGACGCTCAGTGCAGTGAGCGGTCTGTTGACGGGCGGCTCATCCAATGTGGCCGAGTGGTCGCTGCTGTCGTATCTGGGGCGGGTGAATTATAACTACAACAGCAAATATTACGTAACGGCATCACTCCGCACCGATGGCTCGTCCCGATTCGGGGCGCAGAACAAATACGGGGTTTTCCCATCATTTGCGCTGGCCTGGCGGGTTTCCGACGAGAATTTCATGAAAGATTTCCGGTATATAAACGAATTAAAGCTGCGAACCAGCTACGGCAAAACCGGCAATAATAATATCGGGAACTACGACCATATGGCTACCATTAACTACGAGAAATACACGCTTGGTGGCATCGGTATAGGAGGATACTCACCGGGCCGACTGGCCAACCCGAATCTGACCTGGGAAACCCAGCAGCAAATCAATGTCGGTCTGGACCTCAGCTTTCTCAACAACAGACTGGCGCTGACCCTGGATCATTTCCGATCTAAAAATACCGACCTTTTATTAAACGTAAACATCCCCGATATTACGGGCTTTAATACCGCCTTGCAGAACATTGGGGAGGTACAAAATACGGGTTGGGAGGTCACGCTGAACTCGGTAAATACGCAGGGCGCTTTCAAATGGCAAACAGCCCTGAACTTCTCGACGTATAAGAACAGAGTAACGCGCCTGGGACCCTCCGGCGACCCCATTATTTCAGGGGGCAATATCACCATGATCGGCCAGCCCATTGGCATGTTCTTTGGCTGGCTGACCGACGGCATATTCCAGACTAAAGCGGATCTGGATAAAGGACCGCTCTGGAATCCGGGGGGCCGCGATGCCTCGCGGGTGGGAGATGTTCGGTTTGTGGATGTTAGTGGCCCGAACGGCGTACCGGACGGAATTATCAACAGCTTCGACAAAACCATTATGGGTTCACCCTACCCTGATTTCTATTACGGTATGACGAATAGCTTCTCGTATAAAAACCTGAGCCTGAGCATTAGCTTACAGGGTGTACAGGGCAACAGCGTACTGGCTTTATCCAGAGAGCAACTGGCCAACAACCGCGCCCGGTTCCGTCAGTATGCCATTATGAATAACTACTGGAAATCCGAGTCAGAGCCGGGCAATGGCTATTCAGTTCGCCCTAACGATGTACCAACAGGTAACTTTAGAGGCACCTACAGCCAGCGTTGGCTGGATGACGGCTCCTACCTGCGGATCAACAATGTAGCCTTTGGCTATGCCCTACCTGATGAGCTGGTCAGAAGACTCAGACTGAGTTCGGTACGGGTATCGGTGACGGCCAACAACCCGTTTCTGTTTACAAAGTTTATTGGGTTTAACCCCGACGTTAGCCGTAGCGACAGCCCCCTTACACCCGGCAATGAACGCTATGACTATCCAACCGCAAAAAGTATCCTGTTTGGCATAAACCTTGGCTTTTAACCGCTTCGTTACTATGAAAAAGACAATATTTATGGTTGTGCTGGTCATGCTGCTGACGACCGCCTGCCAAAAGGATTTTATTGAAATACTGCCCGTTGATACCGTAACGGTTGATTTGTTGTACAAAACGGACAAAGACTACCAGGATGCCGTTATCGGTATCTATGGGATCTTTCAGGCCCAGTACGCCAACATGTATTACTTCGGCGATATACGTGGGGATGACGTCTGGGATGAACTGGTAAAAGGCACGGCGGGTGCAGTGGATAATTTTACGCTGGCCAACGACGACGGCTTACTGATTAGTACCTGGCGCAATTATTACAAAGCCATTACGCGGGCTAATACGTTGCTGGAACGCATCAACACGGCCGATGCCGCTTTGGTAAGCAATAAGAACCGGCACATTGGCGAAGCCGAGTTTCTGAGAGCGCTGGCCTATTTTGATCTGGTCCGGATTTTTGGGGATGTACCCATGGTCACGAAAACCTTAAGTATTGAGGACTCCTATAAAACGCCCCGCGAAAAGGTGGACAAAATCTACGATGAGGTCATCATTAAGGATTTACTCGATGCCGAAAGTAAACTACCCGAGAAATACGCAGGAGTCGATGTAGGCCGGGCCACCAAAGGAGCCGCCAGAGCGCTCCTGGGGAAAGTGTATCTGACTCGTAAGGATTTTACCAAAGCAGAAGCCAAACTACAGGAAGTAACCACTATGGGATATGCCCTGCTGCCGAACTGGGCCGATCTGTGGGATTACACGAAAAATGAACACCATAGCGAATACATCTACGATATTGAGTATGAGCAGGGCTTGGGAACGCTGGGCAGCATTTACACCAACCGGTTTACCCCGAAAGTTACGTCCATGATTGCATTCTACGGCATTGCGGGATCGGTTGATGATCAGAATACACCCCACCAGGTGCTGTTCGATTTGTTTGAAGCCAAAGATAAACGCAAAGACCTGACCGCTTCGCGAGGGTACACCGATGCAACCGGAAAGTTTATTCCGCTGCTGGTTTCCTCCAACAATATGTCGGCTTATACCCGGAAGTATATCGTCAAAATCACAACGGCCAACGACAGCCCGGCAAACTGGAAAGTTATTCGGTATGCGGATGTTTTGCTGATGCTGGCCGAAGCTATGAACGAAAACGGTAAAACGGCACAGGCCCTGCCTTATCTGAATCAGATTCGCACGCGTGCCGGCCTCGACGCCCTGCCGACAGACATCACCCAAACGGAATTGCGCAATCAGATTGTCCTGGAGCGCCGTCGGGAACTGGCTTTTGAAGGCCACAGATGGTTCGATCTGGTTCGTACCGGTCAGGCCCTGAACGTGATGCAAAAATATGGTATGAAGCCACACCACGTGGTATTCCCTATCCCGCTGGCTCAGATCCAGTTGATTAACAATCCGGCTATATTCCCGCAGAACCCGGGGTATAATTAAGCCGGTATTATCTTTCCTAAACGTAATGAACCCTTTGACCCTCTAAATAACGGTACCATGAAGACGATCAAACAATCATTTCTGCTGCTCTTGTGCGGTATAGTTTTTATTTCTGCTTCCGCCTGGATCACCTTATCTGCGGATAAGCTAGTCAACTATGCGCCTAAGCCGGCCCCCAAAGTACAACGATTACTATATGTAGCGACCCCCGGTATTCGCAATTACCTGGGTTATGGCGGTCATGGCATACAGGTCTTCGACATCGACAACAATCACAAGTTTGTAAAATTCATCAAAAACCCCGGCGGGATCATGAAGAAAGGCATCCCATCGAATGTGAAAGGTGTCGATGTCAGTCTGGCTACTAATTGTATTTACGTCAGCACGCTGGAAGCCATTCAGTGCATCGATCTGGTCACCGAAAAAATGCTGTGGGAAAAAGAATATGAGGGCGGAGTAGACCGCATTTCGATATCACCGGATGGAAAGATTATTTACGCACCTTCGCTCGAAAAAGCCCACTGGAATGTCGTCGATGCCAAAACGGGGGATGTCATCACCAAAATTGTTACCAATTCCGGTGCACACAACACCATTTACGGACCCGATGGCAAAGAGGTCTATCTGGCTGGTTTGAAATCGACCATGTTGAACATAGCTGACACCAAAACCCATACGGTGTCCAGGCAGGTTGGTCCGTTCAGCGCAGAAATCCGTCCCTTTACGATCAATGGCGCACAAACGCTCGTGTATGTCAATGTGAATGGCCTGCTCGGGTTTGAAGTGGGTGATTTGGTAACCGGCAAATTCCTGCATCGCGTGGTGGTTGAAGGCTGGAATGTTGGGGAGGTAAAACGCCATAGTTGCCCCAGTCATGGCATTGGCCTGACGCCGGATGAAAAAGAACTGTGGTTGTGCGATGGGCATAACTATCGGTTGCATGTCTTTGATAACACGGTGATGCCGCCGGTCCAGAAAACATCGATAGCGCTGAAAGACATGCCCGGCTGGATCACCTTTAGCCTGGATGGTAAATATGCGTATCCGGCAACGGGTGATGTCATCGACGTGAAAACCCGTAAAATCGTTGCCTCGCTGGAAGATCAGGATCACAATGACGTGCAGAGTGAGAAAATGGTGGAAATCCACTTCAGCGGTGGTAAGCCCGTTGCGGCTGGTGACCAGTTCGGCCTTGGTCAGGTAAGAATGACAACTCGGAATTAATGGTTAATGCCGGCATCAGCCTATGGCTAGGCCGTAGGCTGATGCCGGCATAACGTAAAGCTATTTAAAGCAACATGAGGAGTTTCGACAATTACCTGAACCGCCTGCTTCTGCTGGTAGCCTGTCTCTGGAGCGTTGCCGTATATGGTCAAACGTCAGAACAGTGGACTCAAAAAAAGGCTGAGCAGTGGTACAATAAAATGAATTGGTTAGCCGGGCTGTCTGCCAAACCGGCCGATGCGATTAATATCGTGGAATTTGCCAAACGATACCACAGTAACAAAGAAGGTTGGGAGAAAGCATTCGCATTTCTGAAAAACACAGATTTTACCCGGCTCCGACCCGGCAAATACCCCATTGACGACGAAAATGTATTCGCCACCATTACAGAAGGACCACCCCGGGACATTTCCAATTCGAAATGGGAAGCCCATCAGTTATACTCCGATATTCACTTTGTGGTGAAAGGAAAGGAAAAGATTGGGATTATCCCAGCCGAAAAGATTATGTCGAACGTGGCTGAGGAGTACTCCCCAGCCAAAGATATCGTCTTTTATATTACCGACGGCGGAACGTTTTACGTAGCTGAACCAGGCCT
This sequence comes from Nibrella viscosa, assembly GCF_039541875.1. Taxonomy (NCBI): domain Bacteria; kingdom Pseudomonadati; phylum Bacteroidota; class Cytophagia; order Cytophagales; family Spirosomataceae; genus Nibrella; species Nibrella viscosa. The sequence continues at coordinate 5,375 of NZ_BAABHB010000022.1, read as the reverse complement.
TTTTTACATTGTTACGCCAACCGAAGCGCACAACCCCAGTAATAGGGTCGATGGCATAGACGGAGTCAAAAAAGTAGTGGTAAAAGTGCGAACCACCCCATCTAATTAAGGGGGCCTGTGGCTGATTGAATCTGCGTCTACATTTTTCCCTGTCAGGTATTATGCGAGTAGTGTTTCTAGATACAAAAACGCTTGGTAATATACCCAATTTGCATGTGTTGGAAAAATATGGCCAGGTAACCTATTACGAAACTACCCTGCCGTGGCAAACCCAAACGCGAATCAAAGACGCGGATATTGTAATTACCAATAAAGTGGTCATTGATGAGGCTGCTCTGAACGGAGCGCCGGATCTAAAGCTAATCTGCATTGCTGCCACGGGTACCAATAACGTCGACAAAACAGCGGCTGCCAAGCGTGGTATTCCCGTGAAGAATGCCGTAGATTATTCGACCCGGAGTGTTACGCAGGGAACCTTTGCTTTGTTGTTGCACCTGCTGGTGAATATTCCTTATTATGACCAGTATGTAAAAATAGGGGAGTATGCCAAAACAGACATCTTTACCCACTTTGGTCCAGGATTCTGGGAGTTGGCCGACAAACGATTCGGAATTATTGGCCTGGGTCATATTGGCCGCCAGGTTGCTAAAATTGCCGACGTGTTTGGGTGTGAGGTGGTGTATTATTCCACCTCCGGCCAGAATAATCAACAATCGTATAAACGCCTGGAGTTGGATGAGTTTTTAGGCACCTGTGACATTATCTCAATCCACGCTCCTTTAAATGAAAATACGGCCAATTTCATCAATTATGACCGGTTGTCCCGTATGAAAAAATCGGCTATTCTGATAAATGTAGGCCGGGGAGGTATTGTAAATGAGGCCGATTTGGCAAAAGCATTGGATGAAGACCTGATTGCCGGAGCTGGTATAGATGTTTATAGTCAAGAACCCATTCTCCCTGACAATCCCCTGTTGCATGTTAAAAATAAAGCCAGGCTGGCCTTAACGCCCCACGTAACCTGGGCGAGTATCGAATCCCGCACCCTTCTTATGGAGAAAGTAGCACAAAACATCGATGCGTTTTTACAAGACTGTGTCCAGAGGGTTATGGGGTAATAGCATTTATAGTTTAGGGATGCTGTGGATTCCCCCTCCATACTATAGGAGGGGTCAATCTTTTCTTAGCCAAAATCACTAACAAAATTTCAACTGATAAACAGCAGATTCCTGCTCACTTGCCGCATAGGTGAGGGAGTCAATGCCTTTGCGAAGTGAAATTCCAGGCATTAATAGATAAGAGAAGCATGAAAATCAAAGCCGCCGTATTACATGAAATGGGCCTGGATCGCCCCTATACAAACAGCCAGCCGCTGACGATCGAAGAGGTAGACTTACAATCCCCCCAACAGGGTGAAGTACTTGTAAAAATTAAAGCCGCCGGATTATGCCATTCTGACCTGTCTGTAATAGATGGGAATCGACCCCGCCAGATGCCTATGGTATTGGGTCATGAAGCCTCGGGTGAAGTAGTCGAACTTGGTCTCGGTGTACAGGACTTAGCGGTTGGCGACCATATCGTATTCTCATTCCTGCCCATTTGTGGGCATTGTATGCCCTGCATGACGGGTCGGCCGGCCCTTTGTGAAAATGGTCTTGCGTCAAATAGTAAGGGTGAACTATTAGGCGGTGGAGTCAGATTCCATAGCGTTCAGCAACAACAGCCTTTTCACCACCATTGCGGGGTATCCGGTTTTGCAGAATACACGGTCGTCTCCCGGCAATCGGTCGTAAAAATTGACCGCACACTCCCGTTCGAAATTGCGGCCCTGTTTGGCTGTGCCGTCATGACCGGTGTCGGTGCGGTGATTAACACGGCTAAATTGTCGCTGGGCGAGAGCGTGCTGATTACCGGAATGGGGGGGATTGGCTTTGCCGCGCTGTTAGGGGCACTGGCCGGCGGAGCCGGTAAGATAATTGTGGCCGACGTCAACAAAGATAAACTGGACAAAGCCCTTGAGCTGGGAGCTCATGCGGTAGTTGATACATCGCAGCCTGATGCTGTCGAGCAGGTAAAAGATCTGACCGGTGGGGGTGTTCAGATCGGATTGGAATTTGCCGGGGTCGTTGCCGCGCTCGAATTTACCTACAACGCCACCGCCAGAGGAGGTAAAACCGTTACAGCCGGTCTCCCGCACCCCAGCAAAATGATGCAATTGTCTCCTACCAAATTGGTGGCTGACGAGCGAACCTTACAAGGTTCGTATATCGGGAGCTGCGTACCAGCCAGAGATATTCCCGCCTACATTTCACTCTATCAGGCGGGGCGCCTTCCAGTCGATAAGTTACTGACGCATAAGTTGAAACTGGATGAGGTCAATGAAGGATTTGAACGGCTGGCCAAAGGCGAAGCGATTCGCCAGATAATCTATATGTAATCATGATAGCAACAGGCATATCTCAGGATCTGAAGACTTCGATTCACCTTATCCGGACGCAATCCTATATCAACGGGCAGTGGGTAGACGCTGCCAGTGGCGAGAAATTTGATGTGATCAATCCAGCAACCGGCGAGGTCATTGCCTCTGTTACCGATATGGACCGGGCGGAGGTGAAAAAAGCCATTGATGCAGCTCATGCAGCCTGGCCGGCCTTCCGCGACCTGACCGCACATGAGCGTGCCGGCCTGCTGAAACGCTGGTATGCGTTAATCCTGCAGCACAAAGAGGAACTGGCCACGCTGATGACCATGGAGTGCGGAAAGGTGCTTAGCGAAAGTCTGGGCGAAGTAGAGTACGGGGCCGGCTTTATCGAGTGGTTTGCCGAAGAAGCGAAGCGAATTTACGGGGATGTTATCCCGTCGCACACCCGGGACCGCCGACTGGTGGTTATCAAACAATCCATAGGCGTAGCCGCTACAATTACCCCGTGGAATTTTCCGCTGGCCATGATCACCCGAAAAGTAGGACCAGCGCTGGCGGCCGGGAGCCCTGTTATTGTTAAACCGGCTACCGAAACGCCACTAACTGCCTTAGCCCTGGCAGCACTAGCCGAGCAGGCCGGATTTCCACCCGGTGTTTACAATACGGTAGCTACGTCAAAAAACAGCGAGGTAGGCTTGGAACTGTGCGAAAACAAAAAAGTCCGGAAGCTGTCGTTCACGGGCTCAACCGCAGTAGGTAAGCTCCTGATGAGCCAGTGTGCACCGAGTTTGAAGAAACTTTCGCTCGAACTGGGCGGTAATGCCCCATTTATCGTATTTGATGATGCCGACGTTGATGCCGCCGTGCAGGGAACCATAGCGTCGAAATTCCGGAACAGCGGACAGACCTGTGTTTGCGCAAACCGGATTTTCGTTCAGGAGAAGGTCTATGATGAGTATGTAGAGAAACTCGTTCAGGCCGTCTCCGCGCTTCGGGTAGGAAATGGCCTGGACAAAACGATACAGATAGGCCCCCTGATCAGCGAAAAAGGAATGGCCAAAGTGAAGAATCACCTGGAGGATGCCGTGGCAAAAGGAGCTAAAATCGTGGAAGGAGGAAACCACCTGACGGGATTGTTCTTCCAGCCCACCGTGCTGACTGACGTTACAACAGAAATGATTATGACCCGCGAAGAAATATTCGGGCCGGTAGCCCCTGTTACCCGCTTCAAAACCGAGGAAGAAGCCATTCAACTGGCTAACGATACCGACTATGGGCTGGCCGCTTACTTCTATAGTAGGGATGTTGCCCGTTGCTGGCGCGTAGCCGAGGCACTGGAAAGCGGTATGGTCGGTATCAACGATGGCATGGTTTCTACCGTAGTCGCTCCGTTTGGCGGTATAAAGGAATCCGGGCTTGGCCGCGAAGGCTCCAAATACGGCATGGATTATTACCTGGAAATTAAGTATCTGTGCTTTGGTAATATTAAATAACCCTAGCCCGCTCGGACCTTGTCTTACCCTTTCCTGCTATGACTAAACCAACCCTCATGGAAACGACCGATAGCGTCGACAGTCGAAAAGTACCTCCTTCTGTTTTACGGCAATTGTTGCAAATACCCGTCATTGTAGCGGCTCTGGGCTATTTTGTTGACATATACGATTTGCTGCTCTTCAGCATAGTCCGAATTGAAAGTCTGAGAGCACTGGGTGTGGCAGAATCCAGGGTGCTGGAAGAAGGTGTTTTCCTGATCAATATGCAAATGGGCGGGCTGCTGATTGGTGGAATTTTATGGGGCATCCTGGGGGACAAGCGGGGGCGAATTTCGGTCCTGTTCAGCTCGATTCTCATTTACTCCCTGGCCAATGTGCTGAACGGTTTGGTAACCAGTGTTGACCAATACGCGATTCTCCGGTTCATTGCCGGCATAGGGCTCGCCGGTGAACTCGGTGTCGGTATTACCCTGGTCGCCGAAATTCTGCCGAAAGAAATCCGGGGATACGGTACGTCTCTGGTAGCCTCCGTAGGCATGATGGGGGCCGTTCTGGCTTACTTTATTGCCGACTCATTCGAGTGGCGCATCGCTTACTTCATAGGGGGCGGACTCGGACTGTTACTGTTACTCATGCGCGTGAGCGTGTTTGAGTCCGGTATTTTTGCGGCCGTAAAGGAAAAGCCGGTTTCCAGAGGCAACTTTTTTTACTTGTTTACCACCCGCGAGCGCTTTTTCAAATACCTGCGCTGTATCCTGATCGGGATTCCTGTCTGGTTTGTCGCCGGCATTCTCATGACGTTTTCGCCGGAATTTGGTCAGGCGCTTAAGCTGGATACCCCTATAGTAGCCGGTAAAGCAGTTATGTGGGAGTATGTCGGGCTAACGATCGGTGATCTGTCGAGCGGTCTGCTCAGTCAGTATTTTGGCAGCCGGAAAAAAGTGGTACTGCTGTTTATGTCCCTGGCCGGCGTCCTGATTGCCATCTACCTGTTTGTTCCTTTCCAGTCCGCTACCTTTTTCTATGGGTTATGTGTCCTTCTTGGCATTTCAGTAGGCTATTGGGCCTTGTTTGTCACCATAGCTGCGGAACAGTTTGGTACCAACCTGCGGGCAACGGTAGCTACAACGGTACCCAATTTTGTCAGAGGGAGTATCCTCCTTATGGCCCCGCTCTTCCTGGTTTTAAAAGATCAGTTTGGCATTTTACCGGGAGCAGGATTACTTGGGTTGCTGACGCTTACGATTAGCCTCCTGGGCCTCTGGCAGATGGAAGAAACGTTTGGGAAAGACCTGAATTTTCTGGAGAAATAATTAAAAAAACTCAGCATATAATGAAGTGGACACAAGAGGTCAACCCGCTCGACAGTATTGTACTTTCTGCCCTGGTGGCGGTCGCCCCCATCCTGTTTATCTTCTGGGCGCTCATCATCCGCCGGATGAAAGGCTACATGGCTAGCC
>NZ_BAABHB010000021.1:0-44104 GCF_039541875.1 Nibrella viscosa | reverse complement strand
AGTGCGGGTGGACACCTCTTACCATATCGAACAGAGCCGTTAAGCCCCGTAACGCCGATGGTACTGCCTTCACCGGTGGGAGAGTAGGTAGCTGCCACCTCAACTATCAAGCCAGACAAAGCCGACCTTGTGGGTCGGCTTTTGGCGTTTTATAGGACACGTGCTTTTGGTAGGGTTACTATTTTCAAATTTTAGCAGTTCCCTTTTGCAAAGATTCATCCTAACCTTATATTTGCACGACAATACGGGGTGTAGCGCAGCCTGGTAGCGCGCTACGTTCGGGACGTAGAGGCCGGAGGTTCGAATCCTCTCACCCCGACAAAACTAATAGAGTACGTGAACTTGTCTACAGTAAATATGATTTGGTGGTGGCGTTCTTCTCTCGCGGGATGAGCAGTGCCACCTTTTTGTATATACCTTATACGTATTAAAGGCCTACTGTCATCCCAGTAGGCCTTATTTTTTGCGCTAAATCTCAATTTAAAATGGAACCTCAGACACTTACCCCAACCTCAGTCTACACGGTCAACAGCCGGTACAAACGGATGCTGGCGGATATCATTACACCTGTCAGTATCTATCTGCGCATCCGCGACCGCTTTCTGAACAGCCTTTTGCTGGAAAGCTCCGACTATCACGGTAACGAAAACAGCTTTTCCTACGTCTGTTTTGACCCTGTTGCCCGATTTGAATATAATCGTGAAACCCTCAGTGTAAAACTGCCTGGCGAAGAACCACACATTCGGAATGTTCGTAAGGACGAAGTATTACCCGCTTTACAGCAGTTCAAGGACAGTTTTGACCATCAAAAGCCGAACTTCCCGTTTATTACTAATGGTTTGTTTGGCTACTTTGGTTTTCCGTCGGTCGAAAGCTTTGAGGATATCACCTTAACAGCTCCTACTCCTGAAGAAAATAACATACCTGCTATCGTATTTCAGGTTTACCGGTATGTAGTAGCTATTAACCATTTTAAAGATGAGTTGTACCTCTTTGAGCATAGCTATACCAAAGAAGGGGAAAAACTGCCGGAGAGCAATCTGGAGTATATAAGCTCTTTGATTACTAGTCGCAACTATGCGACTTACTCCTTTGACACAGCTGGTCAGGAGCAGTCAAATTTTACCGATGAGGAATACAAAGCCGTCATTCAGAAAGGTAAAGACCATTGCAAGCGGGGTGATGTTTTCCAAATTGTTCTCTCACGTCGCTTCTCAACTCCATTCATTGGTGATGAGTTTAATGTTTACCGGGCTCTTCGTTCCCTCAACCCGTCTCCCTATCTATTTTACTTTGACTACGGCAGCTTCAAACTATTTGGCTCTTCGCCGGAGTCGCAGATCGTTATAAAAGATCGGAAAGCTACTATCTACCCAATTGCCGGCACCTTCCGCCGGTCGGGTGATGATGCGGCTGATGCTGAATTGGCACAGAAACTATATAACGATCCGAAAGAATCAGCCGAACACGTTATGCTGGTTGATTTGGCCCGCAACGACCTTAGCCGAAACTGTGATGTGGTCAAAGTTGAAACATTCAAAGAGGTGCAGTTTTATTCGCACGTTATCCACCTTGTCTCAAAAGTTGTAGGTGATTTGAATGCAGAGGCTGACCCGCTTCAAATCGTTGCTGAGACTTTCCCGGCGGGTACCCTCTCCGGTGCTCCCAAGCATATGGCCATGCAGTTGATTGACCGCTACGAGAACATTAGCCGGGGCTTCTATTCGGGTTGTATCGGCTACATGGGTTTCGATGGAGAATTCAATCAGGCGATTATGATTCGCACCTTCATGAGTAAGGATAACAGACTCTTTTATCAGGCTGGGGCCGGTATCGTGGCGAAATCGGTAGTGGATAGCGAATCGCAGGAAGTACATAACAAACTGGCGGCTCTTCGGACGGCGATTGAGCAGGCGAAAACATTGTAATACACAGAGACTATGAAATTGCTGGTATTAGATAATTACGATTCCTTTACCTATAACCTGGTTTATATTCTGCGCGAACTGGGGCATAAACCAGATGTCTACCGGAATGACAGAATAGCGGTGGAAGATGTATCAAAGTACGACAAGATTTTGCTTTCTCCTGGTCCTGGTATCCCTTCTGAGGCTGGTATTATGCAGGACCTAATCGCTGCTTATGCACCGGAAAAAAGTATTTTAGGCATTTGCCTGGGTCACCAGGGAATCGGCGAAGTGTTTGGTGCGACGCTGGAAAATATGGATGATGTGCTGCATGGAGTAGCGCATAAAGCGTATATAACCGACCAAACTGACCGTATTTTCAAAGGTCTTCCCGAAGAGCTACTGGTAGGCCGGTATCATTCCTGGACCGTGGTAGCGGATTCCATGCCCGCAGATTTAAAAGTAACAGTAGTGGATGAGAACGGAGAGGTGATGGGGCTTTCGCATACCAAATACGATGTTAAAGGCTTACAATTTCATCCGGAGTCGGTGCTGACGCAGAATGGAGCGCAGATGCTGGTGAATTGGCTGGATGCTTAATGTATCTGTCAGCACCGAGACGTTTGATACGCCGGAGCGGGACCGCCCTGCTGGCCTTGTACGCGTAAGCTCATTTAAATGTAACATGAAGTAAATAAAAATAGCCGGCAGGGATGCTGGCTGAGACAATCATGAAAGAAATTCTGAATCTCCTTTTTGAATACAAGTCACTCACCAAAGATCAGGCTAAACAGGTACTGCTAGGTATTGGCCGGGGCGAGTATAACTCCTCACAAATTGCGTCGTTTCTGACGGTTTATATGATGCGCCCGGTGCGGTTGGAAGAGCTGGAAGGCTTCCGGGATGCGATGCTCGAATTATGCCTGCCTGTTAATTTGGCAGGTTACGATGCAATGGACCTTTGCGGCACTGGCGGAGATGGTAAAGATACCTTCAATATTTCGACTCTATCGGCTTTTGTTGTAGCAGGTGCCGGTCAGCGGGTGGCGAAACACGGTAATCACGGGGTATCATCGCTATGCGGTTCGTCTACGGTGATGGAATATTTGGGTCACCGGTTTACGAATGACATTGGCGAATTGCAGCGGAAAATTGAAGAAGCAGGTATCTGTTTTCTGCACGCTCCGCTCTTTCATCCGGCCATGAAAAACGTCGCACCTATCCGAAAGGAACTGGGTGTAAAGACCTTTTTCAATGTATTGGGCCCCATGATTAACCCCTCAATGCCTCAAAAACAGCTTGTAGGGGTGTTCAGTCTTGAATTAGCCAGATTATATGCTTATCTTTATCAGCAAACGGATAAGCAATTTATGATCCTCCATACCCTGGATGGTTATGATGAGGTTTCGCTTACCGGAGCGTTTAAGATAATTACCAACCGGACGGAGCAGTTACTGGAGCCTAATCAATTGGGTTTAAGTAAATTACAGCCGGAGGAATTGTCGGGTGGAGAGTCGGTAGAGGATTCGGCACGTATATTTATGAACGTGCTGAATGATGAGGCCACAACGGCCCAAAAGCAGGCCGTACTGGCCAACGCGGCCATGGCCCTGCTGGCGTCTGAGCGAGCGGCAACCAACGAGGAAGCCATTGCCATGGCCCGCGAATCACTGGAAAGCAAGCGGGCTCTGGCCGGCTTCAAAAAATTAGTGGCGTAACCGCCCGTCGTAACTGGAGCGTTGAACGAGCGAATGAATATTTTAGAGCAGATTGTCCAGCATAAAAGAAGTGAAGTAGCCCAGCGTCGGGCAGGTACGTCGGCGCGGGAACTGGAACAGCATCCTTCATTCAAACGTACTCCCCTGTCGGCCAGACAAGCCATTACGGCCGCCGACTCGACGGGTATCATTGCCGAATTCAAGCGTAAATCTCCTTCAAAAGGCATCATCAATGCGTCGGTGTCTGTAGCGGAGACTACGAAGGGCTATGTACAGGCCGGAGCGGCCTGCCTGTCGGTGCTGACGGATGAGCCTTATTTTGGCGGAACACCCGATGATTTGCTGGCTGCCCGGCAGGCCAATCCGGCTACGCCCATTCTTCGTAAAGATTTTATCATTGACCCTTACCAACTGCTGGAAGCCAAAGCCTGGGGTGCCGACCTGATTCTGCTGATTGCAGCGTGTCTGTCGCCGGAGGAGGTATCCAGCCTGAGCCGCTTAGCGCATGATTTAGGCCTCGAAGTTCTACTCGAAGTACATGATGAGGATGAACTGGACCGTACGCTTACCGATACGGTGGATCTGGTAGGAGTAAATAACCGTAACCTGAAAACGTTCGTAACGTCGGTCGACACATCGCTTCGGCTGGCGGAACGCATACCCGACACGTTTGTGCGTGTCACGGAAAGTGGTCTGCAGGATGCAGCCACCATGCTTATGTTGCGGGAAGCCGGTTATCAGGGCTTCCTCATTGGCGAAGCGTTTATGCGAACACCTTCCCCGGCGGATGCCTTGGCCGGTCTGGTGGCTGATTTAAGACGGCAAACTCCTTCCTTCACAAACAATCATACGCTATGAAAGTAAAAGTATGCGGCATGCGTGATGCAGAGAACCTGAAACAGGTGGCGGCTCTGGGTCCCGATTTCATCGGGTTTATTTTCTACGACAAATCTCCCCGCTATGTGGGTGAAGATCTGGATGTAGACGCGGTAAAGGCTTTACCCCGTTCCATCAAAAAGGTGGGCGTATTTGTCAACGCCAGTCCCGACTACATTCTTCGGACTGTAAAGAAGTACGACCTGCAGTACGTTCAGTTGCACGGTACCGAAACTCCGGACTTCTGTCGGAACCTGCGTAACAAGGGTATTAGCATCATTAAAGCGTTTACAGTCGATTCGTCGTTCAATTTCAGTATGCTGAACAACTACAAACTTTTCTGTGACTTCTTTCTGTTTGACGCGAAAGGAGACCAGCCGGGTGGTAATGGCGTTCGGTTTGACTGGAATCTGCTGAACCGCTACGACAACGAAAAGCCGTTCTTCCTGAGCGGGGGCATTGGTCCCGACAATCTGGACGACCTGAAGCAACTGGAGCACCTGAAACTGTACGGCATCGACGTAAACAGTCAGGTGGAGCTGGTAGCCGGCTACAAAGACGTAGACAAGGTGAGTGCTCTGATTAAGCGGGTGAAACCCGTTGAGCGCGAAGAAGTCGCCTAAATTGGTACAACATAGCGTAATCGAAAAACGGCAAAACCTGCCGTGTGTGCTAATATTCGCTTTTCAGAATAGCGTACGAAAATGGAGGATATACTAAAAGAGACCTCGTTTGAGGTAAATAATAAAGGCTTCTACGGGCATTTCGGAGGAGCCTTTATACCGGAGATGTTGTACCCGAATGTGGAGGAACTGCGGGAAAACTATCTCCAGATTATGAACGAACCGGAATTTCAGGCTGAGTTCCGGGCATTGCTGGCCGATTATGTAGGCAGGCCTACTCCCCTGTTTTTGGCCCGTCGGCTGTCGGAACAACTGAACACGACCATTTATCTGAAGCGCGAGGACCTTTGCCATACCGGCGCGCATAAAATCAATAATACCATTGGGCAGATTCTGGTGGCGAAGCGCCTGGACAAGCAGCGCATCGTCGCCGAAACCGGAGCCGGCCAGCATGGCGTAGCTACGGCAACCGTGTGTGCTCTGATGGGGCTGGAGTGCATTGTCTACATGGGTCAAATTGACATGGAGCGGCAAAAGCCCAATGTCGATCGGATGCGGATGCTGGGCGCTACGGTAGTCCCGGCTACCTCAGGGAGCCAAACCCTGAAAGACGCTACCAACGAAGCCATGCGGCATTGGATTAACAACCCGGTCGATACGCATTACATCATCGGCTCGGTGGTGGGGCCGCACCCGTACCCCGATATGGTAGCGCGTTTTCAGTCGGTTATTTCCGAAGAAATAAAGAAACAGCTTACCAATAAAGTTGGCCGGCCCAACCCGGATTATGTGGTAGCCTGCGTAGGCGGAGGCAGTAATGCCGCCGGTGCGTTTTTCCACTACCTGAATGAACCTTCCGTGAAACTGGTTGCTGTTGAAGCGGCTGGTATGGGGCTGACAACGGGTCACTCAGCCGCTACAACGGCGCTGGGTAAGCCCGGGGTCCTGCATGGTAGTCGCACCATTCTGATGCAAACGGAAGATGGTCAGGTAACAGAGCCCTATTCAATCTCGGCCGGTCTGGATTATCCGGGGATCGGCCCCCTGCACGCCCACCTCTTCGACAGCGGCCGGGGCGACTTCCGGGCCATTACCGACGAAGAAGCAGTACAGGCTGCTATGGAACTAAGCCGTCTGGAAGGCATCATTCCCGCCCTCGAATCAGCCCACGCAATAGCCGTACTACCTAAACTGGGCCTACAGCCGAACGATGTAGTGGTAGTCTGCCTCTCCGGCCGGGGTGATAAAGACCTTAGCACGTATACGAAGTATATAAACGCGTAAAACGGATTTGCAATCCGTTCTACCAGTATGATTCAAGAAACACTTACCAAAAACAGAATCACCAACCTTTTCACCCGCAAGCGCGAGGAGGTCTTGAATATTTACTTCACCGCCGGGTTTCCACAGGTAAACGATACGCTGCCGATTCTTCGGGGATTACAGGCTGCCGGGGTTGATATTGTGGAAATCGGGATGCCGTATTCCGACCCCGTTGCCGATGGTGAAACCATTCAGCAGAGCAATATGCAGGCGCTGGAAAACGGTATGTCGCTGAAGCTGCTGTTTGAGCAATTGCAGGGCTGCCGGAACGAAATTGACGTGCCTATTCTGCTGATGGGTTATATCAATCCCATTCTGCAATTCGGCGTTGAAGCTTTTTGCCGGAAGTGTAGCGAAGTGGGTGTTGATGGTGTAATCCTGCCTGATCTGCCGCTTGATCTTTACCGGTCGGAATACGAATCTATTTTCAAGGCGTACGGTCTGCAGAATATTTTTCTGATTACCCCTCAAACAGCAGAAAAGCGTATCAAGCTAATCGATGAAGTCTCTGAAGGGTTTATCTACATGGTGTCCTCGGCCAGCATCACTGGTTCGCAGACAGGCGTTACAGATACCATGCTGGCATACTTTAACCGCATCCAGGCCATGAAGCTGCGAAATCCGCGACTAATTGGCTTTGGCATAAAGGATAACGAAACCTTCCAGACTGCCTGCCAGTATGCCAACGGAGCCATTGTGGGCAGTGCCTTTATCCGCCACCTGCAGCAGGGTCCGGCTACGACCGAACGGATTAAAACGTTTGTCAATATGGTCAGAGGTACTGCTTACCGCCAGGAAGTATAATTATTGACCGAGCTGAGACCTTACAGGCTGTTCAGGTTATGGGCTTCAATCGAGTTGCGGTGCAGGATAATGGCCCCTCGTTGTTCCAGCTTTTTAAGCAGCCGTGAGATTACTTCCCGGGAAGTATTCAACTCATAGGCAATTTGCTGATGTGAGAGTTTAATGTCAGAGCCACTAACCTTAACATGGCGTTTAAGGTAGAACAATAGCCGCTGATCCAGGTTCTTAAACGCTACGCTGTCCAGCGTTTGCAGTAGCTCTTCAAACCGCTGGCGATATGAAGCAATGACGAAATTATACCAGCTTTTATATTTGGCCAGCCAGGACTCCGTCAGATGGGATGGAATCAGGATAACTTCTGAATCCTCAACCGCTTTGATCATAACCTGGCTTTTCTCGCTGCGGGCTGTACACATGATCGACAAAGCGCAGGCACTTCCTGGTTCCAGATAATACATCAGAAACTCGTTACTATGCTCATCTTCCCGGTAAACTTTCAACAGACCGCTCAGGACAAGGACTGTTGACCGTATATACTGGCCGGTTCGCAGAGCCTCTTCCCCTTCCTTCACTAACCGCAGCGTGCTATGCTCCAGAATCTCCTCGGCGAGAGGGGATTCCAGTTGAGGAAACTGCTGTTGCAGGGTGTTTTTGGCTAGACTGTCCATCCTTTGAATAATTAACGGTAAGCGCTTTTGCAAAAAAACCGTTTTTAACAAGAAAGTAGCCAACATGGGTTTAGTAAAGTCGGCTACTGGTGTGATTATCGACTTATTTAAACTGATTGACGGCTTCACCCAGATCGAGGACCTTTACTTCCGGTAAAGCCGCTGCAATAATACTCGTTCCGGCTGCTGAGCGGTACCCCCCAGCACAGTGCACTACTACCGGTTTGTGAGTAGGGACCTCTTCCACCCGTTCACGAAGCTGGGAAAGCGGGATATTGATTGCATGCGCAAAAAAGATTTTCTCATCCACTTCCGATTCATTTCGCACGTCGACAACGGTGTACCGATCCGGGTGTTGCTTAAACGCATCCAGATCTATTGTTGGATTAGTCGCTTCAGTAACTGTGTCGTCCATTACAAAAGCTCCTTTAATGAAACGTTCATACCCAATCTTAGCTGCTTTAGCAATCAGGCGGCCGAGTTTATCCTCATTATCGGCTATCAGGTAAAACGGCTCTTCAGGTGCCACGATACTGCCCAGCCAGGTTTCAAACTTGTCCCCTTCCTGAATATTAATCGCGTTTTTCAGATGACCGCGTTTAAATATCAATTGATTACGGCCATCAACCAGGAGTGCGCCGTCTTCTGGCGTATAGTTACTGGCGAGCCTTTTAACACGCTCTATACTGGCCTGAAATGCCGGTGCTCCCTGTCTGTTGACGGCAACATCATACTCAAAATATTTAGGGATAAAGGGCTGGTCATCCAGAATAAGGTTGATAAACGCAGCTTCGCTCATTGGCTGCAAGGCATAATTGCCGTTTTTCTCCGTACCAATGGTGCTTCGGTTGGCCTCACTTAAACCTTTGCCACAGAGTGATCCGGCCCCGTGTGCCGGGTACACCCATATATCATTCTCCAGTTTCATGAGTTTTTCACGGGTGCTGTAGTACAACTGGCGGGCAAGTTGCTCCCGTTTGGCAGTTGAATTTCCCACATTTTCACGCAAATCGGGACGGCCTACATCCCCTATAAAGAGCGTATCTCCGGTGAATACCGCTTTGTCTATTCCATCATGATTCAGGACTATGCAAATACTATCGGGCGAGTGGCCTGGCGTATGCAAAGATTTTAGTTTAATCTTTCCTAAATGAATTTCTGCGCCTTCGTCAAAAAATTCATGGGGGTAATCGGCCCCGACCAGGCTATGAGCGTAAATAGTGGCCCCAGTTATCTGGTGGATTTCCAGATGGGAGCTAACGAAATCAGCATGAGGGTGCGTTTCGATAACGCCGACAATTTGGGCACTATTAGCTTCAGCGTAAGCGTAATAAGGCTTTGGGTCCCGGGCCGGATCAATCAAGATTATCTTTTGCTGACATTCACTTAGAATCGCATAGGAATAATGCGCTAACCCTTTATCTTCGAACTGCTCAATTTTCATACAAAAAATTGTTTATTCAGGCTGTTCCTGTGTACGGTCTGGTTCATCCGAACCTCCTTAAAGTAAAAGATACGGTAGGGCCATTCTGACGATAGTACCGGTTGCTATAAAAGCATTAAAAGCTTACTACCAGATCAACCTCTATATTTCTTCATACCTGACATCTTTAACCGAATTGTCAGCTGCATTTCTGACCGAACGCTTTTCTGATTTGGGAATCCGACAGCCAGCCGGGCCACAGCCTACATTGAGTGCGCCCTGAATCAGCAACAACCCGCCTAACAGCCCCAGCAGCGGCTGGTTATTAGCATAAGCACTCCACAGAATAGCTACGCCAGCTACCAGCCGGACTATTCGCATTATATTCCAGTTTTTTACCATAACTTTTATCGATTAAACACTATAGCCACTAACATCCAGGCTACTCCTGATGAGTATACAACCGTATTAACTCCTGCAGGGTTAATTTATTCCAGACAAAGTCAGTTTAACAGCTACTAAGCCAGTACCAAAATTCGAAGATGAACGAATTATAGCTTCGTTTTGGCTTGATACAAAGTTCGGAGAAAACCTTTTCAAGTTCCGTGATAAAAGTCACACGACAAGCCCGGTTTATTGTTCCAGTAGAGGTAGTAGGCTGGTGTAAAGCACGGGCTACTGTTGTAGATGTCGAGCAGATAAATAAATTACTTTTGTGTTTTATGAACGATTTACTTCAGAAGCGTTTTTAAAGAAGACAGAAGGCTTCGCTTCTGATTGTCGGCTTCTTTCATTTTGGAGACGTGCCGTATTTACAGATACTTAATAGGTAAGGATACATGGAGAATCCCGTTCTGATTTTTGGAGCCGGTAATTTGGGTGTCACGGCTCTCGATATCTTTCAGCGTAATCAGGTAGTCGTCTACGGTTTTCTGGATGATAACAAGGAGTTACACGGGAAGGAGTTCGGCGAACTGTCTGTGCTGGGTGAGACCGACGATGATGGTTTTCTGAAGCTCATAGGCCAAAAGTGTGAAGCCTGCGTAGCCATAGGCGATGCGCGGGTACGCAAGCGGCTGGTGAAGATGCTGAACGACCGCCGGCACGTGCAACCTGTTAATGCCGTCCATGATACCGCTGTGGTGTCACCTTTAGCCAGTATCGGACACGGTAATCTGATAGCCGCCCGTGCCGTCGTTAACCCGTTTGCGACGGTTGGTCAACACTGCATTATTCAGTCAGGGGCTGTTATTGAAAGCAATGCCGAACTGGGTGACTACGTGCAGGTCGGTACCGGGGCCATTATCAACAGTGGCGTAAAAGTGGAGGAGGGGGCTTTTATCGGCACCGGAGTAACTATAATCGCCGGGGTTACTGTCGCCAAAAACGCCCGCATTGGCGCGGGCTCGGTTGTAGTGGAGAACGTTGATGCGGGAGCAACGGTGTTTGGCAATCCGGCGAAGAAGATTTAGGTAGGCAGTTCGCAGTGGGCAGACTTGAAAAGCTGCTTGGGAATTTTTTCTGCGAACTGCCTACTCTACGTAGGATAGTTCATTGGCCAGGAAGTCCTGGTATGTCAGCGCTAAGCCTTCGTTCAGTTCGATGCGGTGGCGCCAGCCCATGGCGTGGAGCCGGGAAACATCCATCAGTTTGCGGGGGGTACCGTCGGGTTTGTCGGTGTTCCAGCGGAGTTCGCCTTCGTAGCCGACGGTTTCTTTAATCTGTTCGGCCAGTTCGCGAATGGTGATGTCTTCACCCGTACCGATGTTGACAAAATGCTCGTCATTGTAGTTCTTCATCAGGAAAACACAGGCATCGGCCAGGTCATCGGCGTGCAGGAACTCCCGCCGGGGCGAACCCGTACCCCATACTTCGACGTAGGGCTGATTGTTCACTTTAGCCTCATGGAACTTACGGATAAGCGCCGGCAGTACGTGTGAGTTTTGCAGGTCGTAGTTATCGTTCGGACCATAGAGGTTCGTCGGCATCACCGAAATAAAATTGCTGCCGTACTGGCTCCGGTAGGCTTCGCAAAGCTTGATACCCGCAATTTTGGCAATGGCATAGGGTTCGTTGGTCGGCTCCAGAAGACCCGTCAGCAGCGAGTCTTCTTGTAGCGGCTGAGGGGCCATTTTGGGGTAGATACACGAGGAACCGAGAAACATCAGCTTCCTGACGCCTGACTGATGAGCCGCCTGAATGATGTTGGCTTCAATCATCAGGTTATCGTATAGGAATTCGGCCCGGTAGGTATTATTGGCCCAGATGCCGCCGACTTTAGCAGCTGCCAGGAATACATAATCCGGCTTTTCCTGATCAAAGAAATCGGTTACCTCAGCCTGTTGGCGAAGGTCCAGTTCAGAGGAGGTACGGGTAACGATATTGTCGAAGCCTTCGGCTTTCAATCGGCGAACGATAGCGGAACCAACCATGCCCCGGTGGCCCGCAATATATAGTTTAGCTTGCTTTTCCACTCTGTATCAGGTGCAAATGCCGTGATTTGGTGTTAACTTTAGAATACTAAATGGCGCTATTGAGCGTTGCAAAACTAACACTCTTTGCGTACCAATCGTTTGCCAGTATGGCCAGAATACCGTTTTTACTAGTGCTTTTGCTGATATTGTTATACAATGGGGCTCCGGCACAGGTCCCCTCCGCATCGACGACATCGGCTCCTTCTTCATTTACCACCAGTGAAAAACCAGTATTAGCGCCCACGGGGACTAAACCCAATGATATTAATGACCTGTTTTCCGGTGCACTGCCTGACCTCGGCCTGAAGATAAAACGGATGAAAGAGGCCAGCAGGAAAAGCCCGAAGAAGAAAGTCTCAAAAACGGATTACGCCGGCTTACCAATGGTCAAGGCCTCTACCAAATATGGCAGCGGTGACCGGACGATTATCGAAGAGTTTTTTGTGTTGAAAAACTACCAGGATCCCAACCCATATGCGCGGGAAGTATTCTGGTATGACGCCAAAGGCCGACGGGTAACCAGTTCAGTTATTAAAGATAAGTCGCAGGCGCAACTGCTGCACGGACCCTATAAACGCTATCAGGCCGGCAATCTGGTGGAGGAAGGCTATTACTATGCCGGAACCAAAGACGGCCGCTGGGAAAAGTACGACCAGAAGTTTATGCTGCTGGACAAAACAAACTGGCACCGGGGCTTCCCGGCTGAGTCGCACATCACGTACTACGATTCGGCGCATACGAAGATTAAAGAAATTATTCCGGTAGAATACGGCCAGACAAAAGGACGGTACATGGCTTTTTACGAAAACGGTCAGATGGCCATCGACGGTACGTATGACAATGGTGTAAAAGTAGGCCGCTGGACCGAATATTACCCCACCACCCAACGCCGGATGCGTAAGAAGCTGATGCAGTACGGCCGCGACCGCTGGGACACCGATTTTGAGCCTTACGTCATCAGTGAATGGGATGAAAAAGGCAAAATGGTCTACGAGCGCCCAAAAGAGAAATCTACAACGGTGGTTGAGGAGGAGGAGACGGATAATTGAAGCAGGCAGTAAGCAGACACAGTCACTTACAGATTATGCATAAACAAAATGAGCCGGACAAAATAGTCCGGCTCGTATTTTTTCTGCCTACTGAACCAACTGCCTACTTAAACACTCCTTGTGGGTCGGGTTGCTTGCTTAGTAACTCGTTCAGGAAGGTTAAATCGATTACGGATATGTCGAGGATGCGAGCTTTGTGGAAATACTCCCAGGCTTTGGCGTACTCGGTCCGTTCATAATTGACCAGCGCCAGTTTGACGAACGCATTTGGGTTGTTCGGCACAATAGTAAGCGACTTTTGCAGGAGCGACTCAGCATCGTTCAGCTCATTTAGATCCTGTTTTTCCTGATACAGCCGAATCTGAACGGTAGCCAGATCGGTCATCAATACCACGTTTGTGTCGGCTACATTCAATCCTTTTTTCAGCATTCGCACCGCCTGCGGCAGGTCGTTTCGCTGGTAGCTCACCACCCCCAGACCCCAATAGGCATCTGAGTTTTTATCATTCAGCAGCCAGGAAAGATTGAACCGGTAAGCAGCTGTGTCTAATTGCCCTTCGGACAGGTAATCCCAGCCACGGGCAGAAAAGAACTGACTGGCTTCCTGCCGGCTGGTAAAATTCTGGTCACATTCGTTCAGGAATTGGATTTCGCGGCCAATCTGCTCCGCCGTTTTGGGGCGCTCACCGAAGAGTGGCAGCACATGGGCGGCCGCAGTCACCTGCGGGGTAGCCGGTGCCGTTGAGATCGACGGGGATTCAACTGGTTTGCCTTTTACGGCGGTATCGGCCGTACGGGCCGACGTCATCAATTGTTTGCCATCAGCCTGGGTAAACGATTTTTGAACCGGCTGAGCCTGAGTTAGAAACGGCAATATTGTAAAACCGCACAGCAGATACCGGGCGGTAACTGACGATACCACATTAGGGAGAATCCGAATGCTCATTCTGGACATATACTACTCTGTTCCGTAAGAACGAATAGACCAGTAAATTAGTGCATTATCCGAAAATTACCTGCGCCCGTTGCGGGGTTTGGTACGCCGGTTACCGGTTTTGGGGCTGGCAGAAGCGGTTTTCGGCCTCGCGCCGGCTGCTCTGGTTTTGCCCGGACTTTTGCTTTTGGCAGCGGTACCAGGATGCTGTTTTTTCTCGTGAAAGGCTCCCTGAAACGTTGGATCCTCTTTTTTGCGCTGCTCGTCAATTTCCCGCAGCATCGCCTGCTGTTCGTCAAACGGCGTTGGCGTAATCGCTACGCCTTCTGGAATCGACTCCCTGGGAATCTTCATCCGGATAATTTTCTCAATCTTCTGCACGTGGTACTCTTCCGGTGCCGTCAGGAACGTAATGGCCTCTCCGGTCCGGTTGGCCCGCCCGGTCCGGCCGATGCGGTGTACATAATCTTCGTAGATCAGCGGGACGTCAAAATTAATCACATGGCTGACTTCTGCAACATCTATCCCCCGGGCGGCTACGTCCGTCGCAACCAGCACCCGGATGTTGCCTTCCTTAAAAGCCTCCATGGCATTGATGCGGGTATTTTGCCCTTTGTTGGCATGGATAACTTTTATACCGTCTTCGGCCACGACTTTCCGGGCCAGAAATTTGTAAATGTTCTCGGCCGTTTGCTTGGTACGGGCAAAGACAATGACGCGGTGAACGGCTTCATCGCTGATGAGGTGCGCCAGCAGGTTTATTTTAGTCCGGAAGTTAGGTACCTCATATAATTTCTGACTCACCATTTCTGCAGTAGACGCCTGGGGAGTTACCTCTACCCGCACCGGTGCTTCCAGGAACTCGGCCGAAAGTCGTTCTACTTTCTCGGGAAACGTAGCCGAAAACAACAGATTCTGGCGCTTTACCGGTATCACCTCCAGGATACGTCGGATTTGGGGCATAAAGCCCATATCCATCATTTTATCCGCTTCATCCATCACCATCGTGCGGATTTCCTTTGTCACAATTTCCCCCGCCAGATAAAGGTCCATAAAACGACCCGGCGTGGCTACCAGAATATCAACGCCCTGCTGTAAAGTTTGTATCTGTGTTTTAGGCCCCAGACCACCATAAATGGCCAGGTGCCGCAAATCCGTATATTTTCCCAGTTCACCGATAGCCTGGTTAATCTGCATCGCCAGCTCGCGGGTAGGAGCCAGAATGAGCGCCCGGGGATTGTTTCCCTGGGCGTACTTTACTTTCATCAGCAAAGGCAGCACATACGCGGCTGTTTTGCCTGTTCCCGTCTGGGCAATGCCCAGCACATCATGATTCCCCAGCACCAGCGGAATGGCCTTCTGCTGAATAGGCGTCGGCTCGGTATAGCCGGCGTCCGCCACCGCATTCAGCAACTGCCGGTTCAGCTTAAAATCTTCGAACGAAGTGATTTCCATAGTGCAAAGGTAGATAATAGTTGTTAGTCAATAGTCTTTAGTCGATAGTGGATCTGGCGTCAGCACTAATGACTGACGACTATTGACTATCGACTAATCTCACATCTTCCCCAACAACTCCTCCACCAACTGCCGGGCTCCAATGTAGAGGGGCGTGCGCTGGTGCAGGTGAGTAGGCTCCATGTCGAGGATGTCGCGGAAGCCGTCGGAAGCGCGGCCGCCGGCCTGCTCGGCCAGGAAAGCGAGCGGAAAGCATTCATACAGCAGCCGCAGCTTGCCTTTAGGTGTCTTTTCGGTAGGTGGGTAGAGGTAAATACCGCCTTTAATCATGTTGCGGTGGAAGTCGGCAACCAGGGAGCCAATGTACCGGGCCATAAAGTTTTTCTGGCGGCAGCTATCCACATAATCGCGCACGGTGGCCGGAAACATAGGGTAATTGCCTTCGTTGCAGGAGTAAATGGTGCCGGTGACGGGGCTGTTGATTTCGGCGTGGGACAGGAAAAACTCACCCAGCGAATGGTCGTAGGTGAAGCCGCTGATGCCGTGACCGGTGGTGTAAACAAGCATGGTTGAGGAGCCGTACAGAATATAACCGGCGGCTACCTGTTTACGGCCACCCTGCATAAAATCATCAATGGTGGCGCGGGTGCCGGTGGGCGTTACCCGGCGGTAAATGGAGAAAATGGTGCCGATGGATACGTTTACGTCGATATTGGACGAGCCGTCGAGCGGGTCCATGGCGACGACGTATTTGGCGTGGTCATTACCGGTGTAAATGATTTCCTCGTCTTCTTCGGAGATAATGGCGCAGGCTTCTCCGCCGTTTTTGAGTGCCCGGATAAAGCGGATGTTAGCGATAACATCCAGCTTTTGCTGGCATTCGCCCTGCACATTGTTGGCTCCGAATGCGCCGGTTACGTCAATCAGACCGGCCCGGTTGATTTCGCGGTTGATGATTTTTCCGGCCAGGGCTATATCCCGTAGCAGTTGGGAAAGTTCACCGGTGGCAAACGGAAAATCGCTCTGCTTCCGCATGATATAGCGGTCGAGGGTGACGCCGACGGGCAGGGCGTACGTCTTTACAGGCTCCATGTTGGTGCTCATATTCTTATCGTTGGTTGATGAAGTAGTTGCTGAGGAGTTTAGCCGCAGCGCAGACAACAAGTTACGTATAGCGCACCAACCTTATCAAAAAACTTATTATCCGTGCAGCTACCAGCCTCAAAACCGGCGCAGTACCTTCTCCACACCACTCACGTAGCCGCTGCCAAATAGGTTCACATGAACCAGTAGCGGATAGAGGTTGTAGATGGGAACGCGCTGCTCAAAACCGTCTTCCAGCGGAAAGGTCTCGTTGTAAGCATCGTAGAACCGCTGGTCAAATCCGCCGAATAATTTAGTGAATGCCAGCTCGGCTTCCCGATAGCCGTAATAAACAGCGGGGTCTATCAGGGCTGGCGCACCGGTATCATTCACCATCACATTACCCGACCAAAGGTCACCATGCAGTAGGGCCGGCCGTTCATTGGGGAGCAAGTTGGGAAGCTGGCGGTGCAGCCGGAAAAAGTGGTCGTAGAGGTCTTTATCAATCAAGCCCTTGTACAGCGCCATACCCGCCTGGGGCAGCAGCCGGTGCAGGAAGAAGAACTCCGGGCCGTTGGTGCCGGGAGTGTTGTCCTGCGGCAGTGAGCCAATAAAATTGTTGAAGTGCAAGCCAAACGCCGGCTGGGTATGCGAGTGGATGACCGCCAGCGAATGGCCTAACGTCTCCCAGTAATTGCGCTGGGGGGTGGCGGAGTCGATATACTCCAGCAGCAGAAACGCTTTGTCGTGGTGCTGCCCGTAACCGATTACGGTAGGGATATGAATGGCCTCTGTCTGTCGCAGCAAGTCCAGCCCACGGGCTTCGGATTCAAACATGCCCTCCTTGTCGGCGGTGTTCCATTTGGCAAAGTACAGACCCTCGGAGGTAAAGACCTGAGCGGCTGTGTTGATGTCGCCCCCGGAGAGAAAACGGGTTTCAATGACTTCAACGGAATGGCCCAGGGCCAGAAACAGGATATTTTCGAAAAAAGCGAACTGCTCATCGCCTGACCACATACGTATTTAGACTAACTAATTTGGTATTTTTGCCCTTCGGACGTGGGGCTTATGAACGCACAAATAGAAAAATTGTATCGGCTGGCCGGCAGACCGGAACGCCGGATTATCGGATTAATGTCAGGTACATCGCTGGATGGCCTCGACGTAGCCTATTGCCGGATTGCCGGTAGCGGCACGAATACATCCGTTACCCTGACGCATTTTGCTACGATACCGTACGGCGACGACATCAAGGCCGAAATCCGCAAAGTCTTTGCTAAGAAGGAAATCGATTTTCAGCATCTTTGTTTACTCAACCCCTGGATTGGGCAGCTTCACGGCCGCTTGATCCTGGATTGTCTGAGCCAGTGGGGCGTTGCGCCGGAGGAGGTTGACCTGGTTGCCAGCCATGGCCAAACCGTTTTTCATGCCCCCAAAATTCTGCATAAGCTGGATAAATTTCCCAATGCCACGCTGCAAATCGGCGACGGCGACCATATCGCGGCCACAACGGGTATAATTACGCTGAGCGATTTCCGGCAAAAGCATACAGCCCACGGGGGCGAAGGCGCTCCGCTGGCCGTTTACGGCGATTACTTTGTGTTCTCGAAAAAAGGCGAGAATCGCATCCTGCTGAACATGGGCGGTATTGCCAACTTTACCTACCTGCCCGCCGACCTGGATGCCAACCAGGTTTTCACCACGGATACCGGCCCCGGTAATACGCTGATTGATACCTTTACCCGGCGCTCGTTCAATAAGCCCTTTGATGCGGACGGGGAAATTGCCGCCGGCGGTAAAGTAAACATAGACCTGCTGACGGCCTTGAAAAAAGACACCTTCTTTACCGCTCCGTTTCCCAAAACAACGGGACCTGAGCTGTTCAGCCTGGATTATGTTCGGTTGGCGCAGCAGCGCAGCCAGACCACCTCGCTGTCTCCGGAAGACCTCGTGGCCACGCTGACCCGGTTCAGCGCGGAAACCATTGCGGAGGCCATTCAGCGGGTGCTGGACCGCAACGAGCAATATCATGTCTACATGAGCGGGGGAGGGATGCATAATCCGGTGCTGACGGATGCCATTCAGAAGCTCCTGCCGGATTGCGAATTTGGCCGGACCGATGATTTAGGCATTTCGGGCGACGCCAAGGAAGCCGTTCTGTTTGCCGTGCTGGCCAACGAAGCCGTAGCGGGCGGAGAAACCTCGTTTGGCGACCGTCAGGGTGTCCCAACCGTTACTATGGGCAAACTATCTTTTCCGAATTAGTTTGAGGTTTAAAGTCTGAGGTTTGTAGTTAAACTAATCTCAGACTTTAAACCTCAAACCTCAAACTAACAAAAATGACCGATGTCGTTATCATTGGCGGGGGGATCGTCGGCTTAGCCACAGCCTTGCAGCTTAAAAAGCAGCGCCCCGGCCTTACCGTAACTGTAATTGAGAAAGAACTGAGTGTGGCCCGGCACCAGACCGGCCACAACAGCGGGGTTATTCACTCAGGACTGTATTACAAGCCCGGCAGTCTGAAAGCCACGAACTGTATCCGGGGGTACCACATGCTGCTCGATTTCTGCAACCAGGAGGGCGTACCCTACGAGTTGTGCGGGAAAATTGTGGTAGCCACAAAACCCGAAGAAATCCCTCAACTGAACATCCTGTTTGAGCGGGGGCAGCAGAACGGCCTCACCGGTTTGCGGAAGCTAAGTCAGGCCGAGATGCGGGAAATAGAGCCGTACGTTAATGGCGTTGAAGGTATCCGGGTGCCGCAAACCGGCATAATCGATTACAAACAGGTAGCTGAAAAATATGCTGAGCGGTTCCAGGCCCTGGGCGGTGAACTGCGCCTTGGTGAGCGGGTAGAAAACATAACGCCTGGCAACAGCCTGTCTATTGTAGTGACGAATAAGGGCACCTACGAAACCAGACTGGTCGTCAACTGCGCGGGCCTATACTCCGACAAAATTGCCCAACTGACGCAGCGGGAGCCTATTAACCTGCGCATT
This sequence comes from Nibrella viscosa, assembly GCF_039541875.1. Lineage (NCBI taxonomy): Bacteria > Pseudomonadati > Bacteroidota > Cytophagia > Cytophagales > Spirosomataceae > Nibrella > Nibrella viscosa. Next base: position 24,768 of record NZ_BAABHB010000021.1, on the reverse strand, counting down.
GTGCCCTTCCGGGGTGAGTATTACAAGATAAAACCCCATAAGGAATACCTGGTCAGGCACCTGATTTATCCCGTACCCGACCCGAACTTCCCGTTCCTGGGCGTGCATTTCACCCGCATGGTACACGGTGGCGTCGAAGCTGGCCCGAATGCCGTGCTGGCGTTTCAGCGGGAGGGCTACCGGAAGTCCGACGTAAACCTGAAGGAATTGTACGAAACGCTGACGTGGCCGGGTTTTCAGAAGGTAGCGGGCCGCTACTGGCAAACCGGCCTGGGCGAGATGTACCGCTCGTTTTCCAAAGCGGCCTTCACCAAAGCCCTGCAGCAACTCATACCCGACATTCAGGAAGACGACCTTGAAGACGGTGGCTCGGGTGTGCGTGCCCAGGCCTGCGACCGCACCGGCGGGCTGCTCGACGATTTTGCCATTCTGGAAACCGACAAAGCCATCAATGTCTGCAACGCGCCGTCGCCGGCCGCTACTTCGTCTTTGTCGATCGGGCAAACGGTGTCAGAGAAGGTACTGGCGAGATTTTAATATACCCCGGCAGGTACAGACAGAATAAACAAAGCCTGCACCTGCCGGAGTTGACTTATTTTTTCCGGCCCATGGCATATTTGATACCGCCAAGAACGTGTTGCAGGAAGAGCGGTTCGCTATAAGACGCATCGGTATGTCCGAGTCCCGTGTAAAAGGACCGACCGCCGTCAAATTCGCGATACCAGGCTATAGGGTGATTATCTCCGTTCCGGCCCCCTTCGTAGGTTGTTTCATCGAGTTTTGCCAGCACATGCAATTCAGGAATGATGTTTTTATAACTATACCACTCGTCGAATCGCTTCCAGCGGTCGGGCAGCATGTTCGTAGATAGATGCTTTTTATCAACAACCTGAATGTCGGCGTTTTGCTGCTTGGGGTGATGCAGGAAATATGCTCCTGCTAATTGGTTGTACCAGGGCCAGTCGTATTCCGTATCCGCGGCTGCGTGAATACCGACGTATCCGCCCCCATTCCGAATATACTGTTCAAAGGCCGTTTGCTGGGTATTATCCAGGACATCGCCGGTTGTGCTCAGAAAAATCACCGCTTTGTATTGCCGTAGTTTTTCGGGCGTGAAGAGCGAGGCATCCTCGGTTGTATCGACGCGGAACCTGTTATCGGCTCCCAGCTTCATGATGGCAAGCTTTCCAACGCCAATGGATTGATGCCGATAACCCTTGGTTTTAGAAAAAACCAATATAGCATCGCCGGCAGCCGATTGCCCATAAGCGGTAACTGAACAAAGCGCCAGGAAGCTCAGTAGTAGTTTACAAATCGAATTCATTTTCATAGTCAGGGTTTATTCGTAGTCTTGTTAAAACTTGCTTATCTATAAGATGAAAGTACGACCTGCTCTACTTATTCAGCGCGACAATCAGATTCTGGTGATGCAATACCGCTACGGCGAGGAAGATGTATACGCACTTCCCGGCGGCAACCCCGACCGGGGAGAAACCTTAGATATAGCGCTCATCCGGGAATTGCAGGAGGAATTAGGCATAGATGTAGAGGTAGGACCCCTTGCTTTTGCCGGTGAAGTCATGCTCCCGCAGGCGAAGGAGGATGTCCTGCATATGGTATTTACCGGGGAGATTACCGATGGCGAGCCGGTCCTTAATCCAGAGCACACCACAGCCCTGGCGGTCGTCTGGAAACCCGTTTCAGAACTGGACAGCCTGAATATGTATCCGAACGTCGGCCGGCAGATTCAGCGCTGGCTGAATACCCGGAACAGCCTGGAGTACATTGGTAAGATAAGTCAGCAGTTTTTTGGATAATGTTTCAGCCAGTACCGGTACGCCGGACCGCCTTGCCGGCTTTTTAGCGTTGACTGGCAAAGATGCTGGCCGGCACATTAACCAAACTCCCCACAACCATTCCCACGGTACTCGCTAACAGGCCATACAGCATGGCCGGGAATTCGGTTTCCAGCCAGAGGCAGACGAGCCAGACAATGAAACCGAGACTGATCGAAGCCAGGCAGCCGGTCAGGTTGGCGCGTTTCCAGTAGATACCGGCCGTTAATGGGACGAATAAAGAGACCAGGCTGAACGCAGAGGACTCCCCAACGAGTTCAAAAATGTTCATTTCCCGCGCCGTCGACATCCAGACGCAGATGATGGAGATAGCCGCTACGGCCATACGGATGATGTACAGCAGCGTACTGTCTTTAATATCAGGCCGGAAGAACTTGACAATGTTCTCGCCAAATACGGTCGCCGGTGCCAGTATCGCCCCACTGGATACACTCAGAATGGCCGACGTAAGCGCACCAAAAAACAATATCTGAAGGAAAAGACTGCCATGCCGGAGTACCATGTTCGGAATGAGCAGTTGGTTATCGGCTGGCAAGTCAGGGTGCAGCCAGCGGGCACTTAATGCAATAAACAAGGGCAGCGCGGCTACCGACAGGTACAAACCCGAAGCCAGATACGACGCCCGAACCGTGGTATTCTCCGACCGGGCCGACATGACCCGCTGGAAAACATCTTGTTGCGGAATAGAGCCTAAGCCAATGGTAAACCAGGCCGCTATATACTGTGAAATTTCCTTAAGAGAGCCATGCGGATAAAAGCGAAAAAAGCCTTCCGGCGTGCGTCGCTGAATAGTTTCCCAGCCGCCTACCTGGTTCCAGAGCGAAACGGCTAATACCAGCAGGGCAATAATAATGATGATGTTGTGGATAAAGTCGGTGACGGATATCGACCACATACCACCCAGCATCGTGTATATCATCACAATGGTCGCGCTGGCCATAATACCGTACGCCATCGGTATGCCCATGACTACATTCAGCACAATACCGATAGCGATAAGCTGGGCGGCAATCCAGCTAAAGTAGGAGGGAATCACAATGACAGCCGACAGCAACTCGGCCGAGCGCCCGAAGCGCATACTGAAGTAGTCGGAGAAAGTAGTAATGTTAAGCCGATACAGCGGCCGGGCGTAAAAGGCTCCCACTAGAAACAGGCACAGCGCCGACCCAAACGGCTCTTCAATGATAGCCGGTATACCCCCCTCGACAAACATAGCCGGTGCCCCCATGATCGTTTCCGAGCCGAACCAGGTGGCAAACGTAGCCGAAGCAGCCAGCACCAGCGGCAACTGCCGACCCGCCAGTACAAAGTCCTGCGAGGTAGTTACTTTCCGTGCCGCCCAGGCACCAATGGCAATGTTAGATAAGAGGTAAATGGCAATGAAGAGGGTGAGCATAAAAAGTCCGGGCCAGCATCCTTGCCGGCCCGTCCAAAATAAACATTATTTCTCTTTAATCAGTACCCCTGCCGGTCGCAACTTTTACAACCGAATGGTATCCGGCAGATACTTGGCAATGAGGTCTTCGTAATACGGCTTCAGTTCGCTAACCACCGGCGGCTTCGGACTCTTCGAATACAAATCGTATGGGTTGAATTTATTCACCCACTTGAACATCTCCCGGTCGTGGTCGTCCATCAGGTGGTCGTAGGCATGCTCGCGGTGCTGGGCGTAAAATGAGTGGTAGCGCATCATGTACAGCGCCGGCTCGGGCATGTACGGCTTCATCATCTGGTACAGGTACTCGTCGTGCCCCCACGACATATGCACGTTGCGCAGGCCGCAGTTCGGCTCATACACGCCGTATTTGGTGTTATAACGCTCGTCTTTTGAATCCGGGTTGAGTTCAAAGAACTCGGGATAGACAATTCTGTCGGAATGCCGGCAACCGACCGGGAAGGTATCACCCACCACGGCCCACTGCGGCTCACCGAACAGGCACAGCACTTTACCCATGTCATGCAGGAAGCCCGTCAGCACAAACCAGTCGGGATGACCATCGGCCCGGATGGCTTCAGAGGTTTGCAGCAGGTGTTGCAGTTGGTCGAGGTCGGTGTCGGGGTCCGAGTCGTCGATGAGTGTGTTCAGGAATTCGGCCACGCCCCAAACCGGCATTTCCTTCTTATCGAACTTCAGAAACTCCCGCTCTTTTTCCATGACAAAATCATACGTCTGGTAGGTATGATTAAGCCGGTAGAACTCCCGAACGGTGTCACGGCCCGGATTATCGTAGTTCCGATATTCGTCTTTGGCCTTATGCTCCGGTTCAGGATAACGTAGCAGCAGGTCGTCTTCCCACTGTTCGAGGCTATCGAGGGGCGCTTTCTCTTGTTCTGATAAGGAGGCAACTTTCATATCAAGTGTCTGTTAGTCACGTAAATTTACAACCAATTTATAAAAACAGGATTAAAACATGATGTTCTGACGGAACGGTTACCAAAATACCGTATATAACACCGTCAGGATGCTAATGATTGCGACTGAACCGATTACGAACAAAGGCGAAACGCGGAACATTCGCCTGTCCACCTCCAACCCCTTCGGATTCTGCCGGCTGCTGGAATCAAGCAGGGTAATCACAACCATAAGCGCCACATCGATACAAAATACCCAGGTTGTGCGGTGCAGGAAGGGAATTTCGTCGGCCTGAACGTTAATCACCTGCATCAGCTCCGGCCAGAACTTGAGCAGCGTCGAGAACGGAATAGTCAGAATGGCCACCGTTAAGGCAGCGTTGGTAGTAGTACGCTTCCAGAAGAAGCCCAGCAGGAAGATGGCAAATACCCCTGGCGTCAGGAAGTTGGTATATTCCTGAATGTACTGATACACCTGATCGAACGAGCGCAGCATCGGCGCGATAATGATAGCGATAATAAAGGACACAACAACGGCCCAGCGACCTACATTCACCAGTTTACGCTCCGAGGCATCTTTATCAAAAAACTTCTTGTAGATATCCAGCGTGAAAATGGTAGAAATACTGTTGCACTTCCCAGCCAATGACGCCACCACAGCCGCGGTCAGAGCCGCAAAGGCCAATCCTTTCATGCCGGCAGGCAGCAGATTCATTAATACCGGATACGCCTGGTCCGGTTTTACAACGCCGGTGGGGTCAGTCATGGCCTGCTGGAAAGTGCCGTTTTTAAAGAGCACAAAAGCGGCAATGCCTGGAATAACCACGATCAGCGGAATCAGCAGCTTCAGAAAGGCCGCAAACAGAATACCGCTCCGGGCCGTCTTCAGATCGGCACCCAACGCCCGCTGCACAATATACTGGTTACAGCCCCAGTACGACAGGTTGTTGATCCACATACCGCCGGTAATCAGCGCCATGCCGGGTAACACATTATAATGGGGGTGCCCCTGCGCAAAATACATATGAAAGTGGTCATCGGCCTGGTCACGCAGCATACTCAGGCCACTAAGAACCCCCTGACTATTACTCTTGTCCGATACCAGTTGCAGCGCCAGGTAGGTAACAACCAGACCTCCGCAAATGAGTACAATAACCTGGATGACGTCGGTATAGCCGATGACCTTCATGCCGCCGAGGGTAATGAAAATAGCGAAAACCGCCAGCCCGATGGTACAGGTGGTAAACGAAATACCGGAGATGGTCTCCACCGCAATAGCGCCCAGATAAAGGATAGATGTCAGGTTAACCAGCACGTACACCACCAGCCAGAAAATAGCCAGAATAGTGCTGACCGTATCGTTGTACCGCTGCGCCAGAAACTGCGGCATCGTATAAATTTTGTTCTTCAGGTAAATCGGAATGAAAAACACGGCGACAATGACCAGCGTAGCAGCGGCAATCCACTCGTACGAAGAGATGGCCAGTCCCATAGCGAAACCGGAGCCGGCCATACCGATAAAGTGTTCCGCCGAAATATTGGAGGCAATCAGCGAAGCCCCGATGGCCCACCAGGTCAGCGAACCTTCGGCCAGGAAGAAATCTTTGGTATCAGTTTGGCCGGATTTCTTGCGGTAATAAATCCAATAGCCGTATCCGGCAACGACAACAAAATAAACACAGAAGACCACATAATCGGCCCAGTGCAACTGATTCATAAGGCAGGAGTAGGAATAGGTTTATATTAAGCAGGGAAAAGTAGTACTTTTAGGGCTACTTAGCAACGCATATTGGGAAAGAAAAGAACCTAATAGGGCTCGGCGAACGTTTTAGTAGCGTTTTAGATTTACTTATAAACTTCTGTTACAACTTACAATGACAAAAGAACTCCTATTGCTCTTAACGGGCGCTACCCTATCCCTAACGGCCTGCGGCCAAAATCCTTCTGCACAAATCGCCAGTAATACCAGCCAGCCTCCTGTAGAAACAAAAGAACCTAATTCGCCGGCCTATAAACCAGCCTTTGCCGGTCAGACCAGGGTGGCCGGGGTAAAAACAACCACCAATTACGAAGGCAAAGTCCTGACCAGTGACCTTAAGAATCCCTGGGGTATTACCAGCCTGCCCGACGGCCGGCTGCTGATTACCGAAAAAGGCGGCACCATGCGGATTGCTACGAAGGATGGTCAATTGAGTGCTCCCATTACCGGTTTGCCGACGGTTAACGCCAACGGTCAGGGTGGTCTGCTGGGCGTGCGGGTCGACCCTGCTTTTGCGCAGAACCGAATGGTATACTGGGTGTTCTCCGAGCCGCTATCCGACGGAAACCTGACGGCCGTAGCCAAGGGAAAACTGTCTGCCGATGAAAAGCGGATTGAAGGCACCACGGTCATTTACCGGGCTACTCCGGCCTATAAAGGAACCCTGCACTATGGTGGCCGCATTCTTTTCGATAAAGACGGTAACCTGTTTATTAGTACCGGTGAGCGGTCTGACCTGGTTACCCGGCCGCAGGCGCAGGATGTTAACTCTGGTCTGGGTAAAGTTATCCACATTACAAAAGACGGAAAGCCGGTTGCCGGCAATCCATTCATTGGTAAAGACGGAAGACCGGAAATTTATTCCTACGGACATCGGAACGTGCAAAGTCTGGCCATTCACCCGGTAACAGGTGACCTGTGGGAAGGCGAGTTCGGTCCGCGTGGTGGCGATGAGATCAATCGGGTTCAGCCGGGCAAGAACTATGGCTGGCCTACTATTACTTACGGTATTGAGTACAGTGGTAAGCAAGTTGGTGATGCCATTCAGCAGAAAGAGGGAATGGAACAGCCTGTGTACTACTGGGATCCGTCGATTTCACCCAGTGGCATGACCTTCTACAGCGGGAACAACATACCGGAATGGAAAAACAACCTGTTTGTAGGTGCCCTCAGTGGGATGCATATTGCGCGGCTGGTGATTGACAACAACAAGGTAGTCGGCGAAGAGCGCTTACTGTCGGGTGAGAACCAGCGTTTCCGGGACATTACCCAGGGGAATGATGGTGCCCTGTACGCCGTTACCGACCAGGGACGGTTGTACCGGATTGACAAGAAGTAATACGATTTCGGATTTGAGATTGGGGATTTCGGATATACAATCCATTAATCATCTCAAGTTCATCAGATAACGAAAAGCCCGTCGCCAGAGAAAGCGACGGGCTTTTTTATGACCGGAAATGCTTTCCGGGTTACAGGTTTGAGAAGTCGAAATCTTCCAGGAATCGGGTGGTGAAATCGCCCGATATGAAGCGTGCATCGTCCATTAGTTTGATGTGAAACGGAATGGTGGTTTTGATGCCTTCAATCACGAACTCTTGTAGCGCCCGCTTCATCCGCGTTATGACCTCTTCCCGCGACTGTCCGGAGACAATCAGCTTGGCAATCATGGAGTCGTAATTGGGCGGAATAGTGTAGCCGGCATAGACATGACTGTCGATGCGGACGCCGTGGCCGCCGGGGATGTGCAGGTTGGTGATTTTACCGGGTGAGGGACGGAAGCCGTTGGCCGGGTCTTCGGCGTTGATACGGCACTCCATCGAGTACAGTTTCGGCGTGTAATTACGGCCCGAGATCGGCACACCGGCGGCTACTTTAATCTGCTCCTTGATCAGGTCAAAGTCCGTTACCTCTTCGGTAATTGGGTGCTCCACCTGAATCCGGGTGTTCATCTCCATGAAGTAGAACTTGCCGTACTTGTCCACCAAAAACTCAACCGTACCAGCGCCTTCGTATCGAATGGCCTGCGCCCCTTTAATAGCGGCCTGACCCATTTGCTCCCGTAATTCGGGTGAGATGATGGGCGAAGGCGTTTCTTCGACCAGCTTCTGGTGCCGGCGCTGAATGGAGCAGTCGCGCTCCGACAGGTGGCAGACCTTACCGTATTGGTCGCCCACAACCTGAATTTCAATATGACGGGGCTCTTCTACGAACTTCTCCAGATAGAGACCATCGTTGCCGAAAGCGGCACCGGCTTCTACACGGGCATCGTTCCAGGCTTTGTCAAACTCACCTTCGTTGCGGATGATACGCATCCCACGACCACCCCCACCGGCGGTAGCCTTCACAATCACCGGGTAGCCCATTTCGGCCGACAGCCGCTTGCCCTGCTCTACCGACTCCAGCAACCCTTCTGAACCGGGAATTACCGGAACGCCGGCGGCTCTCATGGTGGCCTTGGCCGTAGCCTTATCACCCATGGAGTTAATCTGGTCGGCGGTGGCACCAATGAACTTTATGCCGTAATCCGCGCAGATTTGCGAGAATTCAGCATTCTCCGACAGGAAGCCGTAGCCGGGATGGATGGCGTCGGCACTGGTTACCTCAGCGGCTGAGATGATGCTGGGGATATTTAAATAAGATTGACGACTTGGGGGAGGTCCAATACAAACCGCTTCATCGGCAAACCGCACGTGCAGGCTGTCGCGGTCGGCGGTCGAGTAAACGGCTACTGTTTTGATGCCCATTTCCCGGCAGGTCCGGATGATGCGCAGTGCAATTTCCCCCCGGTTGGCAATAAGTATCTTTTTGAACATACTAGATAGGTTCTACCAGGAACAGCGGTTGATCATATTCTACCGGCGTGGCATTCTCCACGAGTACGCGTACGATACGGCCCGAAACTTCCGACTCGATTTCGTTGAAGAGTTTCATGGCTTCGATAATACACACTACCTTACCGGGCTTCACCTCGTCACCCAGCTCTACAAACGATGCCGAATCCGGGCCTGATGAGCGGTAGAACGTACCAATCATCGGCGACTTGATGGTGATGTAATTTGAGGTATCGGCCTTTTTTTCCGGGGCCGGTGCGGCTGCGGGTGCCGCTGGAGCCGGAGCGCTTTGTTGCGGAGCTGATTGCTGAACCGGAGCCGGCATAGTCGCCGGAGCCGAAGCCTGTTGCTGACCGGCCGGAGCACCTAAGCCATAGCGCTTCACGCTGATTTTCAGGTCGGAGGTTTCGATGTTCACCTCATCCAGCCCCGACTGGGCGATGAAGTCAATTAGTCGTTGAATGTCTTTGGTATCCATAGTTGTTGGGTTTAGTCGCTAGTCGCTAGTCGTTAGTCAATAGTGGCTGACGCCGAATTTGCTAACAACTAGCGACTAACGACCATCGACTATTACCTTACTTTACTCGTTCTACATAATCGTATGTGCGGGTGTCGACCCGAATTTTCTCGCCTTGCTCAATGAAGAGGGGCACCATAATTTTGGCCCCGGTTTCTACTTCAACCCGCTTTTTGGGGCTGTTTGCGGTATCGCCCCGAAGGCCGGGCTCCGCATAAGTGACTTCGAGTTCGACAAACGGCGGCAGTTCACACGTCAGCGGGGTTTCAGTCTCGGCGTTAATCAGAATCTCTACTTCCTGGCCTTCTTTCATCAGGTCGGCACCTTCAATCAGTTTCTCGTCGAGGTTAACCTGATCAAATGTGTCGTTGTCCATGAAGTTGTAGCCGGCCTCATCTTTGTAGAGGTACTGGTATTTCCGGCGTTCTACGCGTACCGGATAAATGGTTACCCCCGAGTTGAAGGTATTGTCCAGCACTTTACCCGACGTCAAACTTTTCAGTTTCGTACGCACAAAAGCGGCTCCCTTACCGGGTTTCACGTGCTGAAATTCGATAATCTGGAATAGGTCGTTGTTGAAGTTGAGTACCAATCCATTGCGGATGTCTGCGGTCGTTGCCATAACTCAAAGTAAAGAAAAATGTATAAAAGTATCGGGCCAGGATACCCAATAGGTATTCAGATTAAAAAGCCCATTTCACATAAACGGCACCCCACGTAAAACCTCCGCCGAAAGCTGCCAGCACCAGATTATCGCCTTTTTTCAGCTGCGACTGGTAATCGTACAGGCAGAGTGGAATGGTAGCCGCCGTGGTATTGCCGTATTTATGAATATTCAGCATCACCTTATCGGCATCAATGCCCATGCGGTTGGCTGTAGCATCAATAATGCGTTTGTTGGCCTGATGCGGCACCAGCCATGCAACGTCTTCCCCGTTCAGGTTGTTACGCTCCATGATTTCGGCGGATACGTCGGCCATGTTCTTCACGGCAAACTTAAATACCGATGGCCCATCCTGATAGGCATAATGCCAGCGCTTCTCCACTGTCTCGTGCGTAGCCGGGTAGCGGCTGCCGCCTGCTTTCTGGAACAGGTGGTGCTGCCCCACGCCGTCAGACCGCAGAATGGAATCTAAAACGCCATACCCGTCCGTATTCGGTTCCAGCATCACCGCACCGGCCCCGTCGCCGAACAGTACACAGGTTGTCCGGTCGGTATAATCGACAATCGCCGACATTTTATCGGCACCGACTACGATGACCTTCTGGTATTTACCCGTTTCAATAAACTGCGTGCCGATAGTCAGCGCGTAAACAAAGCCCGAACAGGCGGCCTGAATATCAAAGCTGCCTATATTACGAATGCCCACCATGTCGCAAATCAAGTTAGCCGTGGCCGGAAATACAAAATCGGGAGTAGTGGTGGCGCAGATAAGCAGGTCTACTTCCTCCGGTTTGGTATTTGTCTTTTCGAGCAGGCCCTCAACCGCTTTGGCGGCCATGTGCGAGGTGCCCATTCCTTCTCCTTTCAGAATCCGGCGTTCCTTAATGCCCGTTCGGGTGGTAATCCATTCGTCGTTGGTTTCCACCATGCGCTCCAACTCAGCGTTTGTTAGCACATAGTCCGGTACATGAGCGTGAATTCCGGTAATCGCAGCTCTGGTGGTCATGTTTCGGGGGTACGTATTCACATAAAAAAAGCCCGGCTCAACTAGCTGAGGGCTTGTGCAATCTTTGTATAAGCGTCTGATTCAACCTGCCGGACAGCCAGATTGATCATATTTTTGATGGCCAGCGCCGATGAAATACCGTGCGCAATAATTACGTTGCCGTTTACGCCGATAATGGGGCTGCCGCCTACGGCTTCGTAGTTGGTTTTGTCGATAAATTCATCCCGAATACCCCGTTCGAGCATCAGCGGGTACAGCGACTCACCAAACTTAAAGACGATGTTACCCACAAAGCCATCGGTCACAATCACATCGGCGGCATTTACAAACAGGTCACCGCCTTCAATGTTGCCCACAAAGTTAATTTTGCGGCTGTCTTTCATCAATTGGTAAGCGGCCTGGGCAATCAGAGAACCCTTCTGCTCTTCGGAGCCGATGTTCATCAGTGCCACTCTCGGTTTATCAATGCCCAGGGTGTACTGGGCATAAATGGAGCCGATTTCGCCAAACTGGGCCAGCATTTCGGGCTTGCAGTCGGCGTTGGCACCAATGTCGAGCATGACGGCATACCCACCGGCTTTCTGCGGTACAAAGCCCGCAATGCAGGGCCGCAGAATGCCTTCAATGGCCTTGATGCTGAACAGCGCACCTACGTGCATGGCCCCTGTGTTACCAGCGGAGCAGAACGCATCGACCTGCTTCTCCTTTAAAAGCTTAAACCCAACTCCGATGCTGGAATTGGGCTTCTGGGAGAGGGCTTTCGTCGGATGTTCGCCCATCTCAATCACATCATCGGCGTTGACTACCTCAATAGCGTTTACCGACGTACCCGACGCGGATGCGTATTTGTGTATTAATTCTTCTACTACGGCTTGCTTCCCAACCAATACAATCTGCACATTTTCCGGCAATCCGGCTGCGGCCATTACTACTCCTTCCACGATAGCTTCAGGAGCGAAATCGCCACCCATAGCGTCTACTGCAATTTTCATTGACAATTCGTTCAAAAACGCACTTCTAAAAATCGTGTAAAAATAGAGAGGTCACCGGCAATAAAAAAGTATTCCGCACTCATCTTTCGGTCAGACTCCTGCGAAATACTTTTTAATCAGAGCCCGCTTGTGGGGCGTTAAGCCTGCCTTATACAGTCGGAGCGTAGTTCTCAACAACCATTTTGCCCTTGTAATAAAGGTTACCCTCAAATACGTGAGCATGGTGGCGCTGATGCACTTCGCCCGTAGTTGCGTCGGTCGCGAGCGTTACGGCCGTTGCTTTATAATGCGTTCTACGCTTATCACGCCGGGTTTTCGAGTGTCTGCGTTTGGGATGTGCCATTTTGTATTATCAGTTTGCAGTTTACAGTATTCAGTTATCAATCAGGTCCTGAGCTGCCGGTACGGTCGGTACGCGCTCAGGCATTTAGTTGTTGTTCAATTTTTTCAACGCTTCCCAGCGCGGGTCAATCGGTGCCTGGTCATCATCCGTCTGATCCGCGTCGGAGCGATAAATCAGTTTGCCTTCGGTTTCGTCGTCGGCCTCCTGCTCTTCTTCCTCCCGGAAGCGGGGGTGCAGTTTTTTCATCGGCAGCGACAGGCCAATGAAATCGAAAATGTACCGGGCCACATTGATAACCGGTGTATTGCGCAGAATCAACTCGATCTCGTCGGTCAGTTCTTCGTTATGGTCTGAGAACTTCAGCACGTGCTTCTGCCGGATGTCGATAGGCTCATCGAACGTATCGAGGCTCCGGTCGCAGGTCAGTTCTACCTGCCCTGTGATGTGAAAGTTGAGCTGAATCATGGTCTCCGACTTATCCAGCGTCAGGTGGGTTTTAAAGTTGCCCTTCTGGATAAGCTCCTGATCCATAGCCTCGAAGAACTTGTCGCCTGATTCAAAATCGAACTCATAGCGCTTGTTCTCCAGCCCAAAGATGTTGATGTCGTATTTACGCAATTCGGTCTCCACCTCTGTCCTCCGTAAAATAAGACCGCAAAGATACGAACCTTTTGTGAATCAAGAAAGAACCGGCTGAAGAAAATGAGTTTATAAGCATAGACGTCGGAATAGTTGTTAAGTTTGAAACGCCTTTGAGGTAAGTACGATGCTATGAATAATACGAAAAACGCGCTGCTCATTATCGATACCCAATACGACTTCTGCCACCCAAACGGTGCCCTGTTTGTGCCGGGAGCAGAGCAGGATGTCGACCGAATGGCGAACCTGATTCGACGCTATAGGGACCGAATCGACCATATTGTGGTGACGCTGGATACGCATAAACTGCTGGACATTGCCCACCCGCTGTTCTGGCACGACGAGCAGGGCAATCACCCGCATCCGTTTACCCGCATTACTTACGCCGAGGTAGAAGCCGGAAAATGGATGCCCCGCTTTGCCGCCGAGAAAGCCCGGCAGTATGTCCGTGACCTGGAAGCAGACGGGCAGTTTGAACATTACATCTGGCCCGAACACTGTCTGATTGGCTCCAAAGGGGCGGCCCTGCACGATACGCTGCTGGATGCGCTGAAAGACTGGTCGCGGCAGCGGGAGGTAGATTACAAAGCCGTACAGAAGGGGGTTCACCCGCTTTCGGAGCACTTCGGTATCTTTCGGGCGCAGGTGCCGGACCCCGCCGTGCCGGAAACCCAGCTCAACACCGACCTGATTGCCGACCTGGAGCGTTTTGATACTGTGTACCTGATGGGTGAGGCTAAGTCGCATTGCGTAGCGAACAGCCTGAAGCAAGTAATGGACTTTGCGCCGGGCTTATTGCCGAAACTAGTAGTGGTGAGTGATTGTATGTCGGACGTAACGGGCCTGGGCCATCTGGCAGACCCGATTTACGCAGCTGCCCGTGAGCTAAAGGTTCGGTTTACGGAGTCGGAGAGGTTACTAATTGACTGATCAAAGGGAATGATCGAATTAATACGTAAGAACCGAGCGTTCTTTTGGACTTATTTGGTAGCGCTGGTGGTGGTAGGAATCCTGCAACTGATCTATACCAAGGAAGAACTCATTCGATGGGTAAATACCTATAACACATCCTGGGCTGACGTCTTTTTCGACAATGTGACCTATCTTGGCGATGGGGCTTTTGCTGTTATTGTTGTGGTTATTCTGTTCATCCGGTCGTGGTGGATGGGCATTCTGGCTGCGGGTAGTTTTGTAATCTCGTCGCTGACGTCTATTTTTCTGAAGCGGGTAGTATTTCCGGATAATTTACGGCCGCTAAAGTATTTTGAACATTCTAACTGGCAATACCACGCTATAAAGGGCCTTAATATTTTCAGCTACAACAGTTTTCCGTCCGGCCATACCATAACGGCTTTTGCCGTGTTCAGCCTGCTGGCGATGCTCGACGAACGGAAAAGCCGGGGTTGGGTGCTGGCGATTATCGCTATGCTGGTTGGCTACTCCCGCGTTTATCTGTTCCAGCATTTTGTGGAAGATGTATACGCCGGCTCTGTTGTAGGAACGCTGACCTCCTTGCTGGTATTCTACTACTTTAATCAATGGCGTGAGCGTCGCCGGCTTAAAGAGCGAACCGACAGTATGGGCGATTTGTAACCGGCAATTTTACCTGAACACTTTTCGGCGGAAAAAGACAAAACCATTTTCCTCACTGATCAGCTCCAGATTCGGGTTGTAGCGGTAATCTTCCGCCGACGTAATTTTCGTAATCAGGAATGTCGGCTTATCAACCGGCCCGTTCAGCAGGTAATTTTCGTCGCGGGTTTTCGGATTCACCGGTGGCGTTTTCCGAAAGTAGAAAAGCTGGGCGTAGCTCTTGTAGCCAATGGGTTCGACGTATACATTTTGACCCTGTTTGGCCTGGTAAAAGTCGATAACGGTGCCCTGGGTGTATTGCTCAATTTTGGGTACCACCTGCGCCAGATAGATGAGCAGGCAGACAGCGGTAGTCAGATAAAGACCGGTTATGGCCCGGAAACCGACACGTGGCACGCGTATAATCCACCAGATAATGGCAACGCCGTACAACAGACCGATCAGCCACTCCCAGCCCGCCCAATATACGGGAGCCTGCAGGTTGGCTACGGCAAAGGGATCATTGATATAGGGGGTAAGCGCCGGCGCATTCATACCCACGAGGGGCACGGCCGCCAGCAGTATTCCCCAAATAGCTCCCAGCACGATAAGTCCGATGGTTGTCCAGCGGTTCCAGCTAATCTTCCCGGTCAGGTACTGATGCAGATGGTATGCCGCCAGGTACGATACCGGGAACCAGGCCATGGATGAGTAGTGGACAATCTTTGTCCGGACGATGGAGAACAGAATCATCACCACCCAGAAAAGAATCACCATCCACTGCCGGAACAACTCGCCATTCACTGGTTCCGTTGTGTCAGAAGCGGGAGCCGCTTTCCAGACGGTGATGTAGCGAATGGCCAGTACCGAAATGGGAAAGCAGCCCAGCAACACCACCACAAAATGGTAAAAGAACGGCTGCGCGTGGCCGGCATCGGGTGTCATGAACAGGCGAATCTGGTAATCGATAAACTCCTGAAAAAACCACCAGCCATTCTGCGCCAGCTCCAGTCCAAACCAGAGTGATGCGACTACAAGCGCACAGCCTGCCAGCAGAAGTCCATTTCGGAAACTCAGAATAGGGCGGAAGCGCTGGAGACCCCAGTAGATCAGAAACGTTAATCCCGGCAGCAGTCCGCCAACCGGTCCTTTGGTCAGCACGGCCAGGCCAATGAATAATCCGGACAGGGCTGAATAGCGAGTGGCGCGGGACGAACTATAGGCAGCAACGGCATTGACCAGATACCAGACGCCCATGAAGATGAAGAAATTAAAGGTAGGGTCGATAATGCCGGATTTGAAGTAGAGGTGGGGCGTAAAGGAGCCCAGATACCCCATCGCCCAAAGCAATCCGAATGGCGGAGTGTAAAGCCGTTGGCCGATGAGGTACAGGACGACCAGGGTACAAATGCCTATAATCGCATTCGGGAAACGGGCCGCAAACTCCCCGATACCGAAGGCGTTCATCGCTGTGGCCTGCATCCAGAAGAACAGGGGCGGCTTTTCCCAGAACGGCTCAAAGTTGATCTGTACACGGGTAAAGTTGCCGGTCACCAGCATCTCCCGCGCCGATTCGGCGAAGTTTATTTCGTCCCAGTCGAACAGGTGAACCCGTCCCAGAAAAGGTATATAGAACAGAATACCAAGAAACAGTAAGACAAGCGGATAGAACCGTGGTGCGATTTTAAGCATGAATCAGCAGGTGCCCGGTGGTACAGGCACGGGGCAAAGGTAGCAAAACCGGGTGTGTTCTCTTACTTAAGCTGACCGGCAATCCACTCCATCCCCCGGTCGAGCATCAGGCATGTCAACCGGACGCGGTTGTCGAAATCAGCATGGCCCGTCTCTTTGGTTTTGAGGTACTGCCGTACCAGCCGGACATTATCCGTTACCTGAAGCGGAGCTACATCCTCGTCGGTCTCGGTGCGGTAGGGGTTGAATACCGGCAGGCTGGCATCGAAATGCTGGAAGAAGAGATGATTGCTCTCCGTCCGCACGGCACACAGAATACCACTGGCGCGGGCGGTTGATATGGCCAGGCTGCCTTCCAGTCCCCGTTTCATGACTACCACCGCGTCAAAGCCCGCCATCAGGGCCAGTTCCGCCATTTTCATCTGGTAGTTGATGTGAAAAACCGACGTAACCAGCACGCGGGCATGGCAGGGGTTTAAAACTTTTTCGAGCGTCGCCAGAAACGGCCGTTTAATCATGGCGCGTCGACGATCAACCCAGCGGTCGAGCGCCGGGGAAAGGGCTTTCTGGTCGAGTACCCAGCCAAAGGGTTCTTCAGGCGTGTAGAGTTCGTGGTTGCTCTGGAGCATTGGGCACCCTAGGTACAGATAAAGGTCGTGGGCGTTTACACCGTATTTGGGTCCGGCCGTGCGGCCGACGGAGGATATAACGCCGTAGCCTCGCTTTTGCAGGTGATTGGCCAGCAGCGGGGTAATCAGGTACGAATGCGCTACGCCGTCGAATGGCTCGGCCAGTTGGATGAGCGTTTGCTTAACGTTGGCCGGCTGCTGAAAACCGGGCGTAATCGTCTCCATGGCGGCCTCGTACAGCCCTTTGTACTCGTCGTTGGTTTCGTGACGTACCCGCATAATACTGGCCGCCATGGCGCGGAAGGTCTCGCAGGACGCATCTGGGCCTTGTTCATCAGAAAACAGGTACGTACCTAACTGGTGTGCTTCACTGGTGCGGAGCGTATGCCCGCGTAGCAGCTTAGTGCCGATAGGCAGTAGCCGGGTCGGCAGTTCGGGGCAGAGCCTGTTTATCAGAAAAGTTGGGTGCGAGAAAGCGCCCCGGCCAAAAACCGTTTCGAGTTGCCGCTCCTCGTCGGTGGGGCCTTTGGTGATGAGCGCACCAATAAACGCGCCTTTCTGGAGAGGGTCAGTATCAGGAGATAGCAGCGCCTGCCTGCACTCCTGGAGTAGTTCGGTGGGTAAGGGTTTGCTACCGTGTTTACCGATGCCGATGTATTGGATGCCACGCCCTAATACGGTTGTTGTCGGTTCGGTCAGTACGCTGTTTAACGGTTGCATAAGCCGTTGGAAGAGCCGTTAACAATTTGACAAGTTAGATCAAAGTTGTAAGGAAAATTTACGGAAACCTACTCAGAAGCATTAGAATTTATTAAGAAGCCAAATAAAATTTTCTAATAACCGGAGAGTACAAAAAATTATGGTAAAGGGTGCAGGATTTAACGTTTAAACAAAATGCAACCATTTAGCTGCGGAAGTACAGTTGCAGGAAGGCGGCCAGTTCCATCAGCCAGGCCACGCCGAGGTGAATGAGTACCCCACCCCAGATGCTTCGGCTGTACAAGGCGAAAACACCCAGCAAATACCCGCCAACCAGGGAGGATATGGTTTCGCCCAGCGGTTTGCCGAAGTGAATACTCGAATACACCACAATCATCGGCAGCACCGTGCCGGGACCTAACAACCGGCTAAGGCCAATCACCAGAAAACCACGAAACATCAGTTCGGTCGGTATAAAATCCCAGCCATAGGAGAGTTCAAAAATGAGGGCCGTTACCCACTCCGGGACGTTGAAAAATTCATTGGCGTTGGTGTCTTTATAACTTGGGTAGAAGCTGAGAAAGTCGGACTGGAAGGAGGCCCAGGTTATAAGCGGCACCATAAGCAGCAGCAGACCAGCGTACATCTGAAGGCCCGCTCGCTTTGGCCGAAGCCCATAAAAGCCGGTATGCTCACGGTCCCACAGCCGGTAGTACAGGTACAGCGGCAGCGCCACGGTAATAATGGAGTGCAGGTTGCTGAGGCAACGGTAAGCGAATATGTAAATCTTCCCACCGAATAGTTGCTCACTCCAGGACACATAGCCGTAAAAGCCGGCATAATACGAGTATACAGCCAGACCGAATAATGTGTGTGTCCAGAACCGTGGCCGGCGGAGCACATCCGGCTGCCGATGGAAGTACGTCCAGATGAGCACACCCCCGTAATAAGCGACCGCGTACAGGCAGAAATACAGGAGCGGACGCATATAACTGCCCCGGTAGTTGTCAATGATGCTGTCTTCAAAGTCCAGCCAATAGTTGATGGCGATTAATACTGCAGCATACAGGGCTGTGGTCAGGTAGAGGTCAGTCCGGAAATCAGTTTGCAGGTGGGTGCGCAGATAATGCCAGAGGGTACGCATAGTGTCTGTAAAATAACGCTATTTTCGAAACGAATTGATGACCCATAGATATGACTACGTTCAGTAATCAGGTAGCCATTGTAACCGGAGCTGCTTCAGGGATTGGCCAGGCCACTGCGCTGGCATTTGCTCAACAGGGGGCGGCCGTGGTCGTATCCGACGTGAATGCCGAAGGCGGGCAGGAAACAGTTACCATGATTCAGGAGGCCGGAGGCCAGGCAACGTTTATCTCCTGCAACGTCGCCGACCCCAATGAGGTGGAAGCACTTATCCGGCAGACGGTAAAGACCTACGGTCGGCTCGACATTGGCATCAACAATGCCGGTATCGGTGGGGCTTTCGCAAAACTACTTGACCAGACCCTGGACGATTGGAACCGCATGCTGGCGGTAAACCTGAGTGGTGTCTTTTACTGCATGCAGGCCGAAATCCGCCAGATGCTGACGCAGGGCGGAGGCAAAATTGTGAATATTTCGTCGATTGCCGGCGTGCGGGGTATGCCTAACGGGGCCCCTTACAGTGCCGCTAAACATGGCGTACTGGGATTGACCAAAACAGCTGCGCTGGAATATGTTCGGCAGAATATCCGGGTCAATGCTGTTTGTCCGGTCTATACGCATTCGGGCATGGTGCATGATTTGATGAATAGAGCACCGGGTATGGAAGAACGGATGCGCCGGGTTATTCCTATTGGCCGTTTCGGTCAGCCGGAAGAGATTGCGCAGGCAATTCTGTGGCTGTGTTCCGACGAAAATGCCTTCTGCACCGGTCAGGCTATTCAGATGGATGGCGGCCTGACGGCCGGATAAGGCCCGGAAAATTTAACCTATAACTCATGGCGAACCAGTTTTATTCCAAACGTGATCTGGCCTTTCACCTATACGAAGTGCTGAATGCGGAGCAGTTGACGCAATTCCCCTACTTTCAGGACCACAACCGGGAGTCATTTGATATGGTGCTCGATGCGGCCGGACAGATTGCCGGGTCGCTGCTGAAACCGCTGCTGACAGAGATGGACCGGCAGGAGCCGCAACTGGTCGATGGTAAAATCCGGGTGCATCCCGGCCTGGCCTCCATCATCCGGCGGTTTGGCGAGGACGGCTGGATTAATGCGCCGTTTTCGTACGAAGAAGGTGGGCAGCAACTTCCGGCCACTATCCTGAATGCTGCTACCTTTATCTTTGGCGCGGCCAATTATTCGGCCAGCGTATTTCCGTTTCTGACTACCGGAGCCGCTAATCTGCTACGCAGCTTCGGTTCTCCGGAACTCATCGACACCTTTACCCCAAATATGTATGCCGGACGCTGGCAGGGAACCATGGCCCTGACCGAGCCTGATGCGGGTAGCTCGCTCTCCGACATTACCACTACCGCCGAGCCTACTGATCAACCGGGGACTTACAAAATTAGGGGACAGAAGATATATATCTCGGCCGGCGACCATGATGCCTGTGAGAACGTTGTTCATTTGATGCTAGCCAAAATCAAAGGCGGACCGGTGGGCGCAAAGGGTATATCGCTGTTTGCCGTACCACAGAAGCGCCCGGAGAATGGCCGGCTACTCGTTAACGATGTGCTGACCGCAGGCGTTTACCACAAAATGGGTTACAAGGGCGCACCCATTGCCCACCTGATGGTGGGCTCCAACGATGGCTGCATCGGATATCTGGTTGGCGAGCCACACAAGGGCCTCAGCTACATGTTCCAGATGATGAACGAAGCCCGCGTGGGGGTAGGGATGAATGCCGTATCCATCGGTACGGCAGCATACTATGCGTCACTGGAATATGCCCGCGAACGCCCGCAGGGCAGACTCATCGCCGAAAAAGACCCGAGCAAACCGCAGGTACCCATTATCTGCCACGCCGATGTTAAGCGAATGCTGCTGTTCCAGAAAGCAGTGTTGGAAGGCTCGCTGGGGCTATTGCTACAATGCAGCTATTATGCCGATCTGGTGCATGCCGCCGAGGGTGACGAGCAGGAAAATGCGGCTCTGCTACTCGATTTGCTGACACCCATTGCCAAATCGTATCCTTCGGAGATGGGTTGCCTGACCACCAGCGCAGCCGTGCAGATTCTCGGTGGTGCCGGCTACACCACCGACTTTCCGGTGGAGCAGTTTTACCGCGAAGCCCGCATTCATCCTATCCACGAAGGAACAACCGGTATTCACGGTCTTGATTTGCTGGGCCGGAAGGTAATCATGCAAAACGGCAAAGCCGTGACGCTCCTGCTGGCTGAAATTCAAAAAGATATAATTGCGACACAGGCATCTCCGGAAGGCAGCGCCCTGAGTGACCAGCTTAGTGCGGCTTTGGGAATACTGGACAATGTTACCCAACACCTGCTTAGCGTAGCCCCGTCTGATACCGAAGCCTTCCTGGCCGATGCGACACTGTACCTGGAGTTGTTCGGCATTGTTGTGATAGCCTGGCAGTGGCTCCGGCAAACTATTATTTCCCAGCAGGCATTATCCGACGCCCACGAAGACGACCGAAACTTTTATCAGGGAAAACGCATGGCCGCCCGTTATTTTTATGAATACGAATTAGTGAAAATCCACGCGCTATCCCGGCGGCTGCTCTCCGCCGACCGGGTAACGGTGACAATGCAAAACGAATGGTTTTAATATGCTGTTGACTATCCTCACCCTCACATCCCTCGCCATCATCGTCCGGATTGTATCGAACCCGCTGTCGAATGTCTTCCAGAAACAGTTGACGCAACGCTCGGCGGAGCCCTTGTTTATTACCTCCGCTACGTATGGCTTTCTGAGTGTGCTATGTCTGTTCTTCTGGCAGGAAATTAACTTTTCTGCGCTGCCGGCTGCCTTCTGGTGGAATGCGATTATCATCAGTTTACTGGCCGTACTCGGCAACGTCTTTCTGGTAAAGGCCCTCAAAACAGGTGACCTGTCGGTGCTGGGGCCGATTAATGCCTACAAGGCAGTCGTGAGTATTGTCTTCGGTATTATTCTGCTCAATGAAATACCCAGTTGGGCCGGTACGCTGGGCGTCGTACTCATTGTGGTAGGGAGCTACTTTGTCTTGGATTCGGGCCGGCGCGGGCCGGGCTTTAGCTGGGCGCTGCTGAAACAACCGGAAATTCAATACCGGCTGGCGGCACTGGTCTGCTCGGCCATTGAAGCGGTTTTTATCAAAAAAGCCATGCTGCTGTCGTCGCCCGTAACCGTGTTTGTTTTCTGGTGCGTGCTGGGCTTTATCCTGACATTGCTGTGGATTGTGCTGGCCCTGCGCGGGAACTGGAAGGAGCAGGTACGGCTGCTGTCTTCGCAGAAAATTACGTACCTGGCCCTGTTTCTGTCGGTGGGGCTGATGCAGTTTTCGACGAATGTGGCCTTCGGCGGTACGCAGGTCGGGTATGCCCTGGCGCTATTCCAGACGTCGGCGCTGCTGAGTGTGTTGTTCGGCTACCAGTTTTTCAAGGAACGAAACATTGTGCAGAAACTCGTCGGAGCCGCCATTATGGTTACCGGGGCGGTGTTGATTGTGGTATTTAAGTAAACTAACTTGTCGCCTGTATCTGCTTCATCGGCAGTAAAACCAGCATGAACGATATTTTTTCTACTGATCAGACCCGCGACCTCATCCCGCGCATTCGGGAGTTTGTCGAAAATGAACTGATTCCGCTCGAAAATGCCGAGCACCTGACCGGCCACTTCTCGACCGTAGCCCGTATTCTGGACCAGAAACGCGAACTGGTCAAGAAAGCCGGTTTGTGGGGCTTGCAGCATAGCGCAGACGAAGGCGGTCTGGGCCTCACCCTTTGCGAATTCGGGCAGGTGAGCGAGGTATTGGCCTATAGCCCGTTCGGGCATTATACTTTCAACTGCCAGGCACCGGACATCGGCAATATGGAGCTGATGCATAAATACGCGCCCGACGACCTCAAGCGCCAATACCTGGAGCCGCTCAAAGAAGGCCATATCCGGAGTTGCTTCTCCATGACCGAGCCGGAGTTTGCCGGGTCCAACCCAACACGGTTGGGTACCACCGCCGTGCGCGACGGGGATGAGTACGTGATAAATGGCCATAAATGGTTTACCAGTTCGGCCGATGGTGCGGCTTTTGCCATTGTGATGGCCGTGACCAACCCCGACGCGGCTCCGCACCGCCGGGCCAGCATGATTCTGGTGCCGACCGATACGCCGGGTTTCGAGCTGGTGCGTAACATCTCCATCATGGGTGACCCCAGCGATCATTGGGGTAGTCATGCCGAGGTGAAGTACAATGAGGTGCGGGTGCCGGTCTCCAACCTAATTGGGGGTGAGGGCATGGGCTTTACGCTGGCTCAGGAACGATTAGGCCCCGGCCGCATTCACCACTGCATGCGCTGGGTCGGCATCAGCGAACGGTGCTTCGACCTGATGTGCCGCCGGGCCGCTACCCGCGAGATTGAACCGGGCGTGATGCTGGGCGAGAAGCAGTTTATCCAGGGCTTCATTGCCGAGAGCCGGGCCGAGATTGATGCCGCCCGTATGATGGTGCTGCGTACTGCCCACCAGATTGACCAGTTCGGTGCGGCCGCTGTACGCAACGAGATTTCGGCTATCAAATTCTTCGTAGCCAACATTATGCTCAAAGTCGTGGACCGCGCCATTCAAACCTACGGTGCTATGGGTATCACCGACGATATTCTGCTGGCCTGGTATTACCGCCACGAGCGCGGTGCCCGCATCTACGACGGTGCCGACGAAGTACACAAATCTGCCCTGGCCCGCAGTATTATGAAAGGATATGGGCTGGATGTAAAGAAAAAAGCAACTGATATGGCGGCAACAAGAGCGTAGTTCATGACCAACCTCAAACCCGATATTCCCACTACCATTCGCTCCGGCGAAGAACTGGACAAAGAGGCCTTACAGGCATACCTGAATACTCAGGTGCCGGGTTTTGGCCCTATAACGGACATTGCCCAGTTTCCCGGCGGGTATTCTAATCTGACGTATCTGCTGAAAACAGATGGCCCGGAGTATGTGCTGCGTCGGCCGCCTTTTGGGGCGAAGGAAATAAAGGGCGGGCACGATATGGGCCGTGAGTTTCGGGTGCTGTCGATGCTGAAAGCAGCCGGCTATACCAAAATTCCGGAGCCGGTGGTGTTCTGCGAAGACGAGTCGGTGATTGGGTGCCCATTTTACGTGATGGAGCGGGTGCCGGGTATCATCCTGCGGGCGTATATGGCTCCTAAGCTAAACCTGCCGGCGGAGCAGATGCGCCAACTCTCCGAGGCACTGGTCGATAATCTGGTTAATCTGCACGCGATTGATATTCACCAGACGGGTCTGATAAATCTTGGTAAGCCGGAGGGTTATATCCGGCGGCAGGTAGAGGGTTGGCACAAACGCTACCTGGCGGCCCAAACCGACGACCTGCCCACTATGGACCAACTCGCCCGCTGGCTGACGGATACCCTGCCTGCCGAGAACCCACCGACGCTCATCCACAACGATTACAAATACGATAACGTCGTGCTCAATCCCGACGACCTGACCGACATACAGGCGGTGCTGGACTGGGAAATGACCACCGTTGGCGACCCGTTGATGGATGTGGGCACTGCCTTATCCTACTGGGCAGAGGCCAATGACGGCCCTTTCGAGAAGTCTTTTAACCTGACGTGGCTGCCCGGCAACCTCACCCGGCAGGAGTTTGCCAACCGCTACGCCGAACGCAGCGGCCGTGATGTATCTAACCTGTTGTTCTACTACGTATTCGGACTTTTTAAGAATGCCGTGGTTATCCAGCAGATTTACGGTCGCTACAAAAAAGGCTTGACCAAAGACGAGCGTTTTGCTACGTTGCTGACGGGCGTTCAGGCGCTGGCGGAGAATGGGGCGAGGGCAGTGGAGACTGATACATACTAGATTATGAAGCACATTTTAGCGGTCGAAATGTTTTCAATATTGAATTCGCGTTTATCACATTTTAATACTTTGAGCAGTTAATATCTATGCTTAGGCAGCTCTACGCTGCCAGAACTGCCAATCCACCCTATCCAGCCGATTTACATCAACTAAGCCCTCCTGGCTGAGTTGATGATATATCCGCGTCCA
>NZ_BAABHB010000020.1:0-77400 GCF_039541875.1 Nibrella viscosa | reverse complement strand
ATGGAGAAGTGGCAAAAGCCCTTAGCGAACTGGTCGTTGACGGTGCAGCAACTGGTCATTTTATTTGGAGACCGTGTGAAGCCTTACATGAAAATTTAAACCATGACACACTTCATTGAACATATCCTAAAAAAGAACTGACCTACCACCTATTTCTGATTAAAGATTTATGTTCTCAGGTAGATAAATTTTTAGCTTACGTAAATCTCGATAATGCAGACGAATTCTTAGAAGAGTGTAAAAAGCTACAAGAGTTAAAGTCTGATTTCGACGCACAACTTAAAGCTCTACACTTAAAATACTTAATACTGTTAGTGGGTGATGTGGCTACATTACAAGTTAATCTCGACGCCTTGTTGACTGTTTACTCTTATACCCTCTCTCCGCTCGACGAAATAGAATATCTGGTAGGTATACTTAAGGATAAAAAAGGCAGTACTAAAGAAGCTGAGAAAAATCAGCCAGAAGACAAGGAGAGTGCCATGGTGAGGGTTCTGTTAGCTCACCAGAGTGGTGTACTAACGGGTACCTTCCACCGTCTGCCTATAGAGAAGCAATATGATATTTTATCAATCCTATTAGGTAGAAGTCGGACAAATATAAAAAACGCTGTAACAGGACTTCTAAATAACTCCTCAAAGAGTCCATTAAATATGCCTGATGTGGTTGAGAAAGTAAATAATTTGATTACCGAGAAGGATTTAGGTTTGCCTTTAGTTGGGTCTAAAGATAGAAACGATAAAGTTTAGCAAAACTCGTAGCTACTACATACCTACTACACCCATTAAGGGCCATCAAATTTGCATAAACCAAAGCAAAACAGGTTTATGCTTCAATCTTATATTACAATCCCCTGTACTGTAGAGCAGTTGGCCCAACTACTTGACGAGCGGCTTGAAATTGCCCTCACCAAAAAATCGGCAGCCGAAAAGCCGGCTTCTCAACTGCCTGACTATGTAACGCGTAACGAACTTGCTAGGCTGGCCAGAGTGTCGTTAGTGACCCTCCACGAATGGAGCAAGGACACGGAAGACCGCAAGGCCATAATTAAGCCTATCCGGATTAATGGTCGGGTGCGCTACAAACGCGAGGATGTTCTCGCCCTGCTTGATAATTCTCCTAAGTATCGTCGTCAATCATAAGGAGAGCAGGACCATGAGCAAGAAGAGCAACTTTCCCCAGCCCTGCGTAATAGACTACGCGTACGACCCTGCTACCACCTGGCACCGCAAGGCGGCTACTATCTCCGACAACGGATGTCTGCCTGAAGAACTACGACTCGAAGCTACGTTCAAGCAAGAGTACGTTAACCGGGGTATCAGGACGCTGTGTACCGGCCGAAGTGAGAACCGGCAACGTAAATTCTACTCTGGCTTAAAGCCGTTGGCGTACGCAGGCTTATATGGCGGTGACGACTATGACCCCGTTGCCCGAATGAGCGTTGCTGAGGTAGTGTTTGTATGGCAGCCGGCCGACCTGGCAGGACCTATACGTATTCTTTACTTTTCCGGCTTCACTCCTAAGCCACGGCAGCGAAAGGCGTTCTACGCTGAGGTTTGGGCCTATCTCAGAACTCTGCCTCCTATAGCTCAACCTGAGCATTGATAGACCGTAACAGCCTCTAGCTGCCTGGCCGGGGGCTGTGTTCTCTTGCACCCTGAACAACACCCTGACAACTCCATTCCCCACAGTAGCAGACTATATGTTTGACCATGTAAAAATCGACGACCTGTATGTTTCGGCCGATTTTCTATTAGACGACCACCCACATTTAAAGTTCCTCTTGCCGGTTGATGAACAGACCGGCGAAGTTCCTCCGGAACACCGGACCGACACGTACCGCGGCATAACATTTACGCTCCGGCCTCAGCGTGGCTACAGAGGCCACAGACGATATAACGTCCAGATGAAAGGTAGCATCCACAAGGCTTCCAATGGTGGCTTACACAACGGAAATGACTTCACCGTGAGTGGCGTTGCGACCACCTTAGACGAGTTGGTACAAACCTTTAGAATTGACCCTTTCAATTCGCGGCTGAACAACGTTGAATTTGGCGTTAATGTGGTACTACCCTTTCCGGCTGATCGTGTCCTGAAGGCGTTAATTTGCTATAAAAACAAGCCGTTCAAACCCGAGGTGGAAGACGGTAAACAGTACTACCAGTGCAAGAGTCAACGCTACATCGTGAAGATCTATAACAAAGGGCTTCACTATGGCTTACCCGACGAGGTGTTGAGGTTTGAGATAAAGGTAATCCGCATGGAGCACTTAACGGCCAACGCCATAAAGCTGCATACACTCGCTGACTTGTTGTCGACTCACATCTATCCGGCTTTAGGGCAGATGTTGCGGGAGACCTTCGCAGACATTCTCTTTGACGAGCCCGACATCAACAAGACCTCCGTTCCGGCAGGCAAGGAGCGGGAACTATTACTTGAAGGCCGTCGACATCAACATTGGGCTTTGCCGAAGTTGACACCCGAGAACAGGAGAGAGTACGACAGGCACCACAAACAACTCTCACGCGAGGAGAAACGGTTCAGAGCCTTACTCCAGAAGTACCGGCCCGGCGAAGACTGGCAACAGCAAACCGCTGATCTGATCTCGGGAAAGTGGCAGCAGCTCACAGCTATCACTCCCGCGCTGCAAGCTGCTATAGACAGACGCGTGGAACACTGGAAAACCGTCCTATCGACCGACCCAAAATGTCCAAAATTAACCGGCTTGTTTCAGGGCGAAATGTCCAAAATTAACACTTTAAGTACAGGGTTATTTTTCGACACGTTGCCCCTGTCCCCCAACGTCGATATAAGTCGTGGAACATCCGGCGTTGAAGGCTCTACTTCCAGTACGTTAGCGGCTATGTCTGCTGCTGCTATTTCCTCTACTTCATCGACTGCTGCGGCTGCGGCCTCTGGCGTTCGTTGCTGCGTGGTGACTGGCTACGCCCTCAGCGAGAACCAACGTACGGGTACTAAGCTTGGTATAGTCACGTTGCGGGAGAAGTCGGACGTTCTGCAGGAGTTGGTATCTCGTCACAGCAAGGGCAGGCGTAAACGTAAACAGCACGACGAAGCCTATTATCAGGCTCATAACGTACGCAATGCACTGAGCAACCCGCGCAACCATTTACGCCGGCGTGTTCTTCGTGCTATCGAGCAGTCACCTTTGTTCAACCCCTGTGATGTTATCCGGCTGCGGCCGGAAGAACAGGAGATGCTACGGTACTACGAGGGTACGCCTTACGACCTGGGCATTTGCTGAGGCTGCGGCTGCCTTTCACTTGGCCCTCCATCAACGCAGACCGAATTGTCAAACGACAAAGCAGGAGAAAAAGAATTCTTTTTACCACCCATAATGGGACCCGCTGAACCAATCCCGAAACAGGCGGGGGGGTAAGTGGAAAGTTAAGGTTCACACCGGGGGCGGCCGAGTGGCAGACCCCACAGACACGCACGTACGACTTCCTCAAATCGAGGAGGTACTGACCCGGACCACCAAGGGGGCTTAAAGGATGTTTTCGGGTACCATTACAGGCGTGTTTCTGTTGAACACGACACCGTGACCAGGTGAGGGTTATTTTGTTGGGGGTGTCCTTCTCTCCACTTCTCCGGCCTCAACAGTCGGAAATATGAGAAATTCTGCTATATTACCTAAAACACAGCACGTTAACACTTTCACACTATAAGACATGGGCGCACGAGTGTTACAAATGCACAAATCGAACCCGTATAAGTCTCAGATTCAGGCCCGAACTGTACCGGCTTTCACTCCGTCAGACTTCATGCTCCACCAGGTAGCCGTTTTGCCTACTGTCGGCATACGGGTCCTATTGGCGTTGGCGGCTCGTCTACAGCCTGACGGGTCTGTAAATGCTCCTCTGACCGAGTTGGCTGAGGTTATCTGCACCAATGCCAGCTACGCCAACAAAGGGCTGTTAGCCTTGGCTCAAAAGGGCGTTATAACCAAACGCGCACCCGGTCAGTACTGGGTAAATCCGGAAGTGGTTAAGCCTGTAACAGCAACAATTTAACCTTTATCAACTATGGCTCTTTTCTCCACCGAGAAACAGCAATCCGCCTACGGTGTAGACCCACAGGTTTACCGTGGCAGCCTCCTCCTCCTCAGCCTCATGGGCTACAACAGGAGCGGGCAACCAAACACATGGGGTAAGATTTCGTCGTGGCTGCCCGGTTCGTCTCTGGCCATGGCCCGCGATGCCAGAAGCCTGGCCCTACACAATGGCGCGACCGATACAGCGAACGCCATCGAGCAGGATGCAGATATCCGGATGCAGAAGTTTAACACCCTCATAGGCGTGGGTCAGTCAGTCGCCGGGGCGGTAACGGGTAATGCCGGCTTGTTACAGGGTGGCCTACAGAACACCCTACAGAGCAGCGCCGGCCTGATCGCTGGGGCGAACAAACCCTCACCCTACCCACTACCCACGGTTCAGTACTTTGGTCAGGGTGGAGCTACAGCAGGGAACGCTGACAGGTTGCCGTACAAGGCAAACGACCGAACAGAGGACCTTGTGATGATTGACATCATGACGGGCAAGCCCTACGGTTTTATGCGCTATAATGAACGCATTTTTGACCAGCAGTCGAACAGCATCATGAAACGCATTATGAATTCAGTGAAGCCTGAGCAGGTCAAAAAGAAGGAACTCGGGGATCATGTGTACAACGAACTGTTGACGCATAAGGACCTGCGGGCAACGGCGGGCAGTACCGACACACAGCAGGGGACTAACCAACCGTATAACAGCTTGCCATTCGTGTTCCGTATGTTTGCTGGTGGCGGGGAGGCCAACCCCGACGATGAGATAAAGGCACTCCTGGCGCAACTGGATAAGATGGAGCAGCGGCAGTTGAGCTATGAAGAATCCAAACGGCTAAAGATAGATCCAACGGCTTTACGCGACTACCAAACCCGTCTTAGTCAGGCTAAGATGATTCTTCGGTCTACCGGTGTAGGTGGTTCCAGGTCTTTATTAGGAGAGACAACGAGGAGCAGGATAGCCAAGGCTCGGACGTTGATTCAGGAGGCCGGCACTATTTACCCAACCATCGACAAGTCAAGGAATACGCTCATACCGCCAACGCCGGCAGGAGTCGAGAAGTCAGCAGCGCGACTCGGTGTTCCGACTACGGCCAGCCTTTACCCGTCGGTCGCTCAGACGGTCGCCAACTATCAGGCCGGCAACCCCTCATCGGTCTACCCTCCTGCACCAGGTAACACACCAGTCCAGACGGCAAATGCAATGGCTTTTTTGCAGTCGAGGCCTAGTTTACCTGCTATGCTTGCCGGTTCCGTCAACGGGCAACCTGCGGGTGGGGCGCGTCCACTCTATCCAGGACCGCGACCAACGCCTAAACGTACGGCTCCTGTTCCGACTCCGCCAACATACGGGATTCCCGGGCTTCGTGTAGACAACCGCCGACCTGTCGAGGATGGTCTGTTTATGCCGAATAGCCCGGTACCTCCGCCGATGCCTACAGGACCGAGTGATGAGATTGGGATGCTCTATGAATACTCAACCGGAAAATCTACGCAGGTGCCCATCGAGCCCGCCGGCACACCTCCACCAGCAGAACCTTCTAAGGCTGCGGTAGGCCTTCGTACGCTGGGTGAAAATGGCTTTGATTTAGGTCGAGTCCTGACGGGGGCTATCATTGCGGGCAAGCCTTCCAAACCGTACAGTTTACCCTTCTCATACCTCAACTACAGACGTCAAATTGAGCAGCGGCAAAATACCGGCCTTTCACCCAATGAACTTGCAGCCGGTCAGAACGCGATTGCCAACAACTACAGAGCAGGCGTCCAGAACCTGACAAACTTTGCGGGCGGTTCACCAGGTGTTGCCCTTGCTGGTTTGGCTCGTCTCCAGCAACAGAGATCGGCTGAGCAGGTCCACCTCCAGGCGGCCGACAATGCCGCTCGTCAACGGAACTTCGCGCAGTACGGCAATGTCGTCCAGCAGGATCTAGCGATCAGTCAATCCGAGTACATGAACCAGCAGGCCCGCGACGCCCAACGGCAGCAGGCAGGACTGAATTTATCGGCTGCGGGAATCCAGAACATTGAGAATCGTAGGCTGCACGAAATGCAGTATGGGCCAAATTCTCTCTACCAAAAGTTGATGACCAGCTATATCCGACAGTCCGATGAGGCAACAGAAACGATGAAGAAACAGCGTGAGGCCATCATGAAGAAGGCAGTCGAGTAGGTCTTAGGTCAGGTCAGTTTTGGCGGCTACGGTGGGTTTATGACCTACTGTAGCCGTTTTTGTTTTCCGTAAGGAAATTGCCGTTTGCTCAAAAGTATTTCACAGAATCGAGTAATTTGTCATATTTCCGTGTTCTAAACCCTCATTTTATGAAATACCTCTACTGGGGCTGTGTTGTCCTTCTCATTCTGGCCTTGGGTCGTCAGTCATCCGGCTATTATACCTTTCTGCGTATTGCTGTATTCATTGGTGCGTTGGTTGCAGCAAAAGAAGTTTACACGCCTGAGGTCAAAATATTTACGTACATCTTTCTGCTAATTGCCATTCTGTTTAACCCTATTCTTCCGGTCTATCTCTACAGCAAGGGAGCCTGGGTACCAATCGATCTTATGGCCGCCGGGGTTTTTGCTATTAAGGCTTACTTAACGGAGGACAAAAACGCGACTGTAGAATGAAAGACTATTATTCTATTCTTGGTGTAAGTCGTACAGCTACGGACCAGGAGATAAAACAGGCCTACCGCAAACTAGCTACTAAATTTCACCCTGACAAAAACGACGGTGATCCGTTTTGGGAGGAACGGTTTAAAGACATCCAGGAGGCATACTCTACGTTAAATGACCAGGCAAAACGGAGGCAGTTCGACGCCAGATATACCAACGGTCACACAACGAATGGTCAGTCGAGCAACACCCACAACAACACAGGTAGATCCTCAAATGAGAATCCCTATGTTGGACCACCTATCATTAAGGACTTTAAATATTCTTCCAGAATAGCCGTGATTGGGGAGAAAATCACCCTCACTTGGGAAGTACTTTATGCTGACAAAGTGGAGATTTCAAATTTAGGTGTTGTGGCTCTGAAAGGCAGCAAAGACATAGTGATCACGAAGCCCGTAATGGAGAAGTATATTTCCATACGGCTACTTGCTACAAACACCAGGACAAAACAGACTGCTGAAAAAACGGTACAGTTGGAGAACAAACTGTATACGGACTTCGAAGCAAAGTTTAAAGCCGACAATAAACAGGCTGACTCAAAAAACGGCAGCGCAAATACAAGTAATGCCAGTGCCAATACAAAACAAACTTCCACGCCGGTTCGAACAAGTTCCCAAAGGGACTTGCTCTTCGTAGCAGGTATTATACTCCTGGCTGTATTCTTTGGCGTAATAAGTGGTATAAATAAGCCTTCAGAATCAACCCAATCATATGATACAACCTCAGCCTATTCGGTCGCAACTCCTAACAGTGAAAATACTTTAAATGTGGCTAGGACTCAACATACACTTCTAACAGGAGTGGGTCTTGATACTTTAACAAAGGCGGCTGCTGGCGTCTGTACAAGTGATGGTTTGGTTAACGTCACAAATAAATCGTCCAAAACCGTGATTCTGCACCTCACTTGGGTTGTAAGTGACGGACGCGGTGGATATCGCTGGAAGAAGTGGCAAGATGAATGGATTTGGACTTTCGAGCCTAACGGTATGGGCTACCTATCCGATAACCGAAATGCGCCGTTAAAAGCTGGTGGGTATAGATATTATATTACAAACAAAAATGGTAGGCCTTTGGCTGGAAGTGCAAAGGCTCCATTTTATAGTTCAACCTGCGACCGAGTAGAGGGTATTTATATCAGTGACTAACCGAAAGTGTCTGGGCTACTAAACAGGTTTTGGAATTATCCGATGGTGCACTCTTTTTTATGCTCATTAACTTGCCTTCGTTCGTGTGAACTGCTATGTTTGATGTGCGTATTAGTCATCATTGTTTCAACTCCAAACAAGTAGAGCTCATTCCCGAATAAGACGTTAAACGACATTGGCCGGCATAGGGTGAAAGTCCTGACTCTTTCGCTGTTGCTCTACGCAATGGTGACTAGTACGCAGTGACCGGCCAACATACTTTTCACCTTTAAACATATCTATAACACAAATGAACTCTACCGTAACAGATTCGCCGGTCTCCGCCTACATAATGGAGCCGGCTATGCATCAGCAGGTCATAGACCTGGCTTACTCCGAGGACGAGCGATTTAACGGATTCTGGTTCCGACGCCTGGCACTGGTGGACTTCTACCACAAACTCAAAGCCGAAGGCAAGGAGCATCAGGAGGCATTGGACTTAGCCTGGTCCGCCATTCGCTACATCGACCTGGACGAGGATGGCAAACCGTTTTTAAACGTAGACCGCATTCCGTATTCAGTTGGCGTTAAACGTTTAAAACGTTGATTTGTGGGGTATACTTTGAAAGAAAGGGTAGCTTGATGGGCTACCCTTTTAGTTTGGAATGGATTGACCACACCGACACGAGGTCATGACGTAAATCCAGTTTAAACGCCTTTATCTTTGCGAAAAGCTAAAAAATTAGGCCGGGGGAACCACCCGCCCGGCCATGACCAAACCAAGTACCATCCCTGATACCCGATTCACAACAAAGGTAGAAAATCCGTCACCTACCTGTATAGCTGCACTCTATAATTTTCGGTTCCGTCACCTATTCCGTCACCTCTTTATGAAGTGCATTGTAACTTGCTGATAATCAACAAAGGTTTTAATCCAAACGGGATCGCATTTCAGCAAGGTTAATCAGGTGGCACTTTCAAAGCAACTGGTTAACCTTTTTTGTTTATCGTTCGGTTAAGCCTCCCGGCTAACCGTGCAGGGATGCTACCAATAGAAACACAGAACCGAGTAATTCGCGTCAGTTTTCTTAAATTTGTGTACGAGTAAATGTCAATCTGCTATGGTCGCTTCGCAACGATTAACAAATGCCCAACTGGCTTTGCTGGAACCGTTTAGCTTTGAGATAAGCGAAGCCGAGTTGCTCGCTATGCGCCAAACGCTGATGCAGTACTTTCGGGCGCGGCTTGAAGAAGGAGCTGAAAAGGCCATGCTACAAAAAGGACTGACTACCGTGCAACTCGAAGATCAAATGAAATTTGATAACCGCACCGAGCAGCTTCGCCAAATCCGGCGGTCCGCCGACGCGGTCATGCCAGACCAAGCCGATCTGTGAAAGTAGTTAATGGCCTGCTTCAGTCGGTGCCCCGCGACGGCTCCTATCGCTGGCTCTACGACGCCTTCGCAGCCGGGGAGTATAGATAGTCAGCAATGAGATTCTGCTTGAATATGCTGAGATGACGGCGTTTTTCTTCAGTCCAGTTGCGGCCGAACTGGTCACCTCGCTTTTACTGGCCGCACCCAATCATATCCGACAAGAGCCGTATTTCAGATTTGGGCAAATCCACGATGACCCCGACGACCGTAGCGACGGACCGTAACAAATTCGTAGACTGTGCCATAAAATTTACTTCTACGACAACGGTATCCGCAATGCCGTACTGGCCGATTTTAAACCCCTCAACCTACGGGCCGACGTGGGAGCACTCTGGGAGAACTTTCTGGTCAGCGAACGGCAGAAATACCTGCATTACCACCAGCAATGGGTTCGGACTATCTTCTGGCGCACCTACCAGCAGGGGATCGATTACATAGAAGAAAGCGACGGGAGTTTCCGGGCCTTTGAGTTCAAGTGGAATCCCAACGCCAAAGCCCGTTTTTCGCAGACGTTCCTCCAAAGCTATTCGCCCGCGCAAACGGATATTCTGCACGGCGACAACTTTGAACCGTTTGTGGGTATATAGCTGGTTAAAGAAACAGGATTCTGGCAGGAAAATAGAATTAATAATTCCATTGTCGGCAAAAGTAGCTCTTTGTTGCTTTTTACGCAGATCAGGCGCAATATTGTAACATAACCGATTTTGGGTGGTACTCCCTACCGGTGCTGCCCGTAAGCAACAGTGCCTATGCCCTTAACCGCTCTTGACCCCGCTCAGGTGCTCTCCTACATTCAGGAAGGGGCCATGACGGCTATTCTGTATTGCGAACCGATTTTCCAGGACGAGCAGGTGATCGACTTCCAGTATGTCTGGGGAAATCAGAAAGCATCGGAGTATTCGGGCTTACTACCCGGGCAGCTCCGGCAGTCGACCATGCTGGAGATTTTCCCGAACATCCGGACCTCCGGTATTTTCAGCCGGTATGTGCAGGCCTGGGAGCAGAACCAGCCCCAGCGCTTTGAGCGGGAGTACGTCATGAACGACCGGGTCTGGTGGCTCGATGTCTCAGTAATCCGGCAGGGCAAGGGCATCGTCATTACCGCCCTGGATATTACGGCTTCCAAGGAAATTCGCCGGCAACTGCAACAGCAGACGGCCGTGCTGCAAACCATTGTCGATTATTGCCCCAGCGGTCTGATGCTGCTGGATGCTGTGCGGAACCCCGCCGGCGACATCATCGATTTTCGCTATATGCTCACCAATCCGGCCAACGCGCAGGTAACGGGTCTGTCGGTAGAGCAGATGACGGGCCGGCTGTTGCTGGATCTGTTTCCCGGTTCGTATTCAGAAGGAATGTTTCAGCGTATTGTCGAGGTTACAGAGACGGGTGAGATTCAGCAGTTTGAACACCACTACCAGGGCGATGACATGGATGTATGGATCAACGCCACGATTGTGAAGATCAACGACAACCAGACGCTGTTTACCTTTCAGGATATTACTACCCTGAAACAGCAGCAGCTTGCCCTTCGGGAGCAGGCGCAACTGGTAGCCGCCAGCAATCAGGAGCTTAAAAAATCAAACGAAGATCTGGAGCGCTTTGCCTACGTGGCCTCCCATGATATGAAAGCCCCGCTGCGTAAGATCAAGGCCTTTGCCGACATCCTGCGCCATCAGCAGCAGGAGCAGTGGGACGAGCGGACGCTGGATTTTATCGACCGAATCCAGAAATCCGCTGCGCAACTCATGGGCCTGGTTGACGGGTTATTGCAATTTTCGATAGTCTCCAACTGGGAAACCTCGTTCCTGGTGGTGTCGCTGGAGGAGATAATGGCAGAGGTGCTTACCCATTTGCAATTGCCCATTGACGAAACCGGTGCCACCATTACCTGGCAGAACCTGCCCCGGATCATCGGCAATCCGATACTGCTGAGCGAACTGTTTCAGAACCTGATTGCCAATGCGCTGAAATACCGACACCCCGACCGCCGGCCTGTGATCAGCATTTCGGGTGAGCAGATCACCGGAGCCGAACTACCGGACCGATTAAATGCGGTTAGCGACCCGAATGGTCCGGCGGTCTGGTGGCAGATTACCGTGGCCGATAACGGCATTGGCTTTGATATGAAGTATCAGGACGAGATTTTTCATCCCTTTCGGCGGCTGCATACGCAACGCGATTACGAGGGGATAGGAATTGGCCTGGCCACTGTCAAGCGCATTACCGAGAAACACCGTGGCTATATCACGGTGCAGAGCCGGCCCGGTGCGGGAACCTCGTTTTATTTGTACCTTAAAGAGTATTTGATTGTCTGACCCTTAACTCCCTTATCGTATGCGTTGCCTTTACCTACTGCTGATCGGCTGTTTGCTGATGGCCGTTCCCCAAAGTTTCGCCCAGACCCGAAAAGCTGGTTCGGCGGCCAAAAAAATCAGGACACTCATTGTCGACGGCCAGAATAACCATGAGATGTGGCCCAAGATCACCTACATGATGAAAAAGGACCTGGAGGAAACCGGTAAGTTCACAGTCGATGTGAAGCGTACCTATTACACCTGGAACGGCGACAAGTATCTGGATAAATACCCCATCAGCGAAGTGGCCGGTACGCAGAATCTGCCCAAGCCCCGCATGGATTCCAGCTTTCACCCGAACTTCTCCGACTATGATCTGGTGATTTGCAATTTCGGCTGGAATGCCGCGCCCTGGTCCGATGCCACCCAGGCCGATTTCGAGCAGTTTATCAGCAAAGGCGGGGGGCTGGTGGTGGTCCATGCCGCCAATAACTCGTTTCCGCTCTGGCCCGCCTACAACAAAATGATCGGTTTGGGTGGCTGGGGAGACCGTTCTGAGAAAGACGGACCCTATGTGTATTACGATCAGGAGGGCAAACTGGTGCGGGATACCCAGCCGGGTCGCGCTGGTTCGCACGGTGCCCAGCGCGAATTTCTGATCACGGTCCGGAACACCAAACACCCCATTACCAAGGGGATGCCCACCAAATGGCTGCACGCCCAGGATGAGCTGTATGACCGGCTGCGCGGCCCCGCCGAAAACATGGAGGTGCTGGCTACGGCCTTCTCGCCCAAAGACAACCGGGGCACCGACCGCCACGAGCCTATGCTGATGACGATCAACTACGGCAAAGGCCGGATATTCCATATTGCGCTGGGCCATGCCGATTATTCGGTCGAATGTGTCGGCTTTATCACCTGCCTGCAACGGGGCTCTCAATGGGCGGCAACCGGTAAAGTAGATATTCCCATACCTGCCGATTTTCCGACCGAGACCGCCGTTAGCCGCCGACCGTTCGACAACAAGCAATAGGGTCTAACTTAGGTGAGTCGTGAAAAAAGAAGCGACCTTAAGGCCTGGATGGGGAAGTAACGAAGCATAGCAGCTCTTTACTTCTGGTCCAGATTTTTCTGTAGATCGTCGGGCGTAACCGTGGAAACCACCCCGCCCGGTGGCACATCTAACCGGCAAATCCACCGGAAGGCGTTCAGCACCAGCTTTCGCAGGTCATTGTTCGCCCAATTCTGGTGGAAATGCAGGGCGGTATTGCCGAAACTCCGCCCACCATCTGGCCGCTCATACACCCATACCACGGTTTCCGGCCGACCGGGAAAATTCCGGCTGGCGGGTGTGTTGCGTAAGGAGTCAGGAGGGGTGGCCGCCAGAATCGTTTTTACCGCGGGACGGAACCGCAGAAAGAAGTAACATTCGTCGTACACCTGAAAAGGCTTTACACCCTGCGTGATCGGATGAGCCGGAACAGCGCGGAAGTCGGAGGTCCAGAAGCCGTGTACCGAATAGTTGTCTTCTTTGAATCCGCCCAGGATGTTGAGCAGGGGATCTCCATTACCGGCGGGCAGGGTTACCGCGTAGTGCAGAGCTGCAATGCCAGCCCCCCGTCCGGCCGCCTGTAGCAGTTGGCGCTTATAGTCGGGCCTGAGTACCAGATGGCCGTCTTTTCCATCCATAAACAACACTATACCGTCGGCATTGGGCACCAGTGTGGTATCGGTGGGCCAGCCGTTCAGGCTCACCGTGACGGCCAAGTCGGGCGATTTTGCCAGCCACTGCTGAATCAGCAAAGCGCCGGCATTGTATTCATGCTCACCCGCCTTGTGGCTTGGTGTTCCGGCAATAACCAGCAACCGCTTTTTAGCCGATTGGCCCTGAGTAATTGTGGGAATGATTAACCCTGCCAATAATGCCGGAGCGGATAAGGCGAGTCGAAGAAGCATTCGTGTCATACCTGTAAGAAGTAGAACTATCAGGAAATCTTTAGTGGAGCGGCTGAAACAATTTTAGCTGCTCATGCGGGCGGGGGTACTCCTAAAACTGACTAAGACTGCAACTACATTGTAGTGAGTAATTGGAATGGTGAATTATGTCACTTACCTTTATGACTTAAGTCCTATTCATTAAAAACATGGCAACGGCAAATGCTACGGCCGGTATGTCCGGTCGCTTTTCTCCCCTGGCAGTCGTGCAATCTTCCCGGCAGGGGATGCTTCGGGCGCAGGTCGATGAGGTAGCTGCTTTGGTCGGTTTAACCGACAAAGAAATGGCTTTTGCCCTCAATATGACCCCTCGTAATTTGCACCGGTTAAAAGACGACCAGCGCTTCGGCGTTGATACGTCTGAACGGCTGCTATTGTTGAGGAATTTGCTTTTGCACGCGTTAGATACCTTTGAGGGGCGGAAGTCAACGGTTTTGGGGTGGCTCAGAACACCGATTCGGGAACTGGGCAACCAGGCTCCGCTCCAACTGCTCGATACGGTGACGGGTTTTGGTTTGGTTGACGATGTGCTTGGACGCTTAGATTATGGGCTACCCGCCTGAGTGCTCCTATGCCCAGGCTGTACCGCATTATTCGCGACAAGTATCGACAGGAGCCCTTATCAGTGGTTGGTAGTCAGCTTTTCGGCGGGCGCTGGAACCCAAAGGGTGTTGGTGTCCTGTACGCTACCTCAACCCCTGAACTGGGTTTGGTAGAAACATTGGCGCACGCGCCGGCCGTCCGCTACGAGGAATTGCCGACCTATTGGGTGTTTTCGCTGGAGGTGCCTGATGACATTCGGTACTATAAGCGGGAGGAGATGCCAGACTATTGGCAGGATGATACCTACGAGCAAACGCAAGGCTGGCTCCACGACTGGTTAACCGTGCCGGATTCGCTGAGTGTGGCAGTCCCGTCGGTTTTGGTGCCTTTGTCGTATAATGTTATTCTTCATCCAGCCCACCGCCTGTTTGAGCAAATCAGGATCACAGGCCAGGAAATTCAACCGGTATACCGGCGACTCTGGCGTCCGGCAGACTAAGCAGGAAATTCTATTAACCCGATGAAAACACAACCCTACTCCCGGCTCCAACTGCTCTCGCTAAGCCTGTTGCTGCTGTTCACAGCCTACACCACCCGGCCAGACAAGGCGCAACGCGGCTGGATCGATCTGTTCAACGGCAAGGATTTAACCGGGTGGTCCGTTAAGATCACGGGGCATCCGCTGAACGACAATTTCGGCAATACCTTTCGGGTGGAGGACGGCAGGATGGTGGTGCGCTACGATCAGTACAATACCTTCGATGAGCAGTTTGGTCATATCTTTTACAACCAGCCGTTTTCGGCCTACCTGCTGGTGCTCGAATACCGCTTTGTGGGCGAGCAGGCGAATGGGGGTCCGGGCTGGGCCATTCGGAACAGCGGGGCTATGCTGCACGGGCAGGACCCGAAAACGATGGGCGTAAAGCAGGACTTCCCCATTTCGCTGGAAATGCAACTGCTCGGCGGTAACGGCAAACAGGAGCGGCATACCGCTAACCTGTGTACGCCCGGTACCAACGTGGTGCTCGACGGTAAACTGTTTACGCCCCACTGCGTCGAATCAAAATCCAAAACCTACCACGGCGACCAATGGGTTCGGGCCGAAGCGCTGGTGCTGGGCGATTCGCTGGTGAAGCATATTGTGGAGGGAGATACGGTGTTGAGCTATACCAAACCGCAGATCGGGGGCGGTAACGTGAGTAATTATGATCCGGCGCAGAAAGAAAATGGCCGACCGATACCGTCAGGGTTTATCTCGCTGCAAAGCGAAAGCCACCCCATTGAGTTCCGGCGTGTTGCCTTATTTGATCTGGCCCCGTATAGGAACGACACCCGGCGGTTAAACGCTGTGCTGCGGCAGTTACAGACCCGAAGCAAACCGTAACCTTCCCGGTTAGGGAGCCGGAACGGTTACGTCGTTATCAGCCGGATTAATTGGTTTAGCAGGCTATCGATATCGGCGCGGGTGGTTTTGAAGTTGGTGACGCACATCCGGAACACTTTCTCACCCCGCAGCGTCACCGACGAAATCCAGGCATCGCCTTCGGCGTAGAGTCTGGCCAATACGTCATCGACCGAAAGGGCACCCGTTCGGATATGGGTGTGGGTGAAGTTGACCAC
Organism: Nibrella viscosa; assembly: GCF_039541875.1. NCBI lineage: Bacteria > Pseudomonadati > Bacteroidota > Cytophagia > Cytophagales > Spirosomataceae > Nibrella > Nibrella viscosa. The sequence goes on along the minus strand of NZ_BAABHB010000020.1, from coordinate 61,650 downwards.
CGGCAGGGGTGTTTCGTTGACGATATCCCAGCCGGCCTGTGCCAGCCGTTCGCGGAAGTACTCCCCTAAACCGGCCTGGTACTCGATCATGCGGGCAATCTGCTCTTCGCCCAGTTCGGCCAGGGCCATGAACAGCTTAAGGCCGATAAAGCGCCTGGACCACTGCATCGTGCTCAGGTACGGCACCGTCACATCGTCTTCGCTGGGGGGCATATAATCGGCGCGGACGGTAAACGCCCGGGCGTTGCCGGCGGCATGGCGGGTGAAAAACATACCGGCACCCATAGTCAGGTTGAACCACTTATGGGCGTCGACCGTCACCGAGTCGGCGAGTTCAATACCGGCGAGGGCAGTCCGGAGCGTGTCGGAGAACACGGCGGCTCCGGCCCAGGCGGCATCGACGTGGAACCACAGGTCATATTGCCGGCAGAGATCGGCAATGGCATCCAGGGGATCAATGGTTCCGGTAGCCGTAATGCCGGCCGTACCCACAACCATAAACGGCAGCCGGCCGGCGTCCTGATCCTGCTTGATCAGAATACGCAGGGCATTGACATCCATCTGCAGGGAATCATTTACGGGTACGATCCGCAGCGCATCTAAGCCCAGGCCGGTATGCTTAACAATTTTATCGAACGAGTTATGGGCCAGTTCAGAGGCATACACAATGGGGCGTTGGGTCAGGGCCCAGAGGCCGTCTTCCAGCGTTTCAGGAAAGCGATGCGCCAGGGCTACCAGCACCGCCGAGTGGTTGGCTTCGGAGCCACCGGCGGTAAAATTGCAGGCGAGGGTGTCGGGCGGCAGCCCCAGTTTACCCGCTATAAACCGCAGCGTATGCCGTTCAATCTCATTGGCGGCCGGGGCGTGTGACCAGGCAGCCATTTGCGGGTTATACACAGCCGCGAGCGCTTCGGCGATGACGGCCGTGAGCAGGGGAGCCGGATTATACAACCCAAAGTAGCGCGGGTGCGTAATCTGCACATTCCAGTTACGCATCATATACTGCACCTCCTCAAATACCCGCTCCGCATCCATCGGCCGGCTAAAGTCAAAGGACTGCAAATGGGTCCGGATCTGACCGGCGGTAACCTGGGGCACCACCGCCGTAGGACTTTCATAAAAAGAAATGATTTCGTCGGTCAGGCGCTCCAGCAGAGTAGTTGATGAGGTGGGAAGATTAAACATGAGCGAAACAGGTTTGGCTGCGCGGCAAATTATACAAATAAAAACACCAAGCCATGCCAGCCTGGTGTTTTTGATTATAAGTACTGAAAATACAACGTTTCCTGCCGATGGCGTTGGTCCGTAAACGGACATCCCAGTATTGTGCCAAACGTTTTGTTCTGCGCCGTCATTTTTACAAAATACGCCAGTTGTTGCTGACCCATGGCCGGGTTGTGTGGTTCCCGCTGAGCCACTGCCGCCATTCGTCGCGATTGATCACGTACAGGGGGGCTCGGTTATTTCCATTACTGCCAGGGTTTAAAGCGGTAAAGGTACGGTGCCTTATGGGCTTTGCCGGTTCGTTTTTTATCGACCCGTTCCAGCACCTTCAGGCTGAGCATTTTACGCTGAAAGTTGGTGCGCAGCAGCTTTTGGTCCAGTATGGTTTCGTAGAGCCGCTGGAGATCGGCCATTGTGAAGGTATCGGGCAGGAGCGGAGCCGCCCGCCGGCCAAAACCCGCCGGGTTATGCTCCAGCAGGGTGCGCAGCGTGTCCAGCGCCTTCCGGACAATCTGACCGTGGTCGAGCAGAAGGGGGGGCATAGTCTGAACGTCGTACCAGTCGATGGAGTCAGACAGGTAATCCGGACTTGGGATCACATCCAGAAAATCGACCAGGGCGTAATAGCCAACCGATACGTACCGCCGGATAAACCAGTGGTCGGCGGGCAGTTGAAACCCCTGCGCTTCTATAATGGTCTTGTTGAAGAGGTGGTTCTGCCGCTCTTTCTGGCCGAACACGTAAAACTGCTCCAGGTAAATATCCGTCAGGCCGGTTCGCTCCCGCAAGACCCGCCCGGCAGCTTCGTCGATGCTTTCTTCTTTGTGGACAAAGCCGCCTGGCAGCGCCAGGGCATCCACATTACGGTATTTCAGCAACAGCACCTTCAGTTCATGATCGTGAAAACCGAAGATTACGCAATCCAGCGAAAGGCTGGGCAGCCATTCGTTTTCCTGGTTCAGAAAGGTTTCTAATTGAGTGTAAGGAGTCATGATGGATTAAAATCTTGCTAAAAATAAAGAAGGATTTGGAGTAATCCAGTAAAATGTTGAATATTGTATCATTGTGATACAATACCTGTACTGCATTTACCTAACCGATCGATCAACACCAACATTGTATGTCTGTCTCCCAAAAAATGTCACGGCAGGACTTCCTGCGCCGGGCCGGTGCGTTGGCCGTTACGGCTCCGCTGCTCAGCAACCTTGACGCCTTCGGCAAAGCTCCGCAGAAAGTAGGCCTTCAGCTGTATACCCTCCGCAGCGAGCTTGCCAAAGACCTGGAAGGTACCCTGAAGCAGGTGGCCGGCATCGGCTACAAAGAAGTTGAAACATTCGGCTACGGCGACGGTAAGTTTTTTGGCAAAACGCCAAAAGAATTTAAAGCGCTGCTGGACAGCCTGGGGCTCACCGCCGTGAGCGGCCATTATATGCTGGGCGTGGCTATGCCCAACGCCAAAGGCACCATTAAAAACGGTTGGGAACAGGCCGTGGCCGATGCCAGTACGATGGGCATGAAGTACATGAACTGTGCCTTTCTGTTCCCCAACGAGCGTAAGTCGCTGGACGATTACAGGAACTACGCCCAGCTGTTCAATCAGGCGGGCGAAGCTACCCGGAAGGCGGGTATTCAGTTTGGCTACCACAACCACGACTTTGAATTTCAGCCCCTCGACGGGCAGGTGCCGTACGATATTCTCCTGAAAAGCACCGACCCCAAACTGGTAAAGATGGAACTGGACCTGTACTGGGTGGCGTTTGCCGGCAAAGATCCCGTTGAGCTATTTAAGCAGAATCCCGGCCGCTTCCCGCTGGTTCACCTGAAAGACATGGCGAAGACCGAAAAGCGTGAGTTTGCCGAAGTCGGTTCGGGCTCGATCGATTTTCAGCGCATTATGGATGCCCAAAAAATAGCCGGCATTCAGCATTATTTTGTGGAGCAGGATGCCGTCACGAAGGGCACCCCGCTGGAGGCTATCGCCATCAGCTACCAGAATGTAATGAAACTGAACGTATAGGTCGGAATAGACTCACCGGCAGGCATAAAAAATGGCCCGTGGTTTACCTGCGGGCCATTTTTTATGCCTGCCGGAAAAGGCAAATGGCCCGGCAGCCCGCTAAGGTCCGATAGCCCTGGTAAACCATTCGAAGTAACCACCGGTTAACAGGAATAAACATTACCCCATGCTGGTAAGAAGAAATCTGTCGCTGAGCGTGATTTTCCACTACACCTGGAAAAGCATGACCTACTACCTCCTCCTGGCCATTACCGTCTACCTGCTCCATGACTACTTCGGCGTGTGGAGTCTGCACATGTCTTTTACCACCATTTCGGCGCTGAGTACGGCCCTGGCCATTTTTCTCGGTTTTAAAACGAGCAATGCCTACGAGCGCTGGTGGGAAGCCCGGAAAATATGGGGACTGCTGGTCAACTACAGCCGGGCCTGGACCCGGGAGGTGATCACTATGATTATTCCGGCAACCCCACCGGATGCGCCGGCGGTAAAAGAACTTCAGTACCGCCTGGTGTACCGGCATATTGCGTTTGTACACGCCCTGCGGGTATTCCTGCGCAAACAGCATGTTTACAATCAACTGGGTGTTGAAGAGATCTACGAAGAGCCCAATGAGTATTCAGATACCCGGGATTTTCTTTCGCCGGACGAATACGAAGTTTATACGCACAAAAACAATCCCCCTAATTACCTGCTCGAATTGCAGGGAGAAGACCTGCGAACAGCCTATGAACAGGGCTGGCTATCTGACTACCGCTTTGTGCGGCTGGAAGAAACCCTGATCGAGTTCAATAACATCCAGGGGCGCAGCGAACGCATTAAAAATACACCGTTTCCCCGGCAGTTTAGTTTTTTCTCACGGGTATTTGTGTTTATTCACGCGTCGCTGCTGCCGTTTGTGTTTGTGGAGGAACTCCGCTGGGCCAGCATCCCGATTTCTTTGCTGATCTCCTTCGTGTTCCTGTGCCTGGACCTGATCGGTGAGCGTTCGGAAGACCCGTTTGAAAACCGGATTGAAGATGTACCAATGACGGCCCTTAGCCTCACCATTGAAACGAACCTGAAAGAACAATGGGGCGACCCCAACTTTCCGGCCCGGAAAAACGCCCCAGGGGGTATTGTGCTATAAGGCTACCGCTAAATAAAACGTTTGACTATTCTGAAAAAAAACAGCATAACTTAAAGCGCTGTTGCCGGAGATTTATTTCTCTATTCCAGATACTTACTTATACAAATGCGTACTCATCTTCAGAAAGATGACCTGGATTTGTTAGATTATAAAATTAGCATATATGAAAAGTATAGAGGAACGAATACGTCTGGCCGTAAGAAAAGTAGAAACATCGGATAAGCAATTAGCTAAGGAGTTTGAGAAGATACGCCGTACGGAAAGTGCGAAGGAAGAAGCCCGTAGTATGTCGGCCTTACTGGAGTCGGCGGTGATGGGGCCGGTACCGCTTAAACCGGGTATTGGCCTCGAAACCATAGTGCTTCGGCTGGGCCGGCCGGTGCTGTCGGTCCTGATGGATAGAGCCGTGCTGCAGTTCGGCGATGTAGAGAGTGAAGTCTGGCGGGAACGGCTGGAGAAAGCCGACGAACTGCTCACGAGCGCCATCCGATCCGTTGGCCGGATTGAACTGACTAATCATACCTTTTTTGACTGGGTTGGCACCGGCTGGCTCGTAGCGGACGATGTTGTGGTCACCAACCGGCACGTTGCCGAGCTATTTGGCCGCCATGAGAACTCGAAGTTTGTGTTCCGCCAGGGCCGGGGTGGTCGTACCATTTCGGCTACCATTGATTTTCTGGAGGAGTTCAGTCGGACCGACGATCTCACCTTCAGCGTGGAAAGTATACTCCATATTGAGCCGGAAAACGGCCCGGATATTGCCTTTCTGCGGGTAAAAGTAGAGGCCGGCCGGCAACTGGCCGAGCCTATTATGCTGGAGACGGACCGCATCACCGGTACACCCGATGTGGCCGTGATTGGCTATCCGGCCCGCGACAGCCGCATACCGGATCAGCAGTTGATGGTCGATATCTTCGGGGATGTTTTTGACAAAAAGCGACTGGCCCCCGGTCAGATTACGGGCCTTACCACCGAAGCGCTGCTGCATGACTGCTCCACGCTGGGGGGCAACTCAGGCTCCGTTGTGCTGGATATGCAAACCGGCCGGGCGCTGGGCCTGCACTTTGCCGGTCGTTTTCTGGACAGCAATTTTGCCGTCTCCGCCGAACTAATCAGCGACCGGTTGAAAAAATTTACGAAACAGCCGGTTCCCTCACCTTCGGGTAATAAAGACCAGGGATCATTTAACGGCATCCATCCGTCTACCCATATGATTAACATACCAGCCGGCGCCGGCCAGCCAGGGCAGCATACTATCCAATTCACTATTCCGGTCCAGATCAGCGTAACCATCGGCAATCCCGTTCAGAGTCCGGTGGCACCATCCGGGGGCAGCTCCTCTGCCGGCCGGCAGACCGGGGTTGCGGAGGAGGAGGACTTCATCGAAGAGGAAGCCCGACCCGCCGACTACGTCAACCGCCCTGGTTATGTGCCGGATTTTCTGGGTGCCAATGCCGAAGTGCCGCTGCCGGAGCCTGGCGATCAGCTCCGCGAGGATGTGCTTACCTTTACCGGCTTAGGCGGACAGACCGAGTACATTCTGAAATACCAGCACTTCTCGGTGGTGATGAGCCGCAGCCGGCGAATGTGTCTGTTCAGTGCGGTCAATATAGACGGCAAAACCTCGGCGAAGCGGAAGCGGGTAGGCTGGCGGCTTGATCCGCGCATACCAACCAACGCACAGATCAGGAATGAGTGCTACGGAGACCCGCCTAAATTTAGCCGGGGGCATATGACCCGCCGGGAAGATCCCGTTTGGGGTAGCGCCGATGCCGCCAGTACCGGCAACGCCGACTCTATGCACGTGACCAATGCCGTGCCACAAATGCAGCCCTTCAACGCCGGTATCTGGCTGGGTCTGGAAGACTATGCCCTGGACCATGCGCGGGAAGACGACATGCGGATCTCGGTCTTCACGGGTCCTGTATTCCGGGAGGATGATCCGGTTCGCTTCGGTGTCCGGATACCCCGCACATTCTGGAAAATCATCGCGTTCATTCATGACCATACGCAGCAGCTCAGCGCCACGGGCTACACCATGTCGCAGGAGGCTTTTCTGCGCGAGGAGGAGTTCGTGTTTGGTCAGCACCGGACCGCGCAGGTTCCCATCGCCGGCATTGAGGCCTTAACCGATCTGTCTTTTGGCCGGCTTACCGAAGCTGATCCCCTCAACAGGCAGCAGGAGGCTCCGCAGCCCGACCTGACAAGCCTCAGCCAGATCCGGTTCATCAGCCGGAATTCATAACGATAGTACAGCCTATTTATCCATAACCCTATATCCTTATTGCCATGAAAGAGCCCCATATTATCCTCCGGAGCCTTAGCGCTGTCACCCGTGATCCTTTTTTAGGCCCCATGTCAACCCCCAGCGGACCCGCTGGTATTGTGGTGGAGGTAGAAGACATTGAGCGCAGCAAGGTGGGGTCGGTTACCCAGCATGCCGATGTGCTGGCCATCGCACCTTCCATGCCGATGAAGCTGATTGAGCCTTTAGACGCTGAAGACGCGCCTGAACCTCTGGCGCAGAATACCACCTGGGGCGTAAAAGCCGTTGGAGCCGATACCTCGCCTTTTACCGGTAACGGTATTGTAGTGGCGGTACTCGACACGGGCATTGATGCCAGTCACCCGGCTTTTGCCGGCATGACCATTGAGCAGAAAGACTTTACGGGCGAGGGGAACGGCGATCAGAACGGGCATGGTACCCACTGCGCCGGTACAATTTTTGGGCGTGATGTGAACAATACCCGGTTTGGTGTTGCTCAGGGTGTACAGAAAGCCCTGATCGGTAAAGTACTCGGCAACCAGGGCGGTTCAAGCGAACAGATCGTCAGCGCCATTCAGTGGGCGGTGCAGGGTGGTGCCAACGTGATTTCGATGTCGCTGGGTATCGATTTTCCGGGGTTTCAGCAGCGGCTGCAGAACGCCGGTCTGCCGCCGGCCCTGGCTACCTCGCGGGCGCTGGAAGGCTACCGGGCCAATGTGCAGCTCTTTGAAAAACTGGCTGCGCTGGTGCGGGCAATGGGTAACTTTTCGCAAACGACGATCATTGTGGCAGCTGCCGGAAACGAGAGCCAGCGCAACGTAAATCCTAACTTTGAAATCGCGGTTAGTCCGCCTGCCGTTGCCGACGGCATCATTTCGGTAGCTGCCCTGGGGCAGGTGGGTACCACGTTTCGGGTTGCTCCCTTCTCCAATACCGGGGCAAATATTTCAGGACCCGGCGTCGGTATTCTGTCGGCCAAAACAGGAGGTGGCTTTCTCTCGCTGAGTGGAACCAGTATGGCGACTCCTCACGTAGCCGGGGTAGCAGCCCTCTGGGCCGAACGCATTAGAAGTTTCGGCTTTCTGAACCCCTTTGCCTTAACCGCGCAGTTGGTTGGCTCGGGCGTGACAACGGGTATGCAGGCCGGCTTTGATCCCTTCGATGTAGGTACCGGTATGGTTCGGGCTCCGCAATGATATGAGAAAAAGCCTGTCTATAGCCGCAGATCACCTGCCGCAGTATGATGAATTGTATGTGATCTCGGACCTTCATCTGGGTGGGAGGAACGGGTTCCAGATTTTCAACGCAGCGGCTGAGTTGGGGCATCTGGCCGATGTAGTGTGTAGTCGCGCCAAAGACAAGCAGGTTGCGCTGCTCATTAACGGCGATCTGGTCGACTTTCTGGCCGAAAAACCCGCCCTGGCCTTTGATCCGCACGGGGCCGTCGACAAGCTGGAGCGCATTGTGGGCGACCCGGCTTTTGCCCCGGTCTGGAAAGCCCTGCAGAAAATAGCCGCTACCAAAAACCGGTGGCTGATCATTAATCTGGGTAATCATGACCTGGAACTGGCTCTGCCGTGGGTGCGGGCCCGGCTGCTTGACCTACTGGCCGGGCGCGACGAAAAGGCCAGGGGGCGGATCATGCTTACCTTTGAGGGTGCCGGATTTCTGTGTCGCGTAGGTAAGGCAGAGGTGCTTTGCGTACACGGCAATGAGGTGGACACCTGGAATGTGACAGACTACGAGAGGCTCCGGCGCATTGGTCGGGACATGGTGCAGAGCCGCCCCGTTGATAGCTGGACACCCAATGCCGGTTCTCAGCTGGTGGTGGAGGTCATGAACGATATAAAAGAAACGTATCCGTTTGTGGACCTGCTGAAACCTGAGATGCAGGCGGTGATTCCGACCCTACTGGCCCTGGACCCCAATCAACGGATAAAAGTAAAGGCGATTGCGGCAACCCTTACCCGCCGTATCGTTGACAAAGCCAGGCGAATCACCGGTTTCCTGAGTGCAGAGGGTCAGGCGGAAATTGAACAGCAGGTTTTACCGCCCGACCTGCTGACCACTACCCAGCCCGATGAGCTGACCGGAGTAGCCAGACGGGGCGGCACTGCGTACAAAGAAGCCTTGCTGAAAGCCGCCGAAGCGCAGTTCCTACAGGGCGTAGACCCCTTGTCGCTGGTACCCGCCGACGCCAGGGGCGAATACCTGGGCCTTTCTGATGCGCTTATAAGCCTGGTTTCCGGCTCTGAGCCCCACGAAGTGTTGCGCCGGGCGCTGGAAAAACTTCAGCATGATCGGAGTTTTGATCTGACCGATGATGACACGACCTTCCGAGACCTTGACGAACTGATTGGCAACGGCCCCGACTTTCTGATTGCGGGGCATACACACCTCCGGCGGGCGTTACCCCGGCGAAAAGGGCGGGGGTGGTATTTCAACAGCGGTACCTGGGTTCGCCTGATCAGGCTGGACGCCAACGTGCTGAAGGATGCCGACGAATTTAAGAACGTCTTCGATGTATTTGGTGCCAGGGATATGCAAAAGCTGGATGATTTTCCCAATCTGGTACAGCGGCAGCTAACAGTTGTGGTTATTTGGGCGGACGGAGAACGGACGCATGGCGAATTACAGGAAGTACAAAAAACTACGTCGGAAACATACCAGCTCGTTTCTGTTGAAAAGAGTCGTTTCACCAGGCATTAACCCAATGGCAATGCGCACCATTACGCTTGAACTGCTGCGGCACGGTCCACCTAATAACCAGTTGCTGTCGCCACTGACACCCTATCTGGCTCTCTGCGAAAATCACGCAGCCGTGACCATCTATGTTCCCTTCGAGCATAATCAGTTTCTGCATCGGCTGAGTGGCCTTCGCTATGAAGCCGGCGACAATGCCCGTCTGTTTGAGCTTACCGATACCGCCAAGATAATTGGGGAACTGCTGGGAGGCATTCCCGGTCTGACGGCTGAGTCGAACAAATCGGATCAGTCGACAAATAGCCTGACGCACCTGCGGCTGATCATTTCGGCCTCCGAACTGGCCCTGCTGCCGTTTGAGCTTTCGCTGGCACCCAACGGCGTACCGGGTGCGGGGCAGCATTTGTTGTTACAACCCCAGATGCCCATCTGCCTGACCAGAGAAATCCGGCGCGTTCCCGGCGAACAGTTGCAGTGGCCTAAAAAACCGCGCATCCTGTTTGTGGCCGCAGCCCCTCCGGGCGTAGGTGACATTCCGTTACAGTCGCACTTGTTGACGCTGCGAAAACTCATTGCGCCCTGGGTGAAATATTACGATAAGAATAACCCGGACATGCAGCGCGAGAAGCTGGAAGAACACTTTGTTTTTCTGCCCGAGGCCACTATTGAACGCATTGAGCGGGCGTGCGCCACCAACTCGTTCACGCACGTCCACATTCTGGCCCACGGCATTAAGCGCGAAGAGAATTTTAACTCCCGCTTTTACCTGGCCTTGCACAATGAGCAGGACCCATCTAAGCCGGAGTACATTAGCGGGCACCGGTTAGCCACCGCGCTGCGCCCTTCTAAACGCCCCGATAGTGACAGTCTGGCCAAACCGGTAGTGGTTACCCTGGCCAGTTGTGATAGCGGCAATGTAGGCTCAGTGGCCGGAGCCGGGGCCAGTATTGCCCACGCCCTGCACGAGTCGGGTATTCCGATGGTGGTGGCCAGTCAGTTTCCGCTCTCGTTCCAGGGTTCCGTCAGGCTGGTGGAGTGTCTGTACGAAGGTCTCTTGTGGGGCGTCGATCCGCGCCGGTTGCTGTACGATCTGCGCCGGCGCCTGTACGCCCAGATGGAGAGTACCCACGACTGGGCCAGCCTGACCACCTATGCGTCGTTGCCGGCCGATATTGACCAGCAACTGTCGGACGTCCAGATTGAACAGGCCAGACACAGCATCGAGGCTGCCTTAAATTACACGGATGAGATTACGCGGCAACTGTCTTCCGACTGGAAAGAAATGAATTTTTCACCCTCTGACGACAAAAAACAGAGTATGTCGGCGGAAGCAAACGATGCCGAAGAACGAATCGAGAATGCCAAAGCACGACTTAACCGACTTCTGGAGCGGATACCTGATAAAAACATCGATATTTTCAGCCTACTGGCCAGTACCGAAAAACGGCAGGCTCAGATCCGGTTCACCATGAACGGGGAGGGTACGAATGATCAGGTTTTTACGCTCCTGAGTCAGGCGCGTGACCATTACTGGGAAGCCTATATGCTGAAGCGTAATAACGCCTGGCTGCTGGTGCAGTATATCTCCCTCACCATTGTTTTGCATCATATGGACATCAACGCTCGAAAACGGGTAGTGGGCAACAATGATTGGGAGTCGATCAATGACCTGTGGTTTCTGACGCTGGAACTGTCCCGAATCGACCTGCGTAGCAAAAAACAGCAGGAGGTCACCTGGGCCTACGGAAATTTGATCGAGATCTGGTTGCTTTCTTTGTTGCTGCCGGACAAAAAAAAATCCTCTGCAACTAATGAAGAGGCAGAGGAACAGGCGGTTGGCTGTGTCCATGCGTTACTCCATTCGGCGGGTCGGAACTCCTTTGAGGTTTATTCGACCCGCCGACAAATTGCACGGTATATTCACTGGTATCCGGAGCTGATCGAGTCTAGCCAGGTAAGCGTAGCTCACGTTGGGGCCGTTCGGCAACTAGCCTACCGAATTGTATCCTTGTTTCCGCAGGGAACAGAGGAAAGTTAGGAATGGCTACCCCCTTGGTTTTGCCTCACGCTGTCTTACGAGCCACCCGCCCGGCGCTTTTCTTCCTCTGCACCACCGGCCCGCCGGCGGGCCGGCGGCACCGTGTCGCGACCGAAACGATAGGTAAACGAGACGGTAGCTGCGCGGGAATCCTGCCGCTGGTAGAACCGCTCGACATAGTTGGCATAGCTCGATGTGGCCCGTACCTTATTGGTGAAGAACAAATCCGTGGCGTTGAAGCGGAACGTGCCTTTTTTGCCCCAGACACTCTTCTGCACGCCAACCGCTACCTGACCGAGCGGCCGCACCAGCATGAAACCGTACAGTTCGCGGGACTGGAACATGGCCGTCAGGTCGGCACCCCAGCCGTTGCCCAGCGTGAAGGTGTTGCTGCTGTTGATGTTGAACGCGGGCAGGCCTTTGTTGATGGAGGTTCCGGCCAGATCGCCGATAAAACGGCCGTAATACCCGACAAAGTTGTTCGACATGCCCCACCACCTGGTGACCTCAATCGGGATGGTTAGCGTGAGCGTGTAGTTATCCTGCCGCTTCAGGTTCTGGAACGTAGATACTACCATCCGGTCGCCGTCGGGGGCGGGCTGTACCACGTTGATGATGGGATAGGCCGTTGAACTGATACCGAAGGAGGTCACATACTTCTTCAGGAAGGTATGCGACAGGTCTACATTGTAGCTGAGCTGCGGCCGCAGGTAGGGGTTACCGGAGCCGTAGGTAGTGACGTCGATATAGGCCCGGAACGGATTGAGCTGACTGTACGAGGGCCGGTCGATCCGGCGGCTCATGGCTATAGCCAGTTCGTGTTTGTCCGACAGGGTTTGCTTAACAGATGCGCTGGGGAATAGCTGGAAATAGTTGCGGGTGAAGTTCTGATTGCCGATGTCCTGCCGCCCGATGGCCAGGGTCTGTTCGCCCCGCAGGCCAAGCTGGAACGATAGCTTTTTAACTGACCGGCTGTAGTTGATGTACCCCGCCCGGATGGTTTCGTCGTACCGGAAGCGGTTAGACTTGCCGGTGTCGATAACCGACTGCCCCTCGCTGAGGGTGGTGAACAGCACGTTGTTATCCGAATTGACTTTACTGATTTTGACGCCCGTTTCGAGCCGGCCTTTCGGGCCGAACGAGTGGCTGTAATCGGCTTTGGCGGATTGGATAATCAGCTCGCCGGTCTGGTCGCCGTTCAACTGAACCGGCGACCAGACCGGGAAGGTGTAGGTGGTTTTAAGCTGCTGCACCCGGTGGGTAGTGTAGTGGGCGTAGTCGGCATCGGCGGTCAGTTCGCTGCCCTGTTTGAAGGTGTGCTTCACGTTCAGGTTACCAGAGGCATTCGGGTTGAGCGATGTACGATCATTGGCCGACTGGTAACTGGCCAGCGGCTTTGCCCATTCGTCGTACGTTCTGCTGGCATTGCGGCCTTCGCTGATGACCTGGCTGACAACTCCACCGGCCGCTACACCGATCACCGTTTTCCTGGAACTGGTATACTCAGCACCGGCCCGCCAGTTATGCACCTGCCGGTCGTGTACGCCGTCGTTGGCCTGATCGCTGCTGCCGACAAACCGGCTGTTCTCAAAAAAATCACGGTGAATATCCAGAGCATTGACGGTACTCTGATTGGTGTAGGTGTAGTTGCCAAACACGTTCAGGTTCTTCTGCCGGTGGTTGAGCGATAAGCCACCGACCAGGCGACTGAACCGGCCGTGCCCGTAGCTACCATTGACGTTACCGTTGGTGCCGTTGCGGCCGTCTTTCTTCATTTTGATCGAGATGATCCCCGCACTGCCGGCGGCATCATACCTGGCCGACGGATTGGTAATCAGTTCAATTTTCTCAATTTGGTTGGCGGGCGTCGAGCGCAGCAGGTCGGCCAGTTCGCTGCCGGTCATGGGAATACGTTTGCCGTCGATCAGCACTAGTACGCCCTGCTTACCGCGCAGGCCAATGTTGTCGTTCTGGTCTACCGTGACGCCCGGTGCCCGGCTCAGGATGTCCAGTGAAGTGGCCCCGGCGCTGAGTGGACTGGACTCGACGTTGACGATCAGCCGGTCGGGCTCGCGCTCAAAGAGCGGCTTCCGTCCCTGTACCGTCACTTCCTGTAAGGTAGTGCTGCCGCTGGCCGTAAGTTTGATGGTGGGCAGGTTAGTACCCGTTTCGGTATGGCTGAACGGCTGGGTACGGTAGCGGTCGAAGCCGACCATCGATACCGACACAAAGTACTGACCCGTGGCGATGCGTTCAAACAGAAAGGCTCCTTTGCTGTCGCTGAACTCCGTTTTGACCACCACCGAATCACCGGCCCGGTGCAGCGCCACGGTAGCAAACTCAACGGCCGCCCCAGCGGGATCAATAAGGGTGCCGGTAATTGACTGGAGATCTTTGGCTTGGGCTGTAGTCAGCAGAGCTGGTAAAAAGAAGATAATGCTGACAACGAATTTTCGTAAAGTGTTCATCATGGTGTGGTGTGTTATAAGTGCTGACTTTTCTGACGCCAAATTATATGTTATATCATAGATAATAAAAAGCAATTGTTTAAACGGTAAAAATCCGGTATGAGTGGAGAAGAGAGGAAAGGGGTAAAAGGAGTAAAGGAGGATTACTTGGTTAGAATGGACCTGGCCAAACGGCTCCATGAGAAACTGCATATTAGAGCCGAGTTTATTTTGAAGACAGCCTAAAGCCCTCCGACGTCGGAGGGCTTTTTTGTTACCATGCAAAATAAGAGGGAGGATATGGAACCTTTCGCTGGGTAGTTTCGTGTAGCTTTTCTTCCGAATCGTAATCAAATGTTTTAGTTAGCACCTGTACTGCCAGGATTTCGTAATCCAATTTATTACTCGACTCTATAAAGGAAGCCCTAACCTCCTCTTGTTCTTTATCTTCTATCCGACCGATGTTGAAAAAGGACTAAGTTGAACAGGCTGCTGATAATTAGAGAGTTACTCCTCATCACCGGCAGCTTTACCCGACTTGCGTTCCCAGTTTCTTACCTCTTTGGTAATTAAATCGCGAATCAGAGCTTTATTTAGTCAAAAATAACGAAAAACGCCGGACACTGGACCGGCGTTTTCAGTAGGTTGTTATGCGGTAGAATTGCTACTACTCAATCGGCAACTGGTAATCCGTTTCCATAACAGCCTCCCATGAAAGCGTATCCAGATCAATGCGCTTGCCGGTTTCAATAGCGGCTTCCCGTTTGGCCTGCGCGAAGGCTTTGGCCCAGAAATCTCGTTCAATGACAGCACGCGTCAGGCTGGGACGTTCCTCCTGGAGGTCGCGGATAAGGAAACGGGCGTTCTCAATTGACAATGCCCAACTGCGGCTGCGTTTCTCAGGCTGAATAGTCCACTTCAAGATGTGCATCATCAGGCGGATTAACTGGCTTTTCAAAGCCCGGCGGCTTTCCTGCGACATGCTTTCGTAAAGGGCATCCAACCCCAGGGCTACTTCGTCAAACTCCTGGTTCTGAAGGGCCTCTCTCAATTCTGCCACCGACTCCTGGTACGATGTTGCCGTCAGTGTTTCCCAATTCCGTTTCATAACCGCTTTTGGTTGACGTTTTTATAAGACGTTAGACAGTAGACGTTAGACTAAAGATGTTAGACCTCAAAAACCTCTCCAGCGTTTAATATCTACTGTCTAACGTCCAACGTCCTTTCCGTAAAGATAACAGATTCCGGGCTCCTTACGCCTTTACATCCACCAATGCACCGGCTTTGATGTCTTCCACTACACCGGGGTCGAGCAGCGTCGAGGTGTCGCCGAGGTTGGAGGTATCTCCCTCGGCAATTTTGCGGAGAATCCGGCGCATAATCTTGCCCGACCGGGTTTTGGGCAGGCCATTGACAAACTGAATCTTGTCGGGCTTGGCAATGGGGCCGATAATCCGACTGACCGTCGCCAGAATATCCCGGCGCATCAGATCGGCTTCATGCGCAGGGTCACTCTCGGTGATGACGTAGGCGTAAATGCCCTGCCCTTTAATGTCGTGCGGGTAGCCGACCACGGCACTTTCCACCACGCCGGTGTGCATGTTGATGGCGTTTTCGACCTCGGCGGTACCGATGCGGTGACCGGAGACGTTCAAAACGTCGTCCACCCGGCCGGTGATGCGGTAGTAACCGTCTTCATCGCGCAGGCAGCCGTCGCCGGTGAAGTACATGCCGGGGTAGGTGGAGAAGTAGGTCTGGCGGCAGCGCTCGTGGTCGCCGTAAGTGGTGCGGATGATGCTCGGCCACGGGAACTTGATGCACAGGTTCCCACTGACGCCGTTGCCTTCGATAACGGCTCCGTTCTCATCAACCAGCACCGGCTGCACGCCCGGTAGGGGCAGCGTCGCGTAAGTCGGTTTGGTTTTGGTGATGCCCGCCAGTGGAGAAATCAGGATACCCCCGTTTTCGGTTTGCCACCAGGTATCCACAATCGGGCAGCGGTTCTTGCCGATGTTATCGTCGTACCAGTGCCAGGCCTCGGCGTTGATCGGCTCGCCAACCGAACCCAGCACTTTCAGCGAACTCAGATCATGCCCTTTTACATAGTCGAGGCCGAAGCCCATCAGCGAGCGAATGGCGGTAGGCGCGGTGTACAGAATGTCAACCTTGTGTTTGTCGACAATATCCCAGAACCGGCCGGCATCGGGCCAGGTCGGAATGCCTTCAAACATCAGGGAGGTAGCGCCGTTGGCCAGCGGGCCATATACGATATAGCTGTGGCCGGTAATCCAGCCGATGTCGGCGGTACAGAAATGAACATAACCCGGTTCGTACTGGAATACGTTCAGGAACGTGTAGGCCGTGTACACCATGTAGCCCCCGCAGGTATGCACGACCCCTTTTGGTTTGCCGGTCGAGCCGGAGGTGTAAAGGATAAACAGCATATCTTCGGCGTCCATCTCCTCGGCGGGGCAGTCGGCGGTCACCTGCTTCATTTCGGTTTCCCACCAGACATCCCGGCCTTTAATCATGGATACGCCCGTCCGGGTATGAGTCAGCACGATCACGCGCTTTACCGAAGGGCAGCCAATTAGGGCGTCGTCTACGGTATCCTTCATCGGGATACTCTTATTGCCCCGCATGGCTCCGTCGGAGGTGACCACCACGTTGCACTGCGCATCGTTGATCCGGTCGGCAATCGATTGCGCCGAGAAGCCCCCGAACACGACCGAGTGAACGGCTCCGACGCGGGCGCAGGCCAGCACGGCAACGGCCAGTTCGGGTACCATCGGCATGTAGATACAAACGCGGTCACCTTTCACTACGCCATTGCGCTTCAGCACGTTGGCGAAGCGGCATACCTGGTCGTGCAGCATTTTGTAGGTGAGGGTCACTGCCGGTTCGGAGGGGTCGTTAGGCTCCCAGATAATGGCCGGCTGATCGCCCTTATCGGCCAGGTGGCGGTCGAGGCAGTTTTCGGTGATGTTCAGTTTACCGCCGATATACCACTGAACGTTAGGTTCGTCGAAATGCCACTGGAGGGTTTTCGTCCAGGGTTTACGCCACTGAAAGTTCTGGGCTATTTCGCCCCAGAAGCCTTCAGGGTCTTCTACGCTATAGGCGTATGCCTGCTGATACTCCTCAAAGGTCCGGATTCTCATGTTGATTGGATATGATCGGTTTATGCTGCGTTTAGTTCGTTTGAAAGTGGGATGTTTGGTTCATGGTCGGCAATAACCACTTTAGGCTGAAATCTCATGTAGAACGGAGTTGCAATCCGTTGCAATACCTGTTTGCAACTCCATTTTACTCCCCTGAGCAGCCTGGTAGAACGGATTGCAAATCCGTTTTACTTGTCGCGGTTAAATTCGCCCTGAAGCGCATATTTGCCGAACAGCACCAGGCCACCGACGATGATCGGCACCAGCACCAGCAGCACGACGTAGCCGAATACCTGATCTTCCAGTTTTCCGCTGCCGATTTTTTCGATACTGTCGATCATACCGGCGTAACCAACATATAGGCCCAGGGCGATCCAGACTATGCCTAAATATTTTTTTATCGTATTCATGAAGCGTTTTGAGTTAAAAGTTGCCTTGGCGGTTTCAGGTTTCAGGTTTCAGATTGCTTCGCCCAAACCTGGAACCTGAAACCGCTTTTAATCATCTGCCCGGGTGTAGGCTTTGTTGTTGAGGTAGAGAACGCCGATGACGAAGCAGACGCCGGCGATGATGATCGGGTACCAGAGTCCTTCCAGATAGGCCTGTTTGATCACCGGAGCCTGCCCGGCTTTTTCGGCGGCTTCGTTTGCTTTCCTGGCGGTCTCGACCAGGGCCGTGGCCAGGAAGGGGGTTAATCCGCCGAAGATGCCGTTACCGATATGGTAGGGCAGCGACATGGAGGTGTACCGGATGCGCGTCGGGAACAGCTCCACCAGGAAAGCGGCAATCGGGCCGTACACCATCGTCACGTACAGTACCTGCACCAGAATCAGCAGAACCATCAGCCAGTAGTTGCTGCCGCTCAGCGTTACCGATTTGGTTACCTCCGGATTCGGTGCTTCCTGGAGGGCAACGGCCGGCACGGTTTTCTTTTCAACTTCTTTAACCGTGGTGCCGTCGGTGTAGGCGCGGGTTGTCGTTATGGTGATAAGCTGGTCACCGTTTTCCTGCGTTGTTGTAATCGGGTCTACTTTGGTCTGGTCAACCAGTTCCTGCTTGGTTTTCAGGTCTGATAGCTCGTACATCTTCTGGTAGATAGGCCGGTAGGTCAGCACGCCCAGCAGCATTCCCGCCAGCATGATACCCTTACGGCCGATGCGGTCCGACAGGCCACCGAAGATGATAAAGAACGGCGTGGCAATCAGCAGGGCAATGGCTACAATGTAGTTCGATTGCACGAACTCTATATTACAGGTCTTCTGGATAAACGACAGGGCGTAGAACTGACCCGTGTACCAGATCACCCCCTGACCCGCCGTCGCCCCGAACAGGGCCAGCAGCACCATTTTCAGATTATCTTTTTTTCCGAAGCTCTCCGCCAGCGGGTTTTTCGAGATTTTGCCTTCCGACTTGATCTTCTGGAACAGCGGAGACTCCGACATCTTCAGCCGGATGTAGATGGAAATAGCCACCAGAAACGCCGACAGCAGGAACGGCACACGCCAGCCCCAACTGCTGAACGCATCCACCCCAACGGTTTCGCGGGTGAGCACAATGACCCCCAGCGATACAAACAAGCCCAGCGTAGCCGTGGTCTGGATAAAGCTGGTAAAGAAACCCCGCCGGTGGTCGGGTGCGTGTTCGGCTACGTAGGTAGCGGCTCCGCCATACTCCCCACCCAGCGCCAGCCCCTGCACCAGCCGGAGCAGCAGCACCAGCAATGGTGCCCAGAAGCCGATGGTGGCGTAGCCCGGTATCAGGCCGATCAGAAAGGTAGAGCCGCCCATCAGTACCAGCGTGACCATAAAGGTGTACTTGCGCCCCACCAGGTCGCCAAGCCGGCCAAATACCAGCGCCCCGAACGGCCGGACAATAAAGCCGGCGGCAAACGTCGCCAGCGTCGACAGCAGGGCAGCCGTGGGGTTATCTTTCGGGAAAAACTGCGTCGACAGAATAGCGGCCAGGCTGCCGAAGATATAAAAATCGTACCACTCGATCAGGGTGCCGACCGATGAGGCCGAGATCACACTGAACAGGGTCCGGGCGTCGGTCGTAGGGTTGGATTCAGGCGTTGCAATCATGTATGTTTGGTTGTAAGGGTTCTCCTGCCTTGTAAGAATAAAGAGAATTATTGTATTTTCTAATTACCCGATTTTTCCGGGGCGATTTTGCGGGGTACCACCTGGGCTACGCCATCAGGCTAAAAGGGCCGGGCAAACCACTACCGGAGATTTTAAAGCGGATCAGATAGCTGTATCGGTATCGGCAAACGCCAGCCCGATATGGCGGGTTTGCAGCACCATCCGAATCTCGTCCAGAATAGCCGGGTCGTCGATGGTGGACGGAACGGTAAATGCTATACCGTCTGCCATTTGCCGGATACTCTTGCGCAGGATCTTGCCGGAGCGGGTTTTGGGCAGACGCTTTACAATGGCAACACTGCGAAAACTGGCTACCGCACCAATCCGCTCCCGGATCAGCGCAACCAGTTCGCTTTCCAACTGCGGCTCTTGAATCTGCACCCCGTCTTTCAGCACCACCAGGCCAATAGGCCGCTGCCCCCGAATGTCGCAGGCAATACCCATTACAGCGCATTCGGCCACGGCCGGGTGGCCTGCCAGTATCTCCTCCATCTCGCCCGTCGACAGCCGGTGGCCGGCTACGTTGATGACATCATCCACGCGGCCCATGATGAACACATAACCGTCCTCGTCGATGTACCCGCCGTCGCCGGTCAGGTAGTAGCCGGGGTAGCGGCTGAGGTAAGCCTGGCGGAAGCCTTCGGTATTGTTCCAGAGCGTGGGCAGACAACCCGGTGGCAGCGGCAGTTTTACGCAGACGTTGCCCTCCTGGTTGGGACCGAGCTGGTTACCGTCTTCGTCGAGAATCTGGACGTCGTAGCCGCAGACCGGCCGGGCTGAGGAACCTGGTTTGGGCGGTACTGGCTCCACACCCATCATGTTGGCGACCATCGGCCAGCCCGATTCGGTTTGCCACCAGTGGTCGATCACGGGCAGACCGGTCAGGTCCGTCAGCCAGTGGAAGGTAGAGGGGTCGCAGCGCTCGCCGGCTACGAACAGGTAGGTGAGGGATGAGAGGTCGTATTTTTTCTTTAATTGACCCTCCGGGTCTTCTTTTCGGATGGCGCGGAAGGCCGTGGGAGCGGCAAACAGAACCTTTACCCGGTGGTCTTGCACGACCCGCCAGAAGGTACCGGCATCGGGCGTCCGGACCGGCTTGCCTTCAAACAGCACCGAGGTGCAGCCATGCATCAGCGGCCCGTATACGATATAGCTATGGCCCACCGCCCAACCCACATCCGAAGCCGCCCAGAATACCTCGCCGGGCTTTACGTCGTAAATGGCATCCAGGCTGAACCGCAGCGCCACTGCATGGCCACCGTTATCGCGCACAATACCTTTCGGTTTGCCGGTCGTGCCCGAGGTGTACAGAATATACAGCGGATCGGTGGCATCGACCGGAACGCAGCCGGCCGGTTGGGCGTCGTGTACCAACGCCTGCCAGTCGGTATCCTGCCCCGCATGGAGCAGAGCCGGCTGCATGGGCCGCTGGAGAATCACGCAGCGGCTTGGGTGGTGCGAGGCCAGCCGCAGGGCTGCATCCAGCAGCGGCTTGTAGGGAATGACTCTGTCTACCTCAATGCCGCAAGAGGCCGACAGAACGACTTTAGGCTGGGCGTCATCAATCCGAATGGCGAGTTCGTGCGGGGCAAAGCCACCAAACACCACTGAGTGAACCGCTCCCAGCCGGGCGCAGGCCAGCATGGCAAACACTGCTTCCGGCACCACCGGCATGTAAATCACCACCCGGTCACCTTTACCAACCCCCAGCGACCGCAGCCCACCGGCCAGGCGGCTCACCTCATCCTGTAGCTGCCGGTACGTATACGCCCGGATAGTCTGCGTTACCGGTGAGTCGTACACCAGCGCCGGCTGATCGGCCCGGCCGTTTTCGACCTGGTAGTCTACGGCCGCGTAGCAGGTATTCAGCCGGCCACCGGCAAACCAGCGGGTCAGTCCGCCGGCGTCGGTCGACAGGATGCGCCGGGGCGGAGTATACCAGGGTACCGCATCGGCATACTGTTGCCAGAACGCTTCCGGGTTGGCTAAGCTGCGTTGGAACAGCTCGTAATAGGTCGTCTGTTGCTCCATGACTGACAGGTTCGGTAACGGGTTTGGGTATTCTCCCAAATGTATAGCAATAGCCCGGTATCAGACAATGAAATCATCAACTATGTATAGCATGGAAAGGAAAATTGATAGAATCAGGCAAAACAAAAACAACGACTCCGGTTTGGAGTCGTTGTTTTTGTTTTGCCTGAGGGGCAGGTACACACCTTAATCGGTAACCGTCACTTCCTGGTTTGCTTTATTTGGACGGCTAACCAGCTTTTTCAGCCCAACATCTTTCAGTTCGTAATAGATGTTCAGCGAATGGGCCGTCTCTTTGAATGCCAGCAGCATGTTATAGATATCATGATCGATGAAGCCGGCCTGGGAACCATCGATCACTACCCGATCGCCCGGCTGAAGCTCCCGCAGGGCTTCTTTCAGTTCGGGTTTGCTCAGGAAGTACATATCCTTCTGGAGCCGGATCAGCACATCTTTGCCGTTGCGGACAACCCGGAAGGTCGACTGCGAATTGGTGTACAGCACAAACAGAATGCCGACTACGGTACCTACGGCGATACCAATCAGCAGGTCGGTAAAGATAATACCCAGCACCGTTACGATAAAGGGGATAAACTGACTGAAGCCCTCTTTGTAATACTTCACGAAGATATCCGGCTTTGCCAGTTTATAGCCTACGGTAATCAGCACGGCCGCCAGACAGGCCAGCGGAATGCGGTTGAGCAGCGAAGCACCCAGGAAAACGGCGATCATCAGCAGGAAACCGTGGATAATGGCTGATACCCGGGTTCGTGCGCCACTGTATATGTTGGCCGACGTACGCACCACCACCGATGTAACCGGCAGACCGCCAATCAGGCCCGACAGCATATTACCCATTCCCTGAGCCACCAGTTCCTGATCGGGCGATGAGACCCGCTTTTCCGGATCGAGCCGGTCGGAGGCTTCCAGATTCAGCAGCGTTTCCAGACTGGCCACAATAGCGATGGTAATAGCCACTACATATACCTGCGGGTTGCTCAGTTCCGCAAAGTTCGGCATGTCGAAAATAGAGAAAAAGCTTTGGCCGGCGGCAATCTGCGGAATCTGCACCATGTGCTGACTGGCCGAGCGGCCCATATACAGCGTAGGAGCTGCCAGCCGGAACAGTTCATTCAGACCAATGCCTGCTAAAACGGCAGCCAGTGCACCGGGGAACACTTTAAAGAAGGTAACCCCTTTTTTGGCTATTCGCTCCCAGGCGATCAGCAGCAGCAGGGCCGATACACTGATAATGACCGCGCCCGGACTCATAGTGGCTATAGCCCGATAAATCTCCGACAAGGTGTTTTCGCCGTCGGCCAACTGCTGGAACTCAAACTCACCTTCGTAGTCGTTATCCCGGCCCAGGGCGTGGGGTATCTGCTTCAGCACAATTACGATACCGATGGCCACCAGCATACCTTTGATCACACTATCCGGGAAATAACCACTGAACCGTCCGGCTTTCAACAGGCCTAGGGCCAACTGAAAGACCCCCGCCAGCACAACTGCCACCAGAAATGTTTCAAATGACCCCAATTTCAGAATAGCATCGGCTACAATGACGGCCAGACCGGCCGCCGGACCGCTGACGCTAAGTTCTGAACCCGATAGCGAACCAATGACAATCCCCCCGATAATACCGGCTACCAGGCCCGAAAAAAGCGGTGCGCCCGACGCGAGAGCAATACCCAGACACAGCGGAAGCGCCACCAGAAATACGGATAAACCGGCCGATGCGTCATACCGGAGCAGGGTCGAGGGGTAATTCGTTAATGTCCTGAGAGGATGAAAAATTTTCATAAAGTTCGTGAAATGAGACCAAAGGTGTGCTTTTAAAAGCGGTATATCGTTTTTACCTACTACTAAGCGGCAAACTTTATAACGAAGATAAAAAGATTTATGAGTCTTGCAGAATAAGGTAATTTTACCGGGGATGGTTCACCTACCCAAGCTAATATCCGGAATGACTGAGCTGACTGCCGCCGAAAAACGGTTTATCCAGCAGAACCTACAGATTAACGTTCAAACCCTGCTGCTGCGAAAGCACGAGGAGACTATACGCTGGAAAGAAGTGGCGGCCCAAATCCAGGCCCGGCAGAAGGCTGCCCAGAAACTACCCACCTGGTACGCAAACCCAGATCTGCTCTTTCCGCCGACCCTGTCGGTGGAGCAGGCTTCTTCTGAGCGAACGGCCCGGTATAAAGCCTCGCTGGTAAATGGCCACCGCCTGCTCGACCTTACCGGTGGCATGGGCGTCGATAGCTGGGCGTTTGCCCAACGCCTTGACCAGGTCACGTATGTAGAGCAACAACCGGCACTGGCTGCGCTGGCGGCTCATAATTTTCCCATTCTGGGGATGACGAATGTGGAGATTCATCCTCAGGATGGTCTGTCGTACCTGCAATCAATGATTGATCCGGTCGATTGGATTTATCTGGACCCCGCCCGCCGGAACGAACACGGAGGTCGGGTGGTCCGACTGGAAGACTGTGTGCCGGACGTTACCGCAACCGGGCTGCTCAACCGGCTGCTGGCCAAAGCCGACCGGTTGCTGCTGAAGGCTTCTCCGCTGATGGATATCGATGCGGCTGTGGGCCGGCTACAACAGGTTGAGGCTGTGCATGTGGTGGCGGTACAGAATGAGGTAAAAGAGATCCTGTTTATAATCAGCCGTTTACCATTATCGACAGACGAGGTGAGCATTGCGGCCGTAAACCTGACCGAGCAGGGCGACGGGCCGGCGGTTACCTTCCGGCGGGCCGAGGAGCGGGCTGTACCAGTGACGTTCGGCAATCCGCTCCGCTACCTGTACGAGCCGAATGCAGCCCTGATGAAAGCCGGGGCGTTTCGGGTAGTGGCCGCCCGCTATGGGTTACAGAAACTGGCCCCGCACAGTCATTTATACACCACCGATGCGCTGGTGTGGCCCTTCCCTGGCAGGGTTTTTGACCTCATGGCTGTCAGCAGGCCCGACCGGAAAGAACTCCGGACGGTGCTGCCGGATCTGAAGGCGAACCTGACGGTCAGGAACTTCCCGCAACCGGCGGAGGAGTTGCGTAAAAAGCTGGGATTACGCGAAGGCGGTGACATTTTTGTGCTGGCAACGTCTCTATTAAACGGCGATAAACGGCTGCTGATTACCCGGAAGGTAACAAATGTGCAGTCATCTTAACAAGCATCGCTGATACGTACACGTTTGGTATATGCACTAAAAATGATGGCTATGAGAGGTACACTTTACCTGATTGGTCTGTTGCTGGTTTTCCGTAGTCTGGACCTGAGCGCCCAGACAGTTTATGCCGGCGAGCAGGTTATCGACAAGAACAAAATACCCGGTCTGTTTCTCACCGTTCCGCTGGAGAGCCGGATTGTGGAACGCGAATGGGAGAACCAGTTGAAAAGCTGGGGCCGGGTGGTAGGATCGAGGGGCGTTTATAAGGTGTCGACGGCAGATATACCGCAGGTATCATCGGAACCGATCAATCTGGTGAGCCAGGTAAAATCAGGCCGGAACTCAACTAGCATTTTTGCCTCATTTGATCTGGGGGCCGCCAACTACCTTAGGGTAGGTGATGGGAAGTACCGGGAAGCGGAACAGTTGCTAAAGGATTTTGCCGATAAAGTGGCCTATAGCGAGGAACTTCGGCTGGTGCAGCAGAGTTTCGACGAAGCGCAGAAGAGTCATCAGAAGACTGTACGCACCGGCGAGAAACTGCTACGGGATATCGAACGGAATAAAAAAGACAAAGAAGCCCTGCTCAAACGGCTTGACGAAAACACCAGAGAGCTGGAGCAGTTAGAAAAAGACATAGTAACGAACAAAGCCGATCAGACCAATGCGCTGACGGACGTTGAAAACCGCAAACGAGCGGTGGAAGCCGTGAAAGCGAAGCGAGGGGAACAGTGAAGAGGTAGTAGGTAGTGGGCAGTTGGTCGATGGCAGGTTATATTTCTGCCTGCTGCCCACTGCCAACTATAAAACTGCCGGCTAAAAATTTGAGGGGAGCGATAGAGGGGAAGAAAAAGCCCACCGGACGCCATCCGGGGGCTTTCTTTTTTTAGGCCGGCGAGGGTGCGTATACAGCCCCTGGTTTTTTAGTCATTTCGTCCGGGCAGATGTAGATTTGACGCAAAAGCGCTTGCTGAAACCGCTTTCAGCCTGTAAGTTCAATCGCCGTTTTTGATAAAAGGCGGTTCAACTCCAGCTATTAATAATTTACCCATCGTACAATGAAGAACATGAAATCGATTCTGCTCATCAATGCCGATGAGACAGAGCAGCAAAAGATGAAGCGGGCGTGTCAGCTGCAGGGCCTGACTATGGTAGGTCTCTTGACCTTATTTGACTTTATCGTAACGGCCCACCTGGACCTGCACGTTATCGATCCGGATGTATTGCCTTGCCACATTGTTGTTGATCTGGATATGGGCTATCAGCCGGCGCTGGATATAATCCAGGCTATTCGGCAGCATCCCTGTACCTGTCACATTCCCATTACGGTCTACAGCCAGTACGGTAGTGCCTGTATTATGCAGCGGGTAGCCGAATGCGGTGTACAGGCGTTTGTGGTACGTCCGGCCCGCTGGGAGACGCTGGCTAAGGAAATTGGGCGGCTGGTGTCGGCAACTTCCGATAATCTGGTACTTGACCGGCTACGGGCCGCCTAAAGAAAAGGTTTATTCAATTGAAGATAAAACATTGTCGGCTAAAAGCTTAGGTGGCTACTCTTTGTAAAATACCCGCTTTACCCGCTCGCTCACACCCGTCAGCAGCTCATATGGAATAGTACCAATCCGGGCGGCCAGCGTGGTGATCGGCATCTCCTCACCGAAAACGATTACGTCATCGCCTTCCAGGGCGGGGGCCTGCGTAACGTCGATCATGGTCATATCCATGCAAACGTTGCCGACGGTGGGGCATAAAACGCCATTGACGAGCACCTGACCTACACCATTGCCCAGCCGGCGGTCGTAGCCGTCGGCGTACCCTACCGCGATGGTGGCAATGCGGGCCTCCTGGTTGAGTACACCCCGGCGGCTGTAGCCGACGGTTTCGCCGGCTTTCAGTTCCTTGATCTGGCTGATTACGGTTTTCAGCGTACCTACCGGCCGCACCTGCGCTTTTTCGAGTTGGCTGGCTTCGACGCCGTACAGGCCGATGCCGACGCGTACCATGTCCAGCTTAAACTCCGGGAAGCGCACAATACCTGCCGAATTGAGCAGGTGCCGGATCGGCCGGTAGCCCAGGCCATTTTCCAGCGTAGCAACGCCTTTCATAAACTGCTCGTACTGCTCCCGCGAGAATGGGTTGAACTGCGCTTCGTCGGCCCCGACGAGGTGGCTGAATACCGAGGCTACCCGCAGGTTGGGATGGTCGTTCAGGTAGGCAATGACCTCGGGCAGGTCATTGGGCAGAAAACCGAGCCGGTGCATGCCGGTGTCCAGCTTCAGGTGAATCTTTACCTGGCCGGTGCCGGCAAAATCGCCGAACTCTTTAAGGATGCGGGCGCTGTACAGTTCCGGCTCCAGGTTGTACTCGATTAGCGTCCGGAAGGTTTCGGGCGCGGGGTTCATGATCATAATGGGCCGGTCGATGCCGTTCTGGCGCAGGAAAACACCCTCGTCGGCATAGGCCACGGCCAGGTAGTCGACCCGGTGAAACTGGAGCAGTTGGGCCACTTCGGCGCTGCCGCTGCCGTAGGCAAAGGCCTTGACCATGACCATGAGTTTGGTACCCGGGCCTACCTTACCCCGGTAATAATTGAGGTTATGCGTAAGCGCATCCAGATTGATCTCCAGCACGGTGCCGTGTACCTTGCGCTGTAGCCGGTTGACGATCCGCTCGAACGAAAACGGGCGCGCCCCCTTCACCAGGATGGCGCTGTCGTGCAGGCGGCTGAGCGGAAACTCGGTCAGAAACTGGTCAGTGCCGGGATAGAACACACACTCAGGGGCATCGGGCAAAGCGGTAAAGGCATCGGCGTTGCGCCCGATTACCGGACCAATGCCGATAAACTGACTGACGCCCTGCTCGGCAAGGAGCCGGCCGATCTGCTGGTACAACTCATCGTCGCGCTGCCCGGATTGCAGCACGTCTGACAGAATGACCACTTTCCGGCCCCGGTTGATCTGTTGATGCAGGAAGTTGAGCGCCAGTTGCAGCCCGGCCATGTCGTTGTTGTACGAGTCGTCGATTATGGTGCAGCCGTTCATGCCTTCTTTCAGCTCCAGGCGCATAGACACGGATCGAAGGCGGTTCAGGCGGCTTTGCAGCCGGCTTTCGTCCAGCACGCCGAGCGTGAGCAGGGCCACAACGCAATGGATGATGTTTTCTACCGAGGCTGGGTCGGTAAACGGAAGCTGTAGTCGCCAGTGCCCGTGCTCGGCGGTAAGCGTCAGGCAGTCGCCTTTCACCTGGGCCTGATAAACGGCATTTTTGGCCGGAGTTGATTTGTCGGTGCGGAGCGACCAGTGAATCAGCCGGATGGTGGGGTTAACGGCCCGCAGCAGCAGATTGATTTCCTCGTCAATGTTGGTATAATCCTTCCGGTAGATAAGCGTTTCGGTCTGGGTAAACAGCCGGAGTTTTTCGGCCACCTTTTGCTTGCGGCTGCGGAATCCTTCGTCGTGGGCTGTCCCGATATTGGTAAAAATGCCCAGCGTAGGCCTGATAATGGGTTGCAGGGCCTGCATTTCGTGCGGCTTGGAGATACCGGCTTCAAAAATACCCAGTGTATGCGTTTCGTTTAGCTGCCGGACCGATAGCGGTACCCCCACCTGCGAATTATAGCTCCGGGGGCTCTTGGCAATGACGTAACTACTGGCCAGCAATTGTGCCAGCCATTCCTTAACAATGGTTTTGCCGTTGCTGCCCGTAATGCCGATCACCGGAATCCGGAACTGGCTCCGGTGCCGGGCCGCCAGTTCCTGCAGCGCCCGCAGGCTGCTGTCTACTTCTGTAAACTGAGCCTCTGAATAACCGGCCAGTTCAGCCCGTCGTTCGGGGGTAAGCGCGGCCATCTCCACCACAAACTGCCTTACGCCTTTGCGGTACAGCTCGCTAATGTAGTCATGGCCGTCGTGGTGTTCGCCCCGGATGGCAAAAAAAACGCTCTGGTCCGGCACAATCACCTGCCGGCTGTCGGTAACCCAGTATGGCGCGTCGATGGTTAAATCAGGCATGGTACTTGTCGGTCACTATATAGTCACATCCACCCCCGGCGTCGGAAGTAGATAATCATCACTACTGCCAGCAGGCCCATAAAAAGCCAGACTTTGTAGTAGCCGAGGGGGTCTTCCAGCTCGGGCATTATCTTAAAGTTCATCCCGTAAATCCCGGCAATGAAGGTTAGCGGCATAAAAATAGCCGAAAAGATAGTCAGCGTTTTCATGACCGAGTTCATGCGGTTACTCACCGTCGACAAATACACATCGAGCAGGCTGGCCATCAGCTCCCGGTACGAGTCAATGGTTTCGAGGACCTGCGTCACATGGTCGTACAAATCGCGCAGGTAAGGGTTCGTGTGCGCATCGATCAGGGGCGATTCTTCGCGCACAAGCAGCCCCAGCATGTCGCGGAGCGGCCAGACCGACCGGCGGATGACCCCCAGTTCGCGCTTCAGGCCGTACAAGGTTGCCAGTGTCGGCTGGCCGGCGGTATTCTGAACAATGCGGTCCTCGATAATATCGACATTACTGCCGATCTGATCCAGTACCAGGAAGTAATTATCTACAATCAGGTCTATGAGCGCATACAGCAGGTAGTCGGGGCCGTTCTGGCGGGTTTTGCCGGCAGATGCCACGATCCGGTTCAGCACGGGTTTAAAAATATCGCCCTCCCGTTCTTCCTGAAAGGAGAGGAGATAATGCCGGCCCAGCACAAAGCTGATATGCTCTGTATCTACTTCCTGAGTGGTGGTATTGTACCGGAGCATCTTCAGGGTAAGATACAGCGTATTGTCGTCGTACTGCTCCAGTTTAGGTTTCTGGAGAGTGTTCATGATATCTTCCAGCATCAGGCGATGCAGCCGGAAGTGCTGCCCCAGCGTTTCAATGACCGGCGGCTCATGGATACCATCTACGCTGATCCAGGAAATAAGGGACGTGCCCGGTGCCGGAATCTGGCAGTGCGTTAGTTTGCCGGACTCATCGATCTGGTAGTTAGCTTCGTTGTACTCAATCCGTTTGATGCGGGTTGCGTGTTCAATTTCCTGGCCGATGTAGGTCAGCGTTCCGGGCGAGGCACCCAGCTTTTGTTTGTATAGTTGCTTCCGCCGTCTGGCCATAGGGTTTCCGCATTATTGGCGTGCTCAAAGATAAACGGATTAGCTTTACCGCCGGGTAGCCGGCGCGCCAAAATTCGCCGGTAGCGTTGCGGGATGTTACAATCGTTTAACGGCCAGGTTGACGCGGGCGTCGAGGTGCAGCAGAATGTCGATACTGGTGGGTCGGATGGCGATTTGCCGGGGAACCAGCCTGAACTCGTTGATACCAAGGGCCGCTTTTCGGCCCGCTTTACTGCGGGCAAAGGCCAGTTCGACTTTATCCGGAAGCTGATTGAGCTGGCTGCGTAACGGAACATTCAGCAGACTTTGCAGGGTGTCTTTTACCGTATCGTGCAGGAGCCAGTCGGCGGTCGAAAGCAAAAGTTCCTCCGTGAGTACATCAAAATCAACATGTTTGACCATCAGCATCTGCCGGGTGGTGTCAAATTCGGGACGGCCCCGAAAGAAAAGAGTTCCATTGACGGCTCCGCCTACTTCCGTCTCCACAATCAACGTCTTTCCCCCACCATACAGCCGGGCTTTTTTAATTTTGAGCATATGGCCGGCAACTTTCAGCTTCTCGTTCCGGATTTCTTTCTCCAGAATCTTATTGATGTCTTCGTAGTAAATACTCGTCAGCATATTGAGGTCACTGACCATAGCGATGGACTTCACCCGTTCCAGCCGGGGTAGTTTGCCCGACAGCGCATACTGCGGCCGGGGACCGAAGGCCGAGCCGATGTTCAGAAAAATCCGGATGGGCAGCACCAGGTTCTGCCGATTGCCGCCGATGGGCGCCACCTGCACCCGGTAGGGTTTGGGAATCAGCCAGACCGAATCTATTTTCTTATGAATCAGCAGCGGTTTCTGAATATCACGCCAGACTTTGCTCAGTTCCTGGTCCAGTCGCAGGTTTTGGTACACGGCCCGGTCAATGGCGATTTCGATGCTGTCTTTGTTCTTCTCAATCAGATTCTCCACCGTCTTCACCACCGGTATCTTAAAACCCAGAATCTTTAAGGACGGTGGTTTTACCCATTCATATTTGTAGAACGTCGATTTGGTTTGTACCCGCCAGTCGTTCCGGACGTTCAGTGGGCTCTGGAACCGTACGTCCATAATGCAGAACGGCTCCCGATCGGGGTCTTTCTTTTTACTCAGCCGGAGCGGATTGTTGAGGTAAATAGTTAGCGGGGCGCTGAAACTCATTTTATGGCCGTCGTAGGTGAGCCGGATAGGGCCGGAGCGTTCCACCTTCAGGTCCAGCTTCCGCAGTTTTTCGTTCTTCAGGTTACGCTCACTCACCAGCACAATCTTCAGCTTATCGTTGATTTTCTGTTCGAGGTCGGCAATGCGGATGATAATCGGGGAGCTGACGTACGAGTTGCCGACGGTAAGGGAATCGTCGAAATCGGTAATTTCCGGGCGCTGAGGTTTGACCTTTTGGCAGGCAACAACGCCCCCCAGTATAAGCAGCAGACATAAGCCGGCCAGCAGCATGTTGCCGGGCCGGTACAGGCATCCATCGGTGTCCATACGTTGAGTAAATCGGAAAAAGATAAAACGCAGCCTACCAGGCCGACGCTTTACCGGATTGCCTGACCGCACGAACGGGGGTATCCGTATCGCATCCGCACCCTTTTGCGCAACCGGCTTTTTTGGTAAAAAAGCTTTTCCATACCCGCCGGCCCAGAAAAGCCAGCGCAGCCAGAAACACAAGTCCTATTATGATCTGTTCCAGCATGAAAACGCGTAATTACCCCGGCTACCGGGTATGATTATACTAACATAGTATCGGCAGCCTATACTAAACTACGTGCTCCAGCCAATTGTTCCGGGTGGCCAGCTGATAAATGTGCTGGTAGTGGTGTTCGCCATGCCAGGCGTACAGGGCTATGACCTGATGCAGCGAAAACTCGCGTCCGTTTTCGGGATGATGATAGGTACGTTGCAGGTCCTTTTCCGACAGCGACTCCAGAATGGTAGCCCAGCGCAGGTGCAGGTTACTCAGAATCACCAGCGAGGGGGCAATGCTAAGCAGTGAATCGGGCAGTTTGGCCCACTCGCCCTCTTTGTAGGGTTTAATGGTCGGATTGTCTTCCGTCAAGGCCAGTTTGGTGCGCACATAGGCGTTGATGTGGCTGTCGGTAATGTGGTGAACCAGCATCCGGACGGTCCAGCCGTCGGGCCGGTAGGGGGTATCCAGCCGTTCGTCGCCCCATTTGCCCACCAGGTCGGTGAGCTTCTTCGGCAGGTGCGCAATCTGCTCAATGGCTTTTTCTGTCTGCTCAAACGTATAGGTCTGAGCCGGCGCAAATTTCCCGATCGGGTAGCGGAGAATATCGATGTCCTGCATGGCTGTTTCAAGTTTCAGGTTTCAGGTTCCAAGTTAAGGAGTCAGCCAACAACTTGAAACTTGGAACCTGAAACTTGAAACAAAAACTAATCTTCCCAAAAACTCCGTATCTCCTCCAGCAGCTCGGGTTGCATGGCGCAGCCGGCAATGACGTCGCCCCGGAAAAGGAATTCGTCGCCCCCGTGGAAGTCGGTGACAATGCCGCCGGCTTCTTTCACCAGCAAAACGCCGGCGGCCATATCCCAGGAGTTGAGATTGAATTCGTAAAAGGCTTCAAACCGGCCGCAGGCTACGTAGGCCAGGTCGAGGGCGGCCGAGCCCATCCGGCGCAGGCCGTGGGTTTTCTGCATGAGCGTCTCCAGGATCTTGAGGTAGCGGTGCATCCGGTCGAAGCGGGTGTACGGAAAGCCCGTAGCCAGCATACTCTCGTTCAGCGTTTTGACGGGCGACACCCGGATGCGCTGCCCGTTGCGCCAGGCTCCTCCGTCTTCGTAGGCCGAGTAGCACTCGTCGCGGTTGATGTCGTACACTGCCCCGGCAATGGTTTTACCCTTGTCGATGAGGCCCACACTGACGCAGAACATAGGGACATTATGGATGAAATTGGCCGTGCCGTCGAGCGGGTCAATCACCCAGTTCAGGCCGTTGCGGTCGGCGAGTTGCCCGGTGGTGCCTTCTTCAGTGATGAAGCCGGCTTCGGGCAGCAGCTTGCTCAGGCTCTCGACCAACTGCACCTCGGCTTCCTTATCAACGTACGACACCAGGTTATTGACGTCTTTATACTCGACGGCTTCCTGACTGAAGGAGAGCCGTTCCTGCCGGATAAACGCCCCGGCCTGTTTGGAAATGGTACTAATCTGTTGCGTCAGCGAATTCAGGTCGTTCATAAAAAAGTGGTTGGGACTCAGGCGGCACTGGTCAGCACCGCCTGAGGGGCTTTGTGCTTGATAAACATATGGTAGGCGCAGCGGACCAGCAGCGTTAGGATGAACAGCGAGTCGGCCTGCCCCGGCACGTTGGCTCCGTACAGAATCAGCGAAATCAGGGCCAGCGCAAACGTCAGCCGGAAATAGTTGATGGTGCGTCTGGGATGACCCGGCTGCGTAGCCCAGAAAATCAAGGGCATATGGAAAGGCGGCAGCCACACCAGCGAGGGATTCCAGGCCGTAACACCGTGGTCGGTGGCTACCCATAGCAGCAGCAGAATCCAGCCGCAGACACCCGCAAAGCCAAACAGCAGGTGATCGATCCAATAGCCGGGCTGTTGCCGCATAAGCTGACGACCCGTCAGAATGCAAACGAGCAGCAGTAGAAGCCCAAACACAAACTCAGGCGTTGCGTAGAATGGAATCGGCAACGGTTCGGCGCGAATGGCCTGAAACACCGTCTGATCAACCGTCACCAGCGGAGCCGGTTGTCCGTCGGGTTGCAAAATAGTGGCATGGGCAAATTGCTGGTACAGGTTCTCGGGCAGAAACATTTCCTGGTAATCCGAGGCCGTTTCGTCGGCCGGGCGACCCAGTCCTACATTCATGCCAAAACGCGCCCAGGGCTGATTGCCCAGGTAATCGTTCATCCACTCCCGGAACGATTTGGTGCCCAGATTAAACGATTTCGATAACTTAATACTGTCGGCGGCTGCTTTGAGGATAATGTCACGCGGGCGGCTCGAACAATTATCGTAGTAAAACTTATAGCGGTACGAGCGGTTTTCGGGCAAATAATTCGTCTCCAGCAGGTCCGACAGCCGTTGCCGCTGCGTAGGAGAGAGGTTCAGCACCTGCTCCTTCACCGACCGGTTTTCGTACTGCGAGCCGTAGACCATAGACGACATATCCGCTACCGAGAGCTGGTAAGGGAGCGTGCCCTGCAAAAACTTCAGGTAAAAGTTTTCGGTCCGGAAATCGAAGGTGCCGTAGTTGTACACCTTATCGAGGCCGTTGGCGGGGTCGTAGATGCGAATGGCGGTGTGGCCAAACGACGAATACAGTTCGGCACCCGGCGATACGGTGATCAGGCTGACGCGGGCCGAGGGGGAGAGCGGCTGGGCAACCGACAAAGTTGTAATGAATAAGGAACAATAAATAATGAACAAAAGGTGTTTATTCATCTTCATCTTCCTCCACGTCGGCGGTAGAGCGGTCGCGTTTGCGTTTTCCTTTTTCCGGTTCTTTTCCCTGAACAACAATGACAAGTTCACCTTTAATCGTTTTTTCGGCAAAGTAAGCAATTATTTCGGGCAACGTGCCCCGTACGGTCTCTTCATAAACTTTAGTTAACTCACGCGACACACTCGCCAATCGGTCGGAGCCAAAATACTGGGCAAACTGTTCCAGCGTTTTCAGCAGCCGGTGGGGCGATTCGTAAAAGATCATCGTCCGCTCCTCCTGCGCGAGCTCCTGCAGGCGGGTCTGGCGGCCTTTTTTGTGCGGCAGAAAGCCTTCAAAGGTGAATCGGTCGGCGGGCAGACCGGAGTTAACCAGGGCCGGTACAAAAGCGGTCGGGCCGGGCAGGCACTCCACGGGTATCTCGTTCCTGAGGCATTCCCGCACCAGCAGAAAACCAGGGTCGGAAATGGCCGGTGTGCCGGCATCGGAGACCAGCGCGATGGTTTTGCCGCTCTTGATCTGGTTAACGATCCGCTGCACCGTTTGGTGTTCATTGAAGATATGGTAGCTATGCAGCGGTTTGCTGATACCTAGGTGTTTGAGCAGCACGCCCGACGTGCGGGTGTCTTCGGCCAGAATGGCGTCGGCCTCTTTGAGGATGTTTATTGCCCGGAGGGTAATGTCTTCGAGGTTCCCGATGGGGGTGGGTACAAGGTATAGTTTCATTTACTCGCGTTCTTCCAGCAGCAGGTCAATGGCCTCCGCCAGTTTACGGTCTTTGTCGGTGACAATATTGCCCGCATCGTGTGTGTTCAGTTCGATGCTTACCTTGTTGTAGACGTTCGACCACCAGGGGTGATGATTCATCTTTTCGGCGAGCAGGGCCACGCGGGTCATAAACGCAAAGGCTTCGCTGAAATCGGCAAAGGTAAAGGCGCGGGTGAGTTTGTTATCTTTTTCCTGCCACATGGTTGTAAAGAAATGCGTTGCAACTTACCACAAAACCGGCGTATCGGAAAAGTGTTTTGCCGAAGGCGACAAAACAAAAGCCCCACTCCTGCTTGAAGTGGGGCTTTTTTCGGCATCTAAACCGCTGCCGGGGGTTACTGCTTCATTAATTTAATCAGCTTAACCTGCTGCTCGGTGATGGCCTGTAGCAGCAGCACACCGGTAGCCTGCCGGCGCACATCGAACGTCTGCCGCTCGGTGTCTGCCGCACTTTCAATATGGCGGCTTTCGATAACTCTGCCCTGCAGATCGGTAAGGCGCAGTTGCAGCGACTTACCTTCTGCTCCGCGAATCGCCACCGTCAGTTCATCCTGAACCGGGTTACCCAGGGTGGTTACCTCCAGCTCACTGGCTACCTCCGGCGTACCCAAGCGGCCTGCCGATCTAACGACCGTCAGCGTGAAGCTGGTAGTACCCGAGAGCTTACCGGGGTCGGTGGCCGTCAGCGTAATGACCGACACCCCAACTGCCGAAGGCGCTCCACTGATGGTGTTCGTTTTGGTGCTGAAGCTTAAGCCCTTCGGTAAGCCACTCACGCCATAGCTGAGTTGGGTCGGGGTCTCGTTATCTGTAAACACCTTGGTCACATCCAACGAGTACGACTGTCCCACTGCAATGGTGGTATTGGAAACCGGTGTCGCTACATAGGGCCTCGTGTTACCCTGATTCACCGTAATGCTGAAGCTGGCGCTGCCCGTTAGGCCGCCCGGATCGGTGGCCGTTACCGTTACGGAGGTTATACCCGTTACCGACGGCGTACCGCTGATGGTCAGCTTCGATGCGTTGAAGCTTAGCCCATCCGGTAAAACGGAGGTGCTGTAAACGAGCGATTTTGGCGTTTCGGCATCGGTAAAGGCCGGTATGCTCATACTGAAGGCCACACCCACCGTCGCCGTCTGGCTGGCAATAGTCGAAGCAACCGGTGGCGTATTCGGAACCGGCACTACGCTCAACGTAAAGCTGGCGCTGCCCGTTAGGCCGCCCGGATCGGTGGCCGTTACCGTTACGGAGGTTATACCCGTTACCGACGGCGTACCGCTGATGGTCAGCTTCGATGCGTTGAAGCTTAGCCCATCCGGTAAAACGGAGGTGCTGTAAACGAGCGATTTTGGCGTTTCGGCATCGGTAAAGGCCGGTATGCTCATGCTGAAGGCCACACCTACCGTCGCCGTCTGATTAGCAATAGTCGAAGCAACCGGTGGCGTATTCGCCGGCGTGTTGACCGTGACACTCACCGGAACCGCTACGGTCTGACTGACCGGTGAGGTGGCATCGGTTACCACAACCGTAAACGTTTGCACACCTGCCGTTAAACCGGAAACGGTTGCCGTAGCACTAGTTCCATTCGTGATGGTTCCGGGACCGTTCCAGACGTACGTATACGGAGCTGTACCGGCAACGGCATTTACTACCAGGTTAGAAGACTCGTATGGGAAAATAGAAGCCGGGCTGGCCGATGCGGTTGCCGAAAGCTTCGATATAACCGTTACGGTTACCGAAGTCGGATTGCTCAGACACTCACCTACTTTGCATTGTACGTTATACACATAGCTGCCCGGCGTAGTTGTAGCGACGGTGATCGAACTACCTGTACCACTTGCGGCACCGGACCACACCAGCGTACCGGTGCAGCTTGTCGTTGACAGTACCACACTCGGCGAACCCTGCACCGCCGTTACACTGGCCAGCGCCGGTGCCGTTGGTAGCGGATTTACCGTTACCTGAGCCGAAGCCGTAGCCGAGCAACCGGCCGCTGAGGTGACTGTTACCGAGTAAGTACCCGTAGCCATGGCGCTGATGGTAGCTGTTGTGGCTCCTGTGCTCCACAGATACGAACCTCCTCCACTGGCCGTCAGCGTCGCACTCTGACCCTGGCAAACCGTGACACTCGACGGGGTGACCGAAGCCACCGGCAAGGCATTCACCGTTACGGTCGCTGTTGTGGTAGCCGTCTGGCTGTTGGCATCCGTCACCAGTACAGTGAAGACGTTAGCGCCCGTAGCCGTCAGACTCGCTACGGTTGCGGTAGCACTCGATGCGTTGGTGATTGTACCGGCACCGGACCAGGCGTAGGTATATGGCACCTGACCACCACTCACCGACACGGTCAGGGTAGCTGTACCACCGACGCAAACCGCATTTGGCGTAGCCGTAGCCGTCAGCGAACTGATCGGGGCGGGCGTTATCGTTACGGTTGCCGAAGTCGGATTGCTCAGACACTCACCTACTTTGCATTGTACATTATAGACATAGCTGCCCGGCGTAGCCGTCGAGACGGTGATCGAACTACCTGTACCACTTGCGGCACCGGACCACACCAGCGTACCGGTGCAGCTTGTCGTTGACAGTACCACACTCGGCGAACCCTGCACGGCTGTTACACTGGCCAGCGCCGGTGCCGTTGGTAGCGGATTTACCGTTACCTGAGCCGAAGCCGTAGCCGAGCAACCGGCCGGTGTGCTGATGGTTACCGAATAGGTACCCGTAGCCGTTGCGCTGATAACCTGCGTGGTGGCACCATTGCTCCACAGATATGAAGCACCTTCGGCGGCCGTCAGGGTTGCTGACTGGCCCTGGCAAATTGTGGCACTCGACGGGGTGACCGAAGCCACCGGCAAGGCATTCACTGTAACGGTAGCCGTTGTCGTGGCCGTCTGCCCATTCTTATCTGTAACTACTATCGTAAACACATTAGCCCCGGTAGTGACCAGGTTAGACACCGTTGTGTTGGCGCTGGTGTTGTTGGCAATCGTCCCCGGTCCGCTCCAGGCATACGTGTACGGAGCGGTACCACCACTCACCGATACCGACAGGTTCGTCGTTCCAGAGGTACAGATGGCACCTGGCGTAGCCGTAGCCGTCAGCGAACTGATCGGCGCTGCATTTACCGTTATACTCACCGTCGCCGAAATAGTCTGGCTGGTCGGAGTAGTGGCATCACTGGCTGTTACCGTGAAGGTTTGCACACCCGTGGTCAGACCCGATACCGTAGCCGTGTTGCCACTGGCATTAAGCGTGCCCGGACCCGTAAAGCTGTAGCTGTAGGGAGCCGTTCCGCCCGTTACCGTTGCCGACAGGCTGGTAGTACCGCTGGTGAGCAGTGTTGTCGGATTGGCTGAAGCAACCAGCGTCAGGGCAGTAGCGGGCGACGTCAGATTCAGGCCAATAATGACCGGATCGTGATCGGAGGCACGGTAGGGGGCAGCGCTGTAAAGACTGCTAATCTGTCCTGCCGATTTATTTTCCGTGTTATAATCCAGTACAATCGGCTCATCGGCGTTGATGTGCCACTTATCAGCACCGCTCACCTGTCCCTGTAAACTGGACGAACCGAGGGCATGGTCAAGTGCCCCAACAAAACCGTCAAATACATACGAGTAGGTTGTGTTAGGTACCAGATTGGTGTACCCACCATTTTCCAGTGTTGTCAGCGGGTCTTCTTTCGCATAAGCGTTCAGGTCACCCACAATCAGGTAATCCGGATCGGTTGTGCCTGTTGGCCTGGTGGCTAACCAGGAAACCAGGTCCTGCGCCTGCCGCGTACGGGTTCCGTTGGAAGCAGACTGTCCATCACCGCTATCGGTATCACCGGCACCGCCCGAGCTTGAGCCTTTCGATTTCCAGTGGTTAGTAACCAGCGTAAATACGCCATTGGTTGTGTTATCCCGGAAAGTCTGGGCCAGTGAGCGCCGACCAACCGCCGTAAATGCACCGGTTCCGTAATTGGACGGAATGGCAGCGGATGCCCCTAACGGCGTTACTTTGGCGGGCTTGTAAATGATGGCTACCGTAATGGCATCGCTTGAGATACAGCCTGAGTTAACGAAGGTGTAGGAATTGGCACCGGCAACGGCGTTCAGTCCATTAATCAAATCCTGGATAGCACTGTTGCTGCCGAAACCATTGTTTTGCATCTCATTCAGCCCCATCACGTCAACCCCGGAGTTAATAATGGCACCAATAACCTTATCGCGCTGACGGGTAAATTCAGTCTGGTTAGTGGCTCCACGTCCTGCAATAGAACCACCATCGCATTTGGTGAAACTGGCGGTACCAAAGGTGTTGAAGTAGTTCAGCACGTTGAAACTGCCTGCTTTGAGTGTTCCTCCTACCACAGGCGGATTAGCCGGGCGTGGGTTGGTCGGCTGGAAATTAGCATCGGCCCCGTTTGTGGTTTGCAGACGATACCCTTCCAGACGCTCATCCAGCACCGCCGTGATGCTCTCGACCTGATCGCCACCGCGCAGGGTATTCGATGCGCTCAGCGGCTGACCGCCCCGGCCAAAGATGATCGGGTCGGGGTTCTGGGTGGTGCTGCCATCATCCAGAATGATCTTGCGTTTGGCTACCTCCGCCAGATAGGCCGTGTAACCGGGTACACTGGGGGTGCTGAACTGCGTGTACTGATCCAGACGGGCGTCGGTGCCCGGCACATCCGAAGCACCCGTTGCCGAAAGCACCACCTGACCATAGCGGCCCAACTGGAAGTACTCGGTTACGGCCAGATTGCCGCTGGCGGCCCGCATATTGACCAGCATCCCTTCATACCGCTCCAGGTCCGAGACACTGCCGACGGGCAGCGTTACGGTAACGGCAGTGGGCAGGGAGGCCGTGCCGGTTTTAGTCACACTGCTCAGATTGCCTAGCTGCGTGAGGCTGCTGCTGACGCCGTTGCTGCTGCTGGTAAACTCGGCTACGATACCCGTCACGCGGACTTTGTCGCCTTCACTGACGGAGAAGGAGCCAGTCGGGTCGAAGACGAAAATTCCTTCGGAGGTAGCCGGGTCGGTGTCGGCATCACTATCCTCCTCCTGCACGTAGAAACCGTTGAGTTTGGTAGCGCCGGTGAAGGTGCGGGTAACCACGCCTTCAATGGTCCGTGTACCACCAAATGCCGTGTTGAAGGTTGAACCACTACCCTGTATATCGTGGATCAGGGTGATGGTGACCTGCGATGAGACTACCGTGCCACTCACCGGAACAGTCTGGGTAGCGCCCCCACCGGTCAGGGTGATGGTGCCTGAGTAGGTACCGGCCGGCAAGCCTGCTGCCAGTTGCACCGTCACCTGACCACCCACCAGCGCTGAATTGCTAAAGGGCAGGGTAGCAGGGGAGACGGTGAGCGCCGTGCTGGATGAACTTGCCGTAATGTCGCCGGACTCAGCATTCAGATTACTGCCGCTGATGGACAGCGTTTTGCTGGCCGGGCCATTGCCTTCCACATACGACAACCCATTCGCTCCGGTAAGGGAAACCGGAGAGGCTGTTAGCGTTGCCACCGGTGGACCTGCTGAATTTACCGTTCCGATAACCGTTAAGTTATCGAAGCGCAAGGTTCCGCCCGTACCTGTAGAGCCATAGCCATACAACCGGAAGGTAGTCGGGGAAGTCCGATTAGTTAAGCCGGTCAGGGTAAAAGACGCATTGGCGAAGCTACCATTACCAGGACTTGCCACATTGCCGATGTTACTGGCATAATCGTCGGCACTTGAACGCAGGGCTACGTTAGCCGGACCGGTACCAGACCGTTGCATAGCAACGGTTATGGTAGTCAGATCTAAGGTGTAGTTCGCTGCGGGAGCTACGGTGAACTCCAGATAGTCGTTATCTGACGTGACAACTGAAGTAGAAGCACTCCATCCGGCAGCCGTGTAAGCCCGGCCTGGACTACCTCCAACATAAGTCACACTAGTTACACCCGTACCAAAAGCAGCGTTGCCGGCTGAGGTGTTGGCCGCTACGGTAGTTGGCGTGTTTACATCACCTTCAAAGGTCCAGGTGGCCAGAGTAGCAGCCGCCGGGGGAGTTGTTGTCGCACTAACCGTTCCACTCACGGCCACAGTAGCCGTTGCCGATCCACTGACGTTGGTAATAGCTCCACTTATGGTACCGCTGCTGAATCCTGTCAGACGTGCGTAAATCACGGCAGAGGTGGTAGACTGCGGCAGCGTCAGCGAACTGGTGAAACTGCTATTGTCCGTGCTGACGACCACGCCTGCGGGAGCCGATACCGACACCAAAGCGGTCAGGTTAGCGGCTGTCAGGGTATAGCTCTGGCTGGCTGACGGGTTACCTTGTGTAGCCGTAAAGCTGGTCAGACTCGTCGGGTTGGCCGACAGCGTAGCTACAGGAACATCCGTCACCGTTACACTCACCGTCGCCGAAATGGTCTGGCTGGTCGGCGTAGTGGCATCGGCCACCGTTACGGTGAACGTTTGCACCCCAGCCGTCAGATTCGTGACCGTAGCTGTATTCTGGTTCTGGATAATGTTGCCCGGTCCGCTGAAAATATAGTTGTACGG
Source organism: Nibrella viscosa (assembly GCF_039541875.1). NCBI lineage: Bacteria > Pseudomonadati > Bacteroidota > Cytophagia > Cytophagales > Spirosomataceae > Nibrella > Nibrella viscosa. The sequence continues at coordinate 20,455 of NZ_BAABHB010000020.1, read as the reverse complement.
ACCCGTACCACCCGTTACCGTGGCCGAAAGGCTGGTAGTACCGCTGGTCAGCAGTGTTGTGGGGTTTGCTGTTACATTCAGGCTCAGCGCCGTTACCGGTGAGGTCAGGGCCAGCCCAATAAGGACCGGGTCGTGGTCTGAGGTCCGGAACTGATCCGGATTGTACAGACTCGCAATCAGTCCCACCGTCTTGAAGTTGGTATTGTAGTCCAGCACACTCGGCTCATCGGCGTTGATGTGCCACTTGGTCTTACCCGTCACCTGCGCAGTCAGCGAAGCACTGCCTAATGCATGGTCCAGCGCACCCACAAACCCATCGAACACATACGAGTAGGAGGTGTTGGGTACCAGGTTGGTATAGCCACCCTGCTCCAGCGCTTTTACCGGATCTTCCAGGGCATAGGCGTTCAGGTCTCCCAGAATCAGGTAATCCGGATCAGCCGTACCCGTAGGCTTGGTGTTTAACCAGTCTACCAGATCCTGCGCCTGCTGGGTACGCGTACCGTTAGAAGCACCCTGTCCGTCACCTTTGTCCGTATCCCCGACTCCACCCGCGCTGGAGCCTTTCGACTTCCAGTGGTTGGCCACTACCGTGAAAACCTCATTGGTAGCATTCTCCCGGAAAGTCTGGGCCAGGGGCTGACGTCCTACCCGGCTAAAGGCCGCACTCGTCGAGAGAGAAGCGGGAGTACCTACAGGGGTTACCTTAGCCGGCTTGTAGATCATGGCCACCGTAATGGCATCTGTCGAAATATAACCTGAGTTAACAAACGTGTACGTACCGGGGGCGGTGGCCGTATTCAGGCCGTTGACCAGATCCTGAATGGCACTGGCTGGGCCAAAGCCGTTGTTTTCCATTTCATTCAGGGCCATCACATCCGCTCCGGAAAGTGTAATGGCCTGAACGAGCTTAGTACGCTGGCGTGTAAACTCCTCGGGGGTTTCGGCACCGCGCGGCTCAAACGTAATGCCGTTGTAGGTGACCAGAGGTTGGCCAGATGCGGGATTGCTGTCTAAGTCGTTAAAGTAGTTCAGCACGTTAAAGCCGGCTACTTTCAGGGTTCCGCCTACTTCAGCCGGGGTCGTCGGCCGCTCGTTGGTCGGCAGGAAGTTGACGCCCGTTGTAGTTTGCAGCCGATACCCTTCCAGGCGCTCATCCAGCACCGCCGTGATGCTCTCGACCTGATCGCCACCGCGCAGGGTATTCGATGCGCTCAGCGGCTGACCGCCCCGGCCGAAGATGATCGGATCAGGGTTTTGGGTGGTACTGCCATCATCCAGAATGATCTTGCGTTTGGCTACCTCCGCCAGATAGGCCGTGTAACCGGGTACACTGGGGGTGCTGAACTGCGTGTACTGATCCAGACGGGCATCGGTGCCCGGCACATCCGAAGCACCCGTTGCCGAAAGCACCACCTGACCATAGCGGCCCAACTGGAAGTACTCGGTTACGGCCAGATTGCCGCTGGCGGCCCGCATGTTGACCAGCATCCCTTCATACCGCTCCAAGTCCGAGACACTGCCGATGGGCAGCGTTACGGTAACGGCAGTGGGCAGGGAGGCCGTGCCGGTTTTAGTCACACTGCTCAGATTGCCTAGCTGGGTAAGGCTGCTGCTGACGCCGTTGCTGCTGCTGGTAAACTCGGCTACAGTACCCGTCACGCGGACTTTGTCGCCTTCACTGACGGAGAAGGAGCCAGTCGGGTCGAAGACGAAAATTCCTTCGGAGGTAGCCGGGTCGGTGTCGGCATCACTATCCTCCTCCTGCACGTAGAAACCGTTGAGTTTGGTAGCGCCGGTGAAGGTGCGGGTAACCACGCCTTCAATGGTCCGTGTACCACCAAATGCCGTGTTGAAGGTTGAACCACTGCCCTGTATATCGTGGATGAACGTGATTGTTGTCGGTTGGGCATTTACAGTTGCACTCACCGGAACAGTCTGAGTAGCGCCCCCACCGGTCAGAGTGATGGTGCCTGAGTAGGTGCCGGCCGGCAAACCTGCTGCCAGTTGCACCGTTACCTGACCACCCACCAGCGCTGAATTGCTAAAGGGCAGGGTAGCAGGGGAGACGGTGAGCGCAGTACTGGATGAACTTGCCGTGATGGAACCCGATTCTGCGTTTAGACTACCGGCAACGACTGCTAAGGTCTTGCTGGCTGGACCAGTACCTTCTATATACGTTAAACCATTCGCTCCGGTAAGGGAGTTGGGCGTAGCGGTAATGGATGGGAGAGAACCACGGGGGGTTGGCGCACCTACTTCAAAGTCATTAGCGTTATTGTCCGTGTCGGTATAACCGTTGTTTTTCCGTATAGCTGCGGTCGTGTTGGTCAGCGATGCCGTTGGCGAGGTTTCCGCACAATTGGCGCTTCCGTAACCAACAAAGTCAACCACGTTTACTCCGGTTGCACACGAGCCGGATAAGGGGGTGGTTGACTTCACCAGCGCTACTTTTCCGGAGCCGGCTGCCATGGCAACATTTGCTATAACATCAGGAGTTGGTAAATCGGTAGTACCTCCATTTCCGGCAGCCTGCTGAATCAGGTAATACTTGCCGGGCTGAATCGTACCGCTCAAAGGGGTAACCTGCCAGGAGCCAGTTCCTGTTGCACCAGCATACTGCACACTCCAGCCCGTTACGTCGACCGGTGAGCCGCCCCGATTGAACAACTCAATGAAGTCATTCTTGTAGGTGGCTCCTGCGTTTCCGCCACCGCCATATACCTGGCTGATGACAATGGTGCCTGCCGAAGTCGGCGTTACTGATGCACTCACTGAACCACTCACCGCTACATTAGCCGAAGCTGTACCACTCAAATTGGTAATGGTGCCGCTGTACGAAGCCGGCGTTGCCGAACTTGCCAGCCGGACCGCAATGGTCTGGCTAACGGCCCCGCTTACCTGGGCTACCGTTGTCGAAGTAGCAAACGTGCTGCCGTCCGCGCTAACCTCAAAACCTGCCGGAGCCGATACTGACACCGAAGCGGTCAGGTTGCTACCCGTTAAGGTGTACACCTGCTGAGCCGAATTCGTACCCGTCAGTGCCGTAAAGTTTGTGAGTGAGGACGGCAAGGCAGTTAATGCCGATTGTTCGTTTACCTGACCACTAGCCGAAATAGTAGTTGATGTAGTACCGCTGGTGTTTGTAATAGCTCCACTGAAAGAGCCAACTGAAGCACCGCTCAACCGAACGTACACCACACCGCCTTCTGCGGGAAGTGTTGTAGCGGACGCAAACGTGTTTGCATCAGAACCGCTGCTCACCTCAAAGCCATTTGGTGCTGATACGCTAATAAGATTGCTTAGGTAGCTACCCGTCAGTGTGTAGCTCTGCAGGGTAGATGGCGTACCCTGAGTTGTGCTGAATCCGTTGAGGGCTGTCGGATTGGCAAGGAGCGTAGGGACATTCGCCGGATTTACCTGTCCGCTCAGTGTTACTGAGGCTGTGAGTGTGCTATTGGCGGTATGGGTAATTGTGCCGCTGAACGGACCCGCGGCTACCGTATTGGCCAAGCGGGCGTGAATGACCTGCGAGAGGTTGCCCGACGTGGGTGTCAACGATAGCGGATCTGTAGTGAATGTACTGCCGCCGTTCGTACTTAACTCGATACCGCTGGTTGCATTTACTGAGACTGGTGTATTCTCTAAATTAGAGCCCGTTAAGGTGTAGGACTTTGCGTTTGAGGCTGTTCCCTGTGTTGCAGCAAGACCTGTTAATGCATTTGGCGTAGTTGTTAGCGTAGGGGTAACAGAAACAATATCTCCAGTTACTGTAAGATTGTCTATTGAAATTTTAGGACGTGAGCCGGTTGTACCACCGGTGCCATTGTAGTAGTAGAAGCGGAACCTTACTGTCGCCGTGTTATCTAAAGTTCCAGGTATAGATACAGAGACCAAGGCAGACCCGGCAACGTTGTTAGTAGCTACGTAATTGGCGTTTAGGTCAGTATAGGTAATTCCATCCTTGGAAGCATATACTTTAACAGTCCCTTTTCTATCTCCTATACTATTGAAGACTGTTGCCGCATCAAATGATAAATTGCCCGCTTTAAGACCTGTAAAGTCTATAAAGAAGTCAAAAGCAACACTCGATGTATTGTCTGTAGCACCAGTTGATAAAAGTACTATATTTCCTGTGCCCTTTTGGACGCCACCGGTACTTCCAGTTACAAATGATGTAGAAGCAGTGGTTGTCTTTGTTGGATCAGGAATGGTAGCAGTTCCACTTGGTAAAACACTGCCGAACCGGTTAGCACCAGTGCCGCTAGCGAAGCCATTGGTCCAGTTTGCAATGTCTGAGAAATTCTCAGCGTAGGTTAGATTAGGTTGTGATGCTAAAGGAACAGGTGTCTGCCCCCAGGCACTCCCCAGCGGTACCAAAATAGCAAGCCACAAAAGTAGTTTGTTGAAAGTCTGTAGATTGTTTGTCATGTGTGTTGTTATAAACCAGATACGAAAGTACCAGAAATTTATTAAACGGTCAGTTACTAAATTGTTAACATGGCGAAAGAATCCAAAAAGAAAGGCAAATACTACCAGAAGAGTTAAATAAAAAAGCCCTGAAGTAAAGTGACTTCAGGGCTGTGGTTACAAGGCAGAGAGGAAGGGATTCGAACCCTCGATACGCTTTTGACGTATACACACTTTCCAGGCGTGCTCCTTCAACCACTCGGACACCTCTCTAATTGGGGCTACAAATATGCAGCTTTTATCACGTTTAATCAAGAAGTCGCCCCGGCTACTCACTCATTTCTCCGCAAAGCGACAGGGCCAACTCCTCCCGCAGCAGTGCGGGGTCGGCTATACGGCCAAGCAGCACCATCAGTTTGGTGATGGCGGCTTCGAGCGTAATGTCGGCTCCACTCACCACGCCGATCTGTTGCAGCAGCTTGCTGGTCTGGTAGCGGCCCTGCGTGACGCGGCCACCTTCGCACTGCGAGACGTTAAAGATGACGATTCCCCGGTCGATAGCTTCTTTCAGCGCGTCCAGAAACCAGCTATCCGTAGGGGCGTTGCCGGCTCCGTAGGTTTCCAGCACCACGCCCTTCAATCCGTGAATACCCAGCACCGAATTGACTACCTGCGGGGTAATGCCCGGAAACAGCTTCAGGATGGTCACGTTGGTGTCCAGCACCGTATGGATGTCCAGCGGCTGCCCGGGCCGGCAGGGGCGAATAAACGGATAGTTATAGTCGATGCTGACGCCGGCAATGGCCAGGTGCGGGTAGTTTTCCGATTTGAAGGCGTTGAACTGCACGCTTTCCTGCTTTTTGGCCCGGTTGCCGCGCAGCAGCAGCGAGTTAAAGTAAATGCAGACTTCCGGTACTATCGGCAAGCCATCCTGCTGGGCGGCCGCTATTTCGAGGGCGGTGATGAAGTTTTCACGAGCATCGGTGCGGGCCACGCCGATGGGTAACTGCGCCCCGGTCAGGATAACCGGCTTACTGAGATTCACCAGCATATAACTCAGCGCCGAGGCTGTATAAGCCATGGTATCGGTGCCGTGCAGAATCACGAAGCTGTCGTACTGCTGGTAGCTGCGTTCAATGATCCGCACCAGCTCTACCCACACGGGCGGCTTCATGTTGGAGGAGTCGATGATCTCGCGCAGGGTCAGCAGCGTGATCTCAAAGTCGAGCCGGCGGATTTCGGGCACTTTGTCGAGTACCTGCTCAAAATCAAACGGCAGCAGTTGGCTGGTTTGGGTATCATACACCATTCCCAGTGTACCGCCGGTGTAAATGACCAGCACCGACGAGCGGGGACGTTTGGGTAAGGCCGGGTTTATGCGAACTGTGGTATAGGAAGACATAGGTGTGGTAACGTTACTCCGGCAATAAATTGGCGTACAGGGCCGGTAAGAGCGATACCGCGTTGGCGGTGGTGTGCCGGGCCACGTCGTCAACGCTGATGCCCTGCAAATCGGCGACGCGCTGGGCGATCAGCCGGAGGTTGCCGGGTTCGTTGCGTTTACCCCGATACGGAACCGGGGCCAGGTAGGGGCTGTCGGTTTCCAGGACCAGGTGCTCCAGGCTCACATGCGGTAGCACATTATCCAGGCCGCCGTTCTTAAACGTAACCACTCCGCCGATACCGAGTTTAAAACCGAGATCAATCGCTCGTCTGGCCTCGTCTAAACTTCCAACGAAACAATGGAAAATGCCGGTCAGATCCGGTAACGACAACTGCTCGATCACATCGGCGGCTTCGGCAAAGGCATTGCGGTCGTGGCCGGCGCGAACATGGATGGAAACGGGTAATTTGAGCCGGGACGCCCACTGCAACTGTGTGCGGAAGGCGGTGAACTGTTGGTCTACATACGTCATGTCCCAGTAGAAATCCAGACCGATTTCACCGACGGCGATAAAGGCGTGGCGGTTGAGTTGGTCTTCCACCGCAATGATTTCTTCCTCCATGGTTTCGCACACGTAAGAAGGGTGCAGACCCATCATGGGCAGGCAGCGGTCGGGGTATTGGTGGGCCAGCGCCATCAGGCCGGGAATGGTTTCCCGGGCGCAGTTGGGCATCCAGATCTGGCTGATCAACTGCGAGGCTGCCTTCTCCAGCATAGCCTCCCGGTCAGCATCGAACTGCGAATCGTAGATATGAGCGTGGGTGTCGATGAAGGTCATGGGGAGTTGTTATTAGTCTGTAGTCTGTAGTTTGTACGGGGTCGCCCGGCGTTCTTAAGTTTATGGTCTGTAGTCTAATGTCCAACGGCTGATGTAGGAGTAACCGCAAATCAGGGGTTAAATGTTCGGTCTTTCCAGATTACCGGGGTGGGTACTATATAGTACAGCAGCGAGACAAACCAGTTGACGGACATTACCAGATCATACGGCAGCAGGTAGGGCAGCAAATCAAACCGCCGGAAGCGGACGGCTACCCGGACAATCTGAAACGACTGCCACAAAAACCGAGCGAGCCAGAGCCCCAGCGCCAGGCCCGGTTGCCAAAGAGCCAGCAGCACCAGCATAGGCAGAAAAAGGGCCTGGGCCACCAGCAGCACTACAAAATACCAGGGTAGCTGAAAAGCACCCACCATCCAGCGCTTTCGCTGCTGCATCCACGAACGCCGGTCGGGCAGGGCCTGCGTACTGGCCAGAACCGCCGGCTCGTAGCGGTGCGCAAAGGTATAACCCTGCTTCAGCACCTCCCGGAACAATTGGTAATCTTCGACCAGAGAGAACGGCAGCTTTTCGTAACCGCCGATCTGCTCGTACACGGCCCGCCGAACGGCCATGTTGTTGCCCATTGCCGTCAGCGGAATGTTCCAGTCGGCAAACTGCTTAATGATATTTTGGGTGACCAGCCACTCGATCGCCTGAATTTTTGTCCAGAAGCCTTCGCCGGCAATCTGCGTACATCCCGTGACAATGCCGGTGCGCGGGTCCCGAAACGCCGGCAACAGCCCCTCAATCCAGGTGGGGGGAACGGCCACATCGGCATCGGTGAAGAAAAGATAGCGCCCGCTCGCCTGCCGGGCCAGTTGCGCCAGCACATTGGCTTTACCCATTTGCTGGTTCACATTCGTGGTAATATCGACTAAACGAAAGTGAGGCTTATCACGAATAAACCACTCAACCACTGAACCAGTACCGTCCTCAGACCGGTCGTTGCCCACCAATACCTCCAGGCAGGCGGTCGGGTAGGTCAGGCGGTCGATGGCCTGCAAACAGGTCAGAATATTGGCTTCCTCGTTCCGGGCGGCAATCAGGATGCTGACCCGCTCGCGACCGGCCTCAGGCATAAATCAACTGAGGAACAGCCCGGAACTCATACCCCCGCTCGGCGAAGTGGGCCAGCATCCGGGGCAGGACGTAGCGCATATTCGGCCAGGCTTTCAGGCTGTCGTGAAAAACCACAATGGAGCCGGGTTCGGTGTACTGAATGGTTTTGCGCAGGCAGGTTTGGGGGGAGAGCGAAGTATCAAAATCTCCCGACAGCACATCCCACATCACAATCGAGTGCGTATCGAGCAGGTCCAGCGCCTGACTCCGGCGGATACGGCCGTAGGGCGGACGGAACAGCGTGGTTGCTACCCGCAGTTCGTCCTGCGCTTTATAGACGTTCTTCAGGTAGGTCTCGTCGTCGGTTTTCCAGCCGTTCAGGTGGTTGTAGGTATGGTTACCAATGGCGTGGCCGGCCTCAATCACATTATAAAAAATGTCGGTATGTTTACGCACATTATCGCCGATGCAGAAGAACGTAGCCTGAGCGGCATATTTGTCGAGTTGTTCGAGTGCAAACTCGGTGATGTCCGGAATCGGGCCATCGTCGAAAGTCAGGTAGATCACCGGTTCAGAATCGTCGAGCCGCCACAGGAACTCCGGGTAGATAGTGCGGAGGAGAAAGTTAGATTTATGTAAAAACAGAGACAAGTCGTTGGTTGCGTTATATAGGTTGTTCCTGTAGTTGCCGGCCGTTAGTCATCAGTATGGTTGGGACGATACCTGATAAACTGAATTTGCTTTATTTCAGTTTCCGGTCTTTCCACTCAAAGCCTTTTCGCTGAGCGGCTAAGCCAAAAAACATAACGTAAAAGGGATAGAGCCATTGCGTCAGCGGTATCCGGCTGACGGCCGCTTTTTTCTGTAAAAAAACAAGAACCTGACGTAAAAACAAAAATTCCGGCAACGCCTTCAGTAGAACCACACTGATAAACCCTTTAAAATCAATCCAGTTGGCCAGCCAGCTTATCAACGAGACAACCACACTGGCGTTGCTCAGAAAGATAAAGACGGCCAGCACCGTAGGCAGATACCTCTGGTAAGCCCGCCATTTGCTGGCCCATCGTTTGCGCTGGTTATAAAATGCCCGCCAGGAGGTATGCGGCCCGGTCTGCACAATGGCCTCCGGACTTTTCAAAAACCGGAGCCCCTGCGGGTACTTGCCGGCAATCTTGTGCATCAGCAGTTCGTCGTCGCCGGAGGCTACATGGTCTACGCCGGCAAAGCCGCCCACTTCCTGAAAGACCCGCTTTTCGTAGCAAAGATTAGCCCCGTTGCACATGGTAGGTACGCCCAGCGCCAGGGTGCAGGCCCCGGAACCGATCAGGCTGGCGCCTTCTACCGTTTGCAGGTAATCAAATACCGAATGCTCCGGCGTAAACGTGACCGGACCGCTGATGAGCCGGGCCTGCGTGGCTGCGTAAAAAGCGGCTATGGTTTCCAGCCAGCGCGGCCCCACCCGGCAGTCGCCGTCGGTAGTGACGATGAGTTCTCCCTGGGCCAGTTCGATGCTTTGGTGGATGGCTCGCTTTTTGGGTGAAGCCGTACGAACGTCGCTCAGCGACAGCCAACGCAGCGAAAAAGAAGCCTCACGGGCAAAGGCCTGCGTCAGGGCCAGGGTGGTATCGGTAGAGGCATCGTCGGCCACAATGACTTCAAACCGGCCGTATGTTTGCTGGTTGAGGTCGTGGAGCAGATGAGGCAGGTTCTGAGCTTCGTTCCGGACCGGAATAATGCATGTTATGAACGCATGGCCGCTTGCCTGAGCCGGTGGGTGAAACGCTGGCATACGCAGCCATGTCACCCAAAGCGTCAGGGTGAACAAGGCGTAGAGCAGTGTAATGCCGAGGAGCAGCGGAAGCAGCATAAACAGCATGAGCTACGGCTCCTTCCGGACGGCATCTGCTTCCAGCACCACGCAGCTATACGCCGGCACCCGCACCTTACCGCCTTTTATAAGCCGGCTTTTACCGGAGGTGTCAAAAATAACACGGCTCTGGGCTGTGCCGGCCGGATACAGTACCACATCCCGCCCGTCTTTCGACAGATTATGGATGACCAGCACCGAGCGGTTGCCCGACTGGCGCGTGAACGCCAGAATGCCTTTCTGCCGGATAGGACTGACGGCAATCTGGCTGAGGTTATCGTTCAGCACGGGGTGGCTGTTGCGGAAGTGAATCAGCTTCTGATAATGGGAAAACAGCGAGGCCGGGTCACCAACTTGCCGGGCCAGGGGTACTACCGAGGAGTCGGTCGAGTGGCGGGGCCGTCGCCAGCGGCTGCGGTGTTTGTCTTTCTCGCGGGTATCCCACAGAAACGGCTCCCGAATGTATTCGTCGGGTTTCATACCCAGCATACCAATCTCTTCGCCGTAGTAGATATACGGGTTGCCGGAGAGCGTGAGCAGGAAAGACGCGGCCACTTTGAGGTGGTTAGTGTTGCCCTTCAGCACGCTGCCAATCCGGTTCTGGTCGTGGTTGGTGAGCATGGTGGCATCGATAAACCGGGGGTTTACCTGCCGAAAGATCTTGTGGTTGGTAACCAGCATAGACACTACGTCGGCGGTATCTTTTTCCTGCGGAACAATCTGCTGCAGAGCCAGGCTGAGGTCGAAGTTGAAGTTGGCTTTCAGGCCCCGGAAGTAGGGGGCAATGTGTTCGGCGCGGGTCCAGACCTCTCCTACGGTGTACACGCCGGGTTTTACGGCCTCCATCTCGCGGCCAAACTCTTCCCAGAACTGGTGATTCTTAGGCTCCTCCCAGTCGGGATAGATATGCCGGGCGGCATCGAGCCGGAAGCCGTCGACGCCCACCTCCTGCAGCCAGAATTTGCCGGCTTTATAAATTTCCTGCCGCACCTTTGGGTTGTCGTAGTTCAGGTCGGGCATGCCGCTCCAGAACAGGGCGTAGTATTTTTCGGAGAACGGAGCCCCGTTGACGCGGTGCCAGGGGTTGCGTTCGCCGGAGTCGGCGGTGGTTTCGCGGGTGGCAATATTCAGGGAGTCGATCTGTTTTTGCGACATCCAGACGTACCAGTCGTGATACGGGTTGTCTTTGCCTTGGATAGCCTCCAGAAACCAGGGGTGCCGGCTACTGCTATGGTTGATTACAAAGTCCATAATAACCCTGATGTTGCGCTTGTGGGCTTCGGCCAGCAACCGCTTAAAGTCATCCATAGTACCATACTCCGGATCGATGCCGTAATAATCCGTTACGTCATACTTGTGGTAGGTGGGCGACGGATTGATGGGCATCAGCCAGATGGCCGAGATGCCCAGATCCTTCAGGTAATCTAGTTTGGACGTGACGCCGTTGAGGTCGCCGATGCCGTCACCGTTGCTGTCGCAGAAGGCACGGACAAAGATTTCGTAGTGAACACCGGTTTCACCCAGTCTGGGTTGGTTATTGTTGGTGTTACGCTGGGGTATTACCTGAGCGGCTGCGTTGGCAATCATGCAGAACAGAAAAAGGATATTAAGCGGTAAACAGGCAAGGAGGGTCATGATGTACCCCGGTCGGGTCGCCGGTGCGATGTAAATCCGGCTGTGAAGTTAAGAAGAAGAATAGAGTTATGAATACATCCGGATTTACATCGCACCGGCGACCCGACCGGGGTACTGAAAAAAAGGCATAGCAGGAAAAATCCTGCTATGCCTACTTCATCATAGGTTGACTCAAGCATTATTGTTTGGTAAGCGAGTAGGTATAGTTCCCCGCATTAACCAGATTCAGGGTTATCAGGTACCGGCCCGTTGCCGGCACTGCGTACCATAACCCACCACCTTCTCAGAATAGCTACGCAAAAGTACCATTGCCCGCAACTCCTGTCGCCCCACTTTACGTTTTCCTGATTAACTAATTGTTTACGCAGATGTTTGCCGGTAAAAGGCTTAAAAAGACAGCTTAACACTACAAAAATGGGTGCCACTTTCGTAAGGTGGCACTCGTTTCTTATTGCTCAGAGGGCTTCAACATCAGCCTGAGTTGCTGAAAAGTACTCACTTGGCGTTTGATTGGTAATTTTTTTGAAAGCCCGGTTAAAAGAGGTTTTAGAGTTAAACCCAACATCGAACGCCTGGCTCAGCAGGGTGTATTGTTTATACCGTGGATCTTCCATTCGCTTCTTCAGCTCTTCCACGCGGTAGTAGTTAATGAAGTCGAAGAAGTTTTTCTGGAACCCTTCGTTGATCACCTTCGAGAGTACATGCGGCTGTAGCTTCAGGCGACCGGCCATTTCGTTGATGGTCAGGCTGGGGTTGGTGTAGGGCTTGTAGCGCTTCATATACAGTTCTACCTGCTGTTTCAGGACAAGCATATCGTTGTCCAGCGCCCGCTCTTCGGAGGGCGTATCCGGATCGGTACCGGAGGCTTCCAGGGGCGGTTCCGGCACCGGCTCCGGCTGGTTGAATAATGTGACCGGCTGTAGCGGACGCAGCTTGAAGATCTCCGGCTGGTGAATGGCAAAGTAGCCCAGGAAATAAGTGATGGTAGAGAAGGCCAGCCAGATAATGTCTACGCTGCCGGCGGCTACCATAGCGATGTTGAACCCAAACAATTTTTCCAGGACGACCAGCATAAACGTAAACAGCCATAACAACAGGCAAATGGCCTGAATCACGAGCACCGTGTTGAAATACTGGAGATTCTGCTCGTAGGAAATGCTGGTCTGGTACCGGGCTTTGTAATCCTGAATGGTCCGGCGGCAGATAAGCCAATAGCCGGTGTTGAACAGCAGCCCCAGCAGGCCGCTGGCATAAAACAACGTCTGCACATCCCAGTCGTGGTTCACAATTTTCAACTGAAACAGTTTGCTGTTCATCAGAAAGAACGGCAGGTAGGCAAAAAACTGCACGGCCGCCGGAATAAAGTGCAGGTACCAGTTGGCCCTGAGCCGACTTTCGTTGAACAGCAGTTTGCGGATGTAGATGTAAAAGAGCGGGGCGTAGGTAAAGATGATAAAATCGGGCACCAGCAGCAGTTTGGTGTAGGTCTGGGCCACATCGCGGTAGCTGCTGACGGTGCGGATAAACAGCATCACCGAAGCCATACCCAGCAGAATAACCAGCCAGTTGTTGGCCGCCCGGTTGTAGTTCTGGATTGTAGGAATGGTAATGATCAGCAGCAGGCCCTGAAAGGCCGAAAAAAGAAGCAGCAGGTCGTAGACCGAATAAAAGGTAAAGGTGCCGGTGAGGTCTTCCCAACTCAGAATGGTCACCTCAATGGCCTTGTTATCAATATTATCGTGGCGAAACAACACCCGGTTGGGCCGGACTTTGCCGCTTTCCCAGCCTTCTGTCGACTCCCAGTTGCCCCGCGTAAATTTGTATTCCAGCCGTTCCAGATCGGTAGCCACAGTCACCATGTAGGTGCCGTTGGCCTGCCGTTGGAGCTCGTGCAATTCATCGCCGGGGTCCCATTTGTTAAAATTTCCCGTGATATACAGCTTGGCATCGTGGGGGGTGTTTTCGGGGATCGCCGTGATGATGAACCGATAGGTGGGGGTATGTTCCCAGCCGGCAATGGTGACCCGCACATGGGCCGGGTCGGGCTCCGTAACGGCATCGTAGAACCGGTTAGCCCGGTTGCCGCCCCGCGAGTTGCCCTCTACGGTCATCCAGCTGCCCTGCGTAAACTTATATTCAAATTGCTTCAGCGATGCCGGCAGTGTAATGGTGTAGTGGCCGTTGGGTGCTCGTTTGAGTTGGTAGGCCGGATCACCCGGATTCCAGTTGTTGAACTCGCCGGCGATAAACAATGCAGCTGAGCCCGGTAAGAAGGCCGGATACTCCACCACCTCAATCACAATCTGCGCCCGACTCGCTACACTCAGAAAAAATAGCCCAAAAACAATGCTCAGTAATGCCCTCATCTCTCCGTTGACACATCCATACCTGTTGTTTTCTCAAAGATAAACGATATGGCGCAAAGCTATAGTCCGCCCGACTAAAGAAAGTTTCGGTCTGGACACCATCAGCCCGCAACCGCTGCCCAGCCCGACCGGGCCTGCACCAGTTCTTTGCCGTGCTGGTTCAGCAGCCGGTGGACATACCGGCCGGGCAGCTCCTCACCGACCTGAGCCACAATCTGATCGGCCAGGCTGCTCTCGGCCCGGAACAGCACATCGAGCGACCGAAGGACCAACGGCTGCGAACTGGCCGGTACGCTTTCGATCAGCCACTGAAAATATACGCTGTTATTGACATGGCCGTTTACATCCAGGTCCTGCGTCCGGATCTGGAACGTGCGCTGCGTGACCGGCTCCGCCAGGGCGGGCAGGCGGTCGTCGGCTTTGGGCAGAGCCGCTACGCCGGCAAAGGGAATAAAGGTGTCCTGGACAAAAGCCGGTACGGTAACTAACTGCCGCTTCCGGATGTCCATGACCAACCAGGTGCTGGTAGCCTGACCGATGCAGGTGCCAGCCGTGTCGTAGATGTAAAAGCCCCGGTAGAAAAACCGCTTCTCCACACCAGATGGTATGGTTTCGATCCGGACGGTGTCGCGGTGCTGCGGCCAGTGAACGACCTCCAGCTTCATCCGGTACAAAATCCAGGTCAATCCCTCTTCCAGCAGGCGGTAGACCGATACACCCAGGGCGTCGGCATGGTTCCAGGCTACCTCCTGCAGCAGGTTTACTAAGGCATACGGGGTAAGATGTCGGTTGGCGTCGACTTCGCTGATCCGGATAGTAAACGTTTCTACATGGGGCTGCATGAGGCCAAAGGTACGAGGAAAGCAAAAATGAATTTTCTTTTCAATAATATTGTATATACATTAAATGTCGATGTAAATAATTTTTACCATGAAAACCGCGAGAAGTATTGATAAAATTGTATATGGTCAATGGGTAGATATGGGAGGTATGAACATACGGCAGCCGTTACCGTCCCGCCAACTTGCGTATCTGGATCCGTTTGTCCTGCTGCACCACGGTCATAACCTCATCGGCGAAGGTGTCGAGGTAAAACATGCCGGAGTTGGACCTCACCCACACCGGGGCTTTTCGCCGGTTACCTTTGTGTTTACGGGTGGGATACATCACCGCGACAGTCGACAGAACAACAGCAAAGTGTACGCCGGTGGTACCCAATGGATGAATGCCGGTATGGGTATTATCCACAGTGAACGACCGCTTGAAACCGAGCAGGAAATCATTCAGATGTGGGTAAACTCGCCGGCAGCCTATAAAATGGACCAGCCCGCCTATTTTCCGCTCTCCAGAGAAGAGACACCTTCTTTCACCAGCGACGATGGCCTGGTGACGGTGAATGTTGTTGCAGGTGACCTGAACGGCGTGAAAGGACCCATTCCGACGCTGACGCCAATCAACGCCTGGACGCTCTATCTTAAAGCGGGGGGCCGGATAAACCTGCCCCTGCCGGTTACGCACAATGCCTTTATCTACCTGCTGGACGGTCGTGTGCGGGTGAGCGATCAGACGGAGGTAAACGGCAAAAACATGATTGTGCCGGCGAACGATGGTGAAGAACTTACTCTGGAAGCGCTGATGGATACCAGGGCGCTACTGATGACGGGCGAGCCGATCGGCGAAAAAATTGTTGCCCAGGGACCGTTTGTGATGAACAGCGAAATAGAAATAATGGAAGCTTACCGCGACTTTCGGAAAGGGAAAATGGGGATTCTGATCGAGGAGTAATTCTTTTTTGTCATGCTGACGCAGGAATACGGGTAGAACTACCAGCGACGTACTTCGGCATTGGCCACCTGGCTGCGTCAGCAAAAACTACTACCACTTCACAATCTTCCGTACCGCCTGCTTATGGCCCTGCTGGATTTTCAGCCAGTACAGGCCTCTGGGCAGTTGCTGTAAACTAATAGGTTGGCGGAGGAGCGAAGCGGTTTTCTGCACCGTCTGCGACCGCAGCACTTGCCCGCCGGGGCTTCCCACTTGCAGCTCAACCGGCCCGATATACGTATTTTCGAACTCCAGCAGGGCAGTCTCCGCCGTTGGGTTGGGGTACAGCAGAATCCCGTCTGGGACGGGTTCCAGTCCGGTTATTGTGCCCGTTAACGAGCCGGAGTACGGCACCAGTCCGGCTTCAGGGGCAGGTAATTTTTCGGTAGTATACAAATGAAACTCGCCCGGCTGCAGCGACAGGGCCGTTTGCGTATTGGTTACTTCTGTTTCCTGGCCGGTAAAATAGTCGTACCATTTGCCGGTTTTTGGGAAACCAGCCTGCGTAGCCTGCATCTGCCCATCAAAGTTGCCAATAATGAACACCGTCATGCTCGGGTGGTTGAGCGTGATACGTTTGACCACCTGGTCGAAATCCAGCGTAAAATCCGTGGTCTGGAACGCTGGCTGCCTCATCTTCAGCGTAATCAGCTCCTGGTAGACCCGAAACAGTTTCCGGCGCTCGGGGTCCTGCAGGTATTCCCAGCGGATGGGTTTGGTGCCCGTGCGGCCATTTTCGTTGATAGATACGTCGTAGCCCAGTTCGCCGAACTGCCACAGGAGTTTAGGGCCGGGAACGGGCAGGAAAAAGGTAGCCGCCAGCTTGGCCCGGTCCAGCGCCGTTGGGAGATTTCGGGTGTTGTAACTGCCGGCCACCCGGCCGTTTTGCCGCACATCGTACACCAGCCGTTCTTCATCGTGGCTTTCCAGGTAACCGACCACATTGGGGTTCTGCCAGCCGCGCTGTTTGTAGGAAATCCAGTTCGGGTTGGCGGTGAAGCCTTTGGCCAGGGTGCGGTACGGATCGTTGAGGTTGCCCCAGAACAGCATGCCGTAATCAGCCAGTTCCCGCTCTTCGGTATTATCGGCAAAGTGCTCCAGAATGACGTAGGCTGTGGGGTCTACACTGCGAATCTGGTTGTAAATGCGCTTCCAGATGGCTACCCGGCCGGCATCGTAAGCGCTCCAGGCCCCTACATCATTGCCGGTGTTTTTCTGGGTAAAGCCTTTAGACAGGTCGAACCGGTAGCCGTCAAACTTGTATTCGTCCAGCCAGAAGCGGTTGACGCGCTCTACGTAGGCCTGCGTGGCCGGACTTTCGTGGTTGAAATCAAAAAAGACGCTGAAAGGGTGCGTGGCCTGCAGGTTAAAGAACGGGTTGTTGGCTGCCGGCCTGCTCCCGTCCCAGTACAGCCGGACATAGGGAAACTCGTAATCGGCCTGGTTCAGCACCATGTCCAGAATGACGGCAATGCCGTTTTCGTGACATTTGTCGATAAAGGCTTTCAGGTCGTTTTTGGTGCCGTATGCTTTGTCGGGCGCAAAGTAGAAAACCGGGTTATAGCCCCAGGAGTCGTTGCCCGAAAACTCCATAATCGGCATCAGCTCAATGGCATTGATGCCCAGTCGCTTCAGGTAGGGAATGGAGTCGGCAACGGTCTTGTAGGTGCGGGCACCCACAAAATCACGGACCAGCAGCTCATACACGACCATATTCTTCGGGTCGGGGCGCCGGAAATTTGGTACCTTCCAGGTATACGGTGTCTGGTTGGTTTGCAGCACCGACACAATGCCGGAGGCCCCGGCCGGATACGCCTTCAGGTTTGGGTAGGTGGTAGCGGTTATGAACCGGTCGTTGTTGGGGTCCAGAATCGTTTCGGCGTAAGGGTCGGCCACGGCAATGGTTCCGTCCACCAGGTATTGATACGCCACCTCCTGACCGGCCGGCAGGTTATTCAACTCCAGCCAGTACCGGTTACCGTCGGGCGTCCGGTTCATCAGGTATTGGGCCGACGGGCTCCAGTTATTAAACTCACCGATGAGATACACAAAGCTTTTTTGCGGGGCAAACAGCACCAGTGTAGCCCGGTTAGCAGTCTGGTAATTGATGCCGTCCCGCAGACCTGCTGGCAATGGCGCCACCGGCGACTGCGGCCGCACGGTGAAGTAAAAGGTGTCGGCGGCCGTTTCGGTAGCGGTCTGGGCGCGGAAGATAACCGTCCGGCGCTGCCCCGGCTTTGTGCCGGAATTTAGCGTAAAGCGCAGCGAGTCCTGATTGGCGGCGGTGGCAACGGGGGTATTATCCAGCAACAGGCTCAGGTTGGCCCGCTGCGAAGCCGTAGCCCGGACCAGCAGATTCTGGTTAGGGTCGACAAAGAAGTTTTTTTCGGTAGGGGCGAGCCGGGCCACGCTCAGCCGACTGTCGTAGATGCGGATAAAAAAGTCTTCGGTCTGGGCCTGTCCGTTGCCGCTTTTTAGCAAAACCCCCAGCCGGCGAATAGGCTTATCGGCCGGAACCTTGAAATACTGACGCGGCACCAGCTTGATTTGCCAGCGGTTGTTACCCAGCGGGCTCATTTTGCCGGGTTCGTACGGTTTAGAGAAATCGGTCTGACCGGTGGGCTGGTACTCAAAGGCGTTGCCGGTGTCGGTGGTGCCGGCTCCCGACCACAGATACACATCGTCGGTTTTGCCGAGCAATCCACGGGCGCGGGCGTCCTGTGCTCGTGATACATCGAAAATGATGGTAACTTCCTGGTCTGCAGTAGGAAAGGCCGGAATGGTGGTGATTGCCTGGCTGTATCCGAAATGCCGGAGGAGGAAAAGAAAGAAACTAACGGAGAGGGCGCGCATCGATCATAGGTTTATCAAGGCGCTAAAATAACGGATTGACCAGGGAAACCGTAATAGACTCGCTTCGGCGTGGCCTGTCTTCATCGGCCAAAGCCGGCGGGTGAGCCCAGGCGGGTCGGACGCGAGTGTAAGGGATATGTATCTAAAATGCACCACCTGGTATACGTTAACCAACGCCCCCATATGTCACTGGCTGGCTCACAAGCCACAATAAATGGCCATACTTTCGACCTTTACACTCCTGCCGGGATGGGCTGTTTACCTAACAACCGGATGCGTAGCTCTTGTCGATCGGCATCACAGTAAAGCACAGTCTAAACGACTTAGCCAAAGACTAATGTTGTAAGTAGAATATGTTTAGAATAAATCCAATAGTTAACAGCACAATACCTAAAAGGCCCACAATCAGAGGAGGACGAGCTTGGGTCTTCATCCGAACGAGTAGCATTCCATAAAGCAGGCCAGTTACCAGTAAGCTGCCAAAAATCAAAATTGTTATGGGTAGCCAGTCTTGATGAGTTAGATTAAATTGATATTGCAGGACGATAATAACAAATCCTCCTGCAAGCAACCCTCCACTTATAGCCCGCATAAAGCCAAGAATTAGCGTTTGCATTTGAGGCTCTAATTCCTCCCATTTCTTATGAGTCGCTACTTGATGGTAGCTTAAAAAAGAGGGCTTTATAAAATAAATGAATCCAAACAATAAGAGCAGCAATGCCGCAAAATAGGT
Source organism: Nibrella viscosa (assembly GCF_039541875.1). Lineage (NCBI taxonomy): Bacteria > Pseudomonadati > Bacteroidota > Cytophagia > Cytophagales > Spirosomataceae > Nibrella > Nibrella viscosa. The sequence continues at coordinate 1,447 of NZ_BAABHB010000020.1, read as the reverse complement.
ACAAACGGTTGCAGGCCAGTTACTCATATAAAATACGTTACTTAATACTCATCAAGTGCCATTCAAAAGGGCAATTTAATAGTTCTACTGGGTTCGTTCGTCCGCGAACTCGGTGGCGGTTGCGCAGTTTGCTTGGTATACGGGCGGGCTGCCTGTCGCCGGAGGGACGACAGTGCAGTGCAAACCGAGCAATGATAAATTACGCAACGACGCTTTGTTGCTGCCGAAAGAGCGTACCTGACCAAACAGCAAGCACGATGGAAAGGATAACCTGCCCCCATCCCGTCGCTTTTTCGATCCCGTTCAACACGGCCAGCGTGTGAACGACGATCAGGGAGAGATTGGACAACATTATTGTTAATAGCATGACTTTACCCCCTAACGTGGAGCCAGCATTGCGCACATACCAGCACGCAGCGCCATAAGCGAGTAAGTGAGTACCGTAACTTCGTGCCACCATTTTAACCCCGTCATTGAGCCAGGAGGGGTTTGTAAGATATTGCTCCGCCATAAACTCAGGGGCAAAAGTAAGGCTCAGCCCAAAAAGTGAAACGACGACCGCTACGAATTTGAATAGATTTTTGGCATTCATTGTATGGTAAGTCTGCGAGTTACAAATTACTTTTGTTCAGCCTGCTTATGTCGAGCGCAAGTTGACTAAAAAAACAAGCACCTGCCCTCCTTCCAAACTTTTGGTCTGTTACTTGGTCCCGAATACGCTAATTTGGAAATCCCCTATACATTATGTAGAGTTGTTTGATATTTGAACCAAAAGGTGCTTCATTCGCTATAATCCAAAGTTTATGATTAGCTATTAACGCTTCTTTTGCCGCTTGAAAAGCCCAATCAGGCCACGCTGAAATATATTGTTTTTCATCATCCTTGACACACACCATATTATGGCTCGTTAGGTTTGATCCTACATAAATTACCTGGCAAAAATTTACGTAAGTTGCTTTGGCAGCAACTTCACTAACAAGTTTCTCAAATTCGTTATTTGAGAAAAGAAGTTGTGAGTCCATTTGCTTTATAAATTTAAATTTAGACAAAGATTATACTGAGCCTCTCAGGGGCGTTTTAATTGTCAGACACAACTCACCTGATAAGCTTGCAAGCGACTTATGATTTTTCTCACCCAACAAGTTATTGTACGCAATATCAATAAATTACAAAGTGCTATAAATCAACTATTTGTAGTTTAGTCTGATGTTCACCTTTATATTCGCAGCTTAGTGGCTGACCGTCCACAATGATAATTGAATTCAGCAGAATGGCAAGGCTTATGTTACGAAAAATCGCCGGCAATTTATTAATCGTACGGGGTGCATTTCAATTTGTCGTATTGATGTATGTGAGTTGATTGGTTGACGGGGAGCGCCTTAGGTTGTACCTTGAGCTAGCTAACTAACTACTACTCCGATGCTGACCGAAGAAGAATTCCTGGCCC
>NZ_BAABHB010000019.1:0-106167 GCF_039541875.1 Nibrella viscosa | reverse complement strand
TCTGCGGAGTTGCTGGATGAGTGGTCGGTGGCCATTGGTCAAAGCCCTTATTGAGCCTGGTAGCTACTCCATGGCCGCATAGTTACACATGAACAAAGCGCACTACGACACTTTGGAATGCACCCAAATCAAAACGGATCGGTTATTTTCCTTCGCTACCCATTTAGCGAATTCCCAAGTTTTAATCACAGGGGGATATGATGAAAATCAACGCGCCAGCGCAAATGCATGGCTGTATAGATATTCACCTGACAAAAATTAACTCAGATGCGATTGTTTAGTTTGCCCGTACTAATGATTGAGTAAAAGTATGTGCATACAAAGTGGGCTTGCTGCTATAGCGGGGCGGCAGAATTAACTTTGACTATGTGCCAGTATAAGCATCAATTCAGGCATAAGGAAGACATCGATCTTCCTATTAATTTATCAGCAATGCTGATAAATTAATAGTATTATTCGAAAATTATTTCAGTATGAGAAAGATAATAGCGGGCTTCGCAATAAGCTTAGATGGGTACATCGAAGGTTTAAGCGGAGAATACGACTGGATAATAATGGATAAGGATTTTGATTTTGCAGGACACATGGCAAAGTTTGACACTTTCTTTTTTGGAAGAAATTCCTATGAAAAGCTTAGAAAAGCTGGCAGTGTTTCCTTTCCGGGAATTAAAAACTATGTTTTTTCAAGTTCTTTAAACGTAGTTGACAATGACTTTACTGTTTTAAAAGGAGATATTAGAAAATTAGTACTGAACATTAAACAACAACCCGGAAAAGATATTGCTGTATATGGTGGTGCAAATTTGTTAGCCTCTTTGTTGAACGACAACCTTGTTGATGAATTAAATATATCTGTCATTCCTGTAATTCTTGGTTAAGGTAAACCAATGGTTACTGTATTGAACCATAGAGTTCATCTAACGTTACTTGAAACCAAAACATTTTCAAGTGGAACAGTTCAGTTGAAGTATCAAATTAGAAAACGGCAACAACGCAATTAATAATGGGCTACATGAATGGCGATAGATTGAAATTCTTAAAGCTTAATGTGGACATACCGTTTCCGGCAATGTACAGAAGATTTTCACTGTTCTGTTTTGTGTTTTTACAACTCTGTTGCTTTTCTAAAACTAATGATGCCCAACAGGTGATTAATTCAACCGCTTTGAAGCAAGACTTTGACATTTTACGAAAAACGTTGGAAGAAGCGCATCCCGGACTTTACTGGTACACCGACAGCGTTGTCATGGACAAATTTTTCGACAGCACAAAATTATTGCTGAACCGGGACATGACAGAAATGGAATTTTTTAAATTTCTTCTTCCAGTCATTGCAAATATTAAATGCGGACATACAAACCTAAAACCCTCTCACAATGAAGCGGCTTTTCAATTTACACGCATCTTGCCCTTTGACTTATTTTGTCAAGGTGAAAAGTTATACATCCGCAAAGATTTCACTAACAAAGGATATGAAGGAGTAGAAGTGTTGGCGATTAACAATATAGAAACAAAGAAAATAATCCAAACACTGTTAAACAGCATTCCGTCTGATGGATACAACCAAACTTTCAAATATAACCTATTGACGAAAGGTGCCTTTCGAGAGGGTTATGCCTTGTATTATGGTCAACCGGAGAAGTTTACAATTCAAGCCATCGATAACACCAAAAGTAAGTCTTACACTTTTACAGTTACAGCAATATCCCAAAAAGAAATTTCAACGGTTAAGACAAATCCTCCTCCCCCTTTCGACCTTAGATTCCAGCAAAACATCGCTATTCTTTCCATAAACACGTTTGAAATGAATACCAGACAGTTTAGTGATAGTATATCATCCATCTTCCGAAAGATAAAAGAGAAGAACTCCCAACATTTGATTATGGATTTACGGGAAAACGGAGGGGGTAGAAATGATAATGTTTCCTTACTCTATTCATTTATCGCAGTACGGCCGTTTCGTCATTTAAAAAGTGCAGAAATGAAAACTGGGTCGCTTACATATACTTACTTCATAACCAATGCCAGCAGCACAAACAACTCTACTGTTAATAAATCGGAAAATAAATTTCGTTTGGTGAATGATAGGTATGCTGGAACTCAAACAAAAAGTCCTGCGGTTGACAATGGATTTAAAGGAAATATAATCTTGCTGACATCAGGAACAACCTGCTCAGCGGCTTCGGAATTTGTAGCCATTGCCCATTTTCAAAAAAGAGTAGAAATTGTAGGTGAAGAAACAGGTGGTTGTTACTACGGAGCAACCGGTGGTAATTATCTTAATCTTAAACTGCCCAATAGTGGATTGGAAGTAACAATACCTACTATAAGAATATTAACTGCTGTCGACGAGGATTTTAGTCGTCAGCCAAAAGGACGTGGAACAATTCCTGACTATCAAATATCGCTAAATTTAAAAGATATAATCAGCTTGAAGGATAGACAGCTTGACAAGGCTGTTGAGACATTTAAGAATTATAACTACAGCCAACATTAGTATTAGCACAATATGGGCGGAAGAAAGAAAACATCAGCAGTAGCTCCTTATTCAGCACTGGCTCCTGGCATTATGTTCGCTGTTCAGCTTTTGTAAATAAACTTGTACTTTAGTTCAGCATTTGGCGGAAGTACCAGACAGATGAACCTTGAATACCCATACGGCGCCAATACTTGTCCGTTATGCGGCAAGCTTTGTACGAGTTCTCGATATAAAAAATTCAAATACTTAAAAACATGAAAACCAATTTTAAAAAGGACATTTTCACAATTCTTTTTTGGATAGTCGTTTTTGTCATATCAACTTACTTTTTCTTCAATAGTATATCTGATTATTTACTTGGCAAGCTTGAGGCAAGAAGGGCAAGTGAAAAATGGTGGTTAGTCGTTCATTTTACAGGTGCCGCTTGTACATTATTTCTTGGACCTTTGCAGTTTTGGGCACCTTTTAGAAACCGCTTTAGAAACTGGCATCGTATTGCAGGGAAGTTCTACATAGGGGGGTCAATTATAGCTGCAATTATGGTATTCTATTTACTCTCGAATTATCCTTTGCCGGGTGCCATTCCCTCTTTAGGATTACTTGCGATTATCTGGCTCTTTACTACAATTGTGGCTTTTTGGTTTGCAGTTAAAAAAAATTTTAAACAGCATAAGCAATTCATGATACGCTCCTACGTATGTGGACTCGCCTTTGTTTTTATAAGATTATTTTCAACGACTGATAAGTATACAGGTGTGTTTGGTTTTATGGAAAATAAAGAAGTTAGATTTACAGTTTATGAATGGTTATGCTGGGTATATCCTCTTATGATAACAGAGTTTCTTCTAGTTTGGTATCCATTATTATCGAAACAAAAAGAATCAGATGCTAAACCAGGAGCCAACATGGGTATTGCTGCAAGTTGGGCACGACGTTGGAGCAATCGGCTTCGGTTCGCTATGCAGCAGCGGTTTCGGCTTGACGAATAAAGCCAGGCTATTAGTTCTCAACTTCAAATTCAAAATAAAACCAGGCAGCAGTTGCGGGCAGGAAGTCATAAAATATCCCACTTGCAGCAATACCTGTCCATTAGCGGTAATTGAAGACGCAACAAGAGCATCTTAAATCAAAACAATGGAAAATTATATGGACAACCTAAACCTTGACGTAACTAAATTTCTTGACGACTTGCATCACCCTTTGAGAGCCGAAATAGAACTGTTAAGACTAACAATTTTAAACGCTGATGACAGTATAACAGAAAACATAAAGTGGAATGGACCAAACTATTGTTTTGAGGGCGAAGACCGAATAACAATAAGAATTCATCCACCAAAACAGCTTCAATTAATTTTTCACAGGGGCGTCAAGAAACAACCCCAGCCTAAGGACAAAATCATTGACGACAACTCAGGGCTTCTTGCTTGGAAAGAGAACGATAGAGCAATTGCCTCTTTTAAGGATATTGACAGCATAGAAAAATCTAAATTGAAATTGAAAAGCATTATAAATAGATGGATTAGAGCAACAAAGTCAGCCGTAACGAACCGCTAACAAAGTATTTCCATAAGCGGGGGCTGACGCAATGCTATTGAACAGATGGAAATTATTGAACATTAGTAACTCTATTAAACGGTAGTGCTAAAACTCCCGCCATCGCAAACCCCAAAACGTTAGCGGCAACTTGAAACAACCGTTTCCTATTTGAAAGAAATCTACAGTTTTCAAGTTTTTGTTGCAACTTATCTTAAGGTTCTATATACCGTTCCTTGCCGAATGAACATTGTATAAACTTAAATTTAAAGCTATGCACAAGAGCAACTTCTTTATTGGCATTTTCTTGGTATCGTTAGCCACTTTATTGTTGGAGCTATCGCTTACACGGGTAATGAGCGTAGCCTTATGGTACCATTTCGGCTTTTTGGTAATCTCTACTGCACTATTAGGCTTTGGTACTGCAGGTGTAGTACTGGCAAGCTGGAAGAGGTTACGAGAAGAAATGGATTTGAACAACACATCGGCATGGCTGTCACTGCTGTTCGGTGTAATTACGATTCTTTCCTATTGGGTGCTGCAACAAATTCCTTTTAATCCCTTTTCCGTTGCAACTGACAAACGGCAGCTCTATATTATGCCGCTGTATTACATTACTATTTCAGCTCCTTTTTTTGTTTCCGGCTTAATTATCTCTCTGCTTTTTACACGCCTTTCTAAAAACATGAGCCGGTTGTATGCCGTTGATTTAATCGGTGCGGCATGGGTGCATTTCAGAAATACCAACAAAAGGTACTCATTTTATCATTTAAGCCATACAAGACTCTACTTTCAACATAAATAGACACTATTCAGTCTCAAAAAACACTATGAACCCAGCGATTTTAAACGGATTGGGTTATAAATGAATGCATGCAAGAGTGTTGTTGGTAGTTTTGAAATGCACCCACTTGAATTCCGCTTATCGAAAGAGAAGTCGCCCGGCAATGCCGAATCGTTTTTAATGGTAAGGGCCCGCCCAGGCTTCAGTGGCCGCGACGGTGAAGTAGAAATAGAAGCAAAATTCCCTTCGCCACCTGGCTATATGAACAGCACTAAATGGGTGCCTGCTCCGGGCTTTTCCAATAATTAGAAACACAACCGGGTTACCGTTACCATCAAAAAAAAGGATGAAGACCTGCAGTTCTTTATTGATCAGCATAAAATAGCCGAGTACAAGAAAGCAATTCCGGCAGCTTCGTTCTTTAATGCTTTGTCATTTACTCATGGGCGAAGCGATAAAGAGACGGAAAATTTTTTTATCAGCAATATCAAGATTATTAAAGATTAGACAGTCGCCTAAGACTTACGCAAGGGATGTAAAGAAGAACGCCGAAAGCGAAAGACTGATAAACGTTACCATATCTCCTTTGTGGACCGTATTGTTGCGGACTCTACCCTCCAATTTTGTATTTCTGAGGTTCACGCCACCTCTGCCACAGCAGCAAGCTCTCTCCGTCACCCAGGTTACTGTGAACTTTTAAGCCGCCAAAACCTATTTTATTTGCTTCGTCGAGTAGGTTTACGTAAAATACGCTTCATATAGGAATCCTAATCCTTAGCCATAAATCTGCGATGAACAGAAAACGCATGGTCTGGTTGCCAGTTGTAACTCTTGTCATTTTATCAACACTACAGCTAAGTGGCCTTACAGCAGTTGCCCAGGGGCCGGCACAACGGCCCCCACTCCCGCCTATACCGCTGAAAAGCGACACAACTCATACCCTATCTAAACACTTCATACCAGCCGCTGCCGCCAAAAAAGCACCGGATGCCAGGGGATTTATTCAGCGGTGGCTGGTGCTGGAACCGGTCAAGAAAGATATTGTCCGAAATAATATCTTCACGGATAACTACCTCCGAACCACGTTTGCGGCCGATAATTTTTCCCCTGATTACACCGCCGTTCCTAAAAACGGCGCAACGGCAAACGTAGGCAATCAGGAACTGACATGGTATGCGCTGGACAGCAAGGCGTTTAACGTTAATTTGTACCATTTTACCTACGCCCTGAACAAGCCCAGATACGGCATACTGGTCTGGCTGGTCACGGTCATCGATTGCCCCGACGAAATCCAGAACGTCAGGCTGGCGGCCGGCTGTAATTCCGGCAGCATGTGGTGGCTGAATGGTCAGGAAGCCCTGCTGCTGTCCGGTGACCGGGATATGATTGCCGATAATGGTACATCAGCCCGGTTAACGCTCAAGAAGGGCAGGAACATCATCCGCGGGGCCGTCATCAACGGGCCGGGTATGGCTAACTTCTGCGTTCGTTTCGTAGATGAAAAAGGAGCGCCTGTGAAAAACTTCAGTATTCGTTACGAATGAGTGAAAGAGCGGGGTGCGTAGCCTGAAAGAGTGATAAATCTACAACCTTTTACATGAAACGAATGAAAGCCACTGGCCTGATAGTCTTATTCGCTTTATTGATAACCCAAACTGTACTAGCCCAGGTCGGAAGACCCTTTATCCATGATCCCTCAACCGTTGCTGAATGCGAGGGCAAGTACTACACCTTCGGCACCGGCGGGGGTGGATTGATTTCCGACGATGGCTGGACCTGGTACGGGGGCGGGGTCAGACCGGGTGGTGGAGCGGCTCCTGACGTTCTCAAAATTGGGGATCGGTACCTGGTCACCTATGGCGCAACCGGTGGTTCGCCCAGCCACAAAGGCGCTATTCTGACCATGTGGAACAAAACCCTGGACCCAAAATCCCCTGATTTTAAATACTCCGAACCGGTGGTGGTGGCTACGTCGGACGGCTACGAAGAGAACGACGCCATTGACCCCGGTCTGATGCTGGACCCGACGACCGGACGCCTTTGGCTCACCTACGGCACTTATTTTGGTTATACCCGCCTGATCGAATTAGATCCCAACACCGGAAAACTCAAGGCCGGTAATAAACCCGTGGATGTCGCTATCGTCTGCGAAGCCAGCACGCTGGTGTACCGCGACGGCTGGTACTACCTGCTGGCCACGCACGGGAGTTGCTGCGATGGGGCCAACTCTACCTACAATGTGGTGGTGGGGCGTTCAAAAACAATAACCGGCCCTTACCTCGACAATGTAGGCCGAAGCATGCTGGAAGGGGGCGGCAAGATGGTGGTGGCCACCCGTGGCGGCCTAATCGGTCCGGGGCATTTTGGGCATATCGTGCTGGAGAAAGGCGTCGAAAAAATGTCTCTCCATTACGAAGCCGATTTAGCGCAGGGTGGTCGAAGCGTATTAGGCATTCTGCCGGTGGTCTGGAAAGACGGATGGCCGGTTGCCGGAGAAAAATTTAAAGAAGGCACTTACCAAATAGAATCCGTACGGAGAGGCTATGCCTTAGAACTGGCCGTTGATTTTACCCGAATGCCCGTGGCACCACGCGGATTTGGCCAGCCCAACAATGACCCCATCAGGCCCGTTCCGGCTCAGCAATTGGCCGATGTCATCAAAACCTGGCCAACCGGTCCGATTAATTTGCGAATAGGCGACTATATGTCGCGTCCCCACCAGCAATGGACGATTACCGATGCGCCGGATACCACCGGGTATTTAGGCGGTCCCTATTACAAAATTGTCCTGGCGGGAACCGACCGGGCCTTAGCGGCCACGGCCGATGCCGAAGTCATAACTGTACCAGCCTTTACCGGCGCCCCCGAACAGCTATGGCGCATCGACCAACTGACGGATGGCACCTACCGGATAATGCCTAAGGTAGTACCGAATTCAGGAAAGAAATGGGCGCTGGTGTCGTCCGGAGACAGCACCCCGACATTGGCAGCATTTGATTTCAGCAGCGATAATTCCAAATGGAATTTCAGGGAGCACTAATTTCTAAGTACGTAGCCTATGCTTCGCGCGTTATTCACTGACCTGCTCATTCAGAATCAGGTAAGTTGCCATTTCGCATTCACTGAGTTGACCACCGGGAACCTGCATTACAGACTCACGGACGAGGCAGCATCAGCAGGATTCATTTACCGGCACATCGGCGAGACAATGAACCTGTTTGGCTATTTCTTTGGTTTTCCGCCCGATGTACCTAATACAACCATGGGCAAGACCGACACTGGTCAGGGTGAAGACCTGGCCGAAAGCCGCAGGTTGATCGAGAAAGGATATGCGCTCCTGCAGACTATCATCGAACAGACGTCCGACTCAGATTGGCAGAACGTCATTGAGACACCGTTTTTCGGTACCGTTACCAGGGCCAGACTATTTGCCCATGTGCTGTACCATACGGCATACCATGCCGGCCAGATTGGCTTAACGCTTAAGAAAGGAAGGAGTTCCCACTAGCCGATCAAGCCAATCACCTGATCCTGGAAGCCATTGATACGGGTACGCTGGTGCTCACGCGCTACCAGCGGGTAATTATCACGATCAGAGACAAACGATGACCCATATTCTCGATAATCCCATCTGGCATGCCCTGATCACCGGCAATAAACCATTAGCCTATGGAAGCGGGAACGCCAGGTATCTAAAACGAGATGTAGGCATATTTGCCGGACTGAAGACCAACAGTGACAGCGACTTAACTGACCTGCATGCGTTAATGCCCCCGAAAAGCCTGATTGTGCTCTTCACTGCAGATGAACTAACCATTCCCACCGGCTGGCGTGTGGAGCTGACCAAACCCATTTTACAGATGGTCTATCAGCCCCAACAGGCACAATTGGTTAAGGATATTGATCTGGTACGCCTGCGGGATCAGGATATTCCGGCCATGCTGGAGCTGACCGCGCTGACCAAACCCGGTCCGTTTCTTCCCCGCACCATTGAGCTTGGCAATTACGAAGGCATCTTTCAGGATAACAAGCTGGTTGCCATGGCCGGGCAACGCCTGCAACCCGACCCGTATACGGAGATAAGCGCGGTGTGTACGCACCCCGATCATACCGGTAAGGGGTATGCGGCCAGACTGGTCCGCAGCCAGATCGGCCACATAACCGCAGCCGCACACATTCCGTTTCTGCACCTGGATCTGGACAACACTGCCGCCCGCAAGCTGTACGAAAAGCTGGGCTTTCAGACAAGACGGCACATCAGGGTGTATGTTCTTGAAAAGGAACAACCGTAAATGAACAGACGATCCGAGATCCACGACATACCTCACTTACACAAGACAAGACCTTGACGACAGACAACAGCAACGACCAATCGGCAGAAGCTACCCACGACCTGCCTGCACAACCGTTTTATCACGGCACGAAGGCCGATCTGAAGCCCGGCGACCTGATCGAACCTGGTTTCCAGTCCAACTACGGTCAGCGGAAGAAGGCCAGCTATGTCTACCTGACCGCCACCCTGGATGCGGCAGTCTGGGGCGCCGAACTGGCCCTGGGCGATGGTCCGGGCCGGATTTATCTGGTCGGGCCGACCGGCCCTTTTGAAGATGACCCCAACCTGACGGACAAGAAGTTTCCCGGCAACCCAACCAAATCGTACCGTTCCCGGCATCCGCTTCGGGTCTTCGGAGAGGTCACCGACTGGCAGGGGCACTCCCCCGAGCAGCTTACCGCAATGAAGGCGCATCTGGAGCGACTGAAGCAGTTGGGAATTGAGGCCATTGACGACTAAATTCGTCAGCCGTACACCTTATCCCTGGTACAAACGTTTCTGCCGCAACAATCATTAAATCTTATCGAAAATGCAGCCAGTCACTGTTGCCGATATACGAAAAATAGTCGCTTTAGCCGACCTGCCCGACGAACATCTGCAATGGATACTGGACCATTCGGAGTACGGAGAGTATGAGGACGGAACACAACTAAAAAAAACGGGCGACGAGGCCGATGTCATGATCATGGTCCTCGACGGTAAGGTTAGCTTTTACTTTGATCACCACGGCCGTTTGGTGTATTATTTTTATTATGCCAACGATGCGCTAACGGGTGGAGTCGGCGGCTTATTTCCGTATTCCAGAATGAAAGTTTACCCCGGCTGTTCGTTTGCGGTCGGGCATCTGCGCTGCCTCAAACTGCATAAAAATTATTTTCACGAACTGGAGCAGCTCAATCCTGAGTTTATTCAGCGGCTCATCGGTTACATGACGGAACGGGCAAAACTCGTTGCTACCACCAAAACGCAGCATGAAAAAGTAAGTGCCTTAGGACAATTGGCCGCCGGCATCGCGCACGAACTCAACAATCCCGTAGCGGCTATTAACCGGTTTGCCCATGAATTGAACAAACGAATAGCCCGCAACTATGAACTCACAAAAAACCTGCTCTCAGGGCATTTAACACCCGACCATATTCAGCGTATCCAGGCCTGGGCAGAAAAAAAAGAGAGCGATTCCGCTCCAACAATAAAGCGTACGGCTCTTCAACGCATGGACTATGAAGACGAGTTGTCGGATTGGCTGGAAGACAACGGCATTGCCGAAAGAGAGCTGGCCGAAACGTTAGCGGAAGCTGGATTTTCAACAGAAGAACTCGAAAGCATCCACACCGAATTAGGGCACGCGGCATTTATCCAGGTACTACCGTGGCTGGAGAATTTAGTAAGCTCTCATAACATGTTACAGGACCTGTGTGATGCATCCAGCCGCGTCTCGCACCTGGTGGACTCCATCAAAAGTCATGTGCAAATGGACAGAAGCAATGCGTTGCAACCCACCAACATTCACCAGGATATTGACAATACCCTGACAGTTCTTGGGTTCAAAGTCCGTGAAAAAAACATTGAGGTCGAGAAAAAATTCTGTAGTAACCTGCCCTCCGTTCCCGCTTACGTTGGCGAACTTAACCAGGTTTGGACAAACCTGATTGATAACGCCATCTACGCCCTTCCGACAAACGGAAGGCTTACGATTGAAACGTCCTGTGATCCTAAAATCGTGACGGTTAGTATTGTGGATAATGGCGTGGGAATTCCGGAAGAGATCCGGTCGCGAATTTTTGATCCGTTCTTCACCACCAAAAAAGTAGGTGAAGGAACGGGTATAGGGCTGGACATTGTAAACCGGGTTGTTAAACTTCATAACGGTGAGATAACCGTTAATTCAACCCCCGGCCGAACTGAGTTTGTGGTTTCACTGCCCATTGTGCAGCAATAGGCGTCAAACAATACGCAGTTGAGCAACCCATTAACCTGTTTACGATGAAAGCCTTTACAAAAACGAAATACGGAGGTCCCGAAGTGCTTCAACTGGAAGAGGTAGAAAAGCCCTCGTTGAAAGATGGTCACCTCCTGGTAAAAGTTGTCGCGAATTCGGCTAATCCCGCAGACTGGCATATTCTTCGGGGAAAACCGCTGTTTGCCCGATTCACATTTGGCCTGTTCAAACCCACGAATAAAACTCTGGGGGCCGATTTTGCCGGCATTGTTGAGGAAACCGGCCCAGAAGTCCAGCATTTTAAGGCCGGCGACCGGGTATTTGGTGGGACCCTGACCAGTGGTGCCTTTGCGGAGTACACTTGTGTACCAGCAACTGCTTGCGGCCTGATGCCGGCAGGAGCCGGTTTTGCCGGGATGGCCAGTGTGCCCATCGCCGGCGTTACAGCCTTGCAGGCACTCAGTACGCATGGTCAGCTCAAAGCCGGCGAATCAGTGCTCATCAACGGCGCTTCGGGCGGGGTTGGTCATTTTACAGTACAACTTGCCAAAGTCTATGGGGCTCAGGTAACGGCCGTCTGTTCCAGCAAAAACACAGACTTTGTCCGGACATTAGGGGCCGATCACGTTATGGCCTATGATACTGAAAACATCCACCAACACCGGGGGAAATACGACCTCATTATTGATACCCACGGTAATCTTTCTTTTGCCGACTACAAACGCATGGGACAGCGCGGGGTTGTGGTCGGCTTTACCACCATAGGGCATATGCTTGCGTTGCAGATAAACGCCAAATTCAGTACCTTTCCATTAGCCCAATTTACGGCGGAAGCCAACACCAGTGATTTAGAGACCCTGGCCTCGTTGATTCAGACCGGAAAAATTCACGTCCATATCGACAAAACGTATCCGTATCAAGAAATTCCGGAAGCCATACGCTACATTGAAGCCATGCACACCAGGGGAAAAGTAGCGATGGTCTGGGAAAATTCAATCCCTTTTTACGTCACCCACCGCCATGACCGTTAAACTAATTGTTCTGGCCCTGCTCACCGCCGGGGCCGTTCAGGCACAGCCATCTGTTCCTAAACTTCCCTCCTCACCAACAGCTATCGTAGTCGACAGCAAGGATAACCTGGTCATTCACGCCTATATGGGTCGGGTACTCAGGCTGGCACCCGACGGCACCCTGTCAGTTATCACCGACGACATTCAGAAAGGAATGAGAGGAGCCCCCTACCCCAAGTGTTCGGCCATGGCCATCGACAGCCGGGATAATATCTACATGGCCAACAGTGATATCATCTGGAAAATGACGTCCGACGGCAAAGTCAGCCGCTTTGCCGGGGTACCGTTTATGGCCTCCGTCAAGGACGGTCCTATCGCCACGGCTCAGTTTCGCAGCATCGAGTACATCAAGATCGACGCAGCCGACAACATCTACGTGACCGAGCGGGACAACACCAACAAAGACAACCTCGGCGACTTTTACCTGATTCGCAAAATCGATACCAACGGTCTGGTGACCACGCTGCTCAACACCCGCGAAAACCCGGCTTTTAAATCCAAATGGATTGCCGGTATGGGCGTTGATCACAAAGGCACCCTCTACGTGAGTGATGGTGCCGGGCGGTGTATCAAGAAAGTAGAGCCTGACGGTACCATTACCACCGTAGCCGGCCTGTGCGGCAAGCGGGAGTTCCATCCCGTCTACGTGCAGGGCGACATCAGCAAGGCCGAACTAATGGCCCCGGAGGACATTCTCGTCAACCGGAACGGCGATGTTATCTTCGCCGATGGACGCCTGAATCGAATCATCAAAGTAGCCAACGGGGTGGTAGCGACTATTGCCGGCAACAGCGAGATTCAGTCCAACAGCGTTAACATGGGCGGGCGGTCGAAAGAAGGTTACCAGGACGGGAAAGCGCTGACGGCCCTGTTCAACTTTCCGCAACGCTGCGCCATTGCTATCGACAGCCGGCAGAATATCTACATCCTCGACGGCGGCAACAACTGCATCCGGCGCCTATCGGCCGATGGTATGGTTACTACGGTGGCCAGGTAACAAAGTCTAAAGGTAACGAACAGTGTCTCTATACGAAACATCGACAAGTTGACCCAAAAGCGTATGTGCCCCTTTGCCGGAGCATTGCGGACAACAACGTAAAAGTCTATTTAATGCTGAGACGATTGCCGATCTGCTCGTGGTCCGGCGGTTCAAAACGGGTATCCCAGCACCAGATCGCCAGTTACCCCTTTTGTACTGGTTGCCTGGCTAAAATACGACCGGTTTTCATCTGCTCGCTTTTTATTTACACTACACCCATCAGGAATTGGTTTACCCCACCCTTATTACGCCGGGTTTTCCGCTACCGCTGGCGCAAGGGCCTTTTTTGTTTGTATACACCTGCCAGCAAACTTCTCCTGCCCCATTTAAAAAAAGACAACTGCTTCATTTCCTGCCCATTCTTGTATCCTACCTGTTGTTTAGCAAGTTTTTCTTTTTGCCATTCGACCAGTAGGTTGAGGTATACCAATGAAAAGGGCAGGGCTTCGAAACGCCCATATTGATCAATTTATACGCGGTTTATCTATCAGGCATCGTTTATGTTATCCTCTCCCTGACTAGACTCCTCCGGTACCGGAAAAATCCAATGAACCAGTTTTCCAATACCGACCGGGTTAATGTTAACTGGCTCCTATACCTCATCATCTGGATTATAGGGATCTGGATTATTGCCCTCTTTGTTTAGGAAGACACGCTGATTTTTGGGGCTGCTGCCCTGTTTGTGCTGTGGCTGGGTTATTTCGGAATCAGGCAGGTACAGGTAATCAACCATGGCTCCCCGCAACCGCAGTTCGAGCCGTTGCCCGTTGCCGCTACGAAGGAAGAAAGCACCCATAGTGAGCCTGATGATAGTCTAACCACAGATTTTACCGCACCGGCCGATACAACCGGTGTAAAATACCAGAAGTCGACATTGAGTGATCAGCACGCGTCGCTGATTCATGAGCGATTGAAAGTACTGATGGCCGAACAAAAGCCGTATACTAACCCGGATCTCACCCTGACTGATTTAGCCAGAAGCCTGGGGGTACATCCCAACCACCTGTCGCAGGTCATCAATTCAAAAGAAAGCAAACGCTTTTATGACCTGGTGAACGAAAAAGGTTTTTCTGGTGGGACATTCCTGGGGCGGTATTCTGGCTACGGGCTATGCCGGTAAGTATCCGAATGGCCACCAGGGCCATTTTTCGTTGTATGCCAGAGGTAGTTCCGTCCATTGTCAGAATTTTTGTAGATTATGACGCAATGGTACTTCCCGTTTGGTTGGTACGCATTGATGTTGGGTAAAAAATAAAAAAGCGACTAAACCCATTATGCAGAACCCCCATCCTGATTCCCTCGGCGGAAGACGAACGTTTCTATTTTCAGTTTCCCGACTGGTCGGCACCTCCATGGTTCTGACCATACCCGGCATCGGTCTCGCAGCGCGTACGTGGCAGCCGAACGTTCAATATACCGTCAAACAGGTGATTGACACCATACTAAAAGAAATTCCGGGTGCGCCGTTTGCCAATACCGTCGATCAGTTACGATCCGGCCGTATGGATCAGGAGGTTACCGGTATCGTCACCACGATGTTTCCAACCATTGAGGTGATTGAGCAGACCGCTAAGGCTGGTGCTAATTTTATCATTTCCCACGAAACCCCCTTCTACAACAACCAGGACGAAACCGACTGGTTGAAGGATGACGATGCCTACCGGTATAAAACCAACCTGCTGAACAAACACAAGATCGCCATCTGGCGCTTTCACGATTACTGGCATGCGCACAAGCCCGATGGCATTGCCATGGGTAACCTGATAAAGCTGGGATGGGAAACGTATTACGATGCCAGTAACCCCAGATTGCTCACCTTACCCGCCCCTATGTCGTTAAAATCCATAGTAGCCCTTACCAAAAAAAAGCTGGGAATATCGACGGTTCGCATGGTCGGCGATTTAAATCAGAGTTGCCGTACGGTTTATCTGGCCTTTGGCTATATGGATAGTAAACGGCAGATAGCGGCTATCCAACAGTATAAACCGGATCTGATTCTGAGCGGTGAAACCAGGGAATGGGAGACTGTAGAACGGGTAAGGGATGGCTTACAGATGGGGCAGAAAACCTCTTTATTAATTCTGAGTCATGCGGTCAGCGAAGAGGCCGGTATGGCATATGCCGCTACATGGTTACAGCCCAAAATGCCCGCTATTAAGGTAACCCATATTGCGTCTACCAATCCATTTCAGTTTTTATGAGGTTAACTACCGCCACGACCTCGTGTAAAAACAGTAAGGACATCTATGCAGGCGACTATTCATACAGAAAGGCTTTCCCTCCACCTATTGCAAGCAAGTGACGCTGAATTTATTCGAAAGCTTGTTAACACAGCAGGCTGGCTGCGGTTCATTGGAGACAGAAACGTCCATTCCAGCGAAGATGCAATTGCCTATATAGGAAATATAAGCGCAGCGCAGCATTTAACGTATTGGGTGGTTCGCATTAAAGAACGCGATGTTTCTGTCGGTGTAATTACGTTCATAAAACGAACATATCTGGAGCACTTTGACATTGGCTTTGCCTTTTTGCCGGAGTATACCGGGCAGGGCTATGCGTATGAGGCTGCCCGTGAAATATTATCACTGGTAAGCCAACAGCCTGAATATGCTACGGTTCTTGCAACCACTTTACCTGACAATGTTAGCTCCATCAGGTTATTAACAAAGCTCGGACTGCGTTTTTGCAGGAAAATTGACGTGGGGAGTGACCAGTTGCATGTTTATTCAAATGCAATTTGAAGGCAGCGAAGAAAAATCAGCCCAAAGGAAGAATCACCGTAAACGTTGCTCCTACACCGGGTTTACCTTCGGCCCAAATCTTACCGCCATGGTTCTGCGCTACTTTTTTGCAGAGCGCCAGCCCGATACCGGTACCCGGATATGCCTGTTTGCTGTGTAACCGCTGAAACATTGTAAATATCTTCTGGGAAGCATCGGCATTGAACCCGATTCCGTTATCCTGAACGGCGATGGCAACGTACTGCCTGTGGGAGTCCAGATCCGGATGCTCCCTGATTTCCGGTCTACGCAGTTCCCGACAGGTAATCGTAACGATCGGGGCCACATCTGGCTTAGCAAATTTCAGGGCGTTGTTCAGCAGGTTATAAAACACCTGGTGCATCTGCACATTGACAGCCCGGATTGTCGGTAGTGTATCCGATCTGATACTGGCTTTCTTTTCACTGATGACCAGTTCCAGATCCGCCATAACCGCAGCCAGCACGTCGTTCAGATCTACCGGCGAAAGAAGATCCTCTCTGTTCAGACTGGCATAATTTAGAACATCTTTGAGCGCTGTGCTCATGCGACCGGCAGCATCAACAATTTTATCAAACAATTTCTGGGACGATTCCGACAACCGGTCGTAACTGTCTGATTTCACCATACCCGCAAACATGATGATTTTGCGCAGAGGCTCCTGCAGATCATGATGAGAGACGTAGGTGAACTGCTCCAGTTCTCTGGTTTTCTTTTCCAGCTCCAGTTGATTATGCTTCTGCTCGGTTATATCCCGGATAAAGGCGATAAAGGCAATATCACCGTTTTGGTAGGTAGGCGATATCGTTAAGGAGACATAAAACTCCTGACCCGATTTTTTAAGGGCAGTTATTTCAATTGTTTTATTCAATACCGGGCCCTCACCAGAAGCCAGATAATGCTCCATTCCCCTGGCGTGTGCCTCCCGATACTGGGCAGGTATAATGACAAACTGTAAGGGGTGGTTGATTACCTCCTCGGCTCTCCAACCAAAAACGGCCTCTGCTTTAGGGTTCCAGAAACGAATGTGACTCTCTTTATCGATGACCACCACCGCATCAGGTGCATTAATAAGCAATTGCTGTACGTTCTGTTCTCTTTCCTGTAATTCTTTATTTAAATGCTGTAGCTGCGCTTCATTCTGCAGGCGAAGCGTGATGTCCCGGAAAATCCCCCGCGTATACCAGGGTTTCCCACCATCCAGTTTGGCCGTAACAACGCCTTCGACACTGATCAGTCGGCCACTTTTTGTTTTCAGTTTGAACACAATAGGCTGGCCTGAAATGAGGCCTTCGATGACCTGCCTGCGATATTCTTTGTAGCGTGCCCGGTCACGTTCGTCGATAAACGTGTAAAGCGACTTTCCCTGAATTTCGGCCTGGGTATATTCCAGCAGCGTTGTCCACGATTTATTTACATAGATTAGCGTACTATCTAAGTGAACAATTTGAATAAGGTCATGGGCGTGGTCAAAAAGGTCTTTGAGCCACTCATCACTCGACAGACTTATATCCAGTTGGTTATCCATACGTACTCCGGTATAGGACGGGCAAGTTATGCATTTTGGGAGGAAGAGGAGTCCTCGTGCATAAGATTATCCGGCTACAGTCATAAACGCCCCGTGCGTCCTGCACGTAAAATTGCCCGTTTACTAAACCAGCTTTCCAATTCTGCGCCGAAACTGCCATTTTGCAGGATGGTCGGTCAAACGTTGCGTCTATATCGGAATGCGTACCGGGGCTTTTCGCCCTCGGTGTGGCTGCTGGCGGTGGTGATGTTCATCAACCGCAGCGGAACCATGGTATTGCCGTATCTGACGCTCTACCTGACCCAGCACTTGCACTATAGTGTTACCGATGCGGGCATTATCATGGCCGTGTACGGAACAGGGGCCCTGGCCGGCACCTTCCTCGGCGGCCGCCTGACAGATCGCTTCGGCTTCTACCAGATTCAGTTTTTCAGCCTGTTACTGGCTGGAATTTTTCTGCTGGTTCTCCAGTTCGTACACAGCTTTGCCGGTATCTGCGTGAGTGTGTTCCTGTTTACGCTGGTGGGTGATGCCTTCCGGCCGGCCAACTCAGCCGCCATTGCCTGGTACAGCAAGCCCGAAGACCGCACCCGTGCTTATTCGCTCAACCGGCTGGCTATTAATCTCGGCTGGTCCATCGGCGGAGGCATCGGCGGCTATCTGGCTTCTATCGATTACAGCCTGCTGTTCTGGGCCGATGGGCTGACCTGTATTGTAGCAGCCCTGGTGTTACGCAGCAGGTTGCCGGTGCCGACCGGAAAATCGGCAGAAGCGCATGAAGCCGGTGCGGTGCCGGTTTCTGTACGATCTCCTTACCAGGACCGCTTCTTCATGGCCTTTCTGGTCTTTACAACTCTGTTTGCCATGGCGTTCTTTCAGATATTTACCATGGCCCCGCTGTACTATAAAGAGGTACTCCGGTTAAGTGAGCGGACCATTGGTTTGCTGATGACGATGAACGGTCTGATGGTCGCTTTCATTGAAATGGCGCTGATATACGCCCTGGAGCGCCGGTATGGGCCGCGCAAGATGGGACTGATTGCCTATGGTTCACTGCTTACGGGCGTGGCCTATTTGCTTCTGATCGCCGGCCTATGGCCGGGTTGGGCGTTTATTTCTATGATCGTGCTCACCTTCAGCGAGATGCTGGCCATGCCCTTTATGCAGTCTTTTGCCGTGAGCCGGTCCGATGTTCAAAACCGGGGGCAGTATATGGCCTTATACTCCATGTCGTACGCGTTTGCTCAGATCACCGCCCCGGCTATTGGCTCTCAGATTGTGGCGCTGGCCGGTTTTACTACCTTATGGCTCGTACTGACCGGTTTTGCTACTCTTTCCGCTTTAGGTTTCGTGTGGCTGAGCCGGCAGTCACTTACAACGGCTCCAAGCGTTGAACCTTCGGCAGTGTAAGGAAGCGGAATTATTCTGTTTAGAAAAATCCCCTTTTTACCTGTCCGTTTCTGCTGCTAATTTTTAGCTTTGACCCAAAGAGTAACCGAGTTTCCCTAACTTTTACCCTTGATACTGATGAAAACCTTCAATGTAGGCATTATTGGCTACGGCTGGGTGGCGTCGGCCCATATTGCCGCCATCAATGCCAGTCCCCACGCCCAGGTTACCGCCATCTACTCCTCCCGCCCGCTCAACGATGCGGAGGTCAGCACCCAATGGGGATCAACCATCCGCACCTACACCGATCTGGACGCCATGCTGGCCGACCCTGATCTCCACATTGTTTCTATCTGCAGCTACCCGTATCAGCACAAAGACCACGCTATTGCCGCAGCCAGGGCCGGTAAGCACCTGATCATCGAGAAGCCGCTGGCCCTGTCTTGGGAAGACTGCCTGGCGGTAGAGGCCGTCGTGCAGGAAGCGGGCGTGAAAACCTGCTTCTGCTTTGAATGCCGGTATTCGAGTCAGTTCATGGCGACCAAAGCGGTTCTTGACGAAGGCCTGCTGGGTGAACTGCACTACGGTGAAATCGATTACTACCACGGCATTGGCCCCTGGTACAGCCCCTTTCGCTGGAACATCCGCAAAGATGCCGGGGGCAGTTCGCTGCTCACCGCCGGTTGCCACGCCCTCGATGCGCTGCTGCTCTGCATGGGTACCGATGTGGAAGAGGTAACCAGCTACGACACCAAATCGCGGAGCGAGTTCTTCAAGCCCTACGAATACCCTACCACCAGCGTCACTATCCTGAAGTTCCGGAACGGACGCATCGGCAAATGCGCGGCCGTTGTCGACTGCCTGCAACCCTACTACTTCCACACCCACCTCTGCGGGAGTGAAGGCAGCCTGCTCGACAACAAATTTCATTCGATGAAACTGAGCACCAACCGGAATGCCTGGAGTACGCTGGCCATGAACATGCTCGACTCCGGTGATGTCTCCGATCACCCGTACCTGACTCAGTTCAATACGTTCTTCCAGTCGCTGGAAGCCGGGGTAGATATGCCGCTCACTACCCTGAACGAAGCGATGAAAACTCACAAAATCATTTTTGCAGCCGACGAGTCGGCGGCAACCGGCAAGCCCGTGCAGATATAAGCAGACGATCGTATGAAAACGGCCATTGCCATTGCCGCCCATCCCGACGATATCGAGTTCATGATGGCCGGCACGCTCCTGCTCCTCAAACAGGCAGGCTACGACATTCATTACCTGAATCTGTCCGGCGGCAACTGCGGCAGCGTAGAATACGATTCGGAAACCACCCGGACCATTCGGCTGGCCGAGGCAAAACAAGCCGCGCAGGTGCTGGGGGCTCATTTTCACCCGCCGTTCTGCAACGATCTGGAGATTTTTTATGACCTTGAAACGCTGCGCCGGCTGGCCGCTATCATCCGGGAGGTAAAACCATCGGTGGTGCTGACGCATTCGCCGGTGGATTATATGGAAGATCACACCAATACCTGCCGGCTGGCAGTCACGGCCACATTCGCCCGCGGTATGCCCAACTTTACTTCCACACCCGCCCGGCCGACCGATAGTTACGACTGCACCCTGTACCACGCCATGCCGCACGGTCTGCGCGACCCCTTCGGACGGCTGGTGATGGCCGGAGCCTATGTGAATACCACAGCGGTTCACGGCACCAAACTGGAAGCCCTGAAATCCCACCAGAGTCAGCAGCATTGGCTTGATGTGAGTCAGAACCTGAACTCGTATCTGCAAACGATGGAAAATATGGCGCTGGAGGTAGGGCACATGTCCGGGAAATACCAATATGCCGAAGGCTGGCGTCGCCACTTGCATTACGGCTTCTGTGCACCCGATGCCGACCCGCTGCAAGAATTAGGAGACGACTATTCCATCAACCAAGACTTTTATACAACATACCATGCCCCGTAAACTCAGTTCCATTGCCCCTGACTGGTGGGATTATACCACACTGGATACCGCGCTTATCGAAGAAGCGGCCCAGCTCACGCCCGAACAGATGCTTACGCTCTCGCGGCCGGGTTTCACCGTCGTTTTCTACGACACCCTCGAAGAGTTTTATCTGGCCGAAGCACTTGAATACATTACCGCCTGGCAGCAATCGACGCCCGACAATCCGGTTGGTATTTGCGGGCCTATCGGTCCTACCGAGCAGTTACCCCTGGTGGCGCGGCTGGTGAACGAACTGGGCATCTCGCTTAAATCGGCTCATTTCTGGGGCATGGACGAATGGCTTATCGACGGGAAAGAAGCCTCACCCGATCACCCGCTCTCGTTTGAAAAGGCCGACCGGCAACTGTGCTTCAACCGTATCCGCAACGAACTGGTGATGCCGGACGAAAACCTCCATTTCCCCAAAGCCAATACCGAAGCGTACCGAAAAAGCTGGGAGAGTGTACGCTGCGCCGTGATGCAGGGCGGGCAGGGCGACATCAAGCACTGGGCGTTCAATGACCCGCCGAAGCGGGAAGGGCGTTATATTGATAATCCACCCACACCGGAAGAATACCGGCAACTGGCCACGCGGGTAGTCGACCTGCACCCGATTACCATTGCGCAGAACGCCCGCACTTCCGGTGGAGGCAATATCGCGCTGGTTCCCACTAAGGCCATTACCGTAGGCCCGGTTGAAACCTGGAAAGCCGATAAGGTATCTATCTGGCATGCCGGTATGCACGATAACCCGTTCGGACAACGGCTGACTACCTACATGATCTCGCAGGGGATCGTAGACACTTCCGTACCAATGTCACTGCTGGCCCACCACCCCAACGTACAGTTTAATTTCTATCGCCCGGGCATCGGCACCTGCGCCGTTGAAATGCACTAATGCTTGCTAATACTGTTCCGGATTGCCAATCCGGGGCACATAAATTTCATTTCTCATGGATACGCTTGCTAAAGAAATGGCTGCCGATAAGAAGAAGCAGCGAAAGGAACTCTACCAGTTGCTGGGCCGGCTGCCGGATCGCAACCGACCTATTTCTGTAAAACAGGTCTCCCAGCAGGAAACAGATGAGCTGATCACCGAAAAGCTGCTGATGGACATTAACGGGCTGGAGCCGGTGCCCGCCTATTTTACCAGGCCTAAAAACACCCAGGGGAAAGTGCCGGTCATCCTGTTCAATCATTCCCATTTCGGGCAGTACCACGTCGGCAAGGATGAATACGTGACAGGCCGGAAGGAGATGCAGACGCCCCCGTATGCCCTGGCGCTGGCGCGGGCCGGTTACGCCGGCTTATGCCTGGATAGCTGGTGCTTTGGTGAGCGGAAAGGCCGCACCGAGCTGGATATGTTCAAGGAAATGCTCTGGAAAGGTCAGGTGATGTGGGGGATGATGGTGTACGATAATCTCCGCGCTTTGGATTACCTGCAAACCCGCCCCGACGTAGATATGAAGCGGGTTGGGACCATGGGCATGTCGATGGGCAGCACCATGGCCTGGTGGCTGGCAGCCCTGGACGAACGCATCAAAGTCTGCGTCGACCTCTGCTGCCTCACCGACTATCAGGCACTCCTGGACGAAAAAGGGCTATCGCTGCACGGCATCTATTACTACGTGCCCGACCTGCTCAACCATTTCACCACTTCGCAGATCAACGCCCTCATCTCACCCCGCCCCCACTTCGGATTAGCCGGTCGTCTTGACCCACTGACGCCCCTAAAAGGCTTGGAGAAGATCGACAAAAACCTGAAAGAAACGTACCAGCGCGAAGGGGCCCCTGACGCCTGGCAGTTAAAAATCTACGATGTCGGCCATCTGGAGACCGCCGGGATGCGGGACGACATTCTGGCGTTTTTCAAGAAATGGCTGTAGACTGTAGCACGGATTGATAATCCGTGCTACTTCTCAAACTGAAAAATCTGCTCCATCAACACCCACTTTTCGCCGGGTTTGGCGTTTGGGAGGGGTTGCTGGAATTTCCACATTAGTTTCTCCCAGTCCTGTACGTGGGGATTGCCGGCATCCAGTTCGGCTTTCTTCTCGAAGGTAAAATCGTCGTCCGTTTCCAGGATCATAAACATACGGTTGCCGGTGCGGTAAATCTGAAGGTCCAGCACCCCGGCGGCCAGGTCGTTCTGCCGCACTTCCGGCCAGCCTTTGCCAGGGGCATGCCACGCTTCGTATTCTTTAATTAGTTCGGGATCGTCTTTGAGGTCGAGTGCCAGACAAAATCGTTTCATAGGGAATGGTTAGCGTTGAAGTAGATAGAAAAAAATTTATCCGAAATACTGCCGGTAGGATTTGATGGTCTGTTCGGCCGCAGCATCGGGGTCGGGCCAGGGAAAGGCTTCGGCCGAGACGTAACCAGAATACTTAAGCTCGCGCAGAGCCTCCGCAATACCGGCCATGGCTGTATGTCCTCCGCCAATCGGTCGACGGTTGCTGTCGGCAAAATGCACATGACCGATAGCCGTTCCCGCCGACCGAATGCTGTCCGGCATTGAAGCTTCCTCGATGTTCATGTGGAATAAATCGGCCAGGAGTTTGATATTGCGGGTCGATAGGCCGTTCAGCAAAGCAACGCCATCGTTGAGCCGGTTGATGAGGTTGGTTTCGTAGCGGTTCAGGGGTTCGTAGATCAACGGTACACCTTTGCTTTCGGCATAATCGCCCAGGGTATTCAGTCCCTCGGCCAGCCAGTTGAATGCCTGCTCCCGCTCTACGCCGGCGACCACATTACCCTGCATGGAGCCAATAATAGCCGGAGCTCCTACCTGTGCCCCAAACGCAATCATCTCCCGCACAAACGCTACTGCCTGCGCCCGAACAGCCGGGTCAGGATCAGTAAGCGTCAGCCCGTGAATGACCTTGCCGGCTCCGGTACCGACCGCAGCAATCGACAGATTATAACGCTGACATAATTGCTTAAGATGAGAGGGGTCAACCGCATCGGCCGAAGCCGTAAACAGTTCGACGCCGTCGAAACCCAGGCTGGCGGCTTTAGCCATACTCGCTGCCAGATCTTCCCAGTAAATCCAGGGGCCGGTCCTGATCGACGGCACCAGCGCAATAGTCACACAGGATTTCATAGTGCGTTAGGCCCGTTCCAGTTCAACCATGATTTTGGTAATCGGGCCGGGGTTCGCCGACCATTCGGCCAAAGCAGCACCCGCTTCGTCCAGTGATACGGTCCGGCTAATGACGGCATCGACCGGAAAGCGACCGGATTCCAGGTATTGTATCACGTCGGGGAAGTCGCCCAGGCAGTTGCGGGAGCCCAGTATCTCAATCTCTTTCCGCACAAAAGTTCCGGTCTGGTAGGGAACCGGTTGCTTGGCGTAGCCGATGTAAACAACCCGACCAGTATACGCCACTTCATCTACCGCAGCCCGGTACGTAGCCGCATTACCGACGGCCTCAATAACCACATCGGGACCATCGCCGTTGGTAATTTCCATCAGGGCCTCATGCAGGTCGGTTTTGGTAGTATTGATGGTATGCGCAGCTCCCGCTTTGCGGGCAATTTCCATTTTAGAATCGTCGATGTCGATAGCAATTACCTCAGCTCCCCGGCTGACTGAAGCCGCCACGGCACCCAGGCCAACAATGCCGCAGCCAATAACGGCCACCTTCTCCCCCGCAGCCACCCGGCCACGCGCAGCCGCGTGAAAACCAACCGTCAGCGGTTCCACCAGCGCCAGCTCGCGCAGGGACAGTTTGTCTGACGAAAACAGTTTTTCCCAGGGCGCTACAATATACCGGGTCATACCGCCGGGCCGGCGCACACCCATGGTCTTGTTATCCTGGCAGGCATTCGGGCGTCCCTTGCGACAGGCGATGCAGACGCCACAATTCAGGTACGGATTAACGGTGACCCGCATTCCCGGCCGGAAATTATCAGGAACACCCGGCCCGGTCTGCACAATGGTAGCCCCGATCTCGTGGCCCAGCACGTTTGGGTATTCCTGTAATTCGAAGAGACCCCGGAAGCCGTTCAGATCGCCCCCGCAGAAACCCACATGGCTTACCTGCAACAGCACCTCCCCTGCGCCGGGTTGGGGCATGTCAATCTCCTGAACTTCGGTGCGGCCGGGTTCAAGCAACACCAAGGCACGTATTTTCTCCATCAGACAGTCGTTGGTTTAGGAATATTATTGGCGGGTTTGCCTTCAAACCACATCTGGTTTTTCACCGGCGCTACCGCATTTTCAATTTGGTCAAGTAGGCCTTCGGGTATGGTAAAATCCAGCACCCGTACATTCTTTTCGACATAGTCCGGTTCGGCCAGCCCGACAATGGTGGTGGCAATAGCCGGATTGTTGAGCGCGTACCGCAGGGCCACATCACTCAGAGCCACACCATAGTCCTGACAAAGCGCCAGCAACTTCGGCTGCATGTCTTTGATAGCCTGCGGGGCATTATGCCAGGCCGGGATTGGTGCATCCGACAGAATGCGTTGCAGCAAGGGCGCGGCATTCATCAGCCCAAACCCTTTTTCACGAGACAACGGGGCGAGTTCGTCATTGATTTCGTCGTTTAGCAGCGTGTAATGGCCCCAGGAAAGCACCACATCTACCGGTACCGTACGGGCAATCTGCGCCAGATACCGGACAGGCAAGCCTGAGAAACCCACATACCGGGTTTTACCCTGCTCTTTCACTTTCAGGACAGCCGGAATAGCCTCGTTGAGTATCTGCTCCCGATCGCCAAACTCAATATCGTGGACGATGTACAGGTCGACATAATCCGTTTGCAGGCGTTTCAGCGACTCGTCGATGCTGCTGAGGACACGCTGGTAGGAGAAGTCGAATACGCCATTACCGTACCGGCAGCATTTTGTTGACAGAAACAAGTTTTGCCGTTTCGAAAGCAGCGCCTTACCCAAACGTTCTTCGGCCAGGGTATCTCCGTAAAAAGGAGCTACATCGAAAAAGTTGATGCCGTGGTCGATAGCGGTATGCACCGCCCGGATACCCTGCTCCTCCGGGTTAACGGTAAATACATTGCCGAGTGGTGAGGCACCATACCCGATAATGGAAACGTCCATATCGGTTTGCCCCAGTCGTCTATACTCCATTTACGATTGCGAATTGTGGATTTTGGATTGACTGCGTTGCCGGACGTACGGCCTTGATCATCCGAAACGCGACCTGTCACGGTATATCGCGTTGTTACCTGGTAAAGCGCAAAAAGCCGGTTTTATAACCTATCGCAAGGTAATTGTGGGGCTCTTACTGCCCGAACAGCAGGCTGAGCATTCGGGTAAACTCTGCCTGCAACGGTGCTGAAATGCTGATATCTTCCTGCGACAGCGGATGCCGGAAGCGAAGTGTCTGGGCGTGCAGCAGCATGGTATCCATCGCAAAGCGCTCTTTGAACAGCTTATTCTGCTTGTTGCAGCCGTGCGGCCGGTCACCGATAATCGGGTGCAGAATATGCGCCATATGCTTACGAAGCTGATGCATTCGTCCGGTGGTCGGTGTCAGTTCCACCAGCGAGTAGCGGGAGGTGGCGTGTTTACCGAATGGCAGATCAACTTCGGTGCGTTGGCGGGTTTTCAGGACGGTGAAGGCGTCCTGCAGTTCCCCCGCGCCGGCGTTCCGGTCCTCCCTCCTTAACGGGTAGTCAATTTCCTGATAATCGGCGGTGTAGCCGCGAACGATGGCCAGGTAGGTTTTGTGTACCCTGCCCTCGGCAAAGAGCGTTTGCATGATGGCGTTCATGGCTTCGCTGAGCGCAAAGAGGAGTACCCCGCCGGTTTTCCGGTCGAGCCGATGGACCGGATACACACGTTGGCCTAACTGGTCGCGGAGCAGTTGAACAGCAAATTCACTGGCATCACTAGCAATGGGAGAACGGTGAACCAGCAAGCCATGCGGCTTATTGATGGCAACTAAATCGGCAGATTGGTACAGTACGGAAAGCGACAAGCAGAATATGGTTTCGGTGATATTTCGGTTAAAGAAACCGATTTACAGCCCTTAAGTTCCCTCCTCCAACCGCAGGGTATCAAACATCCAGCGGATCTCGGAGAACGATACGTCTTCGCCCAGGCCGCTCTTGGCTTCACTCAACGAAGCCGGTTTGTGTTCGTCCAGATAGGCCCGGATATGGTCGGCCTTCTGGCGGGGAATCAGGTCATACACCGACAAATCACCGGTTTTGATGTACCGGCCCAGATGGCTCTCGATGGTTGATACGGTGAGGGCCCGTTCGGCGGCAATGTCGGCGACGGACTTACCGGCTTTAAACGCATCGAAGCTCACCTGAAACGTACTGCCTTTGGCGGGTTTCTCCGGCTTCTCGGCTTTCTGCCGTTTAGCCGAAGCCGGCGACTCCTCTTTGGTGACCCCGTTGGCGGTACACCAGTCGCGGATCAGTTGCAGCAGGTCATCGCCAAACTGACGGGTTTTAGTCTTGCCGAAGCCTTTTACCGCCTGCAATTCCTCCAGCGTCTGCGGCAGTTGGCGCACCAGTTCCTGCATGGTTTTGCGGGGCAGCACCATATAGCCCGACACATCACTCTCGGCTGCCAGGGCATCACGCCATTTCACAATAAGCTTGTAGAGCGCCGGGTGGGCAATTTCGTCCGATGCCGACGTTTGTTCGGCTTCCGGTACTTTGCCGATATTGGATTTAAACGTCAGCTCGGCCTGATTTCGGGCTTTCAGATAAGCCAGCGCCCGGAAACCGTCCTGGCAGTTTTCAAAGCAGGTCAGCTTGACGAACAGTTCTTTTTCCAGCTCCCGCAAAGACTCCAGCAACGCTTCCCGAACCTGTTTGTTATCACACTCGGTCGGCAGCCGGTGCAGGCTTTGCAGCAGATCGGTCCAGAGCAGTTCTTTAAAGTAGCCACCCGCTTTGGTCAGCCGCTCCTGCAAAGCCGCGTTCTCCTCGGGGGCTATACCGGCGGCAAAATACTGCGCCAGGCTGTTCTGAAAACGCCCGGTTACGTCCAGCACTTTTTCGCGCAGCACCGTGCCGATTCGCGCCAGCTCCGTCACCAGTTGGGCATCTACGCTGCTGGTATGCTCCTGCACCAGTTTCTGGGCTCGCTGGTAGGGGTAGGAAGTCGGCCGGAACGAAAATAGTTCGGTCAGCAGGTTTTCCTGAAACAGACGCCGGGAATTTTCCAGCTCCTGCTCTGAGGGGGTTTTCGTCTGCACCTCCTGGTGAAAATCGTCCAGCACCGACTCCGATTTGATGCTGTTGAGAGGAATGGGCGAGGTCAGCACAATGCCCTCCAGCGTTTTGCAGCGGCTGAGGGCCACGTATACCTGCCCGTGCGCAAAGGCGGCTCCGGCGTCGATAATGGCCCGCTCAAACGTCAGGCCCTGGCTTTTGTGGATGGTGATGGCCCAGGCCAGCCTCAGCGGGTACTGCCGGAAGGTACCCACGACTTCGGCGTTAATTTCTTTGGTTGCCGGGTCCAGGCTGTATTTATGATTGCTCCAGTCGACGGGCAGCACGGCAATCTCGTCGGCACTGTCGGCCGATTTCACGAAGATGACATCCTCCGCAATCTCGGTAATCCGGCCCAGCTTGCCGTTGTAGAACCGTTTCTCCCGCGACATATCGTTCTTGATAAACATCACCTGTGCCCCTACTTTCAGTTCCAGTTCGGCATCGGCCGGGTAGGCGTGGGCGGGAAAATCGCCGTCGATACTGGCCTCAAAGCGGACCAACGGCGTAGCCAGTTCCTGCAACCGGCGGCTGTTGATCTGCTGGGCTGATGCGTTATGCGTCGACAGGGTGATGTATGCGTCCTCCTCAGCAGGTTTGAAGTTGGGAAGGTGCCGCCGGTTCAGTTCTTCTAATTGCGGGGCGGTGATGTTTTTTTCCCGGACACCGTTCAGTATTTCGATAAAGCGGTTATCCGACTGTCGGTAGATATGCGTCAGTTCGATGGAGACATACGGCGTATTCTGCAACGCCTTGCTGCCGAAGAAATAGCCGCTGCTGTAGTGCGGACTCAACAGCGCCCACTCCTCATCGCGGATCACGGGCGGCAATTGCTGCATATCGCCGATCATCAGCAACTGCACCCCGCCAAACGGCTCCGGGCGGTGCCGGAACCGGCGCAGCACCTCATCGATACCGTCCAGCACATCGGCCCGCACCATACTAACCTCATCGATCACCAGCAGATCGAGAGTTCTCAGCAGATTGATCTTATCCCGGCCAAACTTCCGGGCCTCCCGCTGCGCCCCCGGTATCAGCGGACCAAATGGTAATTGAAAAAACGAATGAATGGTCACGCCCCCGGCATTGATGGCCGCTACGCCCGTAGGGGCTACTACCACCAGCCGCTTGGCCGTCTGCGTTTTAATGGCGTGCAGAAAGGTTGTTTTGCCGGTACCCGCTTTGCCGGTCAGGAAAATGTTGCGGTTGGTGTACAGGACAAAGTTGCGGGCGAGATCAAGTTTGGGATTTACGGGGGCAGCCATTATCAATTGGTATCGTTCGTCACGTTGAGACGTTAAAAGTCACTTTCAGGCCACAATCGCTTGAATTTTTACGATTGTGTCTACCAAATTTACGCATTTACCATGACTTTAGCACCTCCGCTACGGCAATCCCCAGGTAGCTGCCGATGGCGTTGCCGAGCGATCCGACCAGCACCGCCGGTAATTGCAGATCCGGTCGTTGCAGACTGCGGGCCAGCGCCAGCGCCGAGGTAGCGCCACCGATATTGGCCTGCGAAGCAATACCCAGCACATCCCAGTCCTGCCGGAACAAAGCCCCGATGCCGAACAGGATCAGCGCGTGAATACTTACCAGCAGACAGATCATGCCGAACAGCACGCCCGCCAGTTGCCCATCGCGCAGCAGGGCCGCAATATCGCAATATGCACCAATCACGGCCAGAAACAGGTAGACGCCAAAAAGGCCCAGCAGCCGGCTACCCCGCAGTTTATTCACCCACCGAAACTGCGCCAGCACCAGGGCAAGGGTGGTCAGGATCAGCACAAAAGGAATGGCCGAAACGAGAGCCGCCAGCCGCTGCGACAGGAAAATAGCGCCTACGCCCAGCGCCAGCAGGACCCCCAGATCTCTGGGGTTGAGGTCTTCGGTATCGTTGTACTGTTTTTGGGCTGCGCCGGGAATCGACGTAAACGTTGAGGGTACATGCCGGCGGGGCCTTACCCGCTGCAAATACTGCGGCAGAGCCAGCGTAGCCACCATCCAGACCGCCGTCAGGATATTATCGGCTGCGGTGGCGGCCGTGAAGAGCGTACCGGCTTTGGCAACCTGATAGTGCAGCGCCACGGTATGAAAATTGATACTGCCACCGATGTAGGTACCGGTAAACATCCCCGCCAGCGCATAATACAGCGTCCCCACCGTTTCAGGACCGGCAAACAGCCACATACTCGCCACCACCCCCGTTATAGTCCCCACCGCCCCGACCAGAAACATCGTCAGCATGGGTAAGCCTACCAACCGCAGATCTTTCAGGTTGACATTCAGCAGCAGCACAAAAAGCGAGAACGGAGCCAGATAGCTGAAAATGCCGTCATACAGGGGCGTATCGGTGGTGGGAATCAGGCCGAAGTTGGCTTCAATGGCGGTTAGGATAATCACCAGCAGCGCGGTGCCGAGGTGGCGGAGGAAGGGTTTGGTACTCAGCCATTCGCAGATGGCCACGTTCAGGCAGAGAACGAACAGAATAAACAGCGAGTCGGTCACGGCAGGTTACAATAGGTAGTTGGCAAAGCCGTTCAAGTTAGCGCCAAATGCGCAAAACCTCCTACCTTTGCCCCTCATATTCATTAAAACAACCGGGCGCTATTGAGTGCGTTTAACCTGGCGCGTCAGAAAATCACTCTTTCACTCATTCACTCATTCACTCATTCACCACTGTGAAACTCTGGCAAAAAGAAAATACCTCCACCGAATCCACGGCGGCATCTGAGCAAATTGAACGCTTTACCGTTGGCCGCGACCGCGAGATGGACCTTTACCTCGCTCCCTTTGACGTGCTGGGCAACCTGGCGCACGCCCGGATGCTGGAAACGATTGGACTCTTAGAGGGGGAGGAGTTAAGAATTATGAGTGATGAGTTAAGAGTTATTTTCGAAGAGATCCGGGAGGGGCGGTTTCAGATTGAGGAGGGGGTGGAGGATGTGCATTCGCAGGTGGAGCTGATGCTGACCCGCAAACTGGGCGATGTCGGCAAGAAGATTCACAGCGGCCGCTCGCGCAACGATCAGGTGCTGGTAGACCTCAAGCTGTTTACCCGCGACCGGCTCTGGCAGGTGGCCGAAGCCACCCGGCGGGTATTCGACCGGCTCATTATGCGGTCGGAGCAGCACAAGGCTGATCTGCTGCCGGGATACACGCATTTGCAGATCGCCATGCCGTCGTCGTTCGGCCTCTGGTTCGGGGCGTATGCCGAAGCATTGGCGGATGATATGCTGACGCTGCAAACGGCTTTCCGGCTGGCCAACCGCAACCCGCTGGGCTCCGGGGCCGGCTACGGCTCATCGTTCCCCCTCAACCGTACGCTGACCACCGAACTGCTCGGTTTCGAAGGTATGCACGTCAACGTGGTGTACGCCCAGATGAGCCGGGGCAAAACGGAGCAGACGGCGCTGACCGCCCTGGCCGCCGTGGCGGCTACGCTCTCGCGGATGGCCATGGACATCTGCCTGTACAACAGCCAGAACTTCGGTTTCCTGACCCTGCCCGACGCGCTTACCACCGGCAGCAGCATTATGCCACACAAGAAAAATCCGGATGTAGCTGAACTCCTCCGCGCCAAAACCAACCGGATGAAAGCCCTGCCGATGGAGGTCACGCTGGTGATGAGCAACCTGCCCTCCGGCTACCACCGCGATATGCAGATCCTGAAAGAAGTGCTGATGCCCGCCTTCGACGATATGCTGGAATGCCTGGACATTACCGACTTCATGCTGGAACACCTTCAGGTCAAAACCAACCTGCTCGATGATGCCAAATACGATTTGCTGTTCAGCGTGGAGCGCGTGAACGAACTGGTGTTGCAGGGTGTACCGTTCCGGGAGGCTTACCGGATTGTGGGCAAGGAAATCAACGACGGCACGTATACGGCCTCGCGGCAACTGAACCACACCCACGAAGGCAGCATCGGCAACCTGGGTAACGAGCAGATTGTGCAGCAGATGGAATCGGCCATGCAGGGCTTTGGCATGGAGCGGGTAAACAATGCTGTTGCCCGGTTGCTGGCATAAAAAATACAGCGGACGAAAGGGTTCGTCCGCTTTAGTAAACAATACGTTAGCCTGCCGGCTACTCCACCCGGTAGGCAATCAGCTTGTTACCGAGGAACGTCGGCACCACCAGCAGCTTTTTACTGCGGACATACTCCATATCGGCCGAATTTATTTTCTGCTCGCGGGTATCCAGTAGTTGCAGCTTCTGCCCGTCGGCGGTGATGTGAAAGATCTGCCCGGCCCAGTCCGATACAAAGAAATTGCCTTTACCGTCGGTCACAATGCCGTCTGTGTTTCCCATGCCGTCGGCAATGGTCATCATGGTTTTGGTATTGAGGTCCAGCGACCGCAGCGCCCCAATTTTGGTACTGCCGACCATCATCCGGTTTTTGTCTACCGCCAGCAGGCCGTTGGGCCGGTTGAGCTGTTCACCTTCCATCCAGACTTCCCACATATTATCTTTCAGCCGGTAAATCTTGTCGTTACGATTATCCGACACATAGACTGTACCGTCTTTGGCCACCGTTACATCGTTCAGAAATGCGCCCTTGCCCACGGCGTCGAACGTTTTTTCCGCCTGCCCGTTAGCCAGATTGATAACCACCAGCCGGTACACATCGGTTACGTACAGTTTACCATCGTGAATACCCATGCCCTTCGGCGCATTCAGGCCGGAGGTCCAGCGCAGGTTTTCAATTTTGCCGTCCAGTGACACTTTAGAGATAAAGCCGTTACCGTCCAGCTCATCGGCTTTACCGTTGATGTTGGCCACGTACAGCACCTTCCCTTTTTCGTCGTACAGCACCGATTCCGGTACGCGCAGGGTAGTATCGGTCTCCCAGGCCTTCACTAGTTTTACGGGTTTAGGTTTACCGGTGGGCAGAAACGCCATCAGGCCGCAGGCAAGCAGACCTGTCAGCAAGGCAACAGTCATATGTGATTTTCGCATGATCGAAAGGCTTTGGGAAGCAAAAAAATAGCAATAAACCAGCAGTTGCAAATTATTTGGTCAAAACCTACGCTGCACCAAAGAAAACAACTGCCTTTTTAGATTTTTCTAATGATTTCCCAAGTATGAAGAAAAACTAGTGAACAATCTGACAATGAGGGTGTTTAGATACGCACAACCTCAAATACCTTTTTATCAGTGTTATGGAGAACTATGCAACAGCAATTGCACGGCCCCATCGGCCTGCTATGCCCCTTAAAGACAGTATCCGGGACATGATCCGGCTGCAGCGCGACTATGACCTATCCGATGAGCTTTTCTGGGAGGTATTCAACAACCGGGTCTTGCTAAACAAAAAAATTAACGTTGAGGAGTTTCTGCGGGATGTCTACGGCCAGGGTGGCCTGGCATAAATGGTTGATTAGTTAATTGGTTCATTGGTTAACCTGTCGACGAATGAACCAGATAACCAATGAACCAATTAACTAATCAACCAACTCAACTCAGCTTCACCGAAAACAAATCCTTCGTCCGCCCATACACATACGCTACCACGAGTAGCGTAACCACCCCGCCCAGCATCACCGAGGGTACCGTACCGAACAGCCGGGCCGCTACGCCGGATTCAAACGCTCCAATTTCGTTAGACGAACTGACAAACATGCCGTTGACGGCCGCTACCCGCCCCCGCATATGATCGGGAGGAAATACCTGTAAAATGGTTTGTCGGATCACTACGCTGACGCTGTCGAATGCCCCCGTCAGGGCCAGGGCCAGCAACGAGAGGTAAAAGTTAGTTGAAGCTGCAAACACCAGCGTAAATACCCCAAAACCGGCCACGGCCAGCAGCATGTTGCGCCAGGCATTTTGCGTAGGCGGGTACCGGGCCATCAGCAGCATGGTTACAATAGCCCCGACTGATGGTGACGCCCGCAGGAAGCCCAGTCCTTTGGCTCCTACTTGTAAAATATCTTCGGCAAAAACCGGCAGAATGGCGATGACACCCCCAAACAGCACCGAGAACAGATCGAGGGAGATGGAGTAAAAAATAATCTTGTTATCGAATACGAACCGGAAGCCTTCTTTCAGACTGCTCAGCAGATTGCCCTGTGGCGTATCGCTGACCGGTACCGGCCGGCTCCGGATCATCGACAGCAGCAGGTAACAAACGCCCAGCATCCCAATCACCACCAGCAGCGAGTTGTCGAGGCCCAGCCAGTAGTACAGAAAGCCCGCTACGCCCGGCCCCACAATGGCCCCCGCCTGCCAGAACGAACTGCTCCAGGTAGAGGAGTTTGGGTACAACGCACGAGGCACCAGAAACGGCTTCAGTGACGAACTGGCCGGCGAGTAAAAACCTTTGGCCGCGCCAATCAACATTAGCACGCCGTATATAATGGCCAGCCGGGCAGCCTGCGAAAACCGGACCACCACCGTCGGCTGAAACACCAGATACAGAATAACGGAGCCCAGCAGGATTACGATCAGGCTGTTTTGCAGGATGCGCTTCTTATTACGACGGTCGGCCAGGTGCCCGCCAAACAAGGCGATGGCGATAAACGGCAGGGCTTCGGCCAGACCAACCAGCCCCAGCGCCAGCGGATCGCGGGTGATCCTGTACAGTTCATAACCCAGAATTACTTCCTGAATGAGCAGGCCGGCGGTAATGAGGAAACTGTTGGCAACAAAATAGCGAAACTCGGGTATGCGTAAGGCCGCGTATGGATCGTGCGGTAATTCAGTGTAGGTCATTCTAAACGGAAATGGGCCGGCAAGGTAAACAATCCGCCGGCACGCGCTTTCCCTTGTAATCAGAATCCCGAAAAATCAGTTCATTACTACCGGGAAAGTACTGTAAATTGGCGCATTAGTACCGCCCTGAGGCTATCAATAGCGGTTGATCAGATACCAGATATACAGTAATGACAGGAGCAGCGTCAGTACCGCAATCTGGAACCAGGTTCTAAACCGGCGTCTGCTTTGCGTAGAGCCGTCTAAGGAGAGTAATCCGAACGATAGCGGGATACCAGCTCCAATCAGCGAACCTACACAAAGAAGGAGGCCAAGTATATGCATTTGGATCAGACCCGAATGTAAATTTCCCATTTGACGATAACTGTTAGCATAAGTAACCAACAGGTACAAACTTTTTTTTGGATCTGATCCTGACGGGAAATCACCAGAACAGGTTCAGTTATTCGGCCTTCCGTTCAGGGTGGCCCGGATTTGTTTGCCAATCTGTTTGTAGCGGCTGCGGGCGTCGGTCATGGGTACCCCCGGCGGCATGTCGGGGCGTTTGTGACCGGTAAAAACCAGCCAGGCGTTTTTCATCATTGTCTGCCGCTCGCCCACCAACTGCCTTATAGTTTCTCCCCTGGGGTGTACCGCTACACTCGACTGTAGGGTAGCCGTGTCCGGAATAGGTTCGCCCAGGTACTGGAGTACCGCTTTCGCCATCAGCCAATGGCCTTGTTCTCCGGGATGTACCCCATCATTGGCCAGTTTAAATCCCGGATCGGTTTTGCGTTGCTCCTCCAGAAAGCGGGTCATGGGAAAATGGATGTCTGCCACCTCCCACCGCAGCGAGTCGCGCTGGGCCAGCAGCCAGTCGGCGTACCTATCCAGCGTGCGGTTATAGCCCTGTGTTCCCAGTGTTTTGTCATCATGCACCGGTGGGGTCAGCAACACAATCCGTTTGGCACCGCTCCGTTTCAATTCGGCATGCAGCCACAACATGCCCTCCCGGTAGGCTGTAAACCGGTCATCGGCCAGGGGCATATAAATCCCATCGTTCATGCCATAGCAGGCAAAGACTACATCGGGCCGGGTCTGGGCCAGCACCCGGTGCAGCCGTTCGCGCAGGTTGGGCCGGGGAAAACGGCCGTCGGCGTGGCCGGGCTCGCTCAGGCCGGACACCGTTTCACTGGGCAGACCGGCATTGATGAATTCATAATGCGAATCGGGGTGGTGCGTGAGCCAGTATGCTT
The DNA here is from genome assembly GCF_039541875.1 of Nibrella viscosa. Classification (NCBI taxonomy): domain Bacteria; kingdom Pseudomonadati; phylum Bacteroidota; class Cytophagia; order Cytophagales; family Spirosomataceae; genus Nibrella; species Nibrella viscosa. The sequence continues at coordinate 70,183 of NZ_BAABHB010000019.1, read as the reverse complement.
CAATGGCCGCGACATAGGTACCCGCATACGTAATGCTGTTGCCCAGGAACAGGATGCGTTTGGTTCCTTTGGGGAAAGGCCCGGCCTGTGTCGGCAAAAAAACCAGCAGGCCGGGAACGGTCAGCGCCAGAAAAGCATTTTTTTTTGCAGCGGACATCCGGATGTATACGAGGAGTAGCAATAAAAAATGGTGCATTGGTGTTATCTGGTTGTGAGTTTGACATGCGTACAGTATATGATCCAACCGCTTTTGGTTTCGTTTTTAGTCTTTGCAGGCACTTCTTTTGTGCCTCCTGCCGTACCCACTCCCACCGCCGATGTCTGGGCTCTGCCAGCCGGTAACGCTGGTACTAAGCCGGCACCTGAGAGTGATTACAGTGTTATCGATAATTATGCCCGGAACACGCCCGAGCAATTTACAAAGGATCTGAACACCCTTAGTGTATACCTCACCTCGCCGGCCCGCAGCGATCTGGCCAAGGCCCGCTCGGTATACGCCTGGATACTCAGCCACGTGCGGTATGATGATGCCGTGTACTCCGGTCGCCGGTATCATTCCGAGGAAACGTACGCCAACGGAGTGCTGCGCAGCCGCCGGACAGTCTGCACGGGTTTTGCACTGCTGTACAAACACCTGCTCCGCCGGGCGGGCGTGGAGGTGGTCAGCGTTAAAGGGTACGCCCGCTCCGACGATGCTCAGGCCGGTGTGCCCGTCGGCCCTATCGACCACGAGTGGAATGCCGTAAAACTCGACGGCGACTGGTATTTGCTGGATCTCGCCTGGGCCGGCACGACCATGAAAAACGGCAAACCGAATGATTTTTACTTTCTGACGGAACCCCAGCGTTTTGTGGCGGCCCACTTTCCTGCCGATCCGCGCTGGCAGTTGCTGGGCTCGCCCGTATCCAAAGCGGAGTTCGACCGGTATCCGAAACTATACGATGCGTATTTCCGGCTGGGTTTTGATGATGATTTTCCCAAAGAAGGACTTATCCGTTCCGCCGAAACTGTTTCGCTGACGCTGACTAATCCCGAGCAGCCCGTTGAGTTCATGTGCTCCTACAGCCGGCCGGGCAACGGCACGGCGCATAACCTGCCGGTGTCGATTCGCCGGAGCGGCAATGCATACACGCTACAGGTGAAAATGCCGGCCGGCAAATCCACGCTTTATGTCTTTGCCAAACCCAAAAAGGCTTCTTTTGAACGGGTCAAGTCCTACGAAGGTATTGCCTCCTTTACGGTACTAAACGGCTAGCCTCCCCCGCAAAAAAAGAGCCCCGAATGTATTCGGGGCTCTTTTTTGTTACATACTATTTACTGATCAGCGTCTGCGCCGGGGAGTAGTTGTTCTCCGCTGCGGAGTTGCTCTGCGCTGTAACTGCGTCTGCGGCAGAAGCTGCGGAGCCGGTACCGTCATAGTGTTGGTACCCAGGTAGTCCAGCGTATAATCGTTGGTCCGGTTGAAATAGTAGAAGTTATACCGCTGCGCCGGAGCAACCGTGGTCTCGCCATTGCAAGGTCTGGTCTGCTCTATGCTGTAGCTGCCCCGGATCTCGTCGAAGACCACTCGTGGCCGCTTGCCGCGCAGGGCCGGATTGTTCTGGGCTGCCTGCTCAATGCGCCGGGCCAGTTCATCCCGGGTTGCCCGTACGGCCGAGTACGCTGCGTCGGTCAGGCGTGCCGTCGGATCAGTGGTTACGTAATCCAGCGTATCGCCCAGTTGAACAGTGATCGTGTTCGTTGTTGAGCTGCCGGTCAGGCCATCCAGACCGAGGCTGTTCCAGTTGTAGAACCGCCGGCGACCCCGTACCGTACCAATCGGCTGCCGCTCCTGACCCGGACAGTTACAGAATACCGTAAAGGTATCGTCGTAGGTCAGGTGGAACTTAAAGGTGAGCTGATCGTAGTTATGCCGGTATTCGCAGCCCTGCGGTGCCAGGAGCGCAAAGCTCGTGGTAGCCACCTCACTCATACAGGCTCCGCATTTGGCCTCCTGCCGGCTGTGAACCGTTACGTAATAGAAGCCCCGCAGCGGCAGCCCGGTCGCGTCGACATGATTAGTCGGGAAGGCCAGCGTTGTGCCGGTGGTGTTGACCGATTCGGCAATGATCCGGTCTGGTGTGCCGGCCAGCGAATCTGATTTGTAATGCAGACGCGCTGTAAAGGTTTCGTTACGCGGATTAACCGTGGTGCTGCGCCAGCTTATGACCGGCAGGATGTTCTGCTGCAGACTGTCCTGGCGCAGTGTTCTGCCAGCCAGCGATACATTATTGAGGCTAACCTGCAGTTCGGGTATCGAGTCGCAGGTTGGGCAGACAACCGGGGCGGTCGGGATCAGCTTCTTCTGAACAAAACCCTTGCGCACACCCAGGCCCACGTTGAAGCCGCCATGACGCCGGAAGTATTCGAGCAGCGAGTTGGGGTTGTTATTATCCGGATTCACAATCAGGTAATTCAGACCGGTATAAAATGCCTGCCCCTGTACACCCAGATGCCAGTTGTTCCGCAACGGGAAATAAACCCCCAGCGAGCCCAGACCCCCAAAATGGTACAGTCGGTCGCTGATGTTGACGTAGCGGAAAAGCCGGTTATTCTGCGAAGGCACATAAGCCGCAATGGTAGCCGCTTCGGTCCGGAAAAGCCCCCCCCGAATGGCAAACTCCAGGAACGAAACACAGCTCGGATTGCGCCGGCTGCGGGCAAACACCCAGGAGAGCATCGGACCAACGGTCAGGAACATATCTTCCGATGGCCGGTTCTTAAACACCAATTGGTTAGCAGGAATACCGGCCTGCACGGCCTGGGCGGTCAGCTCATCACGGTATTGGCGCCGGGTCCAATAATTCTGGTAGCCAAAAGCGGTTCCGAGGCCAAAGCGCAGACGCCGGGTGGACTGCGACAGGAGGTAATCGACGTTTCCTGTCAGGTTAAAGCCCGTACCGTTATACAGCGTACGGTCCCGGAAATTACTGCCGAAGGTATTATCCCAGGTGCCGCAGTAGGCAAAATTAGGACCGGCGAACAGACCAATACGCCAGGGCGACGGCCGCCGAACCAGCATAAAGGTTTGCATTGTTGTGTCGCAATCATCATTTATGGCGATGTTGCTGTTACGGGCCCGGAAATCGGACCTACGGACGGTATCCATGTATACTCCTTTACCCAGACGCCAGATCCTTTCAACGGGCTCACATCGGTCCCGTGCCATTGTGGTTGTGGTGTCGGCCCGTAAATCGGTTGTACGGACAGGGTCTGTCTGTTGAGACAGCGCCGGTAAAGTAAGTAACATACCCATCAAAAATACGCCGTGGGCGGGTCGAAGCAGGGATAATCTCTGCATAAATTGGACGCTGTTTGGTTAATACGTTGTGTCGGTTTACCCCAAAAACTATGCGTAATGAAAAAGGGCAGCTTTTTTTAGCCTATGGCCAAACATTCTTTTTGAACAAAAAAAGCCCTATGTAAAACGCTAACTACCTGACTATCAGCTTATATGAAACATGACGGTTTTCTAATGCACAATATTAGAATTTTGAATCAATCAGCCAAAGAGAAACTCTTAATATTATCATACGGGTAACTATGGAGTAGCGTTAAAGGCGAACATTAATAAACAAGTTACGGTTGGTGTCCATCCGGACATAGGTTTTCGGCTCAATCACAATCGTAGTCTCATCTTCCTCTATAATAACCGGCCCGGATAAGGTGTCGTTGGGTCGAATCCGGTGGCGGTCATAAATCGGGCAGGCACAGGGTACAGGGTCTCCCAGGTAATACACCTGCCGGTATCCTTTCAGGGCCGAAAAATCTTTGCCGCCAATTGAATATTTATTGAAAGCATCCACCCGCCGGGGGCCAAACCTCAGCGCCGGCATACGCACCAGAACCTGCCAGGCAACAGCCTCGATGGTGCGCCCTTCAACAACAAAGCGCCCCCGACGCCGGTACTCGGCAACAAATACCTCCCGGATAGCAGGCAGCGAATCCGGGCCTAGTTCACCGTCGGGCAGGGTCACATACACGACTTCAGCTATACCCAGCAACCGCATAAACCCCGCCCGCTCCACGGTAGCTGCGGCCACATCCAGACCGGCCTGCTGGAGCGCGGCCCGCCCTTCGTCGGCGATCTGCCGGAGCAATTCGTTCAGAAAACCCCAGTCTGTTGTATCCAGCGAACTAAAGTACTCCTGAATGCGCGCTGTCGCTACGGGTGCCACCAGACACCCCAGCGCTGAGGTCACACCGGCCCCGACGGGCACCATCACCTCGGATATCCGGAGTTGCCGGGCCAGTTCGCAGGCATGGACCGGCCCGCCCCCACCGATGGCTACCAGTTCGGCAGGCTCCTGCTCGGGACTCAGTTGAGTTAGAAGTTGCCGGGCCGCAGCGGCAATCTGTTCGTTCACCTGCCGGTGGGCGGCCATCGCAGCTTCTTCGACACTCATGCCCAGCGGCCGGGCAATCTGCTCATTGATGGCCTTGACGGCTGCGGCCCGGTTCAGTTCGATGACCCCACCCAGAAAAAATCGTTCACCCAGGTAGCCCAGCACCAGACTGGCATCGGTTAAAGTGGGCTGCGTGCCTCCTTTATTGTAACAGACCGGACCAAACTCCGGCAACACAATGTCCGGGCCAACCCGAAGTTCTCCCTGCTCGTTCAGGTAAATAATGCTCCGGCCACCCACAGAGACATCAACCACCTCGATCACCGGTTCGATAGCCGACCGGTTACCGGCCCCAGGCTCGTTGGGTGCCAGAGACTTCAGAATGAACTGTGGTTTATGCTGGATGATGAGCGAAAGTTCGGCGTTGGCACCACCAATATCAATGGTAAGCAGGTTAGCGTACCGCCCAATATGGCTGAAAAACGCGCCGGCCATAGCTCCCCCGGCCGAACTGGAGCGAAGCTGGGCCGCCGGCAACTGCCGGGCTTCCTCCGGCGCAACCAGCCAGCCCCCGGCAGTCATGAGCCAGAACTGACCCCGAAAGTCCAGCGCCCGCAGCCGGCTCTGTAAGTTGGCGATATCCAGTTGGTCGACCAGCATTGAGCCCAAATGAATCGCGTGTATTTCTAAAGCCTCCACCTCATTCCGCTCCAGCAATTCATCGAAACCCACCAGCACGCCCTGCGTCAGGTCATCGTGGGTAGTCAGTGTTTTGCCAAAGGCCAGATAACCGCTGAGGGTTTCCAGCAAAACGAAGTCGGTAAACGTATTCCCGATATCAATGCCCAGGTTGTACATGGTGTGTAGTGGGTAAACAAAGCACGCCGTTTATGGGCGGGTATAGCTAACCTGCGAACGACTGATGCGCCAGCGTCCGTCTTCGCCCTTAACCAGATTATTGCTGATGGTGCCGGTACCCGTTTCCGGCTCACGGCCTGCGGGTGTATAGGTATACCCGAAGGTCTCGGTAGCGGTGGCGTTGCGGTTCTCCAGGTCCAGCCGCCGAATCTGATGATTGCTGAGTTTCACCCGACCTGCCTCGGCCCGGTACGTGATGAGCAGGGGCGTCAGGGACTGTAGCGGCCGGCTGCCCATCTGGATGCCGGCATCGGCCGTTACGGTTTCCGGTAAGGCATCCAGCCGGCCTTCGTTCAGTAAGGTTATCCGCCGTTTTAGCAGACTGGTAATGGCATCCCGGTCTTTGTAAGCGGCCGGGGTGGTCGTGGTGGTTACCACTGTCCGGCTGCTCGGGCGCGTCTCTGTCGGTTGAGCTGCGGCCCCGGTCAGGAAGGTCAGCCAGCCGGCCAGGCCAATCAAGAAATTTTTCATAAACTGGTTGTTGTGGATGTCTGTCGTGGCTAAAGGTACTATACTCGACAAACTCACATCTAAAAAGTTTGTTAATGGTGCAGGTTTCAGCCCCGGCAACCGGCCAAAACCAAGGCGCCAGACTCCGTCAGCGGTACCGGAGAGTTGCATCCCGCAGCCTCAGAAATCCATTAAAAATCTGAACAACACCCAATCCGTCCTGTTCAAACCGGAGAGCTTGCCGGTATGGCAAGTCCAGCCAAATTGATTGTCAACCCAAAAATTTCATGTGTTATGAAGAACTTCAATGAGCTGCTCGAGCACGAGCTACAGGACCTGTACTCAGCGGAAACCCAAATTACCGAAGCCCTCCCTATGATGATTCAGCAAGTCAGCAACGACCAGTTGCGGCAGGCCTTTGAAATGCACCTGAAAGAAACCGAAGAGCAGATTCGCCGGCTGGAGCAAGCCTGCCAGATGCTGGGCTGCGAGCCTGAGGGTGAAACCTGCATGGGTATGCAGGGTCTGCTGGAGGAGGCCGAAAGCCTGATGTCGGAAATTGACGATGAGAAACTGCTGGATGCGGCCCTCATCGGAGCCGCCCAGAAGGTAGAACATTACGAAATCGCCGGTTACGGCACTGTTCGGACACTGGCCCAACTGGCCGGTAAGCAGGACATTGCCCAACTGCTGGAGCAAACCCTCCAGGAAGAAAAGAATACCGACGAAAAACTGACCCGCATCGCTACGGACAACGTGAACCAGCTGGCGAAGCAGGCTTAATGCCGTTTGAGGTTTGAGGTTTAACGTGGCTTCGCCTGTTAACCGCCGGGCGGCCCCGCTCAAACGGTAAACCTCAAACCTCAAACGAATAAAGCTGCTGCCCGGAACGTATTGCAATGCGCGTCGACAATATCAGCCAGGCGGGGAGAGTAGCCGCCACCCATAGAGACAGCAATGGGCAGGCCGTAGCGCCGGGCCTGTTCAAACACAAAGACATCGCGCTGCCGGGTTCCCTCTTTCGATACCTTCAGTTTTCCCAGCCGGTCGGTCTCCAAAATATCTACTCCGGATACATAAAACAGAAAATCAGGTTTTTCGCGCTCGATCAGGCCAGGCAGCGTTGCGTATAGGGTACTCAGGTATACCCCATCGGCGGTACCGGTCGGCATGTCAATGTCCAGGTCAGATGTTTCTTTTCTGAGCGGGTAGTTATCGCGACCGTGCATGCTGAAGGTAAACACCCGTCGGTCGTGCCGGAACATCACAGCCGTGCCGTTGCCCTGATGCACGTCCAGATCAATCACCATGATTTTCCGGACCTGCCGGGTCTCCAGCAGAAAATAAGCCGCTACGCCTATATCATTGAGCAGACAGAACCCTTCGCCCCGGTCGGGGTAGGCGTGGTGCGTACCGCCGGCTACGTTCAGCGCAATACCGTGCACCATAGCCAGCAGGCTACAGTCGATGGTTCCCTGGGTAATCACCCACTCCCGCTCAATCAGGCCCGGCGACAGCGGAAAGCCGATCCGGCGCACCATAGCTGCCGGCAGCGTCTGTTTTTTTAGCTGCTCCACATACGCCGGGGTGTGTACCCCCAGCACCCAGCGATCGTCTACCGGCGCCGGCGCAAAGAAATTGTCGGGCGTACAGGTACCCTCATACAGGAGTTGTTCATAGATCAGTTCGTACTTACCCATAGGAAAACGGTGGTGTTCGGGCAAAGGATGGCGGTAGACCGGCGAGTAAGCAATGCGCAGCATGAAGTCTGGTATCCGTTAGATAGGTTCTCTGATGAATAACCGGGAAAATCGTAAATCTGTTGCCAGGATCATGTACATTGCTCATCTTTCACGGATATAGATGAGGACAGTTATCGTAACGGGCGGAGGTCAGGGAATCGGCCGCATTACGACGGATTTTTTAGTTACGCACGGGTACCGTGTGGCCGTCTGGGAGGCCGATACCGACGCGCTGTCTGACCTGCAGCAAACCCCGAAAGCCGCAGCCGGACAGGTGCTGGCGCTGCCCTGCGATGTTTCGTCGGAAGCGCAGGTCCGTAAGGCAACCGAACGCACCATCGACCATTTTGGCCGCATTGATGCGTTGATCAATAATGCCGGCATCCAGGACGACAAACCCCTTGGCCTGCTCTCGCTCGACGAGTGGAACCGGGTGCTGGGTGTGAACCTGACCGGCGTTTTTCTCTGCACCAAATACGCGGCTCCGCACCTGGCAGAGCAAAAAGGCAGCGTGGTGAATATCAGTTCGACGCGGGCGCTGCAGTCGGAGCCCCAGACGTTTGCTTACTCGGCCTCCAAAGGAGGCATTCTGGCGCTGACGCACTCCCTGGCGGTTAGCCTCGGCCCCGATATACGGGTCAACTGCATCAGCCCCGGCTGGATCGATGTATCGGCGGTAAAGAAATCGGCGAATGCCAAACCCGAAAAGCTGCGGCCCGACGATCACGCCCAGCACCCGGCAGGCCGGGTGGGCCGCCCGGATGATATAGCCCGAATGGTCCTGTTCCTGATCAGCGAAGAAAATTCGTTTATCACCGGTCAGAACTTTATTATTGATGGTGGCATGACGCGCAAGATGATTTACGTGTGAAACACCTGGTCTTTTTTAGAGGTTTTAATAGTACTTTTTCTTTAATCTTCGTCAACACATGAACATAGCTACGTCTACTCCAGAAGATTTGCTACCGTATGAATTACTCGACGTTCAGGTCCAGTCCCGGCCACAAGCCGGTCAGTCCCTGCTTTGGGTACAGTTTCTCTGCTCGCGAAATAACCAGCCTGATCAAAAGAAAATGCCTCCGCTAACCTGGTTTGACGCCAATCAGTTACAGCAGTTTGTGCAGCAGTTAACGATTGATTCGCACCCCGAAAAGGTACAGGTTGACTTGCCCGATGCCGGTCTCCGGCTTACCAGCACGGGTGTAGCCGACACTACGATCCGCATTGAGCCCCTCCCTAAGGCGAAGGGAAATTTTGTTCCTTTTGCCATCCGGACGTCGGGCGTGGGTATTCGGCGGTACGCCCGGCTCCTGTACCAGCGTCTGTGGGAAGCCTTCTGTGGCTGATTCGCCGATCAATAGTTTTTCTGCCTCTTTTTCTGGCGGTATCGTTACTACGGAAGACATCTCAGGTCGGGATGTCTTCTTTTTATGGATAGGGCATTAACATGGAAACAGGTCATCAGAACACAATCGCGTCGGCCGCCGACCGGCGTTACACCCAATACCCGACCCCGCTGGCGGGCGAAGGTCAGAAGCTGACCAGGGAAGAAAAAAAAGATTTGTCCCGGCTGATCGACGAGGAGCGGTACCCGGGCAATATCCCCGGCCCGGAGACCACGCCCGGCACCGGCACCAGTCTGGGTAATAACGACGGCACGCAGGTCCTGCCAGACAGCAACGACATCGGCGAAGCAGCTCCTGGAGGCAATAACTTCGGCGAACGGCCGCCCGGCTACAATGATCAGGAACGCTGGAACGGCCGGTAGCCTGCCGCATAAAAAGAAAGGCACTTCGTAGAGAAGTGCCTTTCTTTTTATGCGGTTGCTTGTAGCTTACACGCCTGTCATACCACCCAGAGTCGGATCATTGCTGCTGGTGTTAGAGCCACCATACATACCCCGCTCCCGGTCACGATCACGATTCATATCGTCGGTGTCGCTATAGTTACCGCTGTACGACGATCCCGTTGAATAACCGGCGCGGTTTACGTTCGAATCCATATCGCTACTGCGGTTCATGTTGCTGTCGGAGTTCCAGTTAGTCCCCCGGTTCATATCGGTTTCACGGCCGCTGTAGGCGGTACCACCCATACTTCCGGCAGTTGTGCCGGCGTACATATCCCGGTCGTAATCGGTATGGCTGCGGCCGTATTCGCTTACATCCCGACCTTCGGCCTTCGCCTTCTCGTTGATGAATGACTCGGCAATTTCGGTCAGTTTGCGATCGGTATTCTTTTCTTCCCGCAGGGTTTCTTCCAGCAGGTTGGCAGCCTCGTTGTATCCCAGCAAACGAGCCATTGTATGCAACGAACCGTAGGTAGCAATTTCGAGGTGCTCTACCTTCTGGGCGGCCACAATTAGGGCTGCGTCGCGGCTCAGCGAACCAGATTCTGTAGCCGCAATCATTGTCTGCGCATCATCGACCAGACCATCAATGGCATCACTTTCCAGATCGTCTACTTCAACGCCGATACTGTCGAAAACCCGCTCCAGCCGGTTAATCTGATTTCGTGATTCTTCCTGGTGCTGCAAAAACGCGTTCCGTACCACATCGGTCGTAGCCGCATCGGCCTGCTCACCCAGTGCATCTACGGCCTGTTTTTCGCAATAATAAGCAGCCTGAAGCTCGTGGATGAACACGCCCCGTAAGCCGTCATCGATGTTACTATTACCTCCCGAGAAAAAATCTGCGATTTGCTTTCCTAATGATGCCATACTCGTTGTTAAGTTTTGGGGTTCAAAAACTATTGCACTCAGACAAGCCAAAATCTGTGCCAGATTAATATATGCTGATTCTGTGGATTTTATAGATTTTGTTATACGGCCCCTGTCTATCTTTTTCCACATCTGACGGTTATCTATGTCATCAATTCCCCATGCCAACCTTTAGAAATATGGGCCATAAGCTTAGCTTACGGGATTATAGTCTGTTCACTGTCAACTACTTACATATTAATATCTGAACCTTAAGGCAAATATCCCAGACTGCCCAGGTAGTATAGGCCGGGCTGGCGGGGCAACTCCTTTTTTGTTTTTGGCCCCGGTAATCGGGTTAGTTGACAGGTGTATGGTTTGTGGCGTATCTTCACCCCAGTCAATGCGCGGTGGAGGGCTCTACCCACAAAACAGACAGGCATTCCGTTCAGTTACTATAACACCACCTGAACAGGTTTGACCATTACACGCCTACCATGATTTTGATTGTCGATGACAGGCCGGAGAATATTCTTCCGCTGAAGAAGATTCTTGAACTGCACGGTTTTTTGGTTGATACGGCCGAATCCGGCGAAGAAGCCCTGCGGAAAATCCTGAAAGCGGCCTATTCGGTGATCATCCTGGATGTTCAGATGCCGGAAATGGACGGCTTTGAAGTTGCCAACGCCATCAGCGGCTTCAGCAAGGCGCGGGATACGTCTATCATCTTTCTCTCGGCGGTCAACACCGAAAAGAAGTTTATTACCAAGGGCTATACCGCCGGCGGCATCGATTACCTGACTAAACCCGTTGATCCCGATATTCTGGCGCTGAAAGTAAAAACGCTGCACAAGCTCTACGAGCAGCAGCAGGAGCTCCGCATGGTGCAGGATTCGCTCCGGCGGGAAATTGACATCCGGAAACAGGCACAGGAGCAACTGGCCGGTCAGTTGCGGGAGCTACAGGCCATTCTGGCGTCGCTGCCCGAAATAGCCTTTACCGTCACACCTGACGGCCGGATCGAGTACGTCAACGAACACTGGTATCGCTACGCGGTTGATGCAGCTACCTTTCCGGTGACCCACCCCGACGATAACCTGCGGATGGCGTTGGCTAAGGCCCTGACCGGCGGCACCGGGTTTGTGCGCGAGGTACGACTACGAGATCACCATTCCGGTGAATACCGGCACCACCTGCTACGCCTGATGCCAATCCGGCAGCATACGCAGCAGGTGTCCCGCTGGATCGGTACCTTCACCGATATTCACCCCCAGAAGCAGGCCGCCGAACTGCTGGAGCAGGAAGTGGCCCTGCGCACCCGCGAACTGCTGCTCAATAATGCTGAACTCGAACGGACCAATCACGAGCTACAGCAGTTTACCTGGGTGGTGTCGCACGATCTGAAAGAGCCCCTGCGGAAAATTCAGCTCCTGAACGACCATATTCGGGAGAAGTACCTGAAAGAAAACAACGAGGCCGTCTCCTACCTGGAACGCGTTATCCGGTCATCGGCCCGCATGGCCCGGCTGATCGATGACCTGCTGGCGTACACGCATTTATCGGCACCCGAGGTGTTCAGGCCCACCGACCTGAACGCCCTGCTGGCCGAACTGCTGCTCGACTTCGACGAGCCAATCCGCCGAAGCGGGGCAGAAATCATTATCGGCAAGCTGCCGGTAATCGATACCATACCGGTTCGCATCCGGCAAGTCTTTCAGAACCTGATCAGCAACGCGCTGAAGTTTGTCCAACCCGGTCAGCCGCCTGTTATCCGGATCCATGCCGAACGGATTGCGACCAAAGCAATCGACGGGGAGTTGGCCGCTACCGGTCCGTTTTGCCGCATTGTGGTGCAGGACAACGGCATTGGCTTCGACGAAAAGTTTCTGGACCGGATTTTTGTTATCTTCCAGCGCCTGCACAGCCAGACCAGCTACGAAGGGACCGGTATCGGGCTGGCCATCGCCAAAAAGAATATGGCGAAGCACCAGGGGCTGATCTCGGCGCAGAGCCGTCCCGGCGAAGGCGCTTCGTTTATCCTGATCTTACCCGTCCGACAAACCGATCCGGCTCAACACCCATAACGCTACGGAACCACCTACTCATGGATTCACCATCGACCCCAAACTTTGTTATCCGGCAGTTGCAGTTCGTCTTTGTCGTATCCACGATCCTGCTCCTGATCAGCCTGGTAGCTTCGTTTTACAGCATCCGGAAACTGATCGATAACTCCCGGCTGGTCAATCGCACGCAGCAGGTGCTGCTGGAATCGGAGAACGTTATTTCGTACCTGAAAGATGCTGAAACCGGCCAGCGCGGCTACCTGCTTACCCTCGACCCTACGTTTTTACAATACTATCAGGGCAGCTACGGCCGAACCACCGGTAGTTTCAACCGGGTCAACCAATTAACAAAGAACGATCCGCAGCAGCAGCAGAATCTGGCGCAGGTCCGGAACCTCTACGAGAGCCGCTATGCGCAGCTGGAACGGGTGATCAAGTTCCGGAGAAACCAGGCTACCCGAAACGATACCGCTATCCTCCGCCGGGAACTCATCCGGGGAAAACAGATCATGGATGAGCTCCGGGTGGTCATAAACCGCATCAAAGCGCAGGAACTGAACCAGTTGCGGACCCGCACGGCGCAGCAGGAGTTTTATAGTACCTACACGCCGGTGGTGCTGCTGGTTTCGGCCATTATCTCTATGCTAATTACGGCCTTTGCCTTCCTGCGCATCAAAAAAGACCTGGATCACCGCATTGCCCAACAGAAACTGGCCGAGGAAAAATACATTGAGACTGCCCGGCGGATTTCTCAAATGGAGGGCGTTACCCGCACCATAGCTTCCGGCGACTACAGCGTCCGCAGTCAGGATGATCGCGATGATGAACTGGGGCGTATTTCGATCGCGCTGAACCAGATGGCCAAAGCCCTGGAACAGACGTTTACCGAACTGCAAAACCGGGAGTGGCTGCAAACCGGCTCCGTAACCCTGAGCAACGCCATCCGGGGCGAGCGCAACCCCGAACGGCTGGCCGGCCGCCTGATCGATACGCTGGCCAATTACCTCAACGCGCCGATGGGAACGGTGTATCTGACCCAGAACGACAGCGATCAGTACACCCTGGCCGGCAGTTACGCAGTCCGCCAGGCTCCGGCCCTCATCCGAACCGGCGAAGGCCTGGTAGGCCAGGCCATTGCCCAGCAAAAACTAATTGTGGTCGATGACCTGCCGGCCGATTACCCCCGCATCAGCTCCTCCCTGGGCGAAACCCGCCCGACAGCCGTGGCCATTACCCCGCTGGTATACGGCAACGACTGCCTCGGGGCGGTAGAGCTGGGGTTACTCCGTAAACCGTCTTCCCTGGAGATAGCCCTGCTGGAAAACAATCAGGAGTCACTCGCCATTGGGCTCAATGCCGCCCTGAGCTACGGCAGGCTCCAGCATCTGCTGAACGAAACCCAAACCCAGGCCGAAGAACTACAGGCCCAGCAAACCGAACTGGAAGCCGTCAATGCCGAGCTGGAAGCCCAAACCCAGCGACTCCAGATTTCGGAAGAAGAACTGCGGGTACAGCAGGAAGAGTTGCAGCAAGCCAACAGCGAACTGGAAGAGCGCGGCTCTATGCTGGAAGAAAAAAATAAAGAGATCCAGAAAAAAGCCGGCGAACTGGAGCAGACCAACCGCTACAAATCGGAGTTTCTGGCCAATATGTCGCACGAACTCCGAACGCCCCTCAACTCCATTCTGCTGCTGAGCCGGCTGCTGGCCGAAAACGCCGACGGTAACCTGAATGCCGACCAAACGGAATACGCCAGAGTGATTCAGGCGTCGGGCAACGGACTGCTCAGCCTGATCGACGAAATTCTGGATCTCTCCAAGATAGAAGCCGGCCAGATGAAACTGGATTACCAGGATGTGCCGGTGACCGACCTTACCGATGAGCTAAACGCCCTGTTTGGGGTGATGGCGCGGGAAAAAGGCCTGGCCTTTTCGATAAGCGTTAATCCCGATATGCCCGCTACACTGCTAACCGACCGGCAGCGGCTGGGGCAGATCCTGAAAAACCTGCTGGCCAACGCCCTGAAATTTACGGCCGCCGGCAGCGTAACGCTCCGAATGCGCAGGCATCCTCACCAGGCCGGTCAGCTGAGCTTTACGGTAAACGATACAGGCATTGGCATACCACCCGAAAAACAACCCCTCATTTTTGAAGCGTTTCAACAGGCCGACGGCTCAACGAAGCGAAAATACGGCGGCACAGGCCTGGGACTCTCCATCAGCCGGGAACTGGCCAAGCTGCTCGGGGGCGATATTACCCTGACCAGCGAACCCGGTAAAGGCAGCGAGTTTACGCTGCACCTGCCCGTATCCAGCCTGAACCCGGCCCGGCCGGTCAACACGGGTACGTACGCGGAACGCCCCCCCCAGCCGGCTACCGATCTCCCCATCCCCACCATTCAGCCGGCCCCGGCCAAGCCGGATCGTTACCTCTCGACCGTGATTCCTCCACCCGTTCCCGACGACCGTGCCACCCTGACTGAGCAGGACAAAACCATCCTGATTATTGAAGATGATCCGTACTTTGCCCGGACCCTGCTCGACTTTGCCCGGCAGAAAGGCTACAAAGGCATTGTGGCCGTCCGGGGCGACGAAGGATTACAACTGGCTAATGAGTACCAGCCGAAGGCCATTCTGCTGGACATTCAACTACCGGTGATGAGTGGCTGGGAAGTAATGGATGCCCTGAAAGCCAACCGGCAGACTCGCCCCATTCCGGTCCACATCATGTCGTCGCACCGGCTTAAAAACGAAAGCCTCCTGAAAGGTGCCGTCGATTTTATGGATAAACCGGTAGGCGTTGAGCAGTTGCAGACTGTTTTTCAGAAAATTGAAGATGTGCTGAGCCGGAGCCCGAAAAAAGTGCTCATTGTGGAGGATAACCCCAAACACGCTAAAGCCCTGGCTTATTTTCTGGAGACCTTCCGGATCACGACGGAGCTGAAAAGCAACGTTACCGAAGGCGTAAACGCCCTACAGAATCAAAATGTCGACTGCGTGATTCTCGACATGGGTATCCCCGACAGCAATGCCTACGAAATGCTGGAAGAAGCCAAACAGAACCCCGGCCTGGAAAACCTGCCCATCATTATCTTCACTGGCCGCAGTCTGTCGATGGCCGAAGAACTAAAGATAAAAAAATACGCCGATTCAATTGTCATCAAAACCGCCCACTCCTACCAGCGTATGCTCGACGAAGTGTCGCTGTTTCTGCACCTGGTCGACGAACAGAAACAGCCCGACGGCGGCAACGGACTGCCCGACAGACTGGGTGCCCTCAGCCAGGTCCTGAGCGGCAAAACAGTGCTGATTGCCGATGATGACGTACGAAACATTTTCTCGCTGACGAAGGCGCTGGAGCAGTACGGCATGACGGTGGTTGCGGCCCTGGACGGTAAAGAAGCCTTGCAGAAACTGGACGAAAACCCACGAATTGACGCGGTACTGCTCGACATGATGATGCCCCAGATGGACGGCTACGAAACGGCCCGGCAGATTCGGCAGCAGCCCCAATACCGGTCGCTGCCGGTCATTGCCGTAACGGCAAAAGCAATGACCGGCGACCGCGAGAAGTGCGTTGAAGCGGGCGCGTCGGACTACATAACCAAACCAGTTGATATTGACCAGCTTATTTCCCTGCTGCGGGTGTGGTTGTATGAGCGGAGGTAAGGAAAAAGGAGGACAGGAGAATGGGATTATGGTTATGATTGGGGATCAGGAACTTGATTTAGTGCTGACTGACTTACTGGATTTGTATGGGTACGATTTCACCCAGTACGCAAAGGCATCGCTCAGGCGCCGGATTACGCGGCTATGGTCGCTGGACCGGTTCCCAAGTTTTGCCGAGCTGCGCCACCGGCTACGGTCAGACCCGGCGTACGTAAGCCGGTTTGTGGCCGAAATTACGGTCCATGTCACCGAGATGTTCCGCGACCCCACCTTTTACAAAGCGCTCCGGACCGATGTACTCAAAACGCTGGCCGCCAAACCCTTCATTCGCATCTGGCATGCGGGCTGCTCCACCGGCGAAGAAGTTTACTCTATGGCCATTCTGCTCAGCGAGGCTCAATTGCTGGCCAAATCCCTGCTGTATGCTACCGACCTCAACGCAGCCGTACTGGAAACTGCCCGCCGGGGCATTTACCCGCTGCAGCCTATGAAGCAGTATTCTGAAAACTACCTGCTCTCGGGCGGCACCGCCGATTTTTCCTGCTACTATACCGCGCAATACGGGCATGTGAAGTTCAGCGACGAACTGGCGGAGCGAATGGTTTTTTCGACCCACAATCTGGTATCGGACCGCTCCTTTAACGAGTTCGACCTGATTCTGTGCCGTAATGTGCTGATCTATTTCGACAAAACCCTGCAGGATCGCGTTCTGACTTTGTTTGACGAAAGCCTCAGTCCCCTGAGCTACCTGGCGCTGGGCAGCAAGGAAACCCTGAAGTTTTCGGGCATCGAGCCCAGATACAAGCAGCTCAATCGGGAAAAGATCTGGCGAAAAATCGGGTAAAAACGGTTTGTCAGGCAGAACCGGCTTATCTTTAGCGGGTAATTTCTGTCCATCGTCGCTACCAATAGCCCCAATCTTTGCCAAGAAGCTATGGTTCAGATACCATGCCAGCGTATATCTTTCTTCTTTAGTGTATGCCTGCTGCTGGTAGTAGCAGCCTGTCAGGAAAAGCCTTTTACCTTAGGGCAGGGAGCGCCCCAACTTGTCGGCACCTGGCGGCTGACAGAGCGGGCCGACTCCCGCGACACTTTGTTTACGGTCCGGAGTGTACCTGCCCTGCCGGTTCAGTCGATCACTTTTACCGCCGACGGCGCGGTCAGCAGCCAGGGCAAAGAGCTGGAGTATTACCGGCCGGCCCGCTACTATCGACTGGAAACCGGCCCGACCTCTTCACTTATCCGGTTCTATATCGGCCAGAACCACGCCAACTTCACTCAGGCCCTCTCCCTCCGCAGCGATACCTTAGACTTACTGCCCCTTTGCGAGCGGCCGTGCTACCTGCGTTTCGTGCGCAGCCGGTAATAGCAACCTGAACGAACCGGCTAAACACACAAAAGCCCCGGCACTTGCCGGGGCTGTCTGGTGACCCATAGGGGAATCGAACCCCTGTTTCATCCGTGAAAGGGACGTGTCCTAACCGCTAGACGAATGGGCCCTTTCTTAAGTGTGCAGCAGGCAGGTGTTGTACTCGAGAATAGCTGGCTGCCTACTGCACACCGCCAGTTATTCTGGTGACCCATAGGGGAATCGAACCCCTGTTTCATCCGTGAAAGGGACGTGTCCTAACCGCTAGACGAATGGGCCTTTTCAAGGTCCGCAGCCTTTGGGTTGCAGTGGGCAGAAAATCTGCCGGATGCCCCGGATCTGCGTCGGTTATGACCGTTTTTTCAAACGTGGTGCAAAGGTACGGGCATTTTCGTTAAATGCAAATACCTTCCTAAAAAAACTAGCCCAATAAGCCTTAAAAACCGCTTTTGTACTATTTTTGACAAATTAAAACGGATTGACTGTTAACATGTTCATAGTAACCCACTGCATGAAAAAAAACGCGCTGTTTTTGCTTTTTACCTTTATCTGCATCCAGGCCTGGGCACAATCCGGCTTACTGTCGCCGGCCCAGTTTCTGGGTTACCCAGTCGGCAGTAAGTTTACCCCCCACCACCGGGTTCTGGCCTATGCCGAGCAGATTGCCCGGCAGGCGCCTAATCGCGTGAAGCTCCTCCCCTACGGTACTACCTTTGAGGGGCGACCGCTGGTAGCCGTAATCGTAGCGTCGGAAGCAAACATGAACCGGCTGGAAGAGATCCGGACCAATAACCTGAAACGCATCGGCCTCCTGGATGGTCAGCCAACCTCAACTCCGCAACCGCCCATCGCCTGGCTGAGCTACAACGTGCACGGTAACGAGGCCGTCAGCTCCGAAGCCTTCATGGAGGTGCTGTACGGACTGCTGCAAACCAGCGATGCCGTAGCGCAGAAGATCCTGAACACCACCGTAGTCATGCTCGACCCTGGCCTTAACCCCGACGGCCACGACCGGTACGTGAACTGGTACAACCAGATGGTGGGCCGCAACCCGAATCCGACGCCTTTTGCCCGCGAACACCAGGAGCCGTGGCCCGGTGGCCGTTATACCCACTATATCTTCGACCCCAACCGCGACTGGGCCTGGCAAACGCAGGAGGTTACCCAGCAGCGTATGGCCCTATACCAGCAGTGGATGCCGCAACTGCATGGCGATTTTCACGAAATGGGCCCCGAAAGTCCTTATTATTTTGCCCCCTCGGCCAAGCCTTTTCACGAAGATATTACACCCTGGCAGCGCCAGTTTCAGGATATTATCGGCCAGTACAATACCCGTTATTTCGACCGCAACCACTGGCTGTACTATACCCGCGAACGCTTCGACCTGTTTTACCCCAGCTACGGCGATACCTGGCCTACCTATAACGGAGCCATCGGCATGACATTTGAGCAGGGTGGTGGCGGCCGCGCCGGTCTGGCTCTCGAAAAGAACGACGGCGATACCCTGACCCTCCGGCAGCGCATAGACCACCATGTTGCCGCCAGCATCGCTACGCTGGAATCCGTAGCCGACCGTCCCGATCAGGTGGTGAAGGAGTTTGTCAGTTATTTCGATAAGTCCCGCAACACGCCCATCGGTGCCTATAAATCGTACGTGATTAAAGCCAACGGCGACGAAGGTCGCATGAAAGCCCTCCGCCAACTGCTCGACCGCAATCAGATCCGTTACGGCTACGCCGGCAAATCGCAGACGGCGCCGGCGTTTAACTACGCGACGCAAAAAAACGAGAAGAGTGTTACGGTAGCGCCGGAGGATCTGGTTATCAGTGCCTACCAGCCTAAATCAACCCTGCTGAAGATCCTGTTTGAGCCGGCCTCCAAACTGGAAGATTCCGTTACGTACGATATTACGGCCTGGTCCATTCCGTATGCGTTCGGCGTTGGGACTTACGGCCTTACTTCCCGGATAGATCCCGTAGCCAGTGCGCCGAAGTTGGCAGTTGCCGTTGCGCCTTCGGTCAGCAAACCCTACGCGTATGTAGCCCGGTGGCAGTCGCTGCCATCGGTGCAGTTGCTGGCCGGCCTCCTGAAGCAGAAAGTGCGGGTTCGGGCGGCCGAAAAAGAGTTTGAAGTCAACGGACAGACCTACCCGGCCGGTACGCTGATTCTTACCCGAACCGGTAACGAACGCCTGGGCGACCGCTTCGACGCCGTTGTGCAGCAGGCAGCAACGGAGGCCGGCATCCCGGTAACGCCAATTGCCTCCGGCTATGTTACCAAAGGGTCTGACTTTGGTTCGGGCTCGGTGCTGTCGCTGAAAAACCCCCGCGTGGGCATGGTGGTAGGCGAAGGCACCTCGCCTACCGATGTCGGTGAGGTCTGGTACTACTTCGATCAGGAGCTTAATTATCCGGTCACGCTGATCGACGGTCAGAGCCTGGCAAACGTAGACTGGCGTAAACTGGATGTGCTGATTTTGCCGTCGGGCAGCTACGCCCGCATTCTGACGGAACGGACCATGACCTCCCTGAAAGACTGGGTACGGTCTGGAGGGAAGCTGATTGCGCTGGAGCGGGCGGCTGCCTACCTGGCCGGTAAGCCGGATTTTGAGCTAAAGGAAAAAGAGGACCCGGAGGAAAAAAGCAAAGGACGGGCTGGCAGTACGGCCAACCGGAAAGCCAACCCGGTCGATTCGTTAAAAATTTACGGCGACCGGGAACGCAGCGCCATCTCCGACGAAACTCCCGGCAGTATCTACCGCCTGAATCTGGACACGACCCACCCGCTGGCCTTTGGTCTGACCAACGGCTACTACGCCCTGGTGCAGGATGCCTACAATTTCGACTTTCTGAAGTCGGGCTGGAATGTGGGCTACCTGAAAGACAACAATTACGTGGCGGGTTTTGCCGGCCGCAATGCGAAGGAAAAGCTGAAGAATACCCTGATTATGGGTGAGCAGCCCCTGGGACGGGGTTCTATCATCTACCTGGCCAATGATCCCTTGTTCCGGGGTTTCTGGTACAATGGCAAGCTGCTGTTCGGCAACGCTGTCTTTATGACCGGCAACTAATTTTATAGTCCATATCTTTTAACGTAAAGACCGGCTGCGGGAGTGTCGGTCTTTATTTTTTACCCAAATACCGTAAAAACTCCATTAACTTTGCTTATCCAACTATAACCTAACCAATATTACCCTGGTGAAATGTTTACGTGTGCTACTCGCGCTTCAGTTGATTAGCCTTTCTTTAGTTGCTCAAAAGAAAAACGAATCGTATCAATACCACATTCGAAAGGCCACCTCACCTATCAAAATAGATGGGGTGCTGGACGAACAGGCCTGGCGCGATGCCGATGTAGCCTCGGACTTTTACATGGTCCTGCCAATGGACACCAGTGCCGCCAAGGTGCGCACCGACGTTCAGATGACCTACGACAACCAGAACGTATACATCACCGCCATCTGCTACCACGCCCTGCCCGGCCCCTACATGGTTGAATCGCTCCGGCGCGACTGGAACTTCGGCAAAAACGACAATTTTATCTTCTTCATTGACCCCTTCGACGACCAGACCAACGGCTTTACCTTCGGGACCAACGCGGCCGGGGCGCAGTGGGATGGATTACTCTTTGAAGGCGGACAGGCCAACCTGAACTGGGATAATAAGTGGACGTCGGTGGTGAAGAACTACGACGACAAATATATTTTTGAAGCGGCCATTCCGTTCAAGACCATCCGCTACAAAAAAGGCATTACCCGCTGGGGTATCAACTTCAGCCGGCTCGATCTGAAAACAACGGAGAAATCGAGCTGGGCACCAGTACCCCGGCAGTTCCCGACGGCTTCGCTGGCCTATACGGGTATTCTGGTCTGGGATCAGCCCCCGCCGAGCGCCGGCCCCAATGTTTCCATTATTCCCTACGCCCTGGCCGGCGTATCGCGGGAGTACAGAATGGACCGACCCAGCGAATACCGCCGGGATGTGGGCGTCGATGCCAAGGTCGCCGTCACCTCCTCGCTGAACCTGGACCTGACGGTGAACCCGGACTTCTCGCAGGTCGATGTAGACCGGCAGGTAACCAATCTCGACCGCTTCGAGTTGTTCTTTCCCGAACGGCGGCAGTTCTTTCTGGAGAACGGCGATATGTTTACCAACTTCGGCTACGCCACCATTCGTCCGTTTTTTTCCCGCCGGATCGGCCTGGGTGTTCCAATCCGGTTTGGTGCCCGGCTCAGCGGGAAGCTGAACAAAGACTGGCGCATCGGGCTGATGGATATGCAGACCGGCCGTGTTGACGAAACGGGCCTGCCCGCCCAGAACTTTGCCGTGTTCGCGCTGCAACGGCGCATATTTGCCCGGTCAAACATCGGAATCATCGGCATAAACAAAGAGTCTGTCGACTACACCCCGCAGGCCGACAAACCGCAGTACTCGCAGTATAACCGGAATTTCGGCTTTGAGTACAACCTGGCATCGTCAAATAACAAATGGACCGGTAAGGCGCTGGTGCTGCGCTCATTCAGCCCCGGCCCGTCCGGCAACGATTATGTCCACGCCGGTAACCTGCTCTACAACAGCCGGAAACTCACTCTGGGCTGGCAGCACGAATACGTAGGGCGAAACTACACGGCCGAAGTGGGCTATGTACCCCGGCGCGGCTACGTGAAGATAAACCCAACGGCAAGTTATCTGCTGTTCCCGAAAGGAGGCATTGTGCTTAGCCACGGGCCCCGAATCAGCTCCACCTACTTCTTTAATGAATCCATGAAGCAGACCGACAATGAAACCTTCCTTGCCTACACGGTCGGTTTCCGCAGCCGCAGCTCGTTTGTGACCTGGGTTGCCCACGATTATGTCAAACTGTTACAGCCCTTTGACCCGACCAATACCGGACTGGATACCCTGGCCCGCGGTACCGAGCACCGCTGGAATGCCTGGGGCACCGAGTTTGTCTCGAAACCGCAAAGCGTATTTACCTACGCCTTTTCTACCCGCTACGGAGGCTATTATGCCGGTGGTACGCGGTTGAACCTGACCTCAGAGGTAGGGTATCGGTTCCAGCCGTTTGTGAGCGTAGCCGTAAGCTCCAGCTATAACGACATCCGGCTGCCGCAGCCCTGGGGTAACCGGACCTTCTGGCTGGTTGGACCGCGGATAGACATCACCATGACTAATACGCTGTACTTTACGGCCTTTATGCAGTACAACGAGCAGGCTCGGAACGTAAATCTGAACACCCGGCTTCAGTGGCGATACAAACCGGCCTCCGACCTGTTTATTGTGTATACCGACAACTACCTGCCCGGCTCCTTTGCTGTAAAAAATCGCGCACTGGTGATCAAATTCACCTATTGGTGGAATGTGTAACCCCAATTGGGTAATAGGTTTCACAGTATGTAGCGCAACTCCCGGATATTTTGTTGATTTAACCGGAGGATAAGCCCGTCATTCGAGCATTTTGCAAAATTGGCACACCATTTGTAATGTAGTAAGCAAACGCCCAGAGACGCACTGACCACCTGGTTACACGCAACGGGCCAGCAAACAGAAACCAAATCGATCGGCCGATGGATAAAATCCGAAGACCAATTGATCGTAATACAACAAATACTCAACGCCATGAAAAATTTTGCAAAATGCCTGATTCCTTATTTATTATCGCTCATTCTGTTCTTTCTGATGAGCAGTTGTGAAGTGGTTGGTGGAATCTTTAAAGCAGGTGCCTATACCGGAATTATTGCAGTCCTTGTTGTCGTTTTCTTAATCATCTGGGCCGGCTCCCGTCTGTTTGGTGGCCGGAGAAGACTTTAAGCGATAGATACCCGACTCAAAACAGAAAGCCCCGCCTGATGAAGCGGGGCTTTCTGTTTTGATAGCCTACCTGAGGTCAGGCTACCAGTTCCACCAGTTTATCGTGCTGAATTACGGCTTTCAGCTTTTCGCCCAGCTCGTCGGAAGCCTTCATCAGCGGCAGCCGCACATCTGAGTGGATAAGCCCCATAATCTCCAGAATTTTCTTGATACCAACGGGATTGCCTTCTTCGTACAGCAGCGGATCAACGCGGAGAAAATGCCCCAGTTCCTGACGGGCAAAGGCAAAATCACCCCGCAGGGCAGCCTCGATCATTCCCGAAAACTTCGCCGGGAAGGCGTTGGCAATAACCGACATGACCCCTACCCCACCGATGCTGATGATGGGTACGGCCTGCACGTCGTCGCCCGAAATGAGCAGAAAATCGGCCGGCTTGTCGCGGGCGATCTCCATGCACTGCTCAATCACACAGGACGCTTCTTTTACGCCGATGATGTTCGGGTGTTCGGCCAGGGTGCAGATGGTCTCCGCCGATAGGTTGATACCCGTCCGGGGCGGGATATTGTACAGGATCACCGGCACCGGGCTGGCATCGGCCACCCGTGTAAAATGCTCGATGACACCCCGCTTACCCGGCTTGTTGTAATAGGGGCAGACCGACAGAATAGCGTCAATGCCGTCGAAATCTGTATCCTGTATGGTCGCTACCACATCGGAGGTGACGTTTCCGCCGATGCCGTACACGATGGGCAGCCGTTTATAGTTTTTTTCTTTGAGGAAATTCAGTAGCTGTTTTTTCTCCGATTTGGTTACGGTCGGGGATTCACCGGTTGTGCCCTGCAGCACAAAATATTTGACTCCACCGTCGGAAACGTGCTGGATCAGCCGCCCGAAGCCGTCGAAGTCAACAGAATGATCGGCCTGGAACGGGGTAACAATAGCCACCCCGACGCCGTGGAAACGAGTATCCATGTAACTTGGATGAAAAATGAAAACTGGGTTTGTTTAGACAAAGTTACGAAATCATTGCTATAAACTCCTGCTCCCCAATCATATTCACCCCTAACTTACGGGCTTTATCGACTTTGGACGGGCCGGCATTTTCGCCCACGATCAGGTAACTGAGCTTTTTGGATACGCCACTGAGCAGCTTGCCGCCATTGGCCTGGATGCGCTCTTCCAGCTCCTCCCGGCTGAAATGGGCGAACGTACCGGTATATAAGAAGGTCTTACCATCCAGTTTACTGCTCTCGGGCTCCACAATTTTTCGGTCGGCTGCAAATTGCAGGCCCGCCTGCCGCAGCCGCTCCACGAAGCGCTGGTTGTCCGGGTCGGCAAACCAGGCCACAATACTCTGGGCAATACGCGGCCCCACCTCCGGCACGTTCACCAGCGTTTCGTACGGGGCCGCCATCAGCTCATCCATACTGCCGAAATAATCGGCAAGCTTCTCGGCGGTGGTATTACCCACGTACCGGATACCCAGGGCAAATAAAACATTCGGGAACGGCTGCTGCCTGGAGCGTTCGATGGCGGTCAGGATATTCTCTACCGTTTTCTCCCGGAAGCTCACCACGCGGATTTTGCCGGACTCCTCATCGGTATAGGCTTTCTCCAGGCCCAGCAGCTTTTCGGTCGTGAGATCATACAGGTCGGCGGGGTTTTCGAGCAGGCCTTTGTCAATAAGCAGCTCGATCTTCCCCTCGCCCAGGCTTTCGATGTTCATGGCCCGACGCTGAATGAAGTGCTCCAGCCGGGCCTGCCGCTGCGGAGGACAGCTCTTTTCGTTGGGGCAATAAAAATGCGCTTCTCCCTCCTTCCGCACCAGCGGGGTACCGCAGGCGGGGCAGTGCGTCGGGTAGTCGATGGGGACGCTCGCGGCCGTGCGTTTTGCCAAGTCAACGCCGGTCACTTTGGGTATAATCTCCCCGCCTTTTTCGATAAATACGGTATCGTTGAGCATCACACCCAGCCGCTGGATCTCGTTGGCGTTGTGTAGTGACGCCCGTTTGACCACCGTGCCGGCCAGCAGCACCGGCTTCAGGTGCGCTACCGGCGTAACGGCCCCCGTGCGGCCCACCTGGTACGAAACGGAATTGAGCGTGGTACTGGCCGCCTGCGCTTTATATTTGTAGGCGATGGCCCAGCGGGGGCTTTTGGCCGTAAAGCCCAGTTCGCGCTGCTGATCGTAGCGGTTCACCTTAATCACAATGCCGTCGGTGGCCAGCGGTAGCGAATACCGGTTGGTCTCCCATTCCTGAATATACGCCATCACCTCCTGAATGGTACGGCAGGTGCGCCAGGTTGGCGAGACGTTGAATCCCCATTGGTTCATGGCCACCAGGCTCTCCTCATGCGTCTGAAAGATCTCCGGCTCCGACAGAAAGCTGTACAGGTAACAATCGAGCCGGCGTTTGGCAACGATGGCCGAATCCTGCTGTTTGAAGGTCCCCGAAGCAGCATTGCGCGGATTGGCCAGCAGCGGCTCGCCAATGTCTTCCCGCTCCTTATTGATCCGCTCAAACTCCGCCAGGGGCAGAAACCCTTCGCCCCGTACCTCAAACAGCGGGGGTATTTTGTCGCCGTGTATGCGTAACGGTAGCGTCCGGATGGTCCGGATGTTGTGCGTAATATCGTCGCCCCGGACACCGTCGCCCCGTGTGGCCCCCTGCACCAGCACGCCGTTTTCGTAGGTCATGCTGAGGGCTACTCCATCAAATTTCAGTTCACAGACGTAGGTATAAGGCTGGTCGTTGAGTCCTTTTCTGACCCGGTTGTCAAACTCCACCAGTTCGACTTCCGAATAAGTGTTGCCCAGCGACAGCATCGGGAAGCGGTGGTAAACCGTCGGAAATTCTTTGCTGACGGTCCCGCCCACCCGCAGCGACGGCGTATCGGGCCGGCGGAACTCCGGGTATTGGCGTTCCAGGCCGATGAGTTCTTCCAGCAACGTATCGAACGTGTAGTCGTCCACTTCCGAGATACTGTTCTGATAATACTGATAATTATAGTAGTTGATTTTGTCGGTTAATTCGTGGATGCGTTCCTGAGGAGACATAAAATCGGTGACCAAAATGATACACAAAACAGCGTGTAAAACGGTTTTATTTCAACTATCGGCCAAAAAAACTTAGTTTTACAGGATAGTAACCGCTGAATTATGAATAAACCCATCATTGCTCCTTCTATTCTGGCCGCCGATTTTGCCAATCTGCAACGGGATATTGACCTGATCAACCGGAGTGATGCCGGCTGGATTCACGTTGATATCATGGACGGAGTTTTTGTACCCAATATATCGTTTGGTCTGCCCATTGTAGATGCGGTACGCCGACTCGCCCAAAAGCCCCTGGACGTTCACCTGATGATTGTGCAGCCGGAGCGATACCTGGAAGCCTTTGCCAGGGCCGGGGCCGCTACCATTACGGTGCATTACGAAGCCTGCACTCACCTGCACCGGACACTTACCCAGATCCGGGAGCTGGGCTGCCGGGCCGGCGTGGCCCTGAACCCGCACACGCCCGTACCCTTGCTGGAAGATGTGCTGGAGCAAATCGACCAGGTGCTGCTGATGTCGGTAAATCCGGGCTTTGGTGGACAGACATTTATTGAGCATACCTACCGGAAGATTGCCCGCCTGAAACACCTGCTGACGACGCACCGGCTACCGGCCCTGATTGAAGTCGACGGCGGGGTGGGTCCTGATAATGCCGGGCGGCTGCTGGATGCCGGTGCCGATGTGCTGGTGGCCGGTACGTCGGTTTTTAAAGCAGATGATCCCATGGCGGCCATCCGGGAACTGGGCGAGTACCCGAAACCCGCGCTGGCCTAAGCTGATATTGATTTTTAGCCATACTAGGCTGCCTACCTTATGAAAACAGTATATCTGGCTGCAGCAGTGGGATTTAGCCTGCTGATTACCGCCTGCCGTAACCATCAAACAAACCAGTCTGATGCACTGGCATCGACGCTGCCCGGTCAGCATGAGCCGACGGGGCCATCCACACCGGACTGGGCCAAAAACGCCACCATTTACGAGGTAAATGTCCGCCAATTCTCCCCTAAAGGCACGTTTGCTGCCGTAGAAGAACACCTGCCCCGGTTGAAAGAGCTTGGGGCCGACATTATCTGGCTCATGCCTATTTACCCAATCGGGACTGAGAAACGATTGGGCCGACTGGGAAATCCGTATGCCGTCGCCAACTACACGGCTGTCAATCCTGATTTTGGGACTATGGCCGATTTCAAATCACTTGTCCGGCGGGCGCATGACGTAGGCTTACGGGTAATTATCGACTGGGTGCCCGACCATACCAGTTGGGATCATCCCTGGATAAACGAACACCCGGACTGGTATGTGCAGAAGAATGGCCGGATTATCTCGCCTGTCACCAACGAGGGCAAGCCCACCGGCTGGAATGACGTGGCCCAGTTGAACTACAATAACCCGGATTTGCGGGCGTCGATGATCAAAGCTATGCAGTTCTGGGTTAAAGAAGCCGATGTGGATGGGTTCCGGCTCGAAGTAGCCGGCATGGTTCCCAATGATTTCTGGCAGGAAGCCCGTGCGGCCCTGGACCGCCTAAAGCCGGTCTTCCTGCTGTCGGAGTGGGATAACGACCCGGCGCATTTCAAATGGTCGAATGCCAATTACGGCTGGAACCTGTATCATTTACTGAAGGATATTGCCGCCGGCAAACGCCCGGCTGCGGCAATCGATACCCTGCTCAACCATAATCAAAGAAACTACCCGGCCTGGTATTACCAGATGCACTTTATCCATACCCACGACGAAAATTCGCACCGGGGTACGCTCCAGGAAACATTCGGTCCGGCGGCCGATGTCTTTGCTGTACTGACGGCCACTCTGGAAGGCATGCCGCTGATCTATAACGGCATGGAATCAAATCTGAATAAACAATTGTCGTTTTACGATAAAGACACCATTCCCTGGGACACGTATTCGAAAAGCCGCTTCTTTAAAACGCTTTTCACCCTGAAACACCGGAATAAAGCGCTCTGGAACGGGCTGGCAGGGGGGCAGGCCATTAAAATTCCGACCAGCCAGGACGATAAAGCCTATGCATTCTACCGGCGGAAAGACAACGACTGGATCACCGTCATCCTGAATCTCAGCGACCAGCCCCTGACCATTCGGCTGAACGGCGAAGGCTACGAGGGCCGGTACACCGAAGTCTTTACCCGCCAGCCGGCCGAACTAAAACCCCAGATGACCGTTTCACTCAAGCCCTGGGGATATCAGGTGTATACGAATTAGTTGGTTCGTTCGTTCGCCAGATAACTGGTCAATTCGGGTATAACCCGTTAACCAATGAACTCATGAACCAATCAACAGGCTCAAGAATGCCGTTGCATCATGCGTATGTTTTTGCTGTTACTGAGTGTTTATCTGTATTCGGGTGATATCCATAGCCAGGCTCAGCCAATTCACTGGGCCAGTCAGGTCGTAGATTTCTCGTCGGAAAGCAAAGGCGAACCCTTTAGTCAGCAGTATCGGGCTACGCAGGTGCTGGGGCGACCCAATAAACTGCCTAACCTGGGCGAAAGCCCCTGCGCGTGGTCACCCGCCAATCCGGAGAGCCCCGCCGAGGAGTGGATACGCGTACGGTTTGACAAAGCCGTGGCGATCCGGCAGGTGGTTGTGGCAGAAAACGTTAATCCGGGCAGCGTTACGCAGGTGATGGTGTATGACCGGAATGGCCGCGAACATACCGTTTACCAGAATGCCAATCCCGCCCCCCGAACCGACCCCCTGCTGCGCATCCTGTTGCCGGATTCGTCGCTGGTTGGGCAGGAGGTTAAAGTAGTAATCAATCCCGGAAAGCTGAAGGGGCCAAACCAGATCGATGCCATCGGCATTACCAGTGCGGCCACTCCGGTAACGGTAGCCATTCCCCTGGCCAAAGATACCCCCAAAGACCTACAGAAGGAGAACCTGGGCAAAAATATCAATTCGGCGGGTGAAGAAGTGGCCCCCGTGATTACCCCCGACGGTCGTACGCTGTACTTTACCCGGCGCTACCACCCGAAAAACATCGGTTCTGCCGAATTTCAGGACATCTGGTACTCGCGGCTGGTCGCTAAAGATGAATGGGGTGAAGCCGTCAATCTGGGTCCACCCATCAACACCCCCGATCACAACGCCATCAGCGGGATTTCGCCCGACGGCCGCACCATGTACCTGACCAATATTTACAAGCCCGACGGTACGCTGGCGTTTGGCATATCCCGGTCGGTCAAGACCAAAAATGGCTGGTCGACCCCGGTCGAGTGCAAAATCAAGAACAATTATAATATCCACAAGCGGGGCAATATGGAGTTTACCGTGGCGCCCAACGGCCGGGTTATGGTGATTGCCGTGCAGCGGAAAGATTCGTACGGCGACAAAGATCTGTATGTAACCTTTCTGCTGCCCGACCAGACCTGGAGCGAGCCGAAGCATATGGGGCCTATTCTGAACACGGCCGACTACGAAGGAACGCCCTTTATTGCCTCCGATTCCAAGTCGTTGTACTTCTCCTCGTCGGGGCACCCCGAGTACGGCGACGGCGACGTTTTTGTAAGCCGCCGGCTCGATAGCACCTGGACCCAGTGGTCGCTGCCAGAAAACCTGGGGCCCCAGATCAATACGCCGGAGTGGGACGGCTATTTTACCATTCCGGCCTCCGGTGATTTCGCCTACCTGAGTTCCAAACAAAACTCCCTGGGCAACAACGATCTGTTTCGGCTGAAGCTACCGCCCAGCATCAAACCTGAACCGGTTGCTATTGTATCCGGGCAGGTGCTGGATGCCCTAAGTAACAAGCCGGTCTCGTCGGAGGTGGTCACCACCCTGCTCGGGAGCAGCACCGAAATCACGCGGGTGGATTTTGACGCCGAAACCGGTGAGTACAAAATGGTGCTTCCCGTGCAGAAAGCGTATAGCCTCACCGCCCAGAAAGAAGGGTATTTTCCGACCCGTGAGATCCTCGACCTCAGCCGGGAAAAACGCTTCCGCGAAATACGCCGGAACCTGTACCTGTCGCCGGTCAAATCCGGGCAGAAGATGGTGCTCCGGGAGGTGCTGTTTGAGCAAAGCAAAGCCGACCTGCTGCCCTCCTCCTACGCCGAACTGGACCGCCTGACGGTGCTGATGAACGAAAACCCGGTGATGGAGGTGCTGGTAGAAGGGCATACCGACAACCAGGGCGAATGGGAGTTGAACATGAGACTGGCTGAAGACCGGGTACAGATGGTAAAATCGTACCTGACCGGCAAAGGTATAGCCGCCGACCGGATACAAACTAAAGCCTGGGGACCGAGCAAACCGATTGCCAGCAACCAGACCGAAGAAAAACGTAAGCTGAACCGACGGGTCGAATTTACGATTCTGAAAATGTAACCTGCCCGCCCTGCCCTACTCTATGTTGCTGGTGATAGTCCGGGATACACTCCACCAAAAAGGTGACGCACGCCGTACCTACCTGTTTATGCCGATGCACAGCCCGTCAACTTTTACCTGCCCGGGGAGGCTGGGTTTATCCAGCGCGTTGACCTGGATGAGCCTGATAGCGTTTTACTGATTAGAAAAAAACAAAGGAACGAATTTTGATATTTGATTGTAAAGGCGACACATTAAGGTATTAAACGGCTACAGATTTGCGAACAAAGCCTTTAATTTTGCATGTCTGTACCCATTTAGCAACTTCGTAACTTTCCTGTTATTGACCATGGTATTAAAAAATAAATCGGTGCTGCTGCTCTGTTTAATACTTGCCCTCGCTTTCGGACTAAGAGTATACAAATCGGGGGCCTATGGTCTTTACCTCGACGAGAAATACACGATGGTCATCTCGCAGGGCGTTTCCATGGAAGGCGCAAATCAGCACGATGTTTTTTTTACGCCGGGTAAAACCTATTTCTCACCCCAGGAATTCTGGAAGAAAAAGACGATCGATGATTATATCGAGGCTATTATCCGGTGTGATATCGGCAATAGTCCGGCTTATTATGTGGTATTGTGGGGCTGGTTGGAGCTATTTGGCCTCAGCGACTTCTCAGCCCGTTTCCCGTCGGTATTGTTCAGTACGCTGCTGGTAGGGCTGGTTTATGTGTTTGTCCGCCGGCATTTACGCTCCGAACCGCTGGCCTTGCTGAGTGCCTTTCTGGCCGCTATTGAGCCGTTCTTTATCGCATACAGCCATATGGCCCGCAACTACTCCATGAGCTTTTTTCTGACGCTGCTGGCCACGCATCTGTTTCTGCTGATTCTCAACAAAGAGAAGAACCGGGAGAACCCAACCGGTCTGTTGCTCAGCTACGGCCTCACGTTCGTCTTGTCGCTTTTGTCGCATTATCTGACCATCACGGTCTTTCTGTGCCACGGTCTTTACTTCCTGCTGTATGTCCGGAAAGTACGGCTTTGGCTGTTGTTTGGGCTGACCGCCCTAGTGGGTCTTGGGATCGTGTCGCTTTGGTTTATTTACGGCGGAGGGGTGTATACCTTCCAGACGCTGGCCTATCAGGCGAATCTGTACCGGACCGTGGCCCTCACAAACCCCACCAACAACGGGTTCGGCATTATTCTGCCGGCCACCCCGCTCAACGTAGCCGAACGCTCGCTGCCGCTCTGGAGTGATCTGTTCATTATCTCCAACGGACTGGGGCATGCCAAATTTCTGGGCTACCGCAATCTTACGCTGGCGGTGGCATTAGGGTTGATAGCTTTCTGGCTGTTTCGCCGGTACTCGGGCAGCCGAAACCTTCCCCGCTGGGTTCTGCCGGCTTTTACGGCGCTGCTGGTTGCCGGAATGCCGTTTTACACGGTACCGCGCCTGCAGTATATTGTTGTTGCGCTGGCCCCCACGCTTTTTTACCTGCTGGTTATTTACATCCGGCAGTCTGTGAGCAGAAGCGAGCGCCCCCTGCTGGTTTTTCTGCTTTTACTGGCTACCGTACCCACCCTTTTTCTGCTGCTGATGTCGTTCCGAAACGGGCATACCTACGGTATTACGCAGCGGTATTCAGGCTTCTCCTTTCCGTATACGGTCATTCTGGTATCCATGATCCTCTACCAGGTAAACCGGCTTCAGAACGGCTTCAAATGGGTAATAGCGCTTGTTCTTTGCATTCAGGCGTATCTGGTGGCCGAACTGTTGCACGCTATTTACAGGGATCGTGACCCGAAATACACGTATTTTGCGAAACCACGAACGCCGAACCCCTACTACCTGTCGGCCCGGCGCATTCAGGAAAACTACGCACCCGGCGACACGGTGCTGTACCCCTCGATCCGGATGCATCCCCGCGATGAGGTTGAAAAAACGTACTGGCCATATTCCATTCAGGATGCCCAGTTGACTAATCTGTATCTGCCGAAGGAGGCCGATTACATCCAGCGGATGGATACGACCCAGACCGACAGTATTATTCTGATAAAGGGCCGGTCGGGCAAAAAAATTACCATTTTTGATTTTCAGGGAACAACCTATCGTTACTAAAGTCGTGACTGATTCAAGCCATACCGAAGACATGAACGTGCTGAGCGGGCAACTGCGCCTGAAAGTGCTCAGCCTCTATAACCAGGCCAATGCCGGGCATATTGGTTGCTCCCTGAGTTGCATTGATCTGATGATTGCTTCGTTGATCTGCCGCAAGCGGGAACAGGATACGTTTATTCTGTCGAAGGGCCACGCAGCGGCCGCTTTATACGCCTGCCTGAATTATACCGGCGAGATCTCCGATGAAACCCTGGAAACCTATTACCGCAACGGCACGGCGCTCCCGGCCCACCCGGCTCCCAACCAGTTTGCCGGCATACCCTTTGCTACCGGCTCGCTCGGTCACGGCCTGCCCATTGCGGCCGGCATTGCCCATGCCGGCCGGCTGCTCGGTCAAGACAACCGCGTATTTGTGCTGATGTCGGACGGAGAAACCAACGAAGGCACTACCTGGGAAGCCACTCATTTTGCCATGCAGCATAAGCTGGATAACCTGATAGTGCTGATCGACAAAAATGGACTGCAGGGTTTCGGCTACACCCAGGAAGTACTAGGCGACACGGCAGCTGCCGAAACGTGGCAGGCCATCGGCTTCGACACCATTGAGGTCGACGGACATAACGTTGAAGCCCTGTTGCAGGCAATCGACCGGCAGGCGGCTAATCTGAACGGCCGGCCCAAAGCAATTATTGCCCATACCATCAAGGGTAAAGGTGTTTCCTATATGGAAGACAAACTGGAATGGCACTACCTGCCCATGACGCCGGCGCAGTACGAACAAGCCTGCGCTGAAGTAGCTGAGCGCTATAGTCATAAAGTTTCCATCTAATAAACAGAGGAGTCTACGGGAGGAAAATCTGGCAAATTCATGACATCGGCAAGATAAGAGTTCGTGAACGGCACCAGCCAGATATGCAGCTATACTATGCCGATGACCTAACGTTACCGTACGCGCTAAAAATCCGATTGTTCTTACTATTTACTCTGATTTGCTTTATTATTGCGCCCTAATCACACTAAAACGTTCAAACTTGCTACTTGCCAAAATACGTCAGCTAAACGGTCCTATCTTCGTCTTTGGTGCCAGTGGATTTATCGGCACCAACCTGTTCAATGATCTTTTTCAGGCGCGGCCGGGCAATGATGTTTACGCGCTGACCCACGATGCCACCCGGGCCTGGCGGTTGAAACTGCTGAACGTGCCGCCTGAGAATATTATTCACTGCGATATTCTTTCCGATAATTCGGTGCGGGATGTGTTCGAGCGGTATAAGCCCCGAACCATTTTTAACCTGGCGGCTTACGGCGCGTATAGCAAGCAGAAGAACGTTAACCTCATTTACGAAACCAACGTTTTGGGCACGGTCAATATTCTGGAAAATTGCACCACCGACATGGTCTATATCCATGCCGGCAGTAGTTCGGAATACGGGTTTAACTGCACCGCGCCAAAAGAAACCGACCGGGTAGAGCCCAACAGCCATTATGCCGTATCCAAAGTATCGGCGGCTTATACGCTGGAATACTACGCCCGCGTCCATAATCTCAACACGCTCAACCTGCGGCTGTACTCCATTTACGGCGGCTGGGAAGAACCCGACCGCCTGATTCCCCGGCTGGTCGAAGAAGCCCGCAAAAGCGATTTCCCGCCCCTGGTATCGCCCGACATCAGCCGCGACTTTGTGTACATCGACGATTGCGTGGAAGCCTTTGTCGACGCTGCGCTGAAGGTAGGGCCGGCCATTCGGGGTCGATCCTATAATATCGCTACGGGTCGCAAAACCACTATGCGGGAGCTGGTAGACCTCACCATTGCCGAATTTCAGATTCCGAAGGCCCCCCAGTGGGGTAGCATGCACAACCGCAACTGGGACCTGAGCGACTGGTACGGTGACCCGTCGGCGGCAGCCGCCGACCTGGGCTGGCAAGCCCGGACGCCCCTGCAAGTGGGACTCCGCCAGACGGCCGACTGGCAGATCCGCCACGAGTACGAGCGTAAGATCATTCCGGCTTTCAAAAATCCGGCGCTAAACCCGGTTATTTCGCCCATTATCGCCTGTTATAAAGACGCTCAGGCTATCCCGTACATGTACGAACGGCTGGTAAAGACGTTTAACGACATGAAGGTCCGGTACGAAATTATCTTCGTTAACGACAACTCGCCGGACAATACCGATGAGGTACTGGAAGCCATCTGCGCCAACGACCCGAATGTGATTGCCATCAAACACTCCCGGAACTTCGGTTCGCAATCGGCGTTTCTGAGCGGGATGGAAATTGCAACGGGCGATGCCGTGGTGCTGATGGACGGCGACCTGCAGGACCCGCCCGAAGTGATCCCCCAGTTTTATGAACAGTGGATGCAGGGACACGATGTGGTCTACGGCGTTCGGGTACAGCGGGAAATGGCCCCCCATGTCCATTTCTTCTATAAAACCTTTTACCGGCTGTTCCGCAAAATGTCGTACATTAACATTCCAGTCGATGCCGGCGACTTCTCGCTGATCGACCGTAAAGTAGTAAAAGAGCTGGTGAGCCTGCCCGAAACCGAGCAGTTTCTGCGTGGTCTGCGCGCCTGGGTTGGTTTCAAGCAAACGGGTGTCAATTACGTCCGGCCCGAACGGATGTTTGGCGTATCGACCAACAACTGGACCAAAAACATCTGGTGGGCCAAAAAAGCCATTTTTTCCTTCAGCTTTGCCCCACTGGAGGCCATGTCCTACGCCGGTTTTCTGCTCACGGGTTTGTCGGTGGTGGGTATTTTCATCCAGATTCTGGCCCGCTTCTTTCTACCCAATCCGCCGAGGGGGGCAACCACCATTATCATTTTGGTGTTATTCTTTGGAGGACTCAACCTGCTGGCCATCTCGTTTCTGGGTGAATACATCAGTAAGATTTTTGAGGAAACCAAGAAGCGGCCCAAGTTCATCAGAACGATGGTCCGGATCGGCGACCGGGTCTACAACACCTCAGATAAGATTTCCGCCATACTGGCTCAGCGGAAACGTTAATAGTAAGTCCATAACGTTACAAACTCAAAACATACAGGTATGGAGTTCAAGGCAGAAGTGAAACAAAATGTGGATGTGTTCAATCAGAATGTCCGGGAAAACGGCGGCTTTCTGTACACCACCAATGCGTCTTTTTCCTCGTACGTTGCCAACAAGCGTATTTCGGAGGCTATTTTCAACCACATAAAACCGGAATACAAAACGCTGCTGGATATTGGCTGTGGCGACGGAGCCTATACCAACGAGATCAAACAGAATTTTCCGCATCTGGCCGTTGAGGGGTTCGACCCGGCGGCCAAGGCTGTTCAGGCCGCTTCGGAGAAGTACCCCGATGTAACGTTTACGGTCAGTAATATTCTGGACGATAGCCTGGCGGCACCGGCTAAAAAGTACGACGTGGCCGTAATCCGGGGGGTACTTCACCACCTGACCGATCAGGAGAAAGCCATCCGCAATGCGTTTAAGCTGAGCGATAACATCATCATCATGGAGCCTAACGGCAACAACCCGGTTCTAAAGGTTATCGAAAAAACGTCGAAGTACCATATCGAGCACGAGGAGCAGTCTTTTCTGTCGACCACGCTCAGAAAGTGGATACGCAATGCCGGCGGAGAAGTAGTGGCGTTTGATTATGTCGGGTATGTTCCGTTTTTCTTCCCCACCGGTCCGGCAAAGCTTATTTATTTCTTCCAGCCTTTTCTGGAAAAGGTCCCGGTCGTTAAACATTTCTTTTCGGCGCAGTTTATCATTAGTTGTCGCAAACGGCCATGAGAAAGGAATTTTCAGCGGGTATCGAACGGATTGCCCGGGCAGATGAGCGAGTGGTCTTCATCACCGGCGATCTGGGGTACAACGCGCTCGAAAACCTGGTAGACAGTATGGGGCCGCGCTTCATCAACGCGGGCGTGGCCGAGCAGAATATGGTTGGCGTAGCGGCCGGTATGGCCTACAAAGGGTTCAAGGTATTTGTGTATAGCATTGCCCCGTTTGCCGTGTACCGGTGCCTGGAGCAATTCCGCAACGATGTCTGCCTCCACAAAATGCCGGTGTTTCTGGTCGGCAACGGCGGGGGCTACGGCTACGGCATCATGGGCTCCACCCACCACGCCATTGAAGACCTGGCCTGCCTGAGCAGCCTCCAGCATGTAAAGACCTATGTACCGGCGTTTGCCGACGAGATCGACCCGATGCTCGATACCATTGTGGCCGAAGCCGGTCCCAGCTATCTGCGCCTGGGGGTAGGTCCCAAAACACCCGAAGGTACCGACACCTACGGCTCGTTCCGCCATATTGTACGCAGCACCAACCCGCTGGGTACTATTGTGGCGCTGGGCCCGGTAACCGCCAATGTCCTGAACGCGCTGGAGAACGAAGCGCTGGCGGGCCTGTTTGATGTGTATACCGCCACCTGCCTGCCGCTGGACCTCCCGGTCGACCTGGCCCGGCGCTGGAACGGCCGCCCCATGCTGGTGGTCGAAGAGCATGTATCTATCGGTGGGCTGGCCCAGCAGCTTTCGGTACAACTGCTGCAAAACGGCATAATACCGGCTCGGTTTATAAGTTTAACGGCTCAGGGCTACCCAAATGGCCTCTACGGCGACCAGAAATTCCATCAACAGCAGTCCGGACTCGATCCGGCCACTATCGCCCGGCAACTTACCACGTTTGTCCAGGCTTCATGAAACCGGCCATTCACACCCCAACACCCAGCGCCGGCAGACGCGGTGGCACCGGGCTACCAGCAGCCGTTCCCATCCTGTCGCGGCCGGGCGTGGGCTGGCTGTTGCTGCTTTTACCGGTGGTGGCTTTCGGTGTGTTGTGGAGCCGCTATGCCGTGAATGTCCCGAAATGGGACGATCATGCCCTGAGGGCCTTTCTGATCCAACTGGCCGGCGAGCCTACGCCGGCCGGAAAAGTCTACCAGTTTTTTCGCCAGCATAACGAACACCGGATCGTATACGATCGACTTATCACCTGGCTGGATTACCAGCTTGTGGGTGAGCTGCGGTTTACCCACCTGATGGTAGTGGGTAACCTCAGCCTGCTGCTCCTGTTGCTGGTGCTGTACAAGGTGCTGAGCAGGGAACTGCCGGGGCGTGCGGGTACTACGCGCTGGTACGCGGCTCCGGTTGCCTTGCTGCTTTTCAACCTCTCACACTGGGAAAACATGTTCTGGGGCATGGCCGCGCTGCAGAACTTTACGGTGGTAGCCTGGGTACTGGCCTGTCTGTACCTGCTCGCCTACACCCCCTACCGGCCGGCGGCCTTCGGGCTGGCCGTGGCCGCTACCCTGACCAGCGGCAACGGCCTGATTGTCTGGCCGGTTAGTCTGGCCATGCTCATCGTGCAGGCAGTAGAAGGGCGTGAAACCCGACGGACCGTAGCCGGCTGGATGGCCGGCACCCTGGTAGTGACCGTCCTGTATTTCCTGGACTACCAGCGACCAACGGGCAACCCGCCCGCGCAGTTCGGCATGATTCAACTGCTGAAAGGCTGGTTTGCCTTCAACGGAGCCGCTGCTGAAGCGTTTCCCCTCGGGCTTCCGGCGTATCCGCTCAGTATACTTCTGGGAGGGGTGCTGACGCTGGTGAGTGCGGGTATATACGTATTCATACTAAGCCGCCGACTTACCCGCCCGCGCCCGATTTCTCCGCTCGATTATTTCTACGGCGGCAGTGTTGCCTTTCTGCTCGGGACCGGGGCCATTGTTGCCTGGTCGCGGGTGGGCTTTGGAACCGAACTCTTAATCACCAGCCGGTATAAGATTTACGCCCTTACGCTGCTGGCTGTCCTGTACGTTTACTTTGTCAGCCGGGCTCCGCACCGGTGGCGGGCTCCTGTCGGGCTGGCGGGCCTCGGATTTGGCACCGTGCTGGCCTGGGCGGCTTATCTGAGTTATCTGGATGAAACGGTGATGTGGCGACGCTGGTTTTTGGCCAGTCAGTTCAACTGGTCGTACGAGACCAACACGCCCCCGCCAACCCGGCCGGCGGGCCTGTACCAACCGGCGTTTTACGAAAACTGCCTGGCGCAGGTCATGCAGCCCGCGACGGCACCGGCCATCGCTATCGATACGGTGTTCCGTACCGGCCATTCGATCATTGTCCAGAATACGTCGCAGCCCGCCACCCCTAACCCCAACCATGAGCAATATGTGCGGTTATGGTCGCCCCAGCGCACGTACCTGTTCAGCACGGGCCCGGTTCAGAACCAAAACTGGCGGGTGCTGTTCGGGCTGGCCCCGGTTTTTTCGGCCGGTTTTCAGACGGTGATTCCAGATATGGAGCCCGCGCCGGGCGTGTACCAACTGGAAGTCATTACGGCTCGGTCCGGCGAAGCCTGTCAGGCTCACCCCACCGGTCGTACGCTGAGGATCACACCTTCGACCAGCACGCCGGTTGAGAAAAACTGGTAACGCCTATGGCTGCGCTCCAACGTATACCGGTGTTCCTGCTTATGCTGCTGCCCGTGGCGGTGGTTGGGGTAGCGGTGGCTTATTACGCCGTTAACTTCCCCTTTCGGGACGACTATGCCCTGCAGGATCAACTGCTTCGGTTCCGGCCACAGGATTCGCCGGCCCATGCCTTCCGCTACCTGGCGTACCCGCATCAGGGGCAGCTTATTGTGCTGACGCGGCTGGTATTTCTGGTTTGTCTGATCGTTGGTGGTACACTCAACTACTACGCCCTGGCCCTCATCGGCTTTGGCTTTCTGGTGGGTATCCTGGTTATTCTTTATATCGCTTTCCGACGGGCCGGACTGCCGCCGGTCTACTTTATACCTGTTCCGTTCTGGCTGTTTTCGCTGCAAAGCTACGAAACGCTGCTGTGGCCAACGGCGGCTATTCAGACCTACTCGCAGATGGTCCTGGTGCTGATTACGTTTTACCTGCTGGCCCGTGCAGGCCGCCAGATCAGGCTGGTGGCACTGGTGCCGGCGGTGCTGGCGTTGTTTTCGGGCAGCAGCGGGCTGGTGGCGCTCATTGCCTGTATGCTGGTGTTGTTCCGGCAGAGACACTGGCGGTCGGCCGCCATCTGGGCAGTCACTCTCATTCTCTGCCTGGGCGTTTACCCGTCCACCTCCGCGCTCCCGCCGGTCAACATGCCCGCTCCGGCGGTGTCGCTGTCTGCCCGCATCGAGTCTTTTTTGTATACGGTTGGCTCGTTTGCCGATCTGACCGCCGGACTTCCCGGCCGGGATCATCAGCAGGGATTGTCAGTCGGGATGGGTATCGTGCTGGTAATGGGCTGCGGCTATTTTCTGGTCAGGCTGGTGATAAATGCCTTCCGCCGGCAAAACCTTCCGTTCTGGGATGATTTTTTCCTGGCATCCTCGCTCTTCCTGCTCATGCTGGCGTTAACCAGCATACCGGTCAGCCCCGGCGCTCCGGCCATCGGGCTACCCGGACAGAACCGGCTCACGTCTGCCCTGCTGGTGAGCGTTGTTTACCTGTACAGCGTATATCGCTGGCGGTTTTATGCGTTCCGGCGGTGGGAGGCCATCTCCGTTACGCTCAGTACCGTGGTGTTGAGCCTGCTGTCCAGTTACTGGAGCCTGGAGGGTATCGTGTACCAGCACCGCCAGACCCTGGTCTCGTATGTCAACTGGCTACAGAACACGCCGGCCGGACAGCAGCAGGTAATCCGGACCATTCATGACCCCTCGGCTACGCCGTTCTTCCAACAAATAGCCCGGCTTACCGGTCCGGCCGCGCTGACGGTCGACGCCGGCACCCGGCTCGACAGCCTGCGGGAAGAACCCGACCAATACGTGTTTGTCCAGGAAGGCACCGCCAGCCCGACCCCAACCCACCCCGATAATGGCACGTACATTCTGTTGACCAGTCCGGACCGGCAGTATCTGTTTGCCGCCTGGCCGGCCAAGCCCGTCCGGGTACCAGCCAGTCCGGAGGCCCCCCGCTCCACCCCGAACCTGTTCTACGCTCAGATTCCAAAAGAAAATCTCCGGCCAGGACGTTATCGGATCGGGTTTCTGACCAACGAGCCGGCGAATGCCCGGCTGAATATGACAAACCAGTACATTCTGTTCAGCCCTGCGGACCAACCACCCAACGGCCAGTCTGCGCAACCGGTGGCCGTGCAGTAAACCGGTTTCGCGCTTTCGTATTACTTTCGTGTATGCAACCAGCTTCTACCATCGTCGGTATTGATACCGTCAAAAAAGAGAAAAATTACCTTGTCCAGCTCGATGGTCTTCGGTTTATTGCCGTTACCCTGGTGATGATCGACCACTGGCTGGGCGAAGCAGTGCCGCTCCCCTTCGGCTATTTTGGGGTGAACCTGTTCTTTGTCCTGAGCGGTTTTCTGATTACCCGTATCCTGATTATCAGCAAACAGCACGATGAGCGGCTGGGCCGATCCCACCAGCACGCCCTGAAAGCGTTTTATATCCGGCGCAGCATCCGGATCTTTCCCATCTACTACATCACTATTCTGGCCCTGGCGGCTGTCGGATTTCCGGCGGTGCGGGAACACCTCGGCTGGCTGCTGACCTACACCACCAATATCTGGATTGTAATTCACCAGACCTGGCTGGGTGCTATTGATCACCTCTGGTCGCTGGCGGTAGAGGAGCAGTACTACATCTTCTTTCCGTTTCTGATCTTTTTTATTCCCAACCGGCATTTTCTGCCGATGCTGGCAGGGCTCATCGGCCTGTCGTTTGCTCTACGGGTGGCGCTGTTTGTAACTAATGCCCCCTGGATGGCGCAGTTTGTGCTGATGCCTACCTGTCTGGACGCTTTCGGCATGGGCGGTATACTGGCTTACCTGATGATCTACCAGCGTGAGCGATTCAACCGGCTCGTCAGCAGTAACGCGCTGCTGATTGGCAGTTTGCTGCTGTATGCGGTAAATTTATACTTGCTGAAAACCCTGGAACCGGCCCGTAACGTAGTAACCGACGTGACCGACCGGTTCTTTACTTCGCTGTTCTGCTTTTTTCTGATCGGCCGGGCTGTAGTCGGCTTTGGGCAGCCGGTCAGGTGGGTGCTGGAGAACCGGGTGAGCAACTACCTGGGTCAGATCAGCTACGGCCTCTACCTGTTTCACAACCTGGTGTTCAACTACTACCACACGCCGGCCTCTTATCCGACGCTGCGCGTCTGGCGCAAACTGGTGAGTTACCTGCCGGTGCTGCAGGATTCGCTTCCCCTTCAATTTCTTTATTTCTACCTGCTTACGGTCGGCGTAGCGGCCCTGTCGTGGCACCTGGTCGAAAAGCCGGTTAATTCGCTGAAGGATCGCTTTACGTATTGATTTGGGATGTCGGATTTTGGATTGGGGATTTGGGCAGTGCCACATAATGGGGCAGAAGCGGGTTAAAATGGGTACTGGTGCATCCGGCATTTGACCCGCCAAACGCCCGGTTCGCCCAGCCTTTTCCGGCATTCGACCTGAACGTTTTTCGGGGGCCGGAAAAGGCATGCAACTTTGTCTCAGTCAAACACACAAACACAAAACAACTGAGACCATGAAGAAGATAATTGCCCGTGTGACGATCCAACTGATGCTTGGACTGGTAGCCGGTACTGCATCGTTTGCCCAATCAACTGACAATCCGACTCCGGACGTCGTTATTACATCTGCTAACCAGAAACTGCAACTGTACGTAGCGCCCCAGACCTCCACCGCTACCATCAAACTGCACGATAACGTAGGCCACCTGCTGTACATTAACACGGCCAATGCCGCCAAAGGCGTACGGCAGACGTTCGACCTGACCAACCTGGAAGCAGGCACCTACCGGCTGAGCGTGGTGAAAGACGGCCAGACGGTGGAGAAAACCGTAGTGGTTGAAAACGTCCCGGCTCAGAAGCAGGTTACGCTACAGGCCTAAAGCCTGACCCGTCTGCCCCCATTAGCCACGGAACCGGAAATTTCTGCCGGTTCCGTTCATTGTTTCTTTTTAGTTCGTAGCTTATGCCGACCAAACGATCCCGCCTGATGGAGTCTTCCGTCCCGCTCAACCTGAGCCTGAGCCAGAAAGTCCGGCTAGCTACCACCGTATTTGCTATTTACTGGCCCATCCGGCTCTACATCAACATCGACCGGTGGGACTGGTTTACGTTCCGCTACGTCTGGGTGCTGTGGCTGCTGGAGATTCCGCTCACGATCCTCTTCATTACGGGCTGGTTAAGCGTGACCGAATGGCTGGAAGAAAAATTTACCAGCCGAACCCGACGGGATTACCTCATCGACGTTAAATGGCCGGCTCAGTTAGCCACGTTTCTGATAGCGGGGGCGCTGGCCGTGATGTTCAATGTAGGGTTTCATCTGCTCCTGCGTCAGCTCGACAAGGCGGTTGGCCGGGGGCCGCAGGGCGTTCGGACCGTTGCGATGCGGACCGTGCCGGCACCGGATCAGCGGTCGCCCGCTACCCGAAGCAACGACCGGAACCGGCGCGACCGGGCCAACAACGGCCTCACGGTGCTGGCTATGCTCATGGCGTTTTACCTGTCGGCCAACCGACGGGGGTACCGCGAGCTGGCCCAGCTCCGCATCAACGCCGAGCAACTGAAGCGGGAGGCTACCCAGGCACAGTTTGTGGCCCTGCGCAATCAGGTAAACCCCCATTTTCTGTTCAACAGCCTCAGCATTCTGGCCTCTCTGGTCGAGGTAGACCCGAAGCTGTCGGTGCGGTTTATCAAGCAGCTCTCCAAAGTGTACCGCTATATTCTGGATCAGCGCGACAGCGAACGGGTGAGCCTGAAAACTGAACTGGATTTTCTGGACGCCTACAACTTTTTGCTGAACA
This sequence comes from Nibrella viscosa, assembly GCF_039541875.1. Classification (NCBI taxonomy): domain Bacteria; kingdom Pseudomonadati; phylum Bacteroidota; class Cytophagia; order Cytophagales; family Spirosomataceae; genus Nibrella; species Nibrella viscosa. The sequence goes on along the minus strand of NZ_BAABHB010000019.1, from coordinate 26,795 downwards.
TCCGCTTTGAAGGAAAACTGCAGATCCTCAACAAGGTACCGGAATTGGAAGCGAGCCGCTACGGCATTGCTCCGCTGACCCTGCAACTGCTGGTCGAAAACGCCGTAAAACACAACCAGATGTCGGTAGAGCAACCGCTGGTGGTTACCATTGAAACCGCCGGCGATTACCTGCTGGTGAGCAATCCGCTACAGCGCCGGCCGCAGGCAGAAGACTCAACCGGCATGGGGCTGGAAAATATCACCAACCGCTACCGGCTGCTGACCGACCGGCCCGTCAGCACCGGCGAAGAAGACAATTGCTTTGTAATCAAATTACCGCTGCTCCCATGAATGTTGTTATCATTGAAGATGAATCCCTGACTGCCAAACGGCTGGAGAAACTGCTGGCCGACTACGACCCTGCCATCCGGGTAGTTGCCAGAATTCCCTCCGTGGCCAAAGCCGTCCAGTGGTTTACCGATGAGGCCGGGGAGAACCTGCCGGATCTGGTCTTCATGGATATACACCTGGAAGACGATATTGCGTTCCGGATCATTGAACAGACGAAGCTGAAGGTGCCCATTATCTTCACCACCGCCTACGACAACTATATGCTTCAGGCCTTTAAAGCCAACAGCATCGATTACCTGCTGAAACCCATCGACGAAGATGAACTGGCTGCAGCTATCGACAAGTTCAAATCCCTGCGGCAATCCGCCCCGCCCGCAGCCAATGGCCAGCCGGATTACTCCGTCCTGATGAGTCTGCTGAACAAGGCCGGGAAACCCGAGTACAAAGACCGGTTTATGGTCACCATCGGCACCAAAATTCGCAGCATCAGCACCACCGACATCGCTTATTTCTCCTACGAAGACAAAGCCACCTGGCTCACCACCCACGATGGCCAGCATATTTCCATCGAATACAGCCTGGATAAACTCATTCCTTTGCTCAACCCGAAAGACTTCTTCCGGGTGAACCGGGCCTTTCTGGTTTCGCTGATGGCCATTCGGAACATTCATACCTATTCGGGCAGCAAGCTCAAGGTGGAGCTTAAGCCAACCCCGCGCGAAGAAGTGTTTGTCAGTGGCGATCGCATCACCGATTTTAAGGAGTGGCTGGGCAAATAAACCCGATTTTCCGGCCGGGCATTCACCACCCGATTTTCCGGATTTAAACAGCAAAAACCGGCACTCGCCAACCTTCATTTAGACCGCCTTTGTACCGGCTGTACTTTTGGTTCATCAAATCGCAACACAAACCGATCATGAACACACATACAGCCCTCGCCTACTCCCGGACCCTGCTGGCCTCCCTTTTGCTGGTCAGCAGCCTCTCAACCGGATATGCTCAATTCGGTCCCGGTGGCCCTGGTGGTTTTGGCAGTCAGCCGGAAAGACAGAAAAAAGAGTTTACCGGCGTAGTGGAAGAAACGCCTAAAGGCAACGGCAAAATCGCCGGCCTGCTGATGGACTCCACCACCAACAAGCCCGTCGAGTTTGCCACCGTTGCCCTCGTCAGCGTGCAGACCGGCAAACCGGTCGATGGTACCACCTCCGACGACAAAGGCAAATTCTCCCTCTCCAAACTGGCTCCCGGCGAATACCGGTTGCAATACTCCTTCATCGGCTACAAGACCAGCGACTCCCGTGCTTTCGTCATCGGCAAAGGTACCGAACTGAATATGGGCACAGTTCAACTCGCTCCGGATGTGCGGATGCTGAGCGAAGTGGTAGTAACCGGACAGGCGGCCGTGATCGAAGAGAAAGTAGACCGGCTGGTGTTTAATGCCGACAAGGACATGACCGCCAAAGGGGGCGATGCCTCCGATGTACTCAAGCGCGTACCGATGCTGTCGGTAGACCTGGACGGTAACGTGTCGCTCCGGGGCAGCAGCAATATCCGGGTGCTGATCAACAACAAACCCTCAACCATTGTGGCCGCCAACGTGGCCGACGCCCTCAAGCAACTACCCGCCGACATGATTAAGAGCGTGGAGGTGATTACCAGCCCCTCGGCCAAGTACGATGCCGAAGGAGCCGCCGGGATCATCAACATCATCACCAAAAAGAACACCCTGCACGGCCTGACGCTGAACGTAGATGCCGGTGCCGGTATCCGGGGCTCCAACCTGGGCCTGAACGGCTCGTACCGCCAGGGCAAATTAGGCATCACCCTCGGCGGTTTTGGCCGGGCTATGTACAACGGAGCTTCCTCTACGCTGAACCAGACCACCTTAGTGGGTTCGCAGTTGCTGCGCACCAGCCAGCAGGGCTCGGCCTTCGATACGCCCTTGTTTGGGCAATACACGCTTGGTTTCGATTATGACCTGGCCAAAAATCAGTCGCTGTCGGCCAACGTTCGCTTTGGCACCCGCAACTTTGTGCAGCAGCAGAATCAGTTGACCAATACCTACCTCGGCGACTCGTTGCTGCGGATCACTAACCGCAATGTCGACCGGAGAGACCTCTCGAACTCCGTCGATGTGAACGTCGATTACATCCGCACGTTCAAACCCCAGCAGGAATGGAGCATCTCCACGCAGTACAGCCGCACGGGGCTAACCAACAATTTCTACGCCGACTGGCTGAACGGCACCGGCGAACTGACCAACCGCCAGCGCAACATCAACAACAACACGAATAGTGAACTAACCTTCCAGACCGACTACCAAACACCCATCCGGAAGAATCAACTGCTGGAGTTTGGCGGCAAGGCCATCATGCGCCAGGTCGACAGCCGGTTCCAGTACCAGATTGCCACGCCGACCGGAGGCTACCTGTTCGACCCCTTCAATCCTTCCGGTTCGCTGAACTACCAGCAGAACATTGGGGCCGGTTATATTTCATATACCTACGTAACGCCGAGCAAATACAGTTTCAAAGTAGGTACCCGCTACGAGCATACGGACATCATGGCGCAGTCGAACGAGAACACCACACTGAACATTCCGTCGTACAGCAACCTGGTGCCGAGCATCAATATCTCGAAGAGTCTGTCGGGCGGTACCACGCTCAAAGCGGCTTACAATCGCCGTATCCAGCGGCCGGGTCTGCAGCAGTTGAACCCGAACGTGAATTTCGCCAACCCGCAGATGATTATGGTGGGTAACCCGACGCTGAAGCCGGAACTGACCGACAACGTCGAGCTGAGCCTGAGTACCAGCATCAAAAAGACCTACCTGAATGCTTCGCTGTTCGGGCGGTTGACCAACAACGCCATCACGATGGTTCGTTTGCCCTCGGATACCTTAACGGGTGGAATCATCACTACCTTCCAGAACATCGGGGTGCAGCGGACGGTCGGTGCCAATGTGTTCTTCAACACCAACCTTACGCCGAAGTGGAGCGTCAACGGCGGGCTGGACAGCTACTACGTGTATATGCAGGGCATGACGGCCGGAGCGGATGGCAAGTCGGTGCAGATCAGCAATACGGGCGTGAGCGTCGGCGGACGGCTGATGAGCCAGTTGCAGCTCAACAAAGGCTGGAGTGCGCAGGCGTTCAGCTTCTTCCGGGGGCCGATGCCGCAGCTGCAAGGCACCATGGGCAGTATGTACATGTACTCGCTGGGCGTACGCAAAGACTTTGCCAACAAGCGGGGCACCATCGGGCTCGCGGCCGAAAACTTCCTGGGTGGCGTAACCATGCGCACCACGCTGGAGTCGCCGGTCCTGTCGCAGCAATACGTCAACAACCTGCACAACTCCAACGTAAAGGTGACGTTCTCTTACCGCATCGGCAAGATGACCTTTGAAGCCCCCCGCAAGAAAAGCCGCTCGGTGAATAACGACGACGTAAAAAGCGGTGGTGACGACAAATGATCTTCATGCCATCGTCTAAAATCGGCTGTTGGTCGGGACTTGCCCGGCAACAGTCGATTTGATTTGATTACCAGCTTATAAACCAATAGTATTGTTTGCTAATTCTGTATTAACCGTATTTATGAGAACAACTACCCGATTATCCCGGAAGCGTTGGCCGGCACTGATTCTGCCCGTGGCGCTCCTGTTGGGATTCGCATCCTTTGTGGTGCAGGATGACCCGTCGAAACTGGACGAAACCCGCTTTACGCCCGTAGTGCTGGCGCAGGACCTGGACGAACCGATGGTCTTTGAAGTGGCCAAAGACGGCACTGTCTACATCATCGAGCGCAAGGGTGCCCTTAAGGCGTATAACCCCTCATCTAAATCCGTCGATCTGATCGCCACCATCCCGGTCAATACCAAATATACCTCCAAAGAAGGCAAGGTAACGGAGGCCGAAGAAGGACTGATGGGCCTTACGCTCGACCCTAATTTTGAGAAAAATCACTGGGTTTATCTCTACTACGCCCACCCCACCGAGGCAAAACATCTGCTAACGCGCTGGGAGCTGAAAGACGGCCAACTGGCAAAAAACTCCGAAAAAGTGCTGCTGGCGGTAGACACCCAGCGCGAGGTCTGCTGCCACACGGGTGGCGGTATGGTCTGGGATAAGGCCGGGAACCTCTACCTGACTGTCGGTAACAATACCGGCAACCAGCAGGCGGCCCAAACCGACGAGCGCCCCGGCCGCAGCAGTTGGGATGACCAGGGCCATGCCGGTAACACCAACGACCTGCGCGGTAAAATCCTCCGCATCCACCCCGAACCGAACGGAACCTACACCATCCCGGACGGTAACCTCTTCCCGAAAGCAACCGACCCGTCGGACCGCGCCAAAACCCGCCCTGAAATTTACTCGATGGGGCACCGCAACGCCTGGCGTATTTCCATTGATAGCCAGACCGGCTATGTGTACTGGGGCGAAGTAGGCCCGGATGCCACCAGCGACAGCGAAATTGGCCCGAAAGGCTACGACGAGCTGAACCAGGCCCGCAAGCCCGGCAACTTCGGCTGGCCGTGGTTTGTCGGCAACCGGCAGGCATTCCCAGTCTATGACTACGAAAACAAGAAGCCGCTGGAGAAAAAAGATCCGGATAAAATTGTCAACAATTCACCCAACAACACGGGTCTGCGGGAGCTGCCGCCGGTGGCGCCTTCGTTCGTGTATTACCCCTACGGTGTTTCCGAAGAGTTTCCGCTGGTGGGGACCGGTTCTCGCTCGGCTACGGGTGGCCCAGTGTACCGGCAAGCCGATTTTAAAGGAGCCAAACGTCCCTGGCCGGCTTATTTTGAAGGCAAATGGATTGCTACCGACTTTTCGCGGGGCTGGATTATGCTGATCTCAATGGACAGCGAAGGCAACTACAAATCGATGGAGCGCTTTCTGCCCAGCTACCGGCCCGTTGAACCCATCGACATGAAGTTTGGTCCCGACGGCGATCTGTACGTGCTGGAGTACGGCAGCAACTGGTTCCGGAAGAGCAACAACTCTCAACTGGTGCGCATCGAGTACAACGGCGGCAACCGCAAGCCGCTGGTGCAGGCATCTGCCGGCAAGCCGGGCGGCAGCGTGCCCCTGCAACTGACGCTCTCGGCCGATGGCAGTAAAGATTACGACGGCGACGCACTGAGCTATAAGTGGTCGGTTACCGGTGCCGGTCTGCCCGCCCGTACCTTCAGCGGTCCCAATCCGACGGTAAAATTTGATAAGCCGGGTGTGTACACGGCAACGCTGACGGTGACCGATGCCAAAGGAGCCGCCAACAGCCAGTCGGTGCGCATCATTGCGGGCAACGAAGCGCCGGCGGTTAAGGTTAATGTGGCCGGCAACCAGACGTTCTTCTTCCCCGACCAGCCGATCCGGTACACGGTAGAGGTGGACGATAAGGAAGACGGCAGCCTGAAAAAAGGCAGCATCCCGGCAGAACGCATCGCCATGAGCATCGACTACACGGCAGAAGGCTTCGACTACGCCGAAGTGAAGCAGGGCCAGCGCAGCGTTGATGCCACCACGCAGTATGCCGTAGCCCAGTCGCTCATCAGCAAGAGCGACTGTAAGGTATGCCACCAGGTAGCGACCAAATCGGTAGGTCCGGCGTTTGCAGCCATTGCTACCAAATACCAGGGCGATGCCGGCGCACTCGACCGGCTAATCGGCAAAGTGCGTCAGGGGGGTGTTGGGGTCTGGGGTGAAGTAGCCATGCCCGGCCACCCCGCCATGTCGGTGACCGATACCCGCGCCATTGTCGATTACATTCTGCACGTCAACGACAAAACCCTCAGCAGCCTGCCTTTGCAGGGTGAGCATTCGGTAACGATTCCCAAAGGCGATAACGGCCGGGGCTCGGTGCTGGTGCGGGCCGCCTACACCGACCGCGGTGGCAAAGGCATTCCGGCGCAGACGGCCGAGCACCTGCTGGTCCTTCGCAGTCCGCAGGTAAATGCGGCTTCGGCTCCTATTGTCCAGGGTGTAGAGGTAAAATCTGATCGGGGCGAGAAGATCATGGCCTACCCGAACTCGTACATCGCGTTCCGGCAGGTTGACCTGACAGGCGTAAAACAGCTCGAACTGGCAGCCACGGCTCAGCGCCGGGAAGGCAGCGCCGGCGGCACTATTGAAGTGCGGCTGGGTTCGCCGACGGGACCGGTCATTGGGGAAGTAAACGTGCCGCTGGCTCCGGAAGTGGATATGGCGAAACTCATGGCGCAAATGGAATCCGGCGCTCCGGCCGGAGCAGCTGCAGGCGGAGCCCAGGGAGCGGCCGGAACCGCCGGAGCAGCCGCAGCCCCTAAACCTGCCGCACCGCCAGCCAACCCGTTTGCGCGGCCACCGGTCTTTGTTTCACTGAAACCGACCGAAGGCGCTCAGGACCTGTATTTCGTCTTCAAAAATGCGGAAGCCAAGGCCATTCAGCCCTTGATGGCGGTGACAACTATTAAGTTTATGAATACCGGAAAGCAACAGTAACGGCACTCCCCGCCGGCCGGCAACATTCAACCGTCGGGCCAGGCAGTTAGTGAAAAAGTCCAATGGTACCTTTCGGCGGCAGCCAGTCAGCATACCAGCCAGACAATGGCCGGGCTGCTGATTGGCTGCCGCCAACCTGTTTTCAGGGATTTATCGGATAAAGCTATCCCGCTAAATAAAGTCCTAAGCGAACCGGTCGTCAACGCCCGATAATTGTCTATATTTGTCCGGTTCGTCCGAAAACGCCAACACAACGCTGGCGTTATTTAGTCCTGCTGACTTATTATTTCCGAATCTGCTTATTTCATGAGTCTTTTATTATCGATTGTGATGCCTGCCTATAACGAGCAAGAATGTATTTCTCTCGTTGTTGATCAATGGATTGAGTTACTCGATCGGGAGTTCCCAACCGATGCCACACGCCTGATCGTGGTAAACGACGGATCAAAAGACCGCACCGGCGAGATACTGGATCAGCTCAAAGAACGTCATCCAAAGCTGACGGTGGTACACCAGAAGAACGGAGGCCACGGGAATGCGGTAGTAAACGGCTACCGTCAGGCGGTAGCGCTGGAGTCTGAATATGTTTTTCAGACCGACAGCGACGACCAGTTTGTGTCCGGCGATTTTAAAAAGCTGTGGGACAAACGCCGGCAGTCGCCCTTTATTTTGGGCTACCGCGAAATCCGGCACGATGCTCAGGCCCGGCTCTGGATCACCCGTATCCTGCGGGGCAGCATTGCGGCCATCTACGGCACGTATATTATGGATAGCAATATTCCGTTCCGGCTGATCCGGGGGAGCTTTCTGAAGCAACTGCTGGCCCAACTGCCCGACCCCACTCCGTTTGCGCCCAACATCTTTCTGGCGGTTATGGCCAAAAAGGCGGGCTATAACACCTTTGATATTCCCATCACGCACAAAGAGCGTCAGACGGGTACGGTATCCATTCTGAAGTGGAAACTGCTGAAAGTCTGTATGCTGAGTTTCCGGGAACTGGCCGTGTTCCGGCTGGAGCTGGGCCGTAAGGTAAAAGCCCTGCGCACCCCCGAACCGGTGGCGATCTAGGCCGGCCGGAAAATAGTCTGTGTCGTGGGTTTGGTAGTTGCTCCTGCTTGCCTTGTTTTTACCCTGACACGTAAGGGTAAAAACCGGCCGGAAACGGTTAAAACACCCCCTGTATCAAACCTGTATGTAGCACCGTGACGCGAAAATGGATCTGGATTGGCTTGGGAGGCCTGCTGGTAGTACTGGCGAGCTGGCTGGGCTATCGGGCTTTCCGGCAGCCGGGTAGCGCGATTGATCCGTTTATTCCCGACGATGCCCTGCTGGTGCTGGAAAGTACCGCTTTACAGAACCGGGTGCCCCTCCGGACGCTGCAAACGGAGATGCCGCTGCGGCAGATGCCTGTTTTTCAGGAAGCCGTGCAGCGGCTCGAACGCTTCCTCTATGCCGCCGGAGATACAACCGCCGTGCTCCGCTTTCTGGCCGACAAACCCGTTTATTACTCGCTGCACCCGGTAGCTGGTCAGGCTCTCGATTTTGTATTTTACCTACCCCTCCGGCCCGGTCAGGATCAGGCCTTTCTGAACACGCTGACAACACCCGATCCGCGCCTGGTACGGGTGCTCAGCCACCACTACAACCAGGAATCGATTACCGAACTGCGGAACCTGAAAAATGAAGTATTCGGTTCATACCTGCTGGCCGGCAACTATCTGATCGGCAGCGCGTCGGGTATTCTGATCGAAAACGTAGTCCGCCAACTGCACCAGCCCTTAACGCGCCGGAGCAGGTTCCGGCTGAGCACCGATCATCTGGCCAGTTTTTCGGTACGGCCGGAAGTGCTGCGGGCCTTGTTCAGCAACACGGAGGCTACCGGTTCGCTGGTAAGTCTGTTTCTGCCCGAAGAACTGAATCTGCAGTTCCGGACTTCAATTTCCCGCACCCACCTGATTGGCTACGCCACCGACGAGATTGGTAGCCGGCAGGCGGTAGCCGGCCTGTTTGCCGGTCAGACTCCCCGGCGCATAGTCAGTGCCGGCCTGATTCCGCAGACGACCGCATCGCTCTACCACATCGGCCTCAGCGATGCCGCCCGCTTTGGCCGGAACATGGCGGACCTGCTTAGTGCTTCCTCCAGCCCATCGCTGCAGGAGCGCCTGCAGCGAATCCGGCAACCAGCCGGGGAGATATACCAGCACCTCGGCCAGGATATTGTGCTGTGCCGGCTGGAAGCGCCGGCGGGCGAAATGCGCCAGGTTCTGCTGCTGAAAGCGGCCGACGTCAAAAAACTCTCGGAGGCCTTCCAGCGCACTGGGTATCAGGCCGGGGCTGGTGGTCTGCCCCTGACCCTGAAAACGTTTCTGGGGCATAAAACCCTGCTGCTGGATGTACCGGAACTGCCGGCCTCCCTGTTCAGCAACCTCTTTGCCGGTTTTCGGCAGAGTTGGGTCACCCAGCATAACGACTATCTGGTGGTAGCCAACAGTGAAGAAGCCCTCCAGGATTACCTCCGGCAACTGGAAAGCGGAGCCGTCTGGGCTGCCGATAAGAACCAGGAAACGTTGTTGACTCTGACGCTGCGGCCGGCCAATTTTACAGCGTTTGTGCAGGTGAACCGGGCCGGAACGGTGCTACCCGCCCATTGGCCGGCAGGCTGGCGCAACCTGCTGAACCATGCCGACCCCTCGCTGGGCAATATCGAGCATATGGTGTACCAGGCCAGTTATGGCAAAGAGAAGATTCTGTCGACGCTGGTGCTGGGCCGCACCACCCGCCGGGCCGGCAACAAGGTACTGAACCGGCTCCTGCTCCAGAAGAAATTTATGCTCGATGCCCCGCCGGCAGCCTCGCCCCTGCTGGTTACCCACCGGGCCGATGGCCAGTGGTCGATCTGGGTACAAAACCAGGCTAATCAGTTGGTCGTGCTGACTACCGAAGGCGAAAAGCAGGAGCAGGGCTACCTTACCGGTCCGGTACGCAGCAATATGCTGGCAGTCGATTACCTGGACAATGGCCGGCTTCAATACCTGTTTATGACCGACCGGATGCTGTACGTTGCCGATCCGGGGGAGCAGTCGCTTCGCTTGCGACCGATTCCGCTACCGGCCGGCCTGACCCCTGCCTTCCTTGCGCTTCCGAAAGGTAGCCGCCGGCGTAACCTGGTGGCCCTGGCGGCCCACCGCGATGGCAGTATTTACGCCCTGGACCGGCAAAACAACCGCTTTACCCGGCTGTTTGCTCCCGACCGGCCGGAAGCGCTCCTGCTGCCGTTTCAGGTCAGCAGCACGGCAGACGGTATGGAAGTGCTGGGGCTCCAGCCAAGCGGGCTGCTCAACCGCTGGGTCGAAACCGGCCGGCAGGCCAGCCATTTTCCGGCACGGCTGACCGCCGGCTTCGCGAGCCCGGCCCTGGAACCCGGCCCGGCCGCCGGCATCCGGCTCATTACGGAACAGGGCGAGTTGCTGCGGCTGAACAACAACGGCTTAATTGCCGAGCGGTCGCAGCTTTACCGGCCCGTGCGAAGCGGATCATTCCGGCTCTGCCCCGACGATACCCAGACGAGTTATATTCTACTCCGGACCACCGACACCGAAATAGCCGTGCTGGACCAGCAGGGGCAGCAGCGGTTTGACGTGCGCGGCCTCAAGCCGGGCAACCAGGTTCAATACCACCGCCTGGAAGCCGGCGTAGAACTGATCAGCGTTAAATCCGGACGGTTTACAACCTTATATGCGCTGGACGGACGCGTGATTGGCGACCGGGCCATTCCGAGCGATTTCCCGGTCAGGGTTCAGTTCAGCGCCATTACCAACCAATTGTATGTATTAAGCGGTACCGGCAATACGGTACAGTTGTTCTCGATTCGTTTACGTTAGGCGTATGGCCCGTTTCTTTCGCTACCTCACCTTACTGATTGCCGTGCTCCTGTATGCCGGCGGCTGCTCCCGCGAGATGATGCGCTGGTATTACCAGACCGGTATCGTTCCCGATGATTATCGCTATGGCGACCTGTACCGGCTATCCGGGCTGCCCCAGTTTAAAGAGCCCCAGCCGCCCTGCCCACCCACCAGCGCCCGGCCCCAGGCCGGTGCCGACAGCACCCACCTGTACATCATCGGCGATAGCTTTACCGAAGCCCAGCGCATCAGCCGGCAGGATTTTCCGGTTGGCTACTATCACTACACCCACTGGGAGAAACAAAACCAGGTACAGCCTGACCCAGGCCGGCGCAATGTGCTGCTGCTCGAAACCGTGGAACGGCACTTTCGCGAGCATTTCAGCCGCCCGGTAAACAATCTTGTGGTGGTAACCGATACCAGCCGCCCGCTGCCCCCGCCGGCGGCCCCCTCATGGCACCAGCAGCTCTCCGCGCTGATAAAGTCCACCGGGCTGGAAGAACGCCTGGAGACCATTCTGTTCAGCCATGATTTGTTTTTGTGGTTTAAAGAACAAAAAGCAAGCCTGAACTTCCGGCTTTTCGATCGCTGGGACCCCAAGGTAGGTGTCTCCCGCAACCGGCAGCATGTATTTGTCGGGCTGGATACCGATACCGCCACCATCAGTTCGTCGTTCACCCCCCTGCCGGCTACCGAACTCGACGCTCTCGTCGACAGTCTGAACCGGGTGTACGACCGCTATCGGGCGCTCGGCTTCAACGAGGTGTATTTGTCCATTATCCCCAATAAAGCCAGTGTGCTGGACCCTGGGCAGGGGCCCTATAACCACCTTATTGAACGCGTTCAGCGGCACCCCAAACGCCGTATACCCATCATTGATATATACAGCGTATACACCCGGAGCCGCGAGCCGGTCTACGCCGTCGGGGATTCGCACTGGAACTGCACCGGCCGTGCGCTCTGGCTGCGGGAAGTCACTAAACGGCTGGCCGGCCCGCTATACGGACCAGCCAATAATGGCTGAGGTAAGCGCATACACGATTGAACGGATCGCTTGGCATACGGGCCCAAACGTAATCAGATAATTCTATAGAGTATCGCTACTTAACGGCACCTTTTCTGCTTATTGACTGTACCAAAACTCCCCGATTTTGATGTTGATTCTCCGGTGATGTTTGTTAAAAAACTCCCTGGATAAACCGTAAAATAAGGTGGGGCAACACCGGATGCAATGCGCCTGAACCGGTTTAGTGCGCGTTTATTGTCGTCGGTTTTTAGCTTTACAATGTCCAAGGAAGTTTGCGGTGTTCCTGTTGAAAACCCATATTCCAGGTTTTGGTTACCTACAACTATTGCGAAAAGTAAATCAAATTTCACCTCTTTGAATGCAGGCCATACAAGTAAACTCAGTTAATTGGTTTTGAATAAAATATTTTCAATAGATTTGCGCAAATCATTTTAGTTATCACACAAAAACCTGCTAATTCCATGAAACAAAAAAGGATTCGTTTTTACTCTCCCCAGGAAGTTCAGGAGACAAAAACGAAAGAGACACCAAAGGAAAATGAGTTAATTTGCACCGTTTCCAAGACGGGACGTCTATCAATTTCTCAGAAAGTTCAGGAGGAATTAAGCATGGATACGGCCAATAAAAAGTTTAAAGTAGGCACGGAAGAGCGGAAAAGAGCGTTTAAAACGTTGTTTCTGGTTCCGACGGAGCAGGATGATCCTGAGGCCTTTGAGTTAGCAAAGACCGGCCGGGGTCAAACCATTGCGTTAGCCGGCTTTTTCGATAAAGTAGGACTCGATTACGAGAATACCCAGTATGAGTTTACGATTAAACCTTTTTCGCAGGAAGACGTAAGCGGCTACGAACTAAATTTAACCGGAGAGGGTACACCCCGTCAGAAACCGGAAGGCGGCAGCCGTCGGGGTCGCCGGAAAGCCAGTCAGACCGAAGGTACGGAGGCTTAACCAGGCAAAAGAAAAGCCCCGCCTTTAGAATTTCGGCGAGGCTTTTCTCCGCTGTAATTACGTTACAGGCTCATTTTGTTTGCTGCGCCAGACCAAAGTTTTTCAGATTAGTCAGGGCAATAACATTGATAATCTTCCATTCGCCATTCAGCTTTTCCAGCACCCTCGATTCTTTTGAGGTAGTTTTTCCCTGGCTGTCAAAAAGAGTCTGGTCGTACGAGACAAAGGCCATGTTACCGTTCAGATGAATGGTGTAATTGGCGTTCTGAATACTTACTTTATCCAGCAGTTTTTTGCTTTTAAACTGATTGGCAAATTGTTTCTCCAGGTTACTCCAGCCTTTAATCAGCATAAAATCGCCACCGTATAAGTTAGCTGCAAAATAAATGTATGGCGTATGCGCCCAGGCATTTGCCCATTTGGCTTTATCCCGCGTAAAAAAACCCTGCGTTTCGTTAAGCAACACCTTTTTAATTGCATCCTGATCCGACTGCCCCTGGCTCGGTACCGTAAAGCAACACCATAGAGCAACTACAATAATAAGATTTCTCATGGCAATATTGGCTTGGTATATGATTAAGTTACCGCACCATCTTGTAAAAAGCAAATTTATTATTGTACTATTTCATCGTTATCTACGAAATATTAGCCTATGCGCTCCCTGGCAACGTTCGGCTACGCGGTAGTTTTACCGGCCGGCTGCGGAGCCAATGTCCGGGCAAACTCCGGATATAAAGCCAGCAGCACTTTCTCCGGCGTCAGGGGAGCCGAGAAGGGCAATTCGGTGTTGGGGGCATAGGCCCGGATGGCGTTACGCAGCGCAAAGTAAGCCCCAATGCCGTACATCAACGGCGGCTCACCCACCGCCTTGGAGCGCATAATGGCGTAGTCGCTCCCCGGCGTATCCAGAAAATGCACGTCGATCTCCTTCGGCACAGCATAGATGTCCGGGATCTTGTAGGTCGACAGGGCATTGGACAGTAGTTTGCCGGCGGTATTGTACTGCAGATCCTCCAGCGTCATCCAGCCGATGCCCTGCACAATGGCACCTTCTGCCTGCCCCCTATCTACGAGTGTGTTCATGCTCTTGCCGAAATCATGACTAACGTTTACGTAATCGAAGACATAAGTGCCCCGCAGGCAGTCGAGCGTAACGCCGATGATGGCGGTGCCGTACACATGGTAGGCAAACGGGTGGCCTTTTTCGGTGACCAGATCGAAGTGTATGGCCGGCGTGGCGTAGTGGGCCTGCTCGGTCAGGCTAACCCGCTGCTGATACGCTTCCCAGATCAGCTGCGACCAGGTCAGCTCCGTTGGCTGGTCGGCTACCCATACCTGCTCGTTCTGCAGCCGCACAGATTGCTCTTCACGAACGCCCAGCCGTATACGTGCCACAGCCACCAGCCGCTCGGTGAGTGCGTGGCAGGCGAGTTGCAAGGCTTTGCCATTGAGGTCGGAGGTGGCGCTGGCGGCCGAGGGCGAGGTGTTGGCAACGCGAGTGGTATTGGTTGTCTCCAGTTTGATACGCTCCAGGCTGACCGACAGACACTGGGCCGCCACCTGCATCATTTTCATGTTTACCCCCTGCCCCATTTCAACAGCCCCCGTACTGACACCCACGCTGCCGTCGGTGTAGATGTGAACGAGCGCCCCGGCCTGGTTCATCCATTTTTTGGTGAACGAGATGCCGAAACAGATCGGCATTATGGCCAGGCCTTTTTTGTACAGGGAATTACAGGCGTTAAATTCATCTGCCTCCTGCCGGAGTTGGGCCAGGTTAAAACGCGCTACGGCATCGGTCCAGCAGTGTAGGGCTTCGCAGCCTTCGGCCCGCTGGCCGTAGTGGAACTCGTCGCCTTCCTGCAGCAGATTGACCCGCTGGATATCGGAAGCCGGCACACCCAGCACCTCAGCCGCTTTGGCAATGGCCGATTCGATCACGAACATGGCCTGTGGGCCACCAAAACCCCTAAAGGCCGTGTTGGATGGCAGGTTGGTGCGGCAGCTATAGGCCGTGGCCGTCAGGTTTGGAATGAAATAGGTGTTGTTGGCGTGAAAGAGCGTCCGTTCCATAACCGCCGGTGACAGATCGGCCGATGCGCCGGCGTTCTGGTAAAACGTAACCTGGTAGGCTTTTATCTTCAGGTCTTTAGTCAGACCAATGCGAAAATCGGACGAGTACGGATGCCGCTTGCCGCTCATGCGCAGGTCTTCCATCCGGTGCAGGATGTACTTGACCGGCCGGCGCAGCAGCAGGGTAGCCAGGGCGACCAGGGCGGCCCAGCCGTTGGCCTGATCCTCTTTGCCGCCGAAACCGCCCCCCAGCCGGGTCACGTCGACCTCAATCTGATGCATGGGAACGCCCAGCACCCGCGCTACCGTGCGCTGCACCGCCGTTGGCCCCTGGGTAGAGGAGTACAACTTAATGTGCCCATTTTCGAGCGGTATGGCGTAGGCCCCGTGGGTTTCCAGGTACAAATGCTCCTGCCCGCCCGAATCGGCTCGACCGTCGATGACGAAATCGCAGTCGGCAAAAGCGACTTCGGCCTCACCCAAACGGAACGTGCGGGAGGGTACAATCAGGTGGCCCTGTGCATAGGCTTCACGCGGGTCGGTAATGACCGGCAGCGGATCAATGTCTGCCTTTATTTTATGCACGGCCGCCCTGGCAATCTCATCGGTTTCGGCAATCACTAACGCGATGGGCATGCCCCAGAAATCGACAGTTTCTGCGGCCAGCAGGGGTTCGTCCGGCACGATACCGCCAATCTGGTTTTCACCGGTAATGTCGGCGGCCGTAATGACCCGAACTACGCCGGGCGTATCCAGCGCTTCGGTATAATCGAGGCTCCGGATGCGGCCGTGCGCTACCGGCGACGAATACACGCAGGCGTACAGGGTGCCGGTCACAACGGGCAGATCATCGAGGTACAGGGATTCGCCCCGGACGTGGGTGTTGGCGTCTACAAAGCTCATACGAGTGGGGGCAGATCAGGCTGGGTGGAAAACAAGGTCAGGAAGTGGGCGTAGAACAGCTGCCGGAACAACAGCCGCTTGTAGGTGGCCGAGCCCCGCACATCGCTGATAGGGGCAATCTCCGTTTGGGCAACCTTAATGGCGTTCCGGATGGTATCGGCCGTCAGCGGCTTACCGACCAGAAACGCCGAGGTCAGCGACAGGTACAGCGGCACCGGTGCAACGCCCCCGGCCGATACATGCGCCAGGGTAATCAGTCCCCCGCTGGTTTCGAGCAGCAGGGCCGTGTTGACGCTGGCAATATCCAGATACGTCCGCTTGCTGACCTTCTCAAAATGGAATTTAGCCTGCGCTCCGGGCATCCTGAACGAAACCGATTCCAGCACCTCTTCAGGCGTTTTATCCAACGTTTTGTAGCCCCGGTACAGCTTCCGCAGAGGCAGTGTCCGTTGCTTGGTACCGGAGCGCAGCACCACCTGTGCGTCAAGGGCCAGCAGCCAGATGCTGAGGTCCCCAATGGGCGACGCATTGATGAGGTTACCCGCCACCGTGCCCATGTTTCGGATGGGCGTTGAAGAGATCAGTTTCAGGTAGTCAGGCAGCTTCGGAAAAAGCTGGTTCAGCAATGGAGCATTCAGCAGATCGTCGGCCGTGCAGGACGCCCCGATATAGACGTAATCCCCGGCCTGGTAGATGCTGGTAAGCGCCGGTTTACCGTATAAATGATGAATGGCTGCCTGCCGCATGGCTTCCGGCTTCTGCACGAACAGGTCGGTACCTCCGCCGACCGGAATGGGTGTATGACCGTTCTGGTGCTCCACCGATTCTGCTGCTAACTGCTCCTGTAGCGCCAGCATTCGCTGCGGTATCTGCGCAAAATAAGGGGGCAAAAACCGATTCCCAATCAGCCAGTCAACCGCCCCGTCGGCCGGCCGCTCAGCCAGTTCCCGGCTGATGCGGGCTACGGCACGTTCGATGGATTTGTAGCCGGTGCAACGGCAGATATTGCCGTCGATAGCCGTAATGCCATTCTGGTACGTGGCGGGTTTGGCACTCAGGCTGTAGCCGGTTAGCGAAACAATAAACCCGACCGTACAAAATCCGCACTGCGAGCCACCCTCCTCCACCATAGCCTGTTGCACCGGACTGAGGGAATCGGATAGGTTTAGGCCTTCAATGGTGACAATGTGCCTGCCATGCGCGTTGCCAAGCGGCACCAGGCACGAGGTCATGGACTGGTACCGGAGCCGGTTCTCGTGCCAGTCGCCGACCAGCACCGTACAGGCACCGCAGTCGCCCTCCCGGCAACCTGTTTTGGTGCCGGTCAGGTGACGCGAATACCGAATGAAGTCAAGAAGAACCTGGCCCGAAGGCTCGTTGGTTGCGATTAGTCGATCGTTGAGCAAAAAGCGAATCATACCCTGTCTGAGTCTATACCTCAGAGCAAAATACAATTTTTTCTTTGTTTCACCTAAAGTAATCTCCAAAGTCTTATCGATGGTCGTTTCACCCTCCAGCACGCTAAACTGGTCATCAAACGACTTATGGTAATGCCAGCCATTACCGCCATGCGGCTCCACTTAAACCAGAGCCAGTTGCTGGGTGAAAAAATCATGAATGTCTCCGATATAGCCGCCTATATCGGTTACCAGAACGTCGGCAGTTTCTCCGCCGAATCCAAGAAGCGGTTTGGGTACTCCCTTATCGGCAAGTGACCTTACACCCGCAGGACAAACGTAAAGGCTCCCTCTACAGTGATTTTTTGGTTTGGCGTAGCAGTAGAACGGACCGGGTCGCCGGTCCGGAAAATCTCGGAGAGATGGCCAACATAGGATGTGGGTTATCCCAGTATAAAGAGATCAAATCACATACCTTTCAACGTCCTGCTGGACCTGGCTACTCGCACGCATTATTCCTGTTCTGATTAAAAAAAAACTCAAAAGAAGAAAACTAAGCTCAACAATGACAGCGCTCCAACTATCTTCAAACACCTCCGGATATACAAGCTGGAGGTAACTCTCTCCGCTTACCATCATAAAACTTGGGAGGACAAACAGGACGTAGACAACACTCTGCCAAAAATATAAGCTTAATAACAAGCCAGGCTTAATAGTAACCACCAGTCTGGCCGAATTGTCTCCGGTCGGAATAACATTACCTTTCAGAGAAATAAGAGCCCGGAAAGGCATAAGCAAAAATCTGGAGACATTCATAAACGAGCCTCCATCCGGCGTCATAACTAAACTACCCCTTTTAGATAGCTGTTCATTTAACCGTTTCCGCAGGGTTTCGGCATCACCATTTACTGTGTACGTAACCGTTTTTTTCAGAAACGGCTGGCTCAGGGATTTGATAAAAGAGATCATCTTATTCGTGTGTCAGAGTTGCTATAGATATTTGTCTATCCCGTTTTTCGGTTCAGGTTACCAGCAGGAAGCGTAAATTTTTTTGGATACGGTATAGCAAGTGGAGGGGCATTGGCAATCAGAGAATCCCTCGACAAAGCATATCGTCTTCAACCCGTTGGCTGCGAGCCGCTGGGTCCGCCGTTACAGGCTTACAGAGGAAGAGAGTGCGCTGGTGGAAGCGTAACGTACAACACCCGGAATGGTAACGGGCATCAGGTTCAGATGCTCCTCGATATTGGTTCGGAGGCCATACACGGTGCCGATAGCCATAGCCCACAGGAACGGCAGCACCACGCCCAGCAGCAACAGGCTTCTCACCAGCGGGTGCAACAGGTCGCCGGCGGTGGTCACTGCCGTAACCAACAGATGCAGACCCAGGCACAGCGCCGTCAGAAACAGTAACCCCAGGGCCGGACTGGGCTGAATGGTCACTGCCAGCCGGCTGGTATCATGCAGGCAGGCACCGGACCGCCCCGCTATCCGGCCACGCCCGAAAGGTGCCGACAGGGGTTCCAGCGTAAACCGGACAGAGCCCATAAAGCCGCAACGCTCCGTAGGCAGGGCATTTACCCGCTGTTGCAACACGGCTACCGGCGTGTTTACAACATACACCAGCGTTTCGGCACAAAATGGTTTGATCAGGCGGTGGCGAATAGCGGTAAACATGGCTGGCTGGATTTAGAGGTTGTTGACACCTATATATCCAGCCAGGGTAGAGAGGTTAACGATACGAATCTTAAATTTCTTTGTGTAGAGTCTGGCTTTAGTCTGTTGTTCATCCTGAAACTGCACTCCTCGCCTGGGAGCCGACACACAATGTTCGTGATCGGCAAGGAGGGCGACGAAAGCAAGCTGACAGCTTAGTTACTGAGTTTGCCGCTTCGGCAGAATAATGGTGAATACGGCACCCTGGTTTTCCTGCCCATCAGCAAAAATCAGGCCTTTGTGGTTATCGGCAACCTTCCGGCATAAGGCCAGGCCAATTCCGGTGCCAGGGTATTTATTCTTGGTATTCAGCCGCTGAAAAATTTCAAACACCTGCTCCGAGAACTCCGGCTTAAACCCAATGCCGTTGTCGCGAAATACCAGCTTGACATACTCGTTTTCTGCCGGAAGCTGATAGCCGGCCTGCTCAGCCTGAGCCAGCGGACTGGCGGTAATGGTAATGACTGGTTTTCGATCTGGAGCCGAAAACTTCAGACTGTTCGAGATCAGGTTATGCATAATCTGATTCATCTGCAATTCAACGGCCTCCAGCACGGGCAGGTTATCCGCCACAACCTCGGCGCTTTTCCGGCTAACCTCAACCTCCATATCAGTACAGACATTTTTCAGCACCTTATTGAGATCCACCGGCGTAAACTGGGGTTTATGCCGGGGCTGAGTGAGTCGGGAATACTCAAGCAGGTCTTTGATCTGGGAGCTCATCCGCTGGGCGGCCGCCAGTATTTTATCGAGCCAATCCTGCTGAACAGGTTGCAGCGTAGCCGACACCTGGCTATGCAGCATATCGCCAAACAACTGGATCTTACGCAGCGGCTCCTGCAGATCATGGGAAGCCACATAGGCAAACTGCTCCAGCTCGTAGTTGGATTTGGCCAGTCGCTCATTGGCGTCCTGCAGCTCTCTGGTTCGCGCCTGTACGTTACGCTCCAGCTCTTCGGCACTTTTCCGCAGGGCTTCCTGGGCCTGCCTTTCCCGGGTAATATCGCGCACCTCAATCACGGTTGATACCGGAACGCCATTCTCGAAAATCGGGCTGGCCGCGCAGGAGACGGGAAACGATGTGCCATCTTTTCGGAAAAACACGTCGTGGTGCGCCCGAATGTCGAAGTTTTCCGGCAAGGCCCGGTCAATAGGGCAATCTTCCATGGGATAGTACGAACCATCGGGCCGGTGGTGATGGATCATGTAATGCAGCGGCCGCTGCCGGATTTCCTCGAAGGTGTAACCAAACATCTTCTCCCCTGCCGGATTCATAAAGGTGCAGTAGCCTTTGGCATCCATCATGAACAGGGTTGAGGTCGCATTATCGGCAATGGTCCGGGTCAGTTGGTTCTGATACGACAATGCCTCCTGGGTGAGTTTCAGCTCGGTAATATCCACAATAACGCCTGAAAAGCTGGCGGTCTGCTCTTCATAGTCCACCCGACCTCTGGCGATCACCCACTGCATCTTGCCCGCTGCGTTGATAACCCGATATTCGGCCTCGTACTCGGCCTGGTTAGCCACCGCCTGCTCGATGAGTTGCATCACCCGCGCCCGATCGTCGGGGTGAATAGCGTTTACAAAATTGTCGAGCGGTAACCCGTGGGCGGCCTGTTCTACCTCTACCCCGAAAAGTCGGGCCAGGTTCTGGTCGCCATACACCTTATCCTGGTTAATATCCCAGAACCAGGTGCTCACCAGGCCGGCCGACAAAGCCGCCTGCAACTGGGTCTGCGCCCGGTGCAGGGCGGCTTCTACTTCTTTCCGCTGCGTTACGTCCCGCACGACTGCCAGCAGATGGGGCCGCTCCCTGTACGTAAAAGTGGTGCCTTTCACCTCCACAGCAATAGGCTTGCCGGCCTTGCTGACGTGCGTACTCTCGACGGTATAGAGCTGCGTATCCCGCACGGTGTCGATAAAGTGCCGGAATTTGGGATGGTCGTCCGGGTGAATCAGATCCCAGCCGCTGAGGGCAGTTATCTCCCCGTACGTATAGCCGTGCATGGTACAGGCGGCCGGGTTGGCTTCTACCAGCCGGCCCTCGTAATCGTAAATCAGGATTGCGTCGCTGGTGGCCGAAAAAATGCTTTCGTATTGGACCTGCTGTTCCTTTTGCTGCCGGGCGGCATGGCGCAGCTCGATCTCATTCATCACCATTGTAGCAAAGCGAGTGAGCAATTGGCGATCCGGCTCCGAAAAGCTCCGTACTTCTCTATCCACAATACACACCGTTCCGATCATAAAGCCATCCTGGGTAATGATGGGGGCACCGGCGTAGAAACGCAGGCCAAAATCACCGGCTACCAGCGGATTGGCCAGTAGGCAGGGTTCCTCCAGGGCATTTTCGTAGACGGTCAGCTCCGGACTCAGCACCGCCAGCGAGCAGAGGCTGACGCCCCGGTCTACGGCCTTCACGCCGGGCATGCCCACGTTGGCCTTAAAAAATACCCGCTCTTTATCGACCAGCGAAATTAACGCAATGGGGGCCCGGAAAACCTGTGCAATGATATGAGCAATTGTATTGAACGTTTCTTCGGGAGGAGTATCCAGAATGCTATACCGTTTTAAGGCCTCTACTCGTTCATCATCGTTATCCGGTATAATCGGTTTTCCAAAGGTATTTATCATTCGTCAGCGTAAGGTTTCCGTTGCAAACATACGAGAAGAGCCGTTCAGGGCCATCGACGTATAACCGGTTTGGAGGAGCAGAGGTTCAGAAAACGAGCGAGCGGATGGGCGGAAACAGGTTGTGGTAACCGGCAGTACGATAGTAAATTTGGTGGCGGCTCCGACCTCGGCCAATACCCGCCTGGTAACACCATGCTCTTTAATGATCATACCGTAACTCATGCTGAGCGATCAGCCGAACGCTCAGTGCGTTTCCACATACCGGAGGGGAAGGGCCAGGTTCACGCCCTGCCGGGCGGGTAGCCAGACGTTGATACCCCGGCGAAGCAGGTAGTGATACATCACTCGTCCAGCATGTCGGCGGCCAGGGCGTTTACCGTCTCCCAGGAAAAGGGAAGCCACAGGCCGCTGTTATCGTCGTAAACCTCGGTGGCGGCTGCGCAGGGAAACAGTTTATAGTCGAATTTGGGGTAATTGCTGACCAGGTAGCCGGGGTAATAATACAGTTTCTGCTGCTGCCGGGCATAATTGATTTTCGCCAGCATCAGGTATTTTCCCAGGCTGTATTTGCGATAATCCGGATCGTAGACGTTCATAATACCGGCAATGCTGTCGAACCCATCGTCGAAAATACCAACGGCAATCAGGCGTTCACCGTCGCGCACCTCAACGGCGTAGGTATCAAAGGCATTGTAACGCGACCCGTTCTGAAGCCAGAACTCCACCGACGCGGGCGCATCGAAATCAACCATGCTGCGGTACCGCACAAACAGGGCTTCTACCTCAGTTGTCAGCACAAAGGGGGTAACCGTTACTGAAAATTGCGCATTGCGCCGGAGCAGGCTGTTTTGTTTGGCTTCGAACCGGACAACCGGCAGAAAAAGGCGAAGCCAGTGAACGGGGCAGAGCGTATCATTAACAATCAGGTATCGGCAGGTGAACACCTCCTGGTGCATCCGAAAATAGCCCATACTCAGCCAGAGATCCAGATCACTTCCTGTCATGAAATCCTTTTTTACCGCACCGGCGGCCAACACTCAGCTTTTTGTAGTCAATGCCGTTCCGGGTAGGCAAATATATCTGTTTTGGCTGCTCATTTGTACAGGCGCGTTTATCGATTTCGGCTTAACGTCCGGCACTAAGCCCGGATTAACGCTCCGGCGTGAAAACCGCCCTGCTCACTATGCCCATACTACTGTAGGTAAAAGCCTGCCTGGCCACTCCGCCTAACTTGCTTATCCCCAGGACCAAAAGAGTAGGGAACGTAGTATTCCGGCAGAAGAAAAAAGCGATCTACAGCCTTAAGGTTTATAGGAGTTCTATAGGATCTTCGACAACCCGGAAGTTTTCGTGAAAGTCACGCAGCCGGACCATATCGTCTGCCGATATGGAAAAGTCGAACACATCGAAATTTTCCCTGATCCGGCTCGGCGTTGCCGATTTGGGAATGGTTGACACGCCAAGCTGTAACGCCCAGCGCAAAAGAATCTGAGCCGGTGTTTTACCGTACTGCTCCGCCAGTTGGCGCAGTTTGGGGTCGTCAAAGCGTCGTCCGCGAATCAGGGGCGAATACGCCTGCAGCACAATGTGGTTAGTCTGGCAGTAGGTTAGTTCCTCTTCCAGAAACAGGTAAGGGCTGAATTCGATCTGATTGACGGCGGGCACCAGCGTGGCATGGCCGGCCAGTTCCTTCAGAAAGGGCAGCAGATAATTGGCAACCCCGACAGCCCGCACCCGGCCCTCGGCATACAGTTTTTCTAAGGCATTCCATGTTTGTTTTCGGCTTGATTTTAGGGGCCAGTGGATCAGGTATAAATCGACGTAGTCGCAGGATAGTGCCTTCAGGCTCTGGTCAAACGCCCGCAGGGTTGTGTCGTAGCCCTGGTCGGCATTATCCACTTTGGTCGTCACAAACAACTCGTGGCGGGGGATTCTGCCGGCCCGGATGGCGTTACCCACCTCGACTTCGTTGCGGTACATGGCGGCCGTGTCGATAAGCCGGTAACCGGTTTCAAGCGCGTAGCCAATGGCTTGTTCGGCTTCCCGGCCGTAGACATCGTACACTCCCAGCCCCAACAACGGCATAATTACGCCGTTGTTGAGTGTGGTAAACAGTTGGTTTGCGGCCATCAGGCATCCCAGCGTTCGAGGCCCAGCAATTTTTTTCCCAGCTCGTTCAGTTCGGCGGTCTGGTAGCGGGTTTGCTCCCAGTTGCGCGGATCGCCGGGAAACGCGTAGCCATCCGGAGCCCGGCGCTCACGCCAGGAAGTGATGCGCCACTGCCGCAGTTCTTCGTTGTCTTCCTGAGCCGGCATCATGGAGATATACTGGGCAATGCGAACTTTATCTTTCGTGAGGTTGGGCCGTATACCGTGCGGTTGCGTGCTGTTGAAAATCAGCAGGTCGCCGGCTTCCATTTTGACTTTTACCAGCTCAAAGCCGGTAATGTCCGGTTTAAAATGATCGCGGTCGGCGGGTTGGGTCAGTTTCCAGGTGTCGTAGGTGCGATACAGTTCCGGAATGCACTGGAAGCCCCCCATGTTTTCGTCGGTCTGGTCGGCCAGCGCCAGTACGCCCTGCACGTTCTGCGGCCGGGTCTCGGGGTCATAATCCCAGTGTATGAAGCCTTTGAACTCGTGCCCCGGCCGCATGGGAAAATTCAGGTTGCAACGGTCGATGGTCACCCACAGCTTTTCGGTACCCCAGATGTCGACAAAAGCGTCGTACACCCGCTGCGTCTGGCGGTTATCCCACAGGTACTGGTGGTTGTACACTTCCACCATACCGCTGTTGGTCAGTTCCTTCATCTTCATCTCGGCACGCGGGGGCGCATACCAGGTGTTGGGATCGCTGGGGTCCTTTTCTTCAAACTCCCACAGAAAACTCGCCAGTTGCCCGGCCTGCTCACGGGGAACGGCATTCTTGATGACGATATAGCCGTTTTCGATCCAGAACTGCCAGTCGGCTTCAGACAATACCCGCAGCGGCTTTCCGGCCGAGCGGTCGTTGAGTTTGATGTGGCTGGAGGTAGCCGTTGACGGATTACCGGGAATGTCTTTGTGATTGTTGCCGGGAATCATGGTAGCAACGGCAGGGGCAGGCGTTGTTGTTTCCACAGGTTTATTGCGTTTTTAGGTGAATCTGATAGGACAAATTTAGCGGGTCAGCTACCCTGAAATCTAACCCTATACTAGCCATTTTTTGAACAATATTGATATTTTGTATAGATCTTTAGCGTTGTGTATTATACTTTAGGGTAAAAAGCAATTCAACCTCTACGACAAGACGGTATGAAAGTCCGTTATGAAGACATTCGCCCCGATGCCGATAGCTCGTTCCGGATTTTGATTACGCCTAAACTAAACGATTTTTTCTACTGGCATTTTCATCCGGAGTACGAGATTGTCTACATCGAAGCACCCGAAGGAACCCGGCATGTGGGCGATCATATCTCCCGCTTCCGGCAAAGCGATCTGGTGCTGATTGGCCCCAACATTCCGCACCTGAACTTCGACTACGGCATCAAGGCAGAGTACGAGCAGTTTGTGGTTCAGATGCGGGAGGATTTCCTGGCGAATGCGTTTACGAGCGTGCCTGAGCTTGCGGGCATCCATGCCTTATTTGAGCGAGCCCGGCACGGGGTCTATTTTTTCGGAGCGACCAAAGAGGCCGTTGGTCGGCGGCTCAGGCGGCTGCATACGCTGGCCCCGTATGAGCAGTTTATCGAAATCCTGAATATCTTTCAGGTGCTGGCCACCAGCCCGGAGCAGGACCTGCTGCACTCCAGCCCGGTGGGGCAGCACTACAGCCTCAAAGAGCAGCAGCGACTTAAGCGGGTATACGGCTTTATCGAAGAGAATTATCAGCAGCCGATCGGAGTAGCGCAGATGGCCCAGCTCACGCACCTGACCAAAGCCGCATTCTGCCGGTATTTCAAGAAGATGACCCTGATGACCTTCACGGAGTTTCTTAACCAGTACCGGATTAATCAGGCCAAGAAGCTCCTGCTTCTCGATAAAACCGTAACCGAGGTCTGCTTTGAGGCTGGCTTCGAGAGCTTATCTTACTTTAACCGGACGTTTAAAAAAGTGGCGGGCGAAAATCCCCTGCACTTCAAAAAGCGACATAGCGGGTAAGCTTCCGGCTCAGGCGGCTTATGGCTGGTTGCACGTGTGCTGCGCAGGGACTACATTCACTCTCAATTTCCGTGTGTTTATGAAGCAGTGGTTTTACCTTGACCGATACGACATCCTGGTGATGATTGTGTGTTACCCGGCCGTGTTTCTGGCAAACTATCTGATTCTGGGTCAGCCCTACTTCGACGAATGGCGGATTTTCGTACCGGTGACTCTGGGCCTTACGGTTCTGTATGTGTTCTTTGCCTGGATTATGGACTCCTGGATGAAGTATATGCGCTACCGCTTTACGGAGTTAAACCAGGTGGTTCGCCGGCTCACCTACTGCCTCATCGGCTATATCCTGGTAACGGCCTTGCTGGTTTGTCTTATCTTCTGGGTATACGGAAAACTAAATGTACCGGGTTACCAATTCGACCGTACTGTCTTTGGCTGGGTCCTGCTCATTGGGCTATGCACCAACATCATCTCGGCCGGTATTTCGGAAGCCGCCTATTCGTATGAAAAGTGGCGGGCCAGTGTGGCGCGGGAGTACGAACTGAAGGAACTCCATATGCAGCAGCAGTTAGACGTGCTGAAGCAGCAGGTGAACCCGCATTTTTTGTTCAACAGCCTGAACTCGCTCATCGCCCTCATTGAGGAAGACCCGCGCCAGGCGGGTACATTTGCCGAAGAACTGAGTTCGGTTTACCGGTACGTACTGCGGGCCAACGACCACAACCTCACTGATCTACAGACCGAACTGGACTTTATTCAATCGTACTATCACCTGCTAAAAACCCGCTATGGCCGGGGCCTCGACCTTGTGGTAGCCATTGACGAGCAGTGCGGACACCATAAGCTGCCCCCCCTCACGCTGCAATTGCTGGTCGAGAACGCCGTCAAGCACAACGAAGTCGGTGCCGACCGGCCGCTGCGGATCGAAATCTGCACCGATCAGCAGGCGCAGCTCTCGGTACGCAATACGTTACAGAAAAAGCCGGCCAGGGTCCTGTCCAACGGCGTAGGTCTCAGCAACATCATGGCCAAGTACCGGATGCTGGGCCAGCCCGCTCCGGTTGTGCAGGAAACCAACGGCCTGTTTGTTGTAACGCTGCCGCTGATTAGGGGTACCTAGTACAACGGATCGATTTCTATGATCTAAACAAGTGAAATCGTATAATTTTCGTCATAATTTCTGTTCTGGCGAACACAGGCAAAAATCCGTTGGACAATCTTGTTGCGTACATTGTTGAGTACTAACATTTTG
>NZ_BAABHB010000018.1:0-113354 GCF_039541875.1 Nibrella viscosa | reverse complement strand
AGTAACCACCCGACGAACCCCGTCTTTTCTGCTGCCTACGGGGCCGCTACTTTTGGCTAAAAAACACCCATGCCTACTTTAGCTACTGACCAGACTCAGCAACTCTTCAGCCTGATTGAGGCTTTCCCCCTTAGTGGCCTTTCGCTGGCCGACTTCTGCCAACAGGCCGGCATCTCCCCGGCCAAGTTCTACTACTGGCAGCGCAAAGCTCGCCAAGCCGCTGCTCCGCCCCCCGCTTTTGTAGCACTCTCCCTGGAGCCCCAGCCCACGGCCTTGCCCCTGGAGGTAATCTACCCCAACGGGGTACGCATCCAACTACCCGGCCCCCAACTTAGCCTGCTGCGCTCCTTAGTCACCCTGCTTGACGCATGTTCAGCCTGAGTTCAGCTCAGACCTATCTCTTCTACACTGCCCCTTGTGATATGCGCAAGGGCATCGACGGGCTCTGTGGCCTGGTGCGTCAGGGACTCCAGCGTGAGCCTACCAGCGGAGAGGTCTTTGTCTTTCTCAACCGCAGCCGAACTACCCTCAAGCTGCTGCACTGGGAGCCGGGTGGATTTGTCCTCTACAGCAAGCGCCTGGAGCAGGGTCGCTTTGCTCGGCCAGTGGCCAGCGGGGCGGCTACACTCCTGCGCTGGCCCGAGTTGGTGTTGATGGTTGAGGGCATTCAGTTGCTGACCTTCCGCCAGAAAAAGCGCATGCGCCACCCCGTCAGCGGCTAAACCAGCCACTTACCTGGCAAAGCTGCTGTTTTTTGGCTATTTTCGCCTATGGCCATTCCCCTCCACCAGCTAAGCCCGGCTGAGCAGCAGCAGTTGCTGGTGCAACAGCAAACGCTGATTGCTCAGCAGCAACGCCAGTTGGTCCAGCTCCAGCAGCAGGTCGAGGGGCTCCAAGCCCAAGTCGAGCAGTATCGGCGCATGCTGTTTGGCCAGAAGCGGGAGCGCTTTCAACACCCTTCGGTCAGTTTGCCGCTAGAGCCACCACCCGAGTCAGATGCTCAGCAGCAACAGCTCGCCCAAAAACAGCAGCACTTGCGCCAGAACTCCGCCAGGCGTCCTCATCCGGGTCGGCTGCCCTTGCCGGCCCACCTGCCGGTGGAGGAGATCGAGATTTTTCCTGCGGGTGATCTCAGGGGGCTTATCTGCATCGGCAAAGACATCACCGACGAACTGGAGTGTGTGCCGGCCCGCTGCTTCATCCGGCGCTACATCCGCTACAAGTACATGGCCGCTAGCAAAGAAGGGCCGGTGCAGATCGGGGTCTTGCCTGAGCGGGTGATTGCCAAAGGCATTCCCGGCGCGGGGCTGCTGGCAGGCTTGCTGGTGGATAAGTACCTCGACCACCTGCCCTTGTACCGCCAGCGGCAGCGCTTCCAGCGTTGGGGCATTGAGCTGGCAGCCTCTACCCTGGAGGGCTGGACGCGCCAGGCGCTGGAGCGGGTGTACCTGCTGTATGAACAGCTACAAGCCGATACCAAAGCCAAAGGGTACCTACAGGTAGATGAGACGCCGATCCGGGTGCTGGAGAGCGAGCGGAAAGGGGCCTGCCATCAGGGCTACTACTGGGTCTATCACTGTCCGCTGGATCAGACCACATTGTTTGACTACCAGCCTACGCGCTCGGCCCAGGGTCCGCGTGAGTTGCTGGGGGGCTTTGTGGGGTATCTGCAAAGTGACGGCTATGGAGTCTACAGCCAGTATGGGCGGCAGGCCGGCGTGACCCACCTGGCGTGTCTGGCGCACGCGCGTCGGGAGTTCGAGCGGGCGCTCAGCAGTGATGCTCCCCGAGCGGAGGTGGCCCTGAGGTATATTCAGCAGCTCTACGCCGTCGAAGCCCAGGCGCGGCAGCAGGGACTGAGTGCGACCCAGCGCAAAGAACTCCGGCTGGCGCAATCCCTGCCGGTGCTCAACGAGTGGGGTCAGTGGCTGGCGCAGCAGGCCCAAAGCAGCCTGCCGCGCAGTCAGTTGGGCAAAGCCATCAGCTACAGTATGGCCCGCTGGGATGGGCTGTGCGCCTACCTACAGGATGGTCATCTGGAACTGGACAACAACCTGGTGGAGAATGCCATCCGGCCGATCGCCCTTGGCCGCAAGAACTATCTGTTTGCCGGCTCGCATGCGGCCGCTCAGCGGGCAGCGGGCATCTACTCGCTGTTTGCCATCTGTCAGGCGCATGGGGTGAATGCCTATGAGTGGCTGAAGTATGTGCTGGAACACATCCTGACGATCAACCACAAAGACCTGCGGCAGTTATACCCCCAGCACTACAAAACCCGCTTTTCCTAGACGGGGTTGCTCGGGTGGATACGTAAGGAGGGGATGTCGCTGCTGGGCATTGCGGAGGCTTCCGAGGCCACTGGTTCCGGTCCATGGGTGTACAGATTTGGTCTGAGAAACTGGCCGAAGAAGCCCCGTTACCCGGTATCGTGCATTGGCGGCAAAATCACTTTGTGGTGGTGTATGCTATCAAAGGCGTCGGCAAAACCTGGATGAACCGGATCATGGGTGGCCGTAAAGCCCCGGCCGGATATGATCCCGAGCCGCTCATCCGGCCAACAATACAGGGCTTTCCGGTAAACGATGCACAAGTTGTCATTCCACCGAAAGATTCGCCTGTCTCCCCTTCGCGGGCAAAGACATCGAGTGACCGTCTGGGTACCGTTTATGTGGCTGATCCGGGCAAGGGTTTAATTACCTACACGGCTGATGAGTTTTGCCAGGGCTGGTTATCAGCCCGGACAGATGAGCACACAGAGGGTGTAGCGCTGCTGCTGGAGCCAACCCCGGCTTTTTTTGCGCAGGAGGACGAACCCGCCACCCATTACGGCTTTGAGCGGGTGCTGAGCTACCTTTGGCAGTATAAACCGCTGCTGGTCCAACTGGTGCTGGCGCTGGCCGTCGGCAGCGGGCTGCAACTGCTGTTTCCGTTCCTGACTCAGTCGGTGATCGACATCGGCGTCAATACGCAGAACCTGCCGTTTGTGTATCTGGTGCTGGGGGCGCAACTGATGCTGATGATTGGGCGGCTGTCGGTGGAGTTTATCCGTAGCTGGATTCTGCTGCACATCAGCACCCGCGTTAACCTCAATATTTTATCCGATTTTCTCATCAAGCTCATGCGCCTGCCGGTGTCGTTCTTCGATACCAAGCAGTTCGGCGACATTATGCAGCGTATCAGTGACCACCACCGCATCGAAGCCTTCCTGACCGGGCAAACGCTGACGGTGCTGTTTTCCTTGGTCAACCTCGTCATCTTCGGTATGGTGCTGGCGATGTATAATCTCAGCATCTTCGGCATTTTCATGGTGGCCAGTGGGCTGTACGTCGGCTGGGTGGTCCTTTTTCTTCGGTATCGCCGAAAGCTGGATTTCCGGCGTTTCGACGTAGCGGCCAAAAACCAGAGCAACTTGGTGCAGCTCATTCAGGGGATGCAGGAGATCAAACTGGCCGGGGCCGAGCAGACCATGCGCTGGACGTGGGAGCGCTTGCAGGTCCGGCTGTTCCGTCTACAGATGCGTGGGCTGGCCCTGAGCCAGATTCAGACGGGTGGGGCTTTCGCCATTAACGAAGGCAAAAATATTCTGATTACGTTTCTGGCTGCGCAGGCCGTAATCAATGGACAGTTGACGCTTGGCGCGATGCTGGCCGTGCAATACATTATCGGGCAGATGAACAGCCCCGTTGAGCAACTGGTCGGTTTCACCCAGGGGCTTCAGGACGCCAAAATCAGCCTGGAGCGGCTCAATGAGATCCATACGCTTACCGACGAGGAGCCGGCCGACCAGCCGCACTTGGACCAACTGCCTACCGGCAAAGGATTAGCCCTGCAACAGGTGTCGTTTACCTATTCCGGAGCAGGTAATGAGCCGGTGCTCCGCAACATTAACCTAACCATACCGGAAGGTAAAACCACGGCCATCGTCGGCATGAGCGGCAGCGGTAAAACAACGCTGCTCAAACTCCTGCTACGGTTCTATGAACCCGGCCGGGGCGAAATTCGGCTGGGCGACGCGGCCCTGCGCAACGTAGGTCATGCGATGTGGCGGAGTCAGTGCGGGGTAGTCATGCAGGACGGGTTTATCTTTTCGGATACCATTGCCCGCAACATTGCCGTGGGTGTAGACCGCATTGATGCCGGGCGGCTGGAACATGCCGTACGGGTGGCAAATCTGCGCGAGTTCATCGACTCGCTGCCGTCGGGGTATCATACCAAAATTGGGGCCGAAGGAAACGGCATCAGTCAGGGGCAACGGCAGCGGCTGCTGATTGCCCGTGCCGTGTATAAAGATCCGCAGTACATTTTCTTCGATGAAGCGACCAACGCCTTAGACGCCAATAATGAAGCTATCATCATGAGGCACTTAGACGAGTTCTTTACCGGCCGCACGGTGGTTATCGTCGCGCACCGGCTGAGTACCGTCTGCCATGCCGATCAGATTGTGGTGCTGGATAAAGGAGCGATTACGGAAGTGGGTACCCACGCAGAACTGGTAGCGCGTCGGGGCGATTACTGGCAATTGGTCAGAAACCAACTGGAACTGGGTAGTTAGTAACTTCGGATATAACAACGCTGTGTCATGGCTCAATCTGTTGAATTTATCGAATTGCGCTCGGAAGAAGTACAGGAAGTGCTATCCCGGCCGCCCCGGTGGCTGCTGCGCTGGGGTATTAGCCTGGTGTTTGCCGTGCTGGTACTGGTATTTGCCGGAGCCTGGTTGATTCGCTATCCGACGCTCATTAAAGCGTCGTTTTTGCTTACAACGGCCAACGCTCCCAAAGCGCTTGTTTCGCGCACGGAGGGAAAGCTCGTCAGGCTATTTGCTTCGGAAGGAGTTATGGTGCAACGGGGGACAACACTGGCTTATCTGGAAAGTACGGCCGACCACGAAGAGGTTCTGCGGCTGATGCAGACGTTGAGACAAGCCTGGTCGCTGGCGCAACGAGGGCAGTTGGAAGCCTTACCCGCTTTGAACTTAGCGCAGTATCATCAACTAGGCGAGTTACAACCGGCTTTTCAGACCTTTGAGCAAACCTACATTCAGCTTCAAGCTTATTTGTCCAATGGTTTTTATAGTAAAAAGAAGGTGTTGCTCAGGCAGGAGATAGCGGATTTGCAGGCCCTGTCGGAGAATCTGAAAGAACAGCAAGCGTTACAGCAGCGCGATATAGAACTCTCGGAGGAGGATTACCAGGTGCAGCGCCGGCTAGCGGCCGAGAAGGTTATTGCGCCCCTGGAGTTGAAACGGGAAGAAAGTAAGAACCTGGCCCGTAAATTTCCGTATCAACAAACGGCTTCCGCTTTGATAACGAATCTGACTTTGCAACGGGCCAAGCAAAAAGAAATTCTGGAACTGGATAAGGTAGTAGCCGAGCAGCGGGACAATTTTTTGCACGCCCTGAACACGCTGCAAAGTGCGGCCGAAGCCTGGAAGATGAACTATATAATTACCGCGCCGATGGGAGGTCGTGTTTATTTCCCGTCTGTCTTACAAGAGAATCAGCACCTGAGCAGCAATCAGGAGTTATTCTACATCGCTCCGGCCGGCACCGGTTATTTTGGAGAACTAAGGATTCCACAACATAACTTCGGGAAGGTAAAGATTGGTCAGGCTGTCCTGGTTAAGTTTGCCGGCTATCCGTATCAGGAGTATGGAGCGGTGCGGGGGCAGATCGCCACCATTAACGAAGTGCCGCTGAAAGACAGTGTATTTCTGGCTAAAGTTCTCCTGCCGAAGGGCTTGGAAACAACTTATGGGCAGTCGCTGACGTTCAAGACAGGTATGGCTGCATCGGCCGAGATTATTACCGAAGATAGCCGTTTGCTACAAAAGCTGTTTTACCAACTGCGGCATGTAGTAAACGGTAGCTTTTAGTCCTGACCTTATGGACATAATGACTATTCATCAGGAATTGGCCGATTTATTTAACTCATTTGTTTAACTTTAATCTTCTTGTAGACCAAAAGAATCGTCCTTAATAGCGGGACGGTTCAGCATTCCGCTTGAACTGGTTCGCAAAGCCCCTGCCCTGCTGGGGAAAATGACCTGCTGAACACGCTGCAACTGCTACCCGGTGTCCAGGCCGGTACTGAAGGAACGTTAGCCCCGACCAAAAGCTGGTGCTGCTTGATGGTTTGCCTCTATACAACATGAAACAATTGGTCGGCTTTTTAAATCATCAATACTGACGCCGTAGCCTATACGGAACTCCTGAAAGGCAGTATATCGTCGGTGTCGCCCGTATGTACGTAAAACGGCTGTTTGCCACCCATCAGCGCACCAACGAACTTCTAGTCAATCACCATCTGCAACGAATTTACCAAACCCGACAAGCTCGTTACTCTGTCGCAGGGTAGGCTGATAAGCTTTGTCGATTCTAAAGCCATCCTTGTCGCTGCTAACTCCGCTTTGGTCGAAAATATTTTGACGTTAATCCCCCACCGACTAGGTTTATGCCAGTCAACACCTGGTGCTGCTTCAGGCTAAAGGGCGGATTTGAGCCGGGCTGGCGCACTCGTATTACTCTTCTTAATAGAAACAGTAGATCAATGAAAACCAACTTTATCTCCACCCCAGAAGGAATTGACCGCTCACTACCGGGCCGAGCATCCCAATGCCATTCGGGCCGAACTCTTCAGCGCGGACCTGCTCCAACAGCTCCTTAGCCGGGGGACTGCCATCCGCATCTACTACGGCCAGCAGGACACCAATCCCCAACTGCTGTTAGTGGCCGTGGATGCCGAGGGACGCGACATCCTGCCTACTAGTGACACTGATGGGGTACTAGCCTTTAGCCAGCCTTGTCCTACCATCTGTGATCCCCAAAGTGAGCAAAACATGGTCGAGACAGCTCAGTAAAGATTACGAATGTGGTATTTCATACCATGAGTCATTCTTTTATTTATCCAACATCAACCGAATGCTTCGGTATTTTAAATAAGCTTTAAATTACATTTTCATAATAGTTTCACACTTTGCTGTGTATACAAACTCGAAATAAAACCGCTTTTACCAATGGCTTTCACTGTCGCACGCGAAAATCCGGTTGCCGCTTTGCTTACGTTGCTGCGGCTATTAAAGGTTCGGGTAACGCACAATACTATAGCAGATACCCTACAACGCCACCCTGACTACCCTAGCCTGCTAGCCCTTAGCCAAACGCTTAATACGTTAAAGGTAGAAAACTTAGCCGCCCGGCTCACCGCCGACCAACTGTTCGAGGTGCCCACGCCCTTTATGGTACACCGTCTTGAAGAGGAGGGAATGTTCACTGTAGTGCGTTCCCTACAAAACGGAATTGTGGAGTGGCAAGACGTCACCGGAAGCTGGCGACAGGAACCGCTAGCAGAGTTCGTCAAACATTGGTCGGGCGTAGTGCTGATGGCTGAAGCCAACGAACTAGCTGGTGAGGCCGATTTTGCTCGCAAGCACCGGCGCGAACGGTGGCAGTCCCTCCGATTACCAATATTACTGATGGGCATTTTTATGGTGTCAGTTTCAGGCTTTGGAGCCTTGCCCCTACAATCTGCGACGCTGGTCGGATTAGGACTGCATTTGGCGGGCGCGGTGGTGTGCGGACTACTTCTAGCGTTCTCGCTCGACCAGAATAACCCAATGGTGCGACAACTGTGCCAGTTAGGACGGCAGGCCAATTGCCACTCGGTTCTGACTTCGCCAGGAGCCACGCTGGGCGGACTAGTGAGCCTGTCAGAAATTGGGTTTGTCTACTTTACCGGAGGTTGGCTGGCACTGGTACTGGCCGGGCTGACGGGCAACCAAACACTGCTGGCAGGTGTGCAGGCGGTATTGTTCGGGTTGGCACTAACTGCCCTACCACTGACGTTCGTCTCGCTCTGGTATCAGGGTCAGGTGCTGAAACAGTGGTGCGTGTTGTGCCTGACGGTGCTGGGACTACTCTGGACTGAAGCCTTAACCTACTGGATATCAGACGCTTCTCTGTGGACCATCAATGGCCAAGTGGTGAGAATAATGCTTGCGGGATTACTGCTGCCGACGCTACTCTGGGTGTTTGTCAAACGCCCGCTAGCCGATGCCCTGTCCTTAAAACTTGCACAGAAAGACCTGATGCGGTTTAAAAGCAACCCAGCTTTATTTACGGCTCTACTGCATCAACAACGCGAACTTCGCGGCCACATACCAACCGAAGCCGTTGTTCAATTGGGCCGGCCTACTGCCCCGCACACAATGACCGTAGCCACTAACCCAGTTTGCGGCCCCTGTACTCGCCTTCACAAAGAATTAAATGAACTACTGGCCGACACCGATTTGCTAAACGTAAATTTAGTGTTCACCATCTCCGATGCACCCAATGACCCCCGCCGGGTGGTAGCTAAAACCGTGCTGGCTCTGCCGCCCGACCAACGCCTGCCGGCTTTAGATGCCTGGTTTGCTAACACCCAGCAAGACCCGGCGCAGTGGGCAATGGGTTTTGTCTCAATGAATGCTCCCGCCAATGTATTCGACTTGGTGGCTCATCACCAAAGTTGGTGCGCAGTCAACCAGATTGAAGCTACACCAACGGTGTTTGTGGATGGCTGGAAGATGCCAGCACAGTATAGTTTAAAAGAAATAGTGCCGTTATTGTCTCGTCTTAATGAGGTGATAAACAATAAATAGTGGATTTGGCCAAATCATAATAAATCAGTTCACTTCTAAATTTTTTTACGATGAAAAAGTTGACAAGTTTCATGGTTTACTCATTAAGTCAGGCGGAAGCCAGACAAGTGATGGGCGGTAGATTGGGAGAAGCAACTGCCAAATGTAACGATGGCACCACTATTAGTTGTTCGGGGGCAGGCACTTGTACAGCTCAGGACGGAGCTGGTAAAGGGAATCCAGGTCCTGATGGGTCATGTAGTTGCGGTTCGGACTCGCACTCATGCGTTATTGTTTAACTAAAAACAGGGCAATCACACAGATGATATTTTTATTATCCATTCAGTAAGACTTAGTTTATTACTCTTTATTCAGATAGTGAGTAGATGCTCTGGTCTAAGTGTGAATAATGAAACTAGTTAAAGTGCAGTTGTCCAAACTTACTAACACACATGGAAAAATTTAAAAGTTTTCAACTAACAGCGCAACAACAACGGAATGTTATTGGCGGCATGCTTGCTGAGGTGACGGCAGATTGCGGTGGAGGCAGAACAATCACATGTAGGGGCACTTCGTGTAAGAGCACTGATGGACCGACTGGGTCATGTTCGTGTGACAGTGGTTTAGGAGACCTTAAGTTCTGTAGCCAATAACCAGACTCGAATAGAGCTATTTTATTGCTCTGATCATGCATTGTTGAATGTATTTGTTTCAACTAATTTGCCTTGTAAAATGTGTTTAAGCATTTTACAAGGCACTTCTAAATTTTATGAAAACAACAATTTTAACCCTGATAGGCATTATTATTTGTGCCTGCCCGTTGTTAGCACAACAGGAAGACAGTATAACAGTTCATGTCGCTCCTACTATAAATTCCAAAAACCTCTTTGCACGATATACGTTCCCCTTTTCACGTTCAAAAAGGGAAAGTATGCCCAACCAACGCTTTGGCTGTACTGAATACAAAATTGGCTACTTCGTTATTGATAAATTTCAGTACTGGTTTGATAATTATAAAGCTGGCGAACGCGATACAAAACAGTTTTTATCAGACATACAGCAGTATAACATCGACACAAATTTATTGTCGCCTAATAAAATTAAATCCTTTGTCAGTGTTTTCTCCGGTTTAAAAGGAGGAAAAAAAGTTGTTGTGGTCGATGCTAATAATGATGATGATTTCACGAATGATACAGTATATGAATTCGATACCCTGACTACAGAAAAATATTATCGGGGAGATACGCTTGATTTGGCCCCGCTTGTTAAAGTTCGTTATGAATCTTTTAACAGAGGAGAGATTATCAGTAAATATACGTTTTTAAGAGTTAAGCCTTATGATTTGGCTTATTCTCATCCAACTGATCTTGATAGGAAACTCACTGTCTACTCTGTACCATTCGTACACCGGGAAGGAGTGTTTCGGATTGGGGAAAGTAACTTTAAAGTTACTCTACTATTCTCACCAAAAGGTCATACCGACGATTATAGACTGCCCTATTTGAAGATTCAGATAGCGGAGAAAGAGTATGAACACAAAGAAGCGCCAGCGCAAATTGGGGAAACAGCAGTTGTTGATAACCACGTATTTACGGTTATATCTTGTAATCGAGAGGGCTCAATAGTAAAGCTTATATACAAAGGTTATCAGGAAAATCGAGAAGGAGGTTTGGTCAATAACCGCATTCCAACTCTTCAAGGTAAATCTTTTGACAATTCCTTGATAACTATTCAACATATCCTGGACGATAAAAAATACGTTTTGCTTGATTTCTGGGGGTCGTGGTGTGAGCCCTGTATTCGTTCAATGCCTGCTTTAAAAATGCTTTATACACAGGTTGATCCGGCAAAAATACAGTTCGTTGGCATAGATTATGAGTATAATACCGCAGGACAAGCCCGTGCACAGAAGCAATTAGCCAAATTTGATATTACCTGGCCGCAAGTCGCTGAGCTCTCGACAGCTCAAACACCATCAAGTTTTCTTGTTAGTTTGAACATCAAAAACTATCCAACCTTCACATTGATTTCTCCTGACGGTAAGGTATTAGTCCGTGAAATTGGTGAAGATGCCTTACCGAAAATCGTGGAGACATTCAAAAAGATAGGCGTATTAAAAAAACCATAGGTTTCAAAACCTTTTCAATGTCTTCCTTCTTTCATTATCGCCAATCCGATGCAATGGAATGCGACCCCACTTGCTGCGGATGACGGCGAAGTATTTCGGACGGTCGTTTTTGCTCCGGTACGATGCCCAACGGCAGTATCTCTGTATTGAGGCTAGCGCTCTCTCAATTATCGCCGGAAGAACATATACGCTGATCGCTTCGCTGCCCACCGGCGAGCAGGTTACGGCCCAGTGTACGGTACACGGCCTAGTGCCGATCAAGGAGTAGTGTGTAGATACCTTGAAAAAGATCGCTATACGTCTTTTCCGGAATACTGCATCACCCTACGGTGGCAGGACCCAGTCGATATAGTCAACTATTATCAGGTGTCGGGTGACAACGAGTTCGGTGCGATTAAGAATGTTTACACACAGGTTCAGGCTATTCAAAAGGATACCATTCGGCAGACCTTTCCATTTTATTTTGGTGATTAATTACCCTTTCTGAAAGATGCCAATGCCGAAGGGCGGGTAGTGACTTCGCCTAAAGCAGAATTATGGTTCAGAAGTTATATAAATGGTGTGGACCAAGCACTACTGCCTATCCAGGTCAACGCATTTTTGATGAATGCGGATCTGAACTATTATCATTATCACGAGACCCTGAGACGCGCTCTGAGGGCAGTCGACAATCCCTTTGCCGAACCCCTGCCGCTGCCTGGTAATATTCAGGGTGGGCTGGGCTGTTTTGCCGCTTTCAGTAGGGTATCGATTACCTTCCGGTTTAGGTAACTTTCCCCTAAAGAAGAATATATTTTATGTTGGCAAGAACCAGCATTGCTTCAAAGTAAAATGTGGAACGATAAAGAAACAGCTATTGATCTACTCGGCCACCGCCGGATAGCTCAGACCATTGTTGAAATTATCCGTGAAGAGGAGCTCCGGCCTTTGACGATTGGCATTCATGGTAACTGGGGAGCGGGTAAAACCTCGGTTTTATCCCTCATCGAAGCAGAATTTGCGGCTGATGAAAAGACACTTTGTTTTACGTTTAATGGATGGCTATATGAAGGCTATCAGGACACTAAATCAGCCCTAATGGAGGCTGTAGTCCACCAGTTGATGGCCAAGCGTTCAGTGAGTACGCAAGTTGTGGATTTAGGTAAATCCCTGCTAAAACGTATCAATTGGTTAAAGACAGCAAAAGTTGCTGGTAGCTTAGCGTTGAATGTGGCCACCGGCTTTTCGTGGGCAGCTATTGCCGGCTTGCCTGAGTTACTTTCCATTACCAAAACTGTACTCGGAAAGAAAGAGGATAAGGACAGTGCTACTTCCATTGACGTTTTAGAAGCAGCCAAAGATGATGAATGGCTAAAGCCTGAAGAAGCCACTGTCCCGGCGCAAATCCAAGCCTTCCGCAATGAGCTTAAGCAACTAATAAAAGCGTCCACAGTGGAGCGCCTGGTTATCTTGGTAGATGACCTGGACCGTTGCCTACCCGCAGCGGTGATCGATGTACTCGAAGCCATCAAGCTCTTCCTCTTTGTTGAAGGTACCGTGTTTGTAATTGCTGCCGACGAGCAAATGATTGAATATGCCGTTCGTCGCCATTTTCCGGAACTGCCGGTTTCTCAGGCTGAATACACAAAACATTATCTGGAAAAGCTCATCCAGATACCCATACGGGTTCCCTCGCTCAATCAACTCCAAACCCAGAACTATATCAGGTTCCTGCTACTACAAAACTTCTTATTACCAGACAAGCAGTTAATTACCGAAATCTGCACTGCTTTTGAAACCAGTCGGCAAACCCCCTACGATAATAAAGAGCTATCTTTTGAATTTGTTGCCAGTCAGCTTACCTTCCCCTGTCATGACCTACAGCCAGTGCTTCGTATAGCCGATCAGTTAGGAAGCACGCTTGCGAAGGAGCTACGGGGTAATCCCCGAAATATAAAGCGTTTCTTAAATACCTTGTTCCTCCGCCATCGAGTAGCCAAGATTTATGGTCTGGAGCAGCGGGTAGAGCTACGGGTCCTGGCCAAATTAATGCTGATCGAAAGGTTTTATCCGGAAACATACGAGCAGATTGTCAATGAAGTTGTTGAAGCCGAAGATGGTCGATCCCCACTGGTACTGGGGCTAGAAGAAAAAGACGAAAATGAGGAACAGAAAAGTAAAGCTGGTAAACGTAAAGGCATCGCCAGTGAAAATACAAGCGAGGAAGAATTAAGAGAGTGGGGTAAACTGGAGCCGCCACTTTCTACACTCGATCTAAAACCATATATCTTCATTTCCAGAGAACGGGCCGTCAGCTTCAAGGCCTCCGATGATTTGCCACACGCTCTTGTGCCTGTTTATGAGGCACTGGTGGGCGGTCATCGTATTGCGATAGCTAAGTATGAACCAGAGTTAAGAGCCTTAGATCCAACTCAAGCCCGCCAGCTTTTTAATGCGTTAAAAAAGCTAGTCTTGAAATCTGGAAATTGGCGAACGCTACCCAAGCCGCTGGAAGGATTATTTTACCTGGTTCAGCGTCAGCCCTCTCTTGAACTCCCCTTAGTTGAGCTAATAAGTTCAGTTGCGGTCACAGATTTAGGGATAGGTGTAATCAGTAATCTAACCTCAATAAAAACCCCAGAGGGCAAGAAAGCCATAAAAATTCTTTACGAAAACATTGAGCAGAATCCCGATGCGGATTCGAAGGTCAAGGAATTGATTAAGCAGCTAATACCAACTCTACCAGATGGGAACTTCCATTAATCGACGCGGTCCAAAACCCACAACCCCTTTAGTTCCCGACTGGCTAGATGAGCAAGAGTCTCTCCCTGAAGACTTTCCCGCAGGGCCTCCAGCCCCTCTGCCCCAACCAGAAGGTGACGATGAGAAATCACCTGATGAGGAGGACGAAACTGGAGAAGACCAGAACGCAGAAAAGCAACAGATTGGTAACCGCTTCAATGTAAGCCAGCGAGGCTTTAGCCGGGTCGTAAAAACAGGAGATTACTCCCAGTTAAAGCGAGTACTGAAAAATTACGTGTCTGTAGCCAGTGGAGGCCCAAAGACAGCCGCCCGTCGGCTTAGTCGGTCCGGACTAGCCGTTTCACGGTTTGGTCAACTACTAACTGATATTAATCGAGACGGTTTAGGGGAGACCCTGGCTCGATTAGACCTGGCTCAATACTCAAATGGTTCGGCAATTGAGGTACTGTCAGCCCTTATGAGCCAGGTATGTGGCACATCAGCTTTATTAGATGATGCTGTGACTCGTCAGGCTTATGCCGAAACGGTTACGAGAATTATCGATGAAACACCTAATTTAGATCTTCGGCAATTGTCTGAAGCGCAAGTCTGCGAAATGATGGCCATCTTTTTAGAGGAAAGTATTGTATACCGCTTGATCTGTGATGTTGGCCGGTCGCAGACAGTAGACACAGCTGATGTGACTAGGGCTATCGAAATCGAGGAGCAGCTTTACCAGATTGTCAAAGGATTAATTCATAGCACTATTGTACCGGAGTTGACTCGGTCAATGCAAAACCTGGCGACGCTGAACCAAGCCATACAGCGCATCTATCAGATCGCCTTTCGTTCAATCATCAGCAGTTAATACGATTCTATATGTCTACCATTGGAATAGAACTACGGATTGGTTCTGAAGATACAGGTGCCACCGTGGTTACCGCCGAATTTTCTGCCTTTTATACATTTAATATTCAGGTGGAGAATCAACCAAGCCAGCGCATTCTGTTGAATCAGTTTCTGAAAAGCTTGCGAACGCTTAGACTAAACCCTACGGCGACAGCATTAGATCTCTTGGCTCTTGCCTGTGCTGCTTATGCAGCAGACACTAAGATTAATCGCTATAAAAATTCTGATGATGGGTGGACCCGGCAATTTCACCTGTTCGTCCCTGTTCATAATCCTGCTTTATGGGAGCCTCATCAGAGCTTAGTGACTCATATTTTAAACTTTTTGACTGGAGACCTTTGGCGCGTGACGTTCCGGCAAAGTGCCGCATCCATCGTAATTAGACGCAGAAAGCTAAAGCCCTCAGAATACCATACAGATACGGTTTGCCTGTTTTCCGGTGGCATGGATAGCTTTATTGGAGCTATGAAGTTGCTAGATGAAGGGAAACGCCCTCTCCTGGTTGGACATGCTAAAAGCAGCGAGGTTTCTGATTTTAGGAATCAAGCGGCAGATGCACTGAAGAAGCGGTACACAACTCTTGATCCAAAGCTAATTAATGCATTTGTGCGTGTTGAAAAGGTTTATGATGGTGAAGAAGATCCTATTGAGGGTGAGAATACAGAGCGCGGACGCTCTTTTTTGTTCCTTGCGTTAGGGGTTGTATGTGCATCAGGTCTACCCTATAGCGAGACCGGGTCTTCGCGCAGATCCTTATACATACCTGAAAATGGTTTTATCACACTGAACATCCCCCTTACCCCACTGCGCATTGGTGCCTATAGCACCCGGACCACACACCCATACTACCTGGGCGTGATGCAGCAATTAGTTAACGCTATTGATTTAAAAATAGACATTATCAATCCGTTTGAATTTAAAACAAAGGGCGAGATGCTCATGGAGAGCCAGGACCCTGAGTTTGTTACAAGTGTCAACACCATGTCCTGTAGTCGCCCGGCTACTCGCAATGCCAAATTAGAAGGGAAAGGGAAAAGGCATTGTGGCCGGTGTGTTCCTTGCCTAATTCGATGTGCTGCTTTACATGCAGCCAAGGTGTCTGATGATAACCGGACCTTACCAGAAGAGCGGAAATACAGGACCGATATTTTTCATGAGCGATTACATGCTTCTACCCGTAATGTGGATAATAAATCGGCCAAAGGCGAACATGTCATGGCTTTTCGGTATATGATTGAGAGGAATCGCCAGAATCCTAATTATCTAAAAGCAGCTATTCACTTAACAGGCCCCCTAGATGAGCCTGCCCAATCTTTAGCCGTATATTTACGAGGGTTAAAAGAGGTGGAGGCAATTCTAGAAAATGTCGAAGTAGTCGATTAACAAAATGGCTTATTATGTTGATACACACTGTCATTTAGATTTATTTCCTGAAATCCGACAGCAAGTGTTGCAGGAAGACGCTGCTCCTATAAAAACAATCACCGTAACCAATGCGCCTAAATTCTGGCAGCCAAACTCTAACCTATTTTCTAATTGCAAAAACATTCGGGTGGCCTTAGGTTTACATCCGGAACTGGCTATTGAACGGCTAAAAGAGCTAAGTGTATTTGAGGAGAATATCACAGCAACTCGTTATATTGGAGAGATTGGCCTAGATGGCACCTCAAAGGATGCACAAGTTCGCAACGCTCAGCATATAGTTTTTACAACGATTTTAAAGTTATTGCAAAATCAAGCATCGAAGATACTTACGGTACATAGCCGAGCTGCAGCAAGTGAAACAGTCGAGGAGTTAATTGAACTCTTAAGGTTAGGTTCACATCCAGTCATCTTACATTGGTACTCGGGAGAACTAGAACCGCTTCGAAGAGCTGTTAACGCCGGCTTTTTCTTCTCAGTAAATCACAGAATGGTATCCAGTAAGAAGGGACAAGCGATGCTGAGCAATATTCCTGTCAAGCAAATTTTGACAGAAACTGACGCCCCATTTACATTTTCAGACAAGGTTACGAACCGGGAAGACTCTCTACGAGAAACAATCTCTGGTTTGAGTCGAATTTGGAAAATAGAGCCAGTTGAATCAAAAGAAATAATTTGGCAAAACTTTAAAAGCTTACTAAATCAGGCTAATGGCAGCTTAAACCTTTAAGACTTAAAGCCTCCTTTTGATAATCCGTTAATCTGCATTTAGGCTGCCACACAGTCAAACCTGGCAGACATTGTCAACCATTTCTTAAAACTGGCTGAATTCCGAACGGCAGGCATTAGCTTAGGAGTACCGGAAAATCAATAGTTGGTTGCGGGTACAACTTCGGTTGAGTGCAGCTATTCAGTGAATAACGCAAGCTAATTAGCACAACAGTTTCAACCATTACAGCTTCCCTGGAACAGAACTCCGCCCATCAGCGCACCAACGAATTACTGGTCTATCATCACCTGCACGAGATTCGGCTGGCTCGTCACTCCCTCACAGGGTAAGAAACAGCTTTGTCGATTCTAAAGCCATTCTTGTCGCTGCTAACTCCGCTTTGGTCGAAAATATTTTGACCTGAATACCCCACCAGCTAGGTTTAGGCCAGTCAACACACGGGTGCTGCATCAGGCCAAAGGGCAGATTTGAGCCGGGCTGGCGCACTCGTATTCCTCATCGTTAAGCGAAACAGTAGATCAATGGAAGCTAACTTTATCTCCTCCGCAGATCGCTTTATCCCGGTGGCCGAAGCCAAAGAACTGACCACCCACTACCGGACCGAGCATAACCAAGAATATACCCAGCTAACTTTAAGATAAAATCTGTCAGCAATAAAGGGTTAGTTATACATTCAGATTATGCGTGATACAAAAAAGTGTACTTAATCGTACTCTGAAAACTTTTAGCCATCAATGAATAATTTTTAAAATGCTCTATTGAACCTCAACTATAAAACAAAAATCAGATATTATGAAAGCAAGGTTTCAACTTTTATTCGGGTTACCTTTAG
The DNA here is from genome assembly GCF_039541875.1 of Nibrella viscosa. Lineage (NCBI taxonomy): Bacteria > Pseudomonadati > Bacteroidota > Cytophagia > Cytophagales > Spirosomataceae > Nibrella > Nibrella viscosa. Next base: position 95,995 of record NZ_BAABHB010000018.1, on the reverse strand, counting down.
TTATAACTATCATTTTACTCAGTTGTGAAAAACATATTGAGCCGATTTCTGAAAGTAAAGATAATGTAAACGAGCCAATCAATTTGCAAGAGCTAAAAGATTGGTTCAAGAAGACAGAGGGTGCATCAAACGGCAAAAAGGCTTCCTCTATTGAAAAGACTGTTCTGTGGGACTTTTACCAACAAGGTTATTTCAATAACAACAGAAACTTTGTAGTTACAACTTTAGCATATAAAACCGAAGATTTCTTAAGAGCCGATGCTATTGAGAGTACAGAGAGTGAGTTTAAGGATAAATTGAATACAAACACTGGATTGATGCGCAAAGCTCTTTTCTTTAAAGATACCAAAGGACAATATCAAAAATATGTACTTTATATCCTACCTGACAAAAATCTTCAAGAAAAGCTAAAAAGCATTAAGAGCAAGAAAATCAAAGGTCAAGAGTTCTCGGTTATATTTGTGTCCGTGACTGGTATACGGAAGAATTTGTAGACGGCTGGAAAATGGAGAATGGAAAGTTTAAATCGCAAATACTGCTTTCTTCTTACCAGTTAAAAGGGAAACCTTCCACAGGTCGAATAGCAAGTGGATACTGCTCCTACTACTTATATGGCACTATGACCTGTACTCAGGTTCCTTGTGCAAACGCTCGAATTGCTGCTTCAACAATGGATCAGCAATGTCAACAATGTTCATGGACTACAACGTCAACAGAGAGCTACTGTGAAGGAGATGGCTCCAGTTATTTTACAGGACAGATTGGACAAGCAGCCTATGGATCAGGAGGAACACTTTCAACTATACCTGAAGGTAGTAATTTAAACCAGGTAATGGCTAATTTGGTTAATACTTACAGCTCACAGTTGACGTTACCCGAGAAAGAATATTTACTAGATAATGATGAATGGGGAATTGCTGAAAGCCTTACAAAAGCATTAAGTATGTGGGCAGGTTACTCTATTCAGCAGTTAGAGGGTTTAGCTTCAACCTATTTAAATGGAGAAATTACCGAAGAAGAAAGAACTCTTTTAAGGAATATAGATGGGCAAAATTATTATCGAATTCATCTTATGAGGCATATGCACGATGGATTTCTGGCTACGGTACACACTGGATCTAATTTTAGTGGATTAACGAATGGAATGAATCCTGCTAGCTGTGGACAATGTACCGGTAACGCCTTCAAGCATGCCATATTACGTATTATGAATGCTGCGACATTTGGAAGACAAATGTCTATTAATTTGGGAAACGCACATGAGCATTACGTTCCTCGATCAATCGCTTCAAAAGAAATATTAATGGATTATGATAATAATGCACAGGGTATTTCTATATTTGATTATTATTTTAGTGATTGGCAAAACTGTTGGTTTTTTTGTCGCAACCAACTTACTCCAACTTGGATACAAGAACTAAATCAACGAATCACAAACGGTCAGCTTTTTTACATTAAAAAGAACTCAGACCCTAGCCTACAAGGAGATGAATATTTTGACGAACTGGTAACAACAAAAGTAGCTGGAGAATCAAGAAGATAATTCATTTATTATGAAAAATTCATTTTTTATTCTTGCCTTTTTTACCCTTTTAGGTTGTAGTACTGATGAAGCAAATGAGAAGGCAATTAATTTCAATGTTTTAGGCAAAAAAATATATATGCCGTTAAAACTAGACACAGCAATTAATCTTTATAAATTAGATCAACAAGAATTTGGAAAACGTTATAAAATAGACACGACACGATGTGTAACAGTAACTGCCTGTTCAGATTTTAAACTTACGGATTCGCTAAGGCTTTATAATGAAAATATTTGGGGTATTAATATAACTTTATTTGGTCCAGATTTTTCATTTAAGAATGTTCTTAAGACAATTGAAGGCGATTTGAAAGTCAAATTTTTACCTGCTGTGATTTTCAATGATTCATGTTTAAGAGCGGAGAACGGTAAATTAAAATTCGCAATAAGGAAGTTTTTACACCATAACCCTTTTCAAAAAAGGGGTCTTAAAGAAAGCAATAATTTGCCTTTTTGTTTTAAAAGTAACCCTGTAGATGCAATAGTTTTATATATGACATATGGACTGAAAGATAGAGAATTTCAGCATTATGTAATTTCGAATGGATCATCGATTAGTAGTGATTAAGAGCTTATTACCGCTTTTCAAATAAACTAATAAGTCTATACATGGTATGTAGCGGTTAAAAAGCCTCGTACATAGCCATGCAAAAAAGCCATCAGCTAACAAAAAAGCGGGCAGCTATACCCACTTTTTTGTTAGCTGAACTAAGTCAAAAAATATGCTCTACGTCAGTTGCGGCCTCTCATGTAAGCATGCTGGTGTGAAGCAAAATGAGGTAAAAGATGATTAGGCAATAGCTAATCACCATCTGCAACGGGGCCACCGGACTCGGCTGGCTCGTCACTCCCTCGCAGGGTAGGAAACAGCTTTGTCGATTCTAAAGCCATGCTTGTCGCTGCTAACTCCACTTTGGTCGAAAATATTTTGAGGTTAATACCCCAACGACTAGGTTTAAGCTAGTCAACACACTGGTGCTGCTTTAGGTCAAAGGGCGAGGCTAAACCGTCTGGTGGACATCTACCAATAATTTTAAAGATAAACAAAAGTGATGGAAGCAACTACTTTTCCTTATAAGGCTACTATTCCACCCTTAAGAAAACCAGAAGCAGCTACTCAGCTGAGAGTAGTTTTCAGCAACAACAACAGCTTTAAGTACACAGCCCTTCAGTTGCTACTGGTTTCTAGGGGTGTAAAAGTGTGCAACATCTTACCGCCCGGTGAAGCTGCCGCAGTATCAGCTTTAGGTCAGCTATATCTTAGTTTTTAAAGCAACGATTAGGCTAATGAAAGCTAATAAAAGGAATTTACTATCGTGAAGATTACTTTAGAAGCAATTTCGAGGCAACTAAACCATTTAACTCAGAGTACCTAGGCCAACGTTTATCCTCTCTAAAGTTGCTATAATAAAACAGGGTAAAATTAAAAAGAAGCTACACTTTGTAACGAATCTATTCTTTGGCGTTTTGTCAATATCATTCTCTTGTACATTTCATAAAGGTATTAACCCTGATAATCCTTCAGATGAAATTTTATTAAACACAACCGAAAGCTCCTGCATTCAAAGTCAACTAATTAAAAAAGTGACTGCAACGACTGGGATTATCTGGTTTAATACAAATGAAAATGCATATATAATTTCGGTACCAACAGCAACAATTGATTCAGAAGACCTAGGCATCACTTGTAATCTACCATTAAGCCTTAAGAAAGATGGGCTAAAGGTAAAATTCGATGGTGAATACAGAAAATACGATGGTATACCTGCCTTTAAAGGGAGCGGCCAAGAATACTATTATTTAAAATTGACACATATTAAGAAACTAAAATAAAAACCATGAAAAACATTTATAAAGCTTTAACTGCCTTTTTGCTTATTATTACAACAAAGTCTTTAACATTAGGCCAAGGCTCAAAAAAAGAGAGTGCTTTATACGACGATTGGCCAGTAACTGTATCCTCTAATTTAACTCAAGGCAAGAAAAATACTAATGTATCAGCTTACTTTTCAATTAATAGATCTTGGAATCATCGTATTTTAACGTACTACTTTCAAAATGGCACTAATGATATTGCTGGAGATGGAGAAAGGCAAGCAATTCGTCAAGCATTCGATTTATGGGCGTCTCAAACAGATATTGCATTTTTAGAAGTGTGTAACGAGGCATCTGCGGATATTAGAATTTTGTGGACTACAGGCAATCATGGAGACAATCAGAATTTTGATGGACGTTATGATGGTATAGTTCCAAATTTATTAGCGCATGGAAACCCTCCACCATTACCAGGTTCAACGGATCCACTTGATGGAGATTTACATTTTGATGATGATGAAGATTGGACAGACCTGATAAAAAATAATAATCAGCAGCCAATCGATTTAGTCACAGTTGCAGCACATGAAATTGGGCATATATTGGGGCTCAATCATTCTACGGCTTCAGGAGCACTTATGAATGCTAGCTACACTGGATCACACCGATATTTAAGCAGTGACGATATTGCTGGTGTTCAAAGTATGTACGGTGCAAAAGGTACAGGCTCTATTATAACTGGATCAAACTATTTTTGTAGTACTAATGTGTTAACTTTACAAGAAGTCCCACCTGGAACTACAATAAATTGGTCAGTTACACCAGCCTTTTCATTTGCGAACTCTTCAGGAACTGGTGCATCAGCTAACTTAACTGTTTCCGGTCAGTTAGGATCAAAGTATGCAATTAACTACAGTTTACAATCTGGCTGCGGGAGCACAACAATTAATAGAGAAAATTTATGGGTAAGTAATCCAGGTTTGCAGCAAATGACTTATGGTACGGAAGGCACAGGGCAAACAAATACAGTTTATTCTGTTAATATGGTTTCGCCTGGCACGTGGTATATTCTTCGTACAAATACTGAATTAGCACAGTTAACGTCTGGACCTTTTTGGAACCCTAGTTCTTCAATAAATGGCTATTCTCCGAATCAAGGAGAATACCGGTTTAACCTCACTCCTGGCCAATCGGTAAACTTAACAGTTGCCGCATCTAATTCTTGTGGATCTGCTAGTCGCACAATAACGTTCACAGTTCCGTCTAGTTATTTTGTAGCGCCTAATCCTGCTCAGAATTCAATTACCATTCAATTTGACAAAGTAGATTATTTTGAAACTCTCCCAGAACAAATCGTACTAATTAATGAGAAGAATACTTCTATTACTAAGATAGTTAACATGAAAGATTTAATTAAAGAACAAACGTTTAGAGAAAATAGAAAAGTAGAAATAGATGTTAGACATTTACCTCGTGGCACTTATTATTTACACTTTAAAAGCGCAAATATTATGAATAAAGTGGATAATATTGTTCGAATTTTACTTAATTAGGCTTTATATTAAAGCATTGTCTTATACGAAAATTTAAGTAAATTTTCCAAAAGTTTAAATTAATTTCTGTTCACTTTCAAAAATTGTTACTATGAAAACACTTGCTACTCTAATTTCTTTAATATATTTTTATCTTAATGTATGCTATGCTCAAGTGGGTATTGAGCTCAATGGTACATTTTACGCTGCTGGAACGACAGCGGTTATTTTATGTGGACAGCAATCGGTTTCTGTTAAAATAAAAGATGGAGCCATATACAGGTTTTGTAATAGCGTTATTACCCAACCAACAGGATGGACAGTTCAAAATAATGATTCGCAAGGAGGCTGTCCTGTGTTTGCAGCGACTTATTCTACAGGCGGAACTTTAACTATGGAGTATTTAACTGATTTATCTGGCAGGACTAGTCAAGTCTCAATTACAGTTGAAAGACCCATTCCTAATAATTTTGATATAATTGGTTATAGTAATGTATGCTCAGGTGAAGTTAAAATATTTTCACTTAATAATCCACCTAGTGGAACTATCACTTGGTCAACTGGCAGTAATTTAAGTTTAGGTTCGAATGGTAATACGTCCACTCAAGTATCTACTACAGGTAATGGAAGTAGCTTCGTTGGTGTAACTATTAACACAACAAATGGCTGTGGTGTAGTAACTAGATCCAAAATTGTTTATGCAGGGGCACCAACTTTACAAGTGATGACCTATGGAACCCAGGGGAGTGGAGTAACCAACACAGTCAATACAGTCAATACAGTTTCACCATATACATGGTATATTGTTCGCACGAATGAGAATGATGGAACTGTTAATTGGACAGTAAATAACTCTATAAATGGTTATGTTAGTTCAACCTATGAGTACAGGTTTAATTTAAGTTCTGGACAGAATTTTACGTTCTTTCCAATTTCTGCCTCAAATAGTTGCGGCTCTGCAAGTAGGTATCCGACTTTTACAACCACTTCTGGCTACAGCTTGGCATCTAATCCAGCAAGTTCAAGCTTGCAGATTAATTTTGATAATACAGAGATTATAGAAGCCTTACCTGATCAAATAGATTTATACAGTGAAAGTATTAAAAAGCCAGTTAGATCAATTAAAATTAAAGATATTTTTGATAAAAAAGCGTTCTTAAACAATAAAAGTATAGTTTTGGACGTAGAAGATTTAACTCGTGGCACCTACTATTTGCACGTAATTAACTACAAAAACAAGGAACATACAGTTGATGCAATTCGTGTGATACTTCATTAAGGCCGCATCACCTTATAAGAACTGTTGACTAAATACCTATATTATTTATAAACCTTTATCGTAGTTCAACACTATGCCCTAGGAGAGTATTACAATAAGTGGGTCAGGCAAAAAGTAATAAGCTTTACATCTGACCCACTTATTGTAATACTCTCCTAGGGTGTGTATGGCTATGTGTGTTTGCAAATATCAGGCAACTAATACTGATTTAATTTCTCAAGTCTGAGCATTGTATGACGTCTTCCAAGTTAATGAAAGAACATATCTTTAGATTCGAAAAGTACTAATCTCCCTAAGGTTTCGAATGATAGTTACATTTTAATAAAACGAACTGTGGCTTCTACTTTGCTATTAGGAGTTATAAAATAGTAATAAATAGAATAGCCAGTTCCACATATTTGCCTTAACTTCTCATAATTTATCGTATTGTTCTGGTTGATTGGCAAGTCAATACTATAACCAATACAGTTAACCATCTTTTTAGCAATAAGTTGTGCTTCGATTTCTTGCTTGATGAAAAGTCGTTCAAAATTTCGGTTGCTTCCTGGTGAATAATCTCCATTAGGAGTGGCTTCAAGTTCAACTTTTACGGAGTCCTTACTAACACTCGTTAACTTTAATATCATAGTTTTTCCTAGAATAGGGTAGGTCATACCCTCACCTGATTTAGAGTAATAGCTTTCTGCATAATAAACGCCCTCAATTGCGGAAGACGGAACTGGCAAAACAATCTTTTCATTATTACAACTGTAGAATAATGTAATTAGCACAAACAGCAGCATAATCGTAGTGTTATTTTTTCTCATAAGCAAAAAAGGTTGATAATTGAAACATTTACTTAGCTGGCATTTTAAAAATTGGGTTTTATCTACAGGTAATTAAAATATATAACGAATGCTTTTTGAATATAATATGTTCCAAACAGTTATATTTTATAATTAATTTTGATACTACATAATTTTTAAGAAGAATAGGCGCTTCTCTTTTTTAAAGTAGTAATAAACATTTTTATATTACGACTTAGCTTGATTTTAGAGTTAGGGAGCCCGCTCCAGAAAGTCCTGCTACGTCGGCATTCCGATTCTACTTAATGATCATGTCGACATGCACCTCGAAGCGGGTGTCTGACTCGGCTAAAGTCTGCTTGGCTTCGGTGCTGGAGGAGTATTGCTGCTTCGGCAGACCGATTAGGTTTGGTTTTCATCAGACCACTAGTTTACATGTTTTAGTTCAACTTTGCGATTGGTCTAATTTTTGGGGAGTAGTACTAATAGTGCTACTCTTACGGATATCAAAACTGACGCCAGAGCCTATACGTAGCTTCTGAAAGGCACTGCATTGTTAGTTTCGCTTACATTTAAGTAAATCGGCTACTTACTTCGCATCAGCGCACCTACGACCTATTGGTCTATCATCCTCTGCAACGAGGCCACCAAACCCGACTCGCTCGTCACTCCCTCACAGGGTAGGAAACAGCTTTGTAGCTTTGTCGATTCTAAAGCGGTCCTTATCGTTTCTAACCCCACTTTGGTCGAAAATATTTTGACATCAATACCCAGCCGATTAGGTTTATGCCAGTCATCATCTCGGAGCTGGCGCACTCCTTCCTACCATTTAGAAAAATAATAAACCAATGGGAACCAACTTTATCTCCTCCCCAGGCCGCTTTATCCCGGTGGCCGAAGCCAAAGAACTGACCGCCCGCTACCGGGCCGAGCATCCCGATGCCGTCCGGGCCGAACTCTTCAGCGCGGAGTTGCTCCAACAGCTCCTTAGCCGGGGGACCGCCATCCGCATCTACTACGGTCAGCAGGACACCAATCCCCAATTGCTGTTGGTAGCTGTGGATGCCGAGGGACGCGACATCCTGCCCACCAGTGATACTGATGGGGTACTGGCATTTGGTCAGCCCTGTCCTACTATTTGTGACCCTACTAGCGCATTGAATGGCTAAACCAGTAAAAAGATCAATTCATTTTAAAATATAACTTTCAACCTTGTTTCTTTTAGAGGTTTTTAACAATCGATTATAAACTCAAAACACTAAAGTCTCTTTTAAATTGTGCCACCTATTTTTATAGTTTACATAAATATAGATCAAAAGACTTTGAATTAATTCCCGAAATATAGCGCTCAATTCGGGAATACTATTCTGATTTTTTTGAGCTAAGTTCTTCGTCCATAATCAACAATTTCTGCATGTGAAGAAGATCGCCAAATGTACTATTGGTAGCTAAAAACTCATGTAAATTACTTCTATTAGTGGTGATTTGCCATAGATAGTTGTGATTCTCTGTTGATTGCTTACCCATATAATTTTTAGTATAAATTTTAAATTTAAACTTTATGAAAAAATTTATTATGTTAAGTAGACCAGCATACATAGCAACTATTTTGGCAGGTATGGCTATTTGCGAAGGAATGTATGCAAAAGAAAACAAATTCGGTGATCCTGCTGATACGTGGGATAGCACAAAGGTGAAAACAGCCTCTAAGCCCGTGTTCCTAAAAAGATTGATTGAACCGGAGTTCATTACAGGCAATAAGAAAGTACAAGTGAGGGAGTTTAACTTACCTCCAAGCCAACCTACAAACATTCCTGATTTGGGTAAGATGCAATTAGCGGGCAAAGCCTTTCCACTTGTAGTATTTGGCGATGGTCTTGCGGCCGGTTGGCGGGATGGAGGTTTGTTCAGAGCGGGCCAGCAAACTGCCTTTCCTAACTTGGTGGCATACCAAATGGGTTTGACAAATTTTAGATCTCCTTTATTTGATACGGAACATGGTAATGGAACAGGCTATCTGATAGCTTCTCCTAACTCTACAGGGCCTAGGTGGCAGGAAGTAACGAATAATACTGCTATCGTCAACTCCTCGGATATACCTGAGCTTATGCCTTATGTTGGAGATGAGGTCAGCAATATGGCTCTACCTAAAGCCGACTGGGCAGGGATGGGCGGTACGTTATCTCCAAACAATAACGGTTGGGTATATGTTGAAGATGGTCGCCGGTGGACCGATGATATGATCTTCTTATGGCGATTAAAGCCAAAGGTTGATAAAAGCAAGTATACCTACTGGCAAATGCTGGACGAAAGCTTGAAGGCGAAACAGCCCTCTCTTGTATTGGCTGCTTTTGGGTTTGATACTTGGATCGATGTAAATCTCAAAAGTAAACATGTTAATATTAGTTGGCCAATGGCCTCATCAGAAACTCCTCCCTTATCGATTGTAGTTGCCCGGAAAGCACAGAGTAACGGGGCCGCAGGTGTTGTGTTTACGTTACCCCATTTTAAACATTTGGCCTATTTTAACTGGTACTCAATCAGTCAGCTTAACCAGCTTGCTAAAAATGCTAAAATTACCCGAACGCGGGAAGGTCTTTTGGGGTATGAACTCCTTCGGGGCAATATGATTTTCTTACCAACCAAGGCAACTGAGGCACTTTTTAACATGGCCAAACAGTCTCCGAACGGCTTAGAGTATCAGTTATCCGATGTGGATGTAGCCGATCAAGGTGAAATTGAAGGCGGATCACCAGCACTATACAACAATCGAATTCGTCAGGAAGCTCGCAAAAATGGATTACTTGTGGTAGACCTGGAATCGCTTTACGAAAAAATTTATGAGGGTGGCTTTGTTACGGATGATGGGTATCCGATTGATGGAACGCCTAAGGGCAACTTTTTTTCAGCCGATGGCCTCTATCCCTCCGCTATCGGCAATGCGGTTATTGCTAACGAAACGATAAAGGTGCTTAACCAGCATTTTAACGCCCATATTCCATTAATCAATGTTGCAAATTTTGCCTCACAGGTAACAAAATAAAATATACACCCAATTAGATGACTCAAACTATGAAAAAGTTTATATTGTTAGGAATGGCTCTGGCCTGTGCTATACGCTCCCTGGCTCAATTGTCTATTTCGTTGCCGGTAGCGGGTGTGTATCAATCTACATCAACAAATACATCGGTTGTTTTAGCAGGACAATACATTGGTTCATCGTTGTCCAATTATAGAATTGAGTATGAAGTTTACCGGTTAGATGTTAGTGACAGCCACTATCTTTCTACTCAGCAGACCTGGACGACCATAACGACAAACCCAACCTATGGTTTATTCCGGACAACGTTAAGTTTACCAATTGGATGGTATTCGGTTGCTGTCCGGGTTTGGAATATAAGTACCAGTAGTGCCGGATCGTCTAATTCAGTTGTTTTTGGTGTTGGCGATGTCTTTGTGATCTCAGGCCAATCGAATGCTCAAGGAGGAAGTAGTAGCCTGCCAAGTCTTAATACTACTTATGATGGTATTGTCAGCCATAATTACACCGATGGCTGCAATAACAATTTGCCCCCTTATCCCGTTATGACAGCACTCAGTACATACAATAGTATAGGGCCAAATGGCACTAATTCATGGTGCTGGGCATATTTAGGGCAACAATTGCAGAGTGGAGCCCCTTCTGGTGGGAAACCTATCGCTTTTTTTAATGCTGCCCATGGAGGTTCAAGTAGCTTAAACTGGAAAGAAAGTGCTAATGGCACAAATACGACAAATCAGTATACTGGGTCTGTTTGGTGTGGCGGAAGTTATTCTGGACCTGCACAACCATATTTTTCACTGAAAACAACATTACAGTATTATGCTGCAATTTTTGGTGTAAATGCTCTTTTATGGCATCAAGGTGAGGCAGATAACGAATATCCTTCAGGTCGGACGAACAGATCAACCTATCGACAAAATTTATTAGACCTGATAGCTCAGACTAGAACTGATTATGGCAGTTCTCTACGTTGGCTGGTTTCTGAAGCATCTTTTCAAGGGGCCAATCCTACTGGATACGAAACCAATACAGATGTCACTTCCGCACAGGATGATATTGTATCAAATTCTAGTTATGATCCTTCAGACTACAACTACAAAGGTGTGATAACTGATGGATATGGTACTTCGTATAGGGATATAACTGACAAAGTACATTTCAGAGAAGATCGGAATAATGCAGTATCCTTACTTGGAAATCTCTGGAATACTGCTATAGGTAATGCGACTTCCGGTCCAATAGGTGGAGTCACACCACCAACAATTACAATGTCCAAAGTTGGTAGTAATTGGACTTTAACATGCCAGGGAACGTACTCCGCTTACCGCTGGATTAACATGTCATCGGCCAACACAAATTCGCCAGTTGGTACAAGTTTCAGTTACTCTGGTAGCACGGGTGGATCTTATGCCTGTTTAGTACAGAGTTCAAATGGCAAGTGGGCAATTTCGCAGACAATCTATACAAATTGCGGGAGTTGTCGGGAAGGAGCTTTTGCGAATTGGTCTGAAGAAGAGGAAGGGATCCAAACCAAGGCTTACCCGGTTCCTTTTGATAAAGATTTAACCATTGAGTTCACTATTCCAGCCGATAGTCGGGTTCGTTTAGAACTCATTGATGAGAGTGGGCGAATTTTGCAAAAAGTGACCGATAGCATGCACATTAAGGGTACCTTTAAGTATCCTATCTCGCTGGATAGTTCGCCTTCGTCCATATTATTTTATCGATTAAATGTAAATGGTTTAGGCATCACTAAAAAATTGTTGAAAGTGCAGTGATCGATCTGTAAACTACCGTTTGAGCGTTGAATTTGGTCGCGTGATTTACTTTTATAAGAACTGATCAAATTCAATTCTTAAACGGTAGTTTGACTAACAAGCTATGAACTTTATCTACGCCCAGCTATGCAGGTATTTATCAAACTATATTGCGTTTTGCTTATAGCCGGTATGTTAATTACCTGCCGACGTATAGAGCCTGAACCCGACCGTTTGTTCGATGGCCTTCCCCGGTTAAAGTCGATCTCCTTTGCGGGTATCCCACAGGAAAATATTTCAATTGATCAAAAAACCAGGATAGTTTCGGTTAAAATGCCATCCATTCTTTTAGATAGAATAGGCATAGCTCTTGACCTGACCGACAATGCCGAATGGGTTGGCAAAAACGATTATATAGCGCCTAGAGCGTTCGGCTGTGACGCCTGCTTCAATATTGTGTTAAAAGACAAGAAAGATGTGTCCGGTAGCCTGAACACAATCATTTACACTGTAAAAACATTTGCCCAAGATCCCATTAAGGTAGCGTTATTATCACAACCGATCTCTTATACCATTCGTGGTGAAGAAAATCCAAACCCATATGGCATCGATATTCCGATGGTAAATTTATACGGTAATAAATTGCCTAAAGAAGCGCACTTGAACTTTGAGGGTTCAGGCGAAAAGATAATTATTAAAAAGACTCCTCTTGATGACATGGAGTTGGGTGTACACTTTAGTCGTATTGCTAATAGGTTAGGCATTCACCTTTACAACGAGAAGCTCCGACCTGGTACATATCAAATAGAATTACTTCTTGAGGATGGTACGATATTAAAGGTATCTCAACCGCTTTTAGTTTACAAAGGAACGCCTGAGTTTAAGTATGAAGCACAAAAATACTTTGGCTATCGAATACCCATAGGAAATACCTTTACGGTTGAGGGTTACAATCTATTTGAAGGTGATTTCAGCTTCGACTTAGTAAATAGTCAGGGAAGAACTTACCCTTTATTGAATTTGGTATTTGAGCCTTATGGCCGACAGATTCAGGTGCCTGTTCCCTCATCTCTTGCGCCAGGTCAGTACGTATTGCGTGTGTACCTCAAAGGGGTGAAACAGCCTGATTGCCTACGGCTCAATGTGCTTAAAGACGATAAACCACACCCTGTTATAGGTACACTTGTTACAAATTCCGTTCAAGAAGCCAATCCTTGTTCGCTGCTGGAACCAGTCATGGCACAGCGTGGAGTGGCTTTATTCTTTACCTCAAATCAGGAGAAAGCTATACTGGACAAGCTTTCGCAGCATCTTACCCTAAAGCTCGTATCGGTTAATGATAATGCTTCCTATTATGCGAGCGTAGTTCCTTATGATTACTCGAATTCTGGTTTTCCGGGTTCATTTACGATTCCTGCCACAGTACCGCCCGGTTTATATACGGCCATTCTACAGGTGCTGGATGCGCAGAATAACGTGGTTGACAAAAGCGAGCCTTATGGGAGGGTATTGAATGTGCAGTAATTCGCCTATAGCTTGTTATACAGGAACTACGTTTAGACTGTATTTAAAGAAAATCTAGCAAATGATTGAAGATATTCCGTCAGGAGCTTGACCTGATCGTAAATAGTTTTCCGTGAATCCACTAATCGGATAAATTCCGCAGCCCTCCCATTTACTTTTCAATCCCAAATTTAGCACATCAGACCAATTCCATTATCGATTGGCCGCCTTTATTCAACTTCTAGACTTGTTTAGCTAACCACTTACCGGTTATACGAGGGGGCGCATTTGTGAGTTTACGAGATCGCAAGGCTGATTTAACAGCGTCAACATATTACCCGTGCCCGTTACCTGTTACCTATGGGTTCTACTCCGGCACGTTCACCCCGATGGCAAACAGTGTGACATCAAACGAGCCTGATATCGTCCTTGGTATTAGCGTCAGTTATTAGCCAGAAGCAGTACATCAAACGTGCCGCTTATATTGGGGTTGCGTCCAGATGTCGGAATGCCAATGCCGTCGGCGTACATGACCGCCTGAAACGTACCCTTCACCCGTCGGAGCGTACTGCTGCCTTCTGTTTTGATGACGGTAGATTCGGTAATCGTCAAACTACCCGAGTTGGTCACATACACCTGGGGGCCGGGTAAGTTCATCGTCAGATCCGCAATTTCACCTCTGGGCCCGGGTGACTCCTGGATGCCCATTCGGTAGGTTCCCGGCGTCAGGGTGTTCATAATTCGGAGTGATCCGTACGCCCAGTACTGATTGGGTACCGACGTCCGCTCCTGATACGGCCGCGGCTGGCCAACGGTGAAATTAATATAGATATCATCCTGGCTTATATCGCCTAATACACCTGAATAGGTTTTCGTCGAAGCATTAAACTGCTCGGGACCTTCAGCCCGCATTCTTAGTCCGCTCCCCTCCACTGTAACCAGGCCCGATCCGGTGTAGCTATCCATTGACGCCGGTACCCTCAGATATGAGGGCAGTGCCGGCTCCGGATCTTTCCCTTTATTACAAGCCCAGAAGCTGGCTACCAGCACAATCCACAACACTCCTTTCCTGATGCTTTTCATAGTATTCAAGTACGCGTTTTGGAAAGTTTAATACGATTTCTGCAATTTTCCGTACACTTAACCTCCTTTTCCAGCTACAGGCCCTATAAACGTATTTAATAAGCGAGAATGACACTTATTTCTTCGGCCCGTAGAGAATCGCTTCGTTGCGCGGCTGGCTTAGTTCGTTGTAGCGCTTATTGGTTTCCGAGCTTAGATTCGCACCCAGCGCACTGACCTGCTGGTAAAGCTCCGACATTCTTACGTGCAGCTCGTCAATAATCTTTAACCGCTCCGAATCCGTCAGCTTCAGTGTATTGGAATCATAATAGTCGACGGGTAATTGAAAGTTATCGACGATGCTGCCCACCAGGCCGGCCAAAGCATTCACGTTACCGGTGGCCAGTCCCACCAGCATCGAGCCGGCGTTGGGTACCCCAAACAGCGAACCCACCACATTGCCGACAATGGACACGACCTGCTTATTGCCTTCGGCCGTTGCCTTCTTCAAGCCTTCGAAGAACTGTTTATTGAGTTCCTCAATCTTTTGGCTAAGCGCGTCACGATCGGCCTGCGATAGTTTATCCCAGTCCTCCTGTGAATTGACGCCGGCGGCTGATAATGTCGCCTGTATTCGATCCGTAATCTCTTTGGCTTCATTGCCACCGCTTCCCCCAGTTATACTGAACGTCGGAAGTGGTGGCAACAGAATCGGCTGGCCGGACTTGAGCACTACGGCCAACTGATCGCCAATAGACTTTGCCTTATCCAGCGCCGTGTTGAGCTGCACAATGTATTTATAGGTGAACCCGTTGCCGGCATGGGCCGAAAAACCCGCATTGCCGTTCTCAATCTTCTGAGCCATGCCCACGTATTTGGAGCGATAGGCATAGATGGATTGCTGCATCTGGATAATTTCACCGACTTTGTAATAATTTACCACACCTTTCGACACAATGATCCGGGCGTTAAGCTGACTTACCGTCAGTTTGTTGAGCCGTTCCTGTAGCACCCGAATCAGTTCAAGTTTAGCGGCCTGTTCGGTGTTGGAATCGCCCTTCAGGTTAATAATGGTGCCTCCGCCATCCTGTGCCATTATGGTAGAGGTAGACAGCGCCACCAGTATGAGAAAGAGAATACAAAAGCGTTTCATAAACAATACGGGAAAAGGGATTATGGAACAATTTGAAAGTTGAGCCTCACAGTATCCGGGCGAGTATAGCCCCGCTCCTGCTGTGCAATCAGAATGACCTGACATACCCCCGTTGATTCAGGGGTAAACAACCATTCGGACTGACCCAGCGGCAAGGCCACCGGTACGCGCTGCAGAATGGCCACAGAGTCCCGGTACAGGCGGCCAAGCCCAGCCTGTTGGTAATACACCAGTTGATAGCCCGTTTGCCGGTAGTACGAATCAGTTTTGAGGTCGAGTATGATTCGATGTGCCTGCCGGCTTTGCATGACATAGTTGCTCGTATAGGCATTGATCTTAACCCGGTAAGGTGCTTCAATGCTGAGGTTTTCCTGCTGACAGGCCGTGGCCAGCACCAGCAGTAATAAGGCAGTGAATAGCGATTTCATTCGTCAGTAGAGGTTGGAAGAATAAACTTGACACCAATACCCAGGTTGAAACGGGTTCGCACCACATTAGACCGGAACAGGTAATATTCCTTGGCTCTGGCCAGCAGGATCAGCCGGTCGCTTGCCAGGAACTCGCCCTCCAGTGCTACGGTTGGCCCAGCCACCCAACTGGAGCGGTTAATAATCCGGGCACCATCAATCGACGGCTGGCCGCCATTGATCTGTTCATAGCCACCCGCTACGCCGAGGCCTGCGTTAACCA
Organism: Nibrella viscosa; assembly: GCF_039541875.1. Taxonomy (NCBI): domain Bacteria; kingdom Pseudomonadati; phylum Bacteroidota; class Cytophagia; order Cytophagales; family Spirosomataceae; genus Nibrella; species Nibrella viscosa. The sequence continues at coordinate 79,794 of NZ_BAABHB010000018.1, read as the reverse complement.
CCACACTCCGACTGACTCGCCCGACTACCCGGGTATAGATCTCCCCTTCGCCCAGGTACTGGTTAAGAGGTACGCGGTTGATGTCGTAGGCATACTGTTTTGCGTTGAGGTGCGCCCCGGCTTTCCAGTAGGTATACCGCGAACGATACCGGCTATAGGCGATCCCGGCAAAGTACCCGAAGTTATCCTGAACTGGCTTTCTGAATCCATCCAGGAAACCGCCTGACAGCTCTACAGCAGACTGCCCTGCCTGGTGAAGTTGTGCGCTCACAGGCAGGGAAACCAGCCCCAACAGACCAATTAAGAGCAGGCTGATGGCGACGTTTCTCATAGGGGTTTGGCGGAGGCTAGTTCTTCGGGACCTATGGGCAGCGTCAGCAGTCGAGCTCCCTCCTTTTCGTTGACCTGCACCATTAGCCGGCGGTCCTTTTCCAGCGTCATCCGGTTGATGGCCAGTACGCGCGTTACCGTCTGGCGATGAGGTATCGTTGGCTGACCGTCATCGAAGATCTTGATCGGCTCGACGATGACCTCCTGTGAGGCTGACGACTCGCCCGCCCGCTTCAACTGCGCCACGTACAACCGCATGAAATCGGGGTTGTAGTCCAGCTTGGAGTCATTGTCCAGGCCCAGCACCAGAAACATCACATCCTCCGTATAGAGGATATTCTTCAAATACAGCTTCATCCCCTGCGTCTGGTAGCCCACGTGCCTGATACGCCGGCGAGACTCCAGGGCCTGCGTGCCCAAGGTATTTAGCTTATCGGCCAGTTTGGCAACTGATCCGGAAGCCACTTTCGCGGATTTGGGCACCTCGGGCGTTTGGCTTAGCCGACTTAGGTCATACGTCAGCACCAACGGATCCTGATCGTATTGCACCCGGAAGCTATAGAGTTTACCATCGGCGGTGATCACCGTTAGGCTGGTACCCAGAAAGCTCCGGTTCATAGATTTGATCCGAAATACGTTGCCGGCCTTTTCGACAGCTTCTCCGTAGATATCCTTACTGCCCAGGTCGGCATATTTGATTTCGTGAGGAAAGATCAAATGCGTGGTTTTCGTGTCGCTCACGTGAATAGCATACGACGTGCGGAAGGTTGCCGGGTCAATGGGCTGGCTGTAAGTCGATACACCAACTGGTGTGGCGACTGCATCGGCGTACCGACCCGGCATGGCGACGCCCGGCGTACCGACGCCCGGCTGCACATAGTTGACCTGCGCATACACCTCTCCCAGGCATACGCTCAGCAGGAAGGGAAACAGTACTGTGGTTTTCATTGTGCTTTCAGGTAAAGATTATAGCCGCCCCGCAGCCGGATCATCGGCTGCCGAACAGCGTTGGATGCATTCATACGGGCTGAATTGAGTACAGAATTAGCCAACGCGCCTACGCCGGGCAGGTTGACGCCCTGAATTGCGGACGATTGAATCTGGCCGCCCACCTGACGCGACAGACCGGGCACATTCACCCCTGGTGAACCGTCGGTATCATAGACATCCAGATCCAGCGGAATCAACTGACTTCCCAGCTGCAGGCTACGCACGGTCAGGATCAGCCGATCCTCGGCCAGTCGGCCAACGGCGTACAGGATAGTGTTAGCCGGTACCGTTACACCTTCAACGGTCACTTCCTTCAGCAACCGGAGTTTGACCTGTTGGCCTTCCCGGATGGCTTGGTCTTCGTGCACCACAACCGGTATCATCCAGGCGATGTGCCGGCGGGAATGCTCGCCTGGATTCAGCACTGCGCGAGTTGGCTGGGGGCGATTGCCACCGGTAGGAGCCGTGTAGAACGGACTCTCGTTGTCTGCCCCATCCGACAGCCGGCTCGTGGCCAGCTTATCGCTGAGCCGAACCGTAGTCGTAGCCGATTGGTCAGACTGCCGGCCTCCGTCTGCCGGTGATGGCTGAGTAGGATGAATATCCTCGACGACATACTGAGGAGCCTGAGTTGCGGAATAGGTTTCGGATGTTGCAGCGCTTTGCTGAGGGGGGCGGTAGTAGTAGCTTTTTCCGGATCGGTTTCCTCCGGAGGTCGCTGCCAGTGCCGCCTGATTGGTCTGGGATGCCCGTTGCGCCGGACGAGCCGCCGGCGTGACGACGCCCGGCGTAATCGCGGGTACTGGTAAGTTGGTTTCCGCCGGCGTAGCGGCCAGACTGGAGGCATGTCTTTCTGGCGGTGCTGGACTGCTGGCCGGAATCGCCTTTAACCCCTGTGCAATGGAATCCTGACGCGTATGGGTGAAGCTGGACAGGACCTGACCACCCTGAGCGGAACCGTAACCTGGAGTTTCCACCGACCGCGTCCGAATAACGCTGTTTTTGGCCTGGGGCACGCTGGCGTTGAATCCGCTGGCTCCGGGCCTGTCGGCCGCAGCCTCTTCGGCCAGGTAACGTTCGCCCTTGCCCCCGCCCAGAATCCAGAACAGGGCCATCAGAAAAGGCACAATAATAACCGGGTACATCAGCATCGCTTTGCGCTCCCGGAAAAAAGCAACTTCTGTATGCGTTGCCGAAAGGGCTGTATTCATGGCTTATGCGGAGTTTGGCTGGAGTAGGTCGCTTTGAGACTATCCAATTGGTGAATGGTTGCCTGACGGGATGCCTGTTGCTGCAGCAGCGATTCTGTAGTTTGCCGGAAGAGGCTTTCCATCGGCTTGATCAGTTGCTCGGGCGTCGCTTTCGGCAGGGGCTCCTGCATGCGCTGAATTGATCGGGTGAACTTATAGACCCCTCCCCCACCCAGGACCAGCAGAGCAATGATGGCCAGTCTGAGCCGGGTGCGGTCAGAGAGGCTCATCAGGTACTCGCCCAGACGTACAATTGGAGTAAGGATCCATTTCATTGGCGCATGCGTTCTTCCAGATCCGTGTTATCCAATACCGCAAACTTCTCAATCAGAAAGCCGTGGGGATTCTCCATCGAACGGCTGACGTTGCGCAGGTACCCGGTGGTTACCAGCCGGCGTACGGTGATATTGGTCAGGCGGATAATCTGCTGCCGGCTGAAGGTGCGGAACTGATACGGGTACTGGTTCAGATCGATCTGGATGCTGTCAACCTGAATCTCCTGCGAAGCCGCGGCCTGAATGAGCTGATTGTAGTAGCCTTTCTCCTTGGTATCCAGGTACAGCCGGCTGACACTCTCATCTGCGTATGGAAGCGCTTCCCGGATATGCTCTTCGATAGCGTGTGCATCGGGGTCCAGCGTAAAGAACAACTCGTGAAACCGCCGAACGTGGTCGCGGGCTTCTACCGGCCGGTTCTCCCGTACATCATTCCGTAGGGCTGCAATCAGGCTTTTCCCCTGCTCGACCACGTAAATGCGGCTCTCCGAATCCGTCTTTACCCGGTAGGCAAATACCAGGCTAGACACGGTGATCAGAAAGAACAGTGCGACACTGGTAAAGGCCAAAATCCGGATGTTGCGGTAGGAGGTTTCCAGATTTCGTAGCGACTTGAAAAAGGTTTGATCGTTGGAGGCCATAACTAATCAGACGTTTTGGTAATGTTTCGCATGTTGTTGAATTCCTGTTTGGCGGCTTGCCCGTAGAAGGAGCCGTAGTTAGCGGCCGTTTTAGCTGCGGCCGATCCGGCTGCATAGGCCAGGCCTGCCCCCATCATCGCGGCCGAGCCGACACCGCCGGCTACCTGGCCAGCCCCATGCATGACACCGTTGACCGCGTTCCGGGCCATTGGGCTCGTAGCCGTTCCCATGGATCCCATTACCATGGCCGTCGACAAACTCGTCATCCGCTGCAGCGCGCCGGCAACCCCCGACGAAGAGATGATGTAGGACGCAATGGTCGGAATGGTGAAGTAGCTCAGCGTGGCCACGATCATGAAGACAATGTAGATTAGCGGTCCGCTCTGGGCCTCATCCGGCACGTTATTAGTCAACTCCAGATACTGAAGCGTAATAACCTTACCCTGCAGGTAAGACACGATGGTACCCAGGATATTGGCCATGGGCAGCCAGAGCGAAATCTGCACGAACCGGGCAATCCACATCAGGTGACTGTCCTGAAAACCGGTAAAGATGGAAATGGCGAAGGCCAGCGGGCCGATAATGGTCAGCACGATCAGGAAGAAGGCTCTTACAGTCATGACCACCAGGCGGGCTGCCAGAAAAAGCGCGTAGAAGATATTCTTTAGAAACAGGTCGAAGCCTTCGCGGATATACAGCCGCTGCTTTTCGATAACCAGTGTCAGATACTGACCAATCGACCAGTTACTCAGCTCCTCCCCCATTTCGGCGTCGAGTTGCGCCATGCGCTCCTGAATCTTCTGCTGACGCATCTGCTCCAGTTGCTGAATGCGCGTCACCTGAATGTCGACCATGTTCTGGGTGGCCACCTCCACCGGTCGGATCAGTGCGCCCAGGAAGTCAGTAACCATGGTAAAGTTGAGCACGATAAAACCAATGGCGAACGGCCTGAGCAAGGGATAGACATCAATGGATTCGGCCCGGGCGAAATGGCCCAGAATGCGAAATCCGATATAAAAGGTAGCGGCTATAGCCGCAATGGCCGAGGCTACATCACCCAGGTTGCCCATGCCCTGGAGTACCTCGGTAAACGCGGTTTTAATAGCCGCTTCCATCGACTCAAACTTCTGGTAGAAGCCATAGTCGACATACGTGCCGGCTCCCGGCTGTTGGAGTAAAATCATATCATGGAAAGGTTTAGGTGTACGTGTTAGACCGGTTGCACAGTTTTCATCCGACGTGCGTCGGCGAAGTCCACGATGGCCACCTGAATGTCACCGCCGTTGCCGGCCGTGCGCTGCTGCACCTCGACTTTCTCTCGTTCCTCTGTGGTGTAGGCCGCATACTCTTCCAGGCTTACTTCGGTCGCGTAGACTTTGGCACGGGAACCCAACGCGATAAACACCTCTTTGTATTTGCGTCGTGGATCCAGATCCCGGTTCACGGATAGGATCAGCTGCTTCTGTTTGTCGGAGAGACCCAGTAACTGCCGAACCTCCTCAAACCGGTGTTGATACTTGGACTGATCAAGCAGGATTTTGCAATCCGAGTTGTTGATGATGGCATCCTTGACGATGGTATTGCCAATGATATCATCTATTTCCTGGGTGACCACCAGCGCTTCGCCAAAGTGCTTTCTGACGGTTTTAAACAGGTATTTGATATAATCTGCCATGGAGTCCTTGGCAATCGCTTTCCAGGCCTCTTCAATGACCATCATTTTGCGGATTCCTTTCAGCCGGCGCATCTTGGCCACGAAGGTTTCCATGATGATGAGTGTCACCACCGGAAACAGGATCGGGTGATCCTTGATGTTATCCAGCTCGAAAACCACAAACCGCTTATTGAGCAGGTCAACGTTCATCGTCGAGTTGAGCAGGTAGTCATACTTGCCGCCCTTATAAAATGGCTGCATGGTGATGATAAACTGATCAATGTCGAAATACCGGGCTTCGTATTTCTTTTCGGCCAGGTACGCCCGAAATCCGTCTTCAGCATTGCAGTATTCATAAAAGCCATTAAACGATGCCTCGGCCAGCCCTTTGCGAACCCGCTTGATAAACTCCTCTACCGCATCACCTAAGGCGACCTCTTCGGTCCGGGAAAAGCTTTCGTTTTCTTTCTTCCACAGCGTCAGCAGCAGCGTATTAATGGAGGTAATTTTGTCGATGGTATAGACACCATCTTCGACGTAGAAGGGATTGAAGGTAATAGGCTTGTTCTCCTCATACGTTAGATACACCCCATCTTTGCCACGGGTTTTTCGCTGAATCAAATCGCACAGTCCCCGATAGCTGTGTCCCACATCGACCAGCAGAATATGCGTATCCTGTTCGTAATACTGACGCACCAGGTGATTCATAAAAAACGACTTGCCCGATCCGGACGGACCAATCACAAACTTGTTGCGGTTGGTCACCCAGCCTTTTTCCATTGGTTCGTCGGAGAGGTCCACCCAAACCGGTTTGCCATGCCGGTCGCAGAGCCGGATGCCAAAGGGTGACAATGACGACTGGTAGGCAGACTCCAGATTGAAGAAGCATACCGCCTGCTCGGCAAAGGTGTAAAAGGTTTCGTCGAACGGTAGGTCACCGGCGTTACCCGGCATTCCGGCCCACAGTAACCGTGCGGCATCCATCGTATTCTGTTTGGGTAAACAGTCCAACTGCGCGATCGCCGAGGAAGTGCGGGCCCGGAGGAAATCCAGTTGCTCCGGTTTTTCAGTCCACACCATCACGTTAAAATGCGCCCGGCAAACGGTGCGCTGCTGCTGAATGGCCTCCTGGATGTAGCGGGTAGTCCAGTCCCGGTTTATTCCATTCTCACTGGAGAACTGAGAGAGGGAGTTCAGATTGCGAGCAGTCTGTTCGAACTCCCGCAGCACGGTCTGTGCTTCATCCAGACAGATGTACTGATTGTAAACGTGATTGCAGGGCAACATCAGCCCCACCGGCAACACATTCCCTACAGCGAACTGGGTGCTATCCGAAGACAGGGGCCCGTAACCGGCCATCACATCAACCGCCTGTGGAAGCGTCTCAGCGTCCGATATCGTAAAGCATAAAACATCTTTAGATCCGATGCGCACCCGGCCGTCGATGTCCCAGTCTTCGAGAATGACTTTCTGGCTACCGTCGGGCTGGAGCCGGAAATAATTCGGAATAATCCCTTTATCCCCTTTCCCACTAACCAACTCCTCATCCATCAGCCGGTCCGCTTTGATACCCCCATCGAGCAATATCCGTTCAAACTGGCTCACTGTATCAAAAAAAGGTTGCAGTTCGCGGGGAATGATCTGCTCTTTGGGTACCAGCCGCCGGCGCGTCAGACTATGCATGTTGCTTTTCTGTTTTTGGCGCGACCGGGGCAGCTTACTGATGAACAGGTAGCAAACGTGATTCAGATAAGGCCGCTCGACAAAGTGACGCTGAAAGGCTTGTGTCAGAAAGCTGTCTTCGCCCTGATCGTGGCTGGCCTGATACTTTTCTTCGGTAAACCAATCCTGTTTATGGATGATGGTGCCCACCGGCAGGAGCTTAATGGCTTTAACCAGAGCCCCGTGCAGTTGCCGGTAATCCTCGGCCGACTGGGTAAATATCTCCGGAAGGTGAAGCCGAAAGCCGACAGTGATATCGGCCATTTTGGAGACGATGCAATTATTCTCGACGGCCAACAAGGGCAGCGCCATTTCGAGACTTCGGGCGTTTAGTTTCACGGAGCGTAGCAAATGGTTTGGCGGATGAAATCAGAATTGCCTTTGGTTGATTCCGGGTCGCTTCCAGTTTCAGCAGACCCGACACGCCGTACTTAGCCGATAGCCGCATGCAGTACCAAACCCCACCCAGAATACAACTCATTGTAATCGCAGTAACCAGGTAGGTGTTGAGACCTAAAAACCCGTAGAGGACCAGAGCCAGTAGCAAGCTGCCAATAACAATGCCTGCTGCCAGGTACAGATACGTACCCTTTAGTCCCCGAAACTCTACGGGCTTACCAATGCCTTTGTTGATTTCGAGCATTAGCCGAAGAAGCTTGTCAGAATGGTACCGACCGCCACCAGGAACAATGCTGCGCCAAACCAGCTCATCACCGCTTTCATAGTATCCGGATCACCGTTATGAAATTTGCTGTAGACCCGGACGGCTCCCACCAGGCCAATAACTACGCCTAAAGCCAGCACGATCGTTTGTGCCGATGTGGCGTAACTCCGAATTGTTGTCGCCGTTGTGCTCAGCGCACCGGCTCCGTTGCCGGCACCCGGCTGAGCGAGCACTAATCCATTAACACCCATCAGGCACAGCGCCATGGCTGCCCGAAGAACCGAAGTTTTCATACGATTGCACATAAGGAAATAGGGTTGAAATAGTAAATTAAGCTTCCGATAATTGTAAATATGCATTTTATGCATCTAAAGTAATGTTAAAAAAACTATTACTGTATATTACCTCGAATAAAATATTCAAAATCTACAATTAACAATTCAATAAATTGATTAACAGCTATTTATGTTAATTAACATTTCACATATTAAGATGATAAAAAATTAAATGAATGTATGATTAAAAAACTTAAATCTTTGAAAATATTGTAGTAAAATTTAATGTAAATACATATAAATGCATAATTAGCTAATATATATTATATAAAATGCAGAATGTGTTACTTTTGACAGAAAATAAAAAAGGCCAGACTATTTAGTCTGGCCTAAGAACTTCCGGGAACGGTATGTTTAGACGGATTCAGCAAAAAGTTCGTCCAAATAATCCCACCGCCGGATTATGGGCTGAGTTCGCCGTTGGCGTCCAGGCCGAACGGGTTCATTGACATCTTGTATCAAATCCTTTAACACTGGATCCTGCGTATGGATCGGGGGCCGGGTCGGGTTTTGCCAGGCGACCACCAGCCGGTAAGCAATGAAGGCCAGTGCCGGCGGTATCCAGACAATGCTGCGGATCTGCAGCAGTAGTACCAGACCGGTCAGCAGCAGCGTGCCTCCCCATAGCAGGGCGAATCGCACACGGACCTGATTCCACCAGATAAAGCGGGAGCCCTGGTAGGTATGCTCATCGTAGGCAATCAGGACCTGTAGCAAGGTCCTGGCCAGACCGTGCAGGTTCATCTGAACCAGCGAACCAATCAGGTCTTCCGACCATCTGGCTAGCCGCAGCGTCAGCCGGTAACCGATAAAGAGCAGACTGGCAAATAGAGCCAGTACGGCAATTCCCCAGAAATCGAGTGTCATCAGGTTCATGACAGTTAGCGTTTAAAGGGCATATCACCCAGAATGTCGAGGCCTAGCTGATTATTCAGCACCTTGGCTATGCGGGCCGCCGGCTTATCCTCCGGATTGACCGGAGAGAGTCCACCCTGCTCATTAGTCGTTAACCGCTGAGCAGCACTGATGAGCTCGTCGACGGATTGCTCCTGCGGGTTCTCGCCAGCTACGGCCATGGGTAATCCGAAGATATCTTCGGTACCGGCAACAGCCGGGCCGCTCATGTCGATGTCTTCGGATTCGGTCCAGGCTTCCTGCCGATGCGCCTGCCCAGCCTGGCTGGGCGCTCCCTGAACCGGTTGGTCAGTCGCGCCGGCGGCTGGCGTTGACCCATCAGCCTCTGCGGGAGCTTCGTCGCTATAGCCGGTTACCGGGTAAAGGCTGCGGCTACCCTCCTCCTCATCGGAATCAGTCACGGCCTGGGCCGGTGACGTAGGTTGTTTTCGATTGGTTAGCCACTCCCGGATATCCTGCCGGTAATATTTCCACAGCACGTAACCGTAGTATGGGAGTGCCAGCAGCAGGATGAATTTGACAAAATCCCACCATGAATATTGACTGAGCATAACTTAGGCTCCTTTCTGTTTATCACGTTCGAACGCCTGACGGTAAGGCTCCAGCAGATTATACAACACGACCGTCATCGGTTTACCGTGGATGTAACTTAGATCCCGCATGAGCTTATGGTGCTCATCTGTCAGCATGATCATCTTCGTGCAGCGCAAATCGGCCGGCACAGGCTGGTTAACCATCCCAGTCAGATCCATCGGCGCTGACGACCGGCGCGTACGCTCAGGCCTGGATTTAGCAGCAGTGGGCACTTCGGTTGCCGGCTGCTCTTCCACCGCCGGCGTTGACTGGATAGCATCAGGTGTTGCTTCTGTTTCAACTACTGGAGCTGGCTCCACAGTCGGCGTAGAAATCGGTACTTTGGCTTCCTGCTGGACAGGCGCTACGACCGGAGGCATTGCCGGCAGGAGCCCATTGGCTAGTTTGCTGGCTCGATCGGTAATGTTTTGTTTGGCAACAGTGGATAGTCGGCTCTTAGTCATTTTCTACGGGTGTTGAAAGGGTGGAAACCGGAAGCAGGCTTTCTATTTCGGTGAAAAGATCCTTCAGTCCTGAGTTACGCAGGTACTGGGTAGGCATTGGAAACAGGGTTGAGCGGTTAGCGGAGTCCTGATAAGAGTCCCGCTGAGGTATCCGGCTCTGCAAACAGGTAAACCCGAACTGCTTAAAGCGCTCCTCCAGCATGTCCACCAGAACACCATCCCGAGAGTCCTTGTACTTGTTCCAGACTACTCGGCAACGATCGACCGGCAGCAGGTCAACCTGCCGAATGGCCATCAGGTAACTGAATCCCGTGGTGACCGAGAATTCAGACGTCTCCATCGGTACCAACAGGTAGTCGACTTTGCTCAGCGCCGTCTCGTAGCCCTCCACGTCGATGTTACCCGGCAGATCAATCAGCACCAAACGAACGTCGGCCGGTATCTGCTGAAGCATCTGCGGCACCCCGGCCGGCTCTCCACGAAGGATCGGGTACGGGTCCACATCCTGGCGATTAAACCGCTCTTTGGTTTCTTCGTCGAGCTGCTCGGTTTCCCGAACGCGCAGGTTATAGACCGACAACTGAGAGCTGTCCACGTCGAGAATGGCAACAGGTATATGCCGGCGGTAATGCAGCCAGGAAGCTACCAGAACAGATAAGGTGGTTTTTCCCATGCCCCCTTTCTGGGTAGCGAAAGCGAGGACAACAGGCGGGCCGGAATAGGCCCCTTCAGCCAATGGCTGGGAGGTAGGTGTTGACATGAAGAGGTTGCTTTTGAATATAAGGGCAATTATAAAAATATCTTTCAAACTATAAAACTAGAGACCTTTAATTTCATAGGCTTTTATAAATAAAGTCTTATAAGTCTATATAGAACTAAAGACATAAAGGTCTATAGGTGTTTAGATATAAGTATCTATAGACCTCAGCACCTGTAGGCTCATAATCATAAAGACGTATGCACCAGTATGATTATAGGGTTTTAGAGATTACCTCAATTGACTCATCTGTCAACTATGAACCTATAGGCTTATAAGCTTATAGGTTCAAGCATTTGAAGTCTTCATTCTTCATAGACCTATAGACTCATAGAATTATAGGTTTATAGCCCTATGAGTTTATAGGCTCATGGAATGGAACGTGTACTAACACCTTTTGTTGGGCTAGAAACCTATAAGACTTTAGTCCTATAGCTTTATAACCGTCTTTTTAGGCGACAATCATCCGGTACACAGACGATAAAAAGTTTGCGTGGCCGCAAAAGCAAAAGCAAGATGTGTTTTTGTCATGACAAAAACCGGAGTCCATCCCCTGATGGGCTTGAACCTGCGGGCCTCCGAAGTCGGTCCGCTTAAACCCAAATCACGTATGGAAAAGAAACATTACCGGGGTGGAGCACCCCAGAAGCCAGAGCAGGAAAAACGCGACCGGTTCGTTCAGGTCCGCTTTCGACATGATGAATATAAGGAACTCGAAAAGCTGAAATCAAAAACGGCAACGCCGAATATGTCCACCTTTATCCGCTTTGTTTGCCTGGAAAAACCGCTGCCCATGAAGACCGAAACGGAGACCTATCAGGACGTCGCTCTGTCGTTAATGCGTGAAATGCGGAATGATTTGTTACGCATTGGCGTCAACATAAATCAGTCTTCCCGGCGCATTAACAGCACGACAGACTACCACGATTTGCAGCGGGAAGTGTCCGCGATAACGACCAGAATTCAGGAGATGGAAGCGCAGTTCCGGCAGATGATGAGCGCTGTTTGTGGCACAAACCATTCCATTAATCAGCCAGTCTATGATTACCAGGATTAGCAGTGGCGGCTCGCCGGGGGGAGCCGTTTTTTACAACGAGCAGAAGGTTGGAAAAGGAGAGGCCCAGCGCCTGGCCGTCCGAAACTTCGAAGGTATTCGGCTGTCGAGCGAACAGCTCACGCCGGCCATGGTTGCCGGCAAACTTGAAGACCGGGCATCCCTGAGCGAACGGGTAAAGCTACCAACGTTTCATGTAAGCCTGGCGCTGGCGAAAGGGGAGGTGGTGCCACCCGAAGACCTGCTGGCAATCGCGGACCAATACATGCTGGGCATGGGATACGGCCGTCAGCCCTACGCCGTCTATCAGCACCACGATACCGAGCACCCGCACATACACATTGTCTCGGTCCGGGTAGACGAAACCGGCAAGAAAATTTCGGATAAGTTCGAGCGGGAAAAGTCGAACACCCTTCGACAGCAGATTGAAAAAGACTTTGGCTTGCAGATTGCCGAGCAGGCTGCTCTACGACCGCAGCGGGCAGAGCTCCGACCGGTACACTACGGCGAAGGTGACCTGAAACGAGACATCTCTAACGTGGTACAGGGCATTCTGAAAGACTTTCGCTTCAGCACTTTTGCCCAGTATAACCAGCTGCTCAAGATTTTTAACGTCCAGGCTGTTGAGGTTACATTGGAGGGTGGCAAAAGGGGATTGAAGTACTCGGCCATTGATAAGGAAGGCAAGCCCGTCGGACCGGCCATGAAAGCCAGCAGCCTGCCTTACCGACCAACCTGGGAAACCGTGGAGCGACGGATGAACGCCGGCAAGAAAATCAAAGGGGACCAAGTGGCCAGCCTCCGCCGGCTAGTTGGTCTCAGGCTCGACGAGAGCCGCTCTTGGGGAGACTTTCACCGGAAGCTTCAGAGGCTGGGGATGGCGATCCTGCCACATCAGGGAGCCTATGGAAATTTGTTCGGCGTCAGTTTTCTGGATACCAAACGCCGGACGATCTACACCGGTAGCGAGCTGGGTAAAGATTATACTGCCAACAACTTAAAAATAGCGCTTGGAGAACCCTATGAGCCGCGCCCAACAAAAGACACAGCCAGTCAGGAGATAGCGCCTAACGCGCCAAACCTGGCCCAAAAGAAAGCCGAATCCAACCAGGAGACAACCATTCCGACGCATAACGGCCTGATCTGGGAAATGCTGCGGGCACTCAACGCAGAGGAGAACAGCCAGAGTAGTGAACAAGACTTGAAACGAATGCTCAAAAAATCACGACAAAAACCCAGACTATCATGAGAGACGAACGACGTGAACTCAACAAACAACAGGAGATGCTACTGTGGGCAGGCTTGGCCATGCTGGCGCTGCACTTCTACGTAGAGCTCCACTCTTTCTTTGCCGGTTACGGCTTTGCCTCACCCGTATCGGACCAAATTTTGGGGAAGGTAACGACTAACTCCAAACTTTTCGCCACACCCTGGACCCTGAAGTTACTAGCTGGAGCCTGCATCGGAGCCTACGGCACGGCTAGCCGGGGTATAAAGTCGACCAGCCTGAGGGGTTCTCAGGTGATCCGGGCAATTGGCATCGGGCTGACGCTCTATCTGGGCAGTACGCTGATGCTTCGCCAGAACAGCGCCTGGCTGCTGGCAAGAATGGACCTGACGGCCGTCAGCGGCCTGTACCTGGTGGCCAGCCTCGCCGGCATGCTGTATTTGTTAAAGGGGACACAAGGCATTAACCGGCTCCTGGGATTTACGTTGGGGGGTGATGTCTTCAATCAGGAAAATGAAACCTTTCCGCAAGAGGAACGTAAACTGGATAACGAGTACTCCGTAAACCTGCCAACCCAATATACCTACCAGGGCAAAACCCGCAGCGGCTGGATTAACCTGTCGGCCCCCTTCCGGGGTACTCTGGTCACGGGTACGCCCGGATCGGGAAAGTCCTTCGGCATTATCAACAGCGTCATCCGTCAGCACATCGCTAAAGGCTTTTCCATGTACGTGTATGATTATAAATTTCCAACGCTATCGCTGGTAGCCTTTAACGCCATGCTCCGCCATCAGAAAAAGCTGCCGGCAGGCATTCAGTTTTACTGCATCAATTTTGACGACCCCAGAAAATCGCACCGGTGCAACCCGCTCCATCCGGATTACCTACCCCGTATCGACCACGCCTTTCAAAGTGCCCGCACGGTGCTGCTGAATCTCAACAAAACGTGGATCACCAAACAGGGCGAATATTTTATAGAATCGCCGATTAACTACGTCACGGCGCTAATCTGGTTTTTACGTCAATACGATAAAGGGCAGTACTGCACTTTTCCACACCTGGTAGAGCTCGTCAGCCGTAACTATCGGGAACTGCTGCCGATCCTGATGGACCGGCCTGACATTGCCGCCTATATGGCTCCTTTTGCGTCGGCCTATCAGGGGGGAGCCATGGACCAGTTGGAAGGGCAGATTTCCTCGGCTCAGATTGGGCTGGCAAGGTTAGCGAGCCCGGCCCTTTACTGGACCATGAGCGGGAACGACTTCAAACTTGACATTAATAATCCCAAAGCGCCCAAAATTCTTTGCCTGGGTAACAATGGTGAACTGGAAGATACCTACGGTGCAGCACTTGGCCTGTTCAACTTCCGGATACTGAGTTTGATTAACAAAGAAGGGCAACATCCTTCATCAATTGTCGTCGATGAGTTGCCAACCATCTATTTTAAAGGGATTGCCAAGCTGATTGCCACCGGCCGCAGCAACCGGGTAGCCGTCACTATCGGCATGCAGGATTACTCCCAGCTGGAGAAAGATTATGGTAAGATAGAGGCCGATTCTATTAAAAACACCTGCGGCAACGTCATCAGTGGCCAGGTGACGGGTCAGACGGCCGAAGCCATGCAGAACCGGTTAGGCAAAAATGTGCAGCGCAAGCAAAGTCTCAACATTCAATCGGAAGATACTAGTCATGGCATTTCGACGGAGTTGAATTTTATGGCTCCGGCTGCTAAAATCGGCATGCTCTCTCAGGGCTGGGTAGTAGGCGTTGTAGCCGATAATGCCGGTCAGGAAAGTGAGCGCAAAGCCTTTCACGCCCGGGTGACCATTGACGAAGCCGACTTCAAAAGCGAACAAAGGGTTCGGGAGTTACCCAACTTTACTAATTTTACCCCCCACGATTCGGGATTGGATACAAAAGTCCACGCTAATTACTTGAAAATTAAAGAGGATATTGCCAATCTTGTTCAATCGGAACTTGAACGCCTTACTATTAAATACAAGAAATGATCGAAGATCTGGTAGCACAAAGATTAGTTAGTCTCCGCGCACACCTGAGCGAGCGCCTGAAAACAAACCTGACGCTTCAGGATATTTCCGACAAGGCAGGTATCCCGATCTACAAAATGCAGCGTCTGGAAAATGGAAAAGGCAGTTGGGAAACCCTGATCAATGTGCTGACTTTTTATCGATCCCAAGGTTATAATCTCGATTGGATTCTACTGTCCGACAATAGCAGCGCCCCCATGGTACTCCCCTCGGGGAATGACCTGCTGTTGATTAGCAACAAGGTTTTGACATTCAGTAAGCGCCTGCAGGATGAGTACCATGAGTTAAGCGAGCAGCTTCGTCAGATGGGCTATATGCCCCTCGACGATAAAATTATTCCACCGGCCGAATCCGAGACACCGATTCCGTCCGAGTTCGACCTACATTAATTTGGTCTGAGTGTACCAGAACACGAGAGTCCACCCAAAGGGGCTCTTTTTTATTGCCCTTTTATCGCCCGACCAATCAATACCAGCATCGCGCTGTGAGGTTATATTAGTAACCCTAACAACTACAATATGCTACTTGTGTATCTTCTTTGAAACAAAAATGCATAATGTGTATTTACGAAAAACGAATTCATTACATTTACCGAAGTAGTCATTTATCTCTAATTCAATCTGCGTGTAACTATGGAACAGTCAGTACAGTACGCCCGCCAGCAGGCTGACGGACTCGACAACATCGCCCCCACGCCCCTACAGGGGCAGCAGGCCTGGCAATTTGCGCAAAGCGATAATTTTTTGAGTGTCGAAGAAGCTGCGGCCGTTATGCGCCGGCAGTTGGAGCCCTACCAGGCTCAGATCGAAGCGAAACTAGCTCAATTAGGCTATCCTCCGGAGCATCTGGCAAAACTTCCTGAGCTTAAGGAAGCCCTGTACAGCGGACGGCAGACCGAACTGGCCACCATCTGGTTAACTGATGAACTGAAAATGGAAGGTCGTCTGCGCATTGTATTGACTGAAAATGGACCGGACATTCGCATCACGCCGGCGCTGCGTAACCTGACAATTCCGGATGAAGTAGGAGGTGTGAAGCTGTCGGAAAGGGAGAAAAAAGAGCTGGTTGAGGAGGGTGCCTTATCCCGGCCACTGTTACTGGCCGATAAAGGGGATTATGTGCCAACTTACCTGCGGGTGGATCCACAGACCAACACGGTAGAACTGTGGCGGCTGCGGCCGGAAATGCTACCGACCAAGCTACTGGGTATTGACCTGACGCGGGATCAGCAGATGCAATTGGCCAACGGGCATGCGATCCGGCTGAGTGGCCTGCTGGATAAGCAAGGCGAGTCCTTCACGGCAATGGTCAGCATCTCAGCCGCCCAGAAAGAACTTCAGTTTTCCGACATCAGCCCGTTGGGTGTTCAGTTACAACCGGATCAGCGGTACGGGGAACAACTGGCCCAGAACAACGAAGGTGCCAAGACTGACCTAACCAGGAGTCAGGAAGTGGCCACCGGCCAAACAACTGTCAGCCATTTTCAGCGGGAGCAGATGCAGCGATTAGTAGAGGAGAAGCCCGATCAGAAAGTATCAAACACCACTAAACACCACATCGGGTAATTTCTTTTCGACTAAACCAATGACAAAGTTTGATGAACTAAAGGAGCGATTCCCTAACTTAATTCCTGTTCAGGAGCTGAGATCGAACGTATCGATCATTGAATTAGCCGTTCATTATGGCTATGAACCGCAGGTCCAAAAAGGCCGCAACCGGCCGGTACTGGTCCATGCTGGCTATGACGACACCATTATCATTAAGAACCCGCAGGAGCCAGCCCAGCAGGTTTACCAGCGGGCTGGTGACTTCTCCGATTCCGGTACCATCATTGATTTTATACGAAACCGATTATCAACGGTATTTTCAAGGTTTAACCACCCCAGTGAACACGAGTTTCGAAACATCACGGCGGTGCTGTATGATTATCTGAAAGTTGATCCGAACCAGGTCAGCCAAAACCGTAAAGTGACCAGCCGGCTTGGCGAACCAGTCACCAAACAGCCCTTTACCAAAGAGCAGTTCGACATCCGGCCGCTGGAGCCGGATAATTATTTAACAACCCGGCATATAGCTCCGCAAACCCTTAACCGGCCTGAGTTTGCAGGTAAGATCGTGGCGCAGATCGCTTACCTGAATCCCGAAACGGGGCATACCGAACCTTACCAATCGGTGAAGGAGAATCCGGATCGGAAGTATATCACCTTCTCGAACGTGGCTTTCCCGTATTACAACGGGCTGTCGACGGAGGTCACCGGACTGGAGCTCCGTAACCAGAGCATCAAACTGCACGCGCCTGGCAGCGACCGTTACGGCAGCGTTTTTGTGTCGAACCCTCCGCCTAAAGCGACCTACTTCCATATCATGGAAAGCGCCATCGATGTGCTGTCCCACCAGCAATTACGCTGCATCCGGGGTGATAACGAGTTTGATTCGGTGTACTTCTCAACCGGTGGCCAGCTCACCGGCCAGCAGGTTAACACCATTACCCGGTATATCGGCTCCTTTGAGAAAACCGATAACTGGCAGATCCGATTAGGCTTTGATAACGATGCCAAGGGACACCGGTTTGATCTTCAGTTTGTCCAGCAGCTTACGGCTACCCGCTTTCCGATGACACCAACGGTTGCCACGCCCGAGCGCGTTGCGTATCTGCTTCCGGAGGAGTCAACCTACAAAACCGGCCGCGATACAATCCTGGAGCGAATCGACCTGTTTAACAAAAATGTGCAGGCTCAGTTTGTCCGCTCGGAGGGTGACTCGCTCGGACAAAAGGAGCTGAGCACTCAGCTGATCAATATCGGCCGCAGCGGCCAGCAGATTCAGATTAGCATCCCCGAGTCAGCCCAGGCCCTGTCAATGATGAGCCGACTGTTGCTGGAGGTGACCCAAATGGAGAAAAAGATTGCCGTGGACAAATCCAGCGGCAAAGACTTTAACCTGGATCTGACCAAAGCTGTCGAGAAAGGTAATAAGTTTCGCTATGCCATTCAGAACGATGCCGGCAAGGTGCTGTTGAACGGTAATTCAGCGGTTCAAATGGCCCGCTCCCTGCAGCAGGTGCGGAATGTGGCCGAAACGGAAAAGGTTACCGGCCGGCTCTTGCTCGTCGAGCGTCAGCCGTTCGGCTTTCTTAAAACGCAGGCGGAGATTAAACTAGAGCATGGGGCCTGCGTCAAGGCGGAGCAAACACCTGCTTTCAGCCAGGCGATTCAGCTTGAAAGGCAGGCCAGAAATGCACAAGAACCGGAGAGTCTTCGCCACGAGAAACAGCCCCTGAATCCGGACACCAGACCGGGTCCCGCCGGACCGGTGATCAAAAATCAGGAACCAGATCGCCAGCTTAAACGAAAACTGTAATGAAACGGGAAGCGCTAAAGTTTACGGACCTCGACCTCTTTTTATCGGTGATGGAAGAGTATGGATTAGGCAAGCTGGCTGAGGAGCTTATTTATGAGCAGGATAATCTACCGTATTGCTCAGCGTACCTGATCCCGACTGAATTGCTGCCTGTCAACTTTGACCTGAGCCAGGTTAACCGTTTTGGCGGTACCCTTACCCACGTTAAAGAGGCCATATATACCGAAAATGCGAGGTTTTACGATGACTTCATGTTTTATCCGTTCAGCCTGACGGGTTATGTAGAAGTGAATGGCGTTTCACCAATTACCTTTGCGGGTGACGCTCCAACCCTAGACCCGGAGTGCGCACCGATGAACTATGTTATAAACCTTGAAGATGGGGGTGGCCAGGAATTCTTTTTGGCCGCTGATGGAAGCATGTGTAAGCTATCGTTGCCAGGAGAGCAGCAGCCTCAGGAGTTTAAAAACTACAAACTGGCAGCGAAGAAAATGGAGCAACTGCGTGACAAGTATCCGGCTACGTGCGAACTTTATGTCCTCGAGCAGAATGAGTTCAACAACCGTCGGAAAATCCTACAAAAGCCGGATACGGAGAACACCAGCCCGGATTTGATGTAACGTTTACGTGGTACCGTCGCTAAGGGGTGGGATAACTTCCGACCCCTTTATGTAAAATAGATTTAGTATTTCGTAATTATTGTCACCTGAGTCATGGAAGCCCGTTCCGAAACCACGTTCATACCAGTTGCCGACATCGCTGCGTACTGGGGTGCTGAATGCACGTATGAGCGTTCGTCTCTGCTGGATGATCCCCAAGGAGAAGAGCAGTGGCCCGGCAGAATGGTATCGTTAATGCTACGATGCTACAGGGGTTAGCCCAAACACCCGACGTGATCCGTGACGTAAAACTTTACCTCAAGCTGCTCCCCGGACTAACCGACGAGCAGCTGTACGAATGCCTCCGGCTGGCGTTTAACCGGTCAGCCCAGGATCAGCCGCTGTTTGGTATCAGCCGGAAAGATGAGGAGAAGCTAGAGGTCAACGCCCATTATATAAACGCCCATTATATAGAGGGAGACAACAACCTCCGGCTGACACTGACGGTTTGGGACAACGGCGAACTTTCCGCTACTGGATGGCATCACTATCCGGCAACACGCTACTGGTCGCCCCGGTGGAATTCGGGTGCCGTCACTCGCTATTTGCAGCGGCAGGGTTTCTTTATTCCCGGTACACTTGATACACACTATGTTCGCCTGATAAATCAATGAGTAACGATCTGTCCGCCGAAGCGGAATTGATTGTTCCGCTGAACGACACAGCATCCTTTCTGACTGAACAACCCCGCTCGTAGAAAGGCGGGGTTTTCCTTTATACAAACTGTCCTGCTTCTTACTCCTCAAAGGAACCGATCTCCTTCTATCAATTCGAGCACGTTGGCATTGCTATTTTTTGGAAAGGGGATAAAAGGGTAACACCCCAAAAACAGCTTCTTTTTTTGCCCTGTTTTTACGTTTTTTTCGGTATTTATTTTTGGTTTTTATGTAAAAAAGGAATATATTAATACTGTTAATCAAGCATTTGAGCCCGATGACGCTGGAAAAAGAAGTACCCTTTGACTTTGAGTACGCCTACACTCCCGGCGAACCAGCCGACTACGATTATCCCGGTTACGGGCCAGAGGTAGAGATTACCAAAGTGCGACTGAACGGCGTTGAGCTTCCCGCCAACGCTATCTCACAGGAGATGTATGATGAGATGATTGAACAGGTCTTAGAGTCCTACCGCTAGCCAGTTGCCCGATGGCCCGGCGGGCATAGACTGGGCCGCTTTTTATTCCCGGCTTCGGCCGACCGATTTCAAACTTTTTACTCTTTATGGCAAAGTCCAACACATCCGGAGAAGCAACAAGTGCAAACACCCTGAAGCCGTACCAGAAAATTCATGAGGTAACCGGCCAGATTGTCAGCAAGTACAAGTACCTCGAAGGGCATCCCCGGCAGTACCGCTTCGATGCCAAGGAAGGCGTGTTCAACATCAACGGCACCGAGAAGCTGGGCCGCTCGCTCACCTTCCAACCCATTGCCTGGCGTATCTTCACGGACAACATTCTGAACATGGGGGTGAAGAACTGGGCCGAACTGTTCTTCATTGACGGAAAGGGAGCCGTATCGGCGGTGCTGTTTCACGGCTTTTCGGTGGACAACATTTTTCGGCTGATTGAACCCCTGTTCTATGACGATCTGACGCTGGCCGATGTGGTCATTACCGCCGTAGCTGAGAAGAAGGAGAACACCAAAGTTCAGCCGAAGGGCGTGTATTACATTGCCACGTTCAGCTATAAAATGGCGGATGTGGAGACGACCAGCGAGCTAAAGCAGTTCGCGCAGGAAACGCCTATTTACCGGCAGGAAACCCTGAGCGATATTGCCAACATCACCACCGCCCATAATTATTACCATCCCTACGCCAACGGGGAAGGGTTGCCCGAGCCGCCTGCCGCTTTACCGGAAGGGCCGGTAGCGGATGAATAAGCTCCCAATGAGAGAAGCCAGCCCAAGTGGGCTGGCTTCTGCTTAGTAAATTAAAAGCATTTGAGGCTGTATATACCACTATCTCGATAGCCACTAAAATAATGAACTCAGTGTGAAAGGGGATAAACGAAGAGATAATAGACAGCAGTAGACAGCCCACGCCTAAAAAAGTCACAACTTTTTACATTATTTTAAACACTTTTACTAGGTTTTTTTGTAAAATAATCGTACCTTTCTATTGTTAATCAAGGCGGTGGAAGGTATGGAAGGCACGGTTTATCTGATTCACTTGGAAACCCCGATTGCGGGTCACGCTCAGCACTACATCGGCTGGGCCGCTAATGTGGAAGCCCGTTTGTACTACCACCGCAAGAAGAAGGGAGCCAAGATGCTGGCTCATGCCGTAGGGTTGGGGATTGCCTTTTCCATTGTGCGCGAATGGGCAGGAGGCAAAGACCTTGAACGCAAGCTGAAGAATCGCAAGAAGGCCCGTTTACTCTGTCCGGTTTGCCGTCGGAACGCCGAAGCGTAAAATGCATCAGTGCCTAGTACCCCGATTGGCCCGGCGGGTAAAAGTCCGGGACACGCCAGTCCGGGCTGTTATTTTTCTCTCAAACTGCTAACTCCGATGAGGCTTATCAAGATTGACCCGACTACGCAGACCATTGAACACGTTGAAACCAGCGCGTCCCTGATTGACCTGTACCAGATTATTGATTGCCGCTGCATTGACTTCTGCGCCCGACAGGATAACGGCGATGCCTTGATTGTGGATGATGAAGCCCTATACGCCGAGCCGCAACTACCTGCCTTCTCCTATGGCAGCTACGGGCAGCCCATTCACGGTGTAGCCATACTGGCCGGATCGGATGACGAGGGCGAAACCATTGAGCCGCACACGACACTTGAGCAGGTACGTGACCAGGTGCGCTGGCTGGGCAACATTCACACACAACCATTCTTTACCATCCTTTCCTTCTAATCATCCGGCAGGCCAGCTATTCGCTGGCCTGCCTTACCCTTCTCTGATTATGGATTACCGCAGCTTACCCCGATATGCCAACTCCGATCTGACCGAATATCGCAATCAGCTTTTTTCGACTAAAACAGAGAAGCCCAATCAAGCGGCACAGGTATTCGGCACCTTGTTTCACGCGCTACTGCTGGAAGGCAGAGAGCCGCAGGCCATTCCGCAGGCTATCCGAAAGCAATTGTACGCCATGCGGGATGCGGTACGTCAAAACCGCTTTGCCAGCAAGGTGCTGGAAGCAGGGCAGGTTGAACAGGCTTGGCTCTGGGACGATCCGCAAACGGGCTTGCCCTGCAAATGCCAAACCGACATTTGGGTAGAGGCTACCGAACTGATTGTCGATGTAAAGACCACCAGCGCCCGTACTTACGGAGAGTTCCTAAACACATGTGACTTGTACGCCTACGACCGGCAGGCAGCCTTTTATCTCGACGGTCTGCCAAAAGCCAGCCGGTTTGTGCTGCTGGGAGTTCAGAAGAAAGCGCCTTACGAGGTATTCTATTTTGAGGTATCGGCTCACCGTGACTGCATCGCAGGGGGCCGTAAAAAGTATCAGACCCTGCTCAGAGGCATTCAACGCAGTGGTTTTATTCCTTCCTCCTGGAAGGTCCAACTAGTTTCTTAATTTGTACCATTTAACTGATTTAGGACATGGAAGCACCCGAATTTACCCTTGAAAAAACAGCCTTTTCCATCAAAGGCATCTCCCGCAGTCTGGGCGACAATCATCTTTATGTTGATGGGAAGGAGCTAACGAATTTGGCCGACAGTCAGGTCATCCGGAATCATAGTCCGGATGGCCCGGCTTGGGGCTACGGTGGGAGCGGTCCCGCGCAGGCCGCTCTGATGATTTGCCTGCACATCTTCGGCAACAAGCACGTGGCCCAGGCATTATATCAAGATTTCAAGCAGGCCTTTGTGGCCAGGTGGGGTAAAAACGGAGAATCTTTCGAAGCTGAAATCGACATCGCTGATTTTCTGATTGAACACCGGGACCGCCTGAAACAGGCGTTGCAGCAACAGCAATGGGACGAGGAGGATGCCCAGTGGATGAATATGGAGGATAGCGACTAACCAAACCCCAATCGCCATGTATTTCGCCAAAATCACCAATTACCATCACCCTAAAAACAAGCTTCAGGATTACCTGCAAAAGCAACTTAAAGCACTGGAATGTGTCACGGTCGAGAATCCGGAGGAAATTAAGAAGCATCTTGAAACAACGGTTCACCGGGCTAACGGCAAGTTTCCGCGCTGTCGGCCGCTGCAAGCCTACTACCATACTACTTATTCCCAGGGGGATTTGACCTGCGGTATTTCAGAATTGATTCAGTTCAGCCTTTACGCGCAGCGCGGAGTATTCGACCCGTCAACCACATCGAGCGCAGCGGTGCCGGGTGAGGCAGCACAAGCCGAACTTTTCGGCTGAGCCATGAAGAAAACGAAGCATAGCTGGATAGTTAGCAACCACCCGCTTTGTGATAACCCATACCCGTGACTTGCTCAATAAGTAGTACCAGCCGGTTAATAAGCCTATCCTGGTAGAAATCTAGACGCTATGAACGAGCAGCTACAAATCGAAATCCTGTTCAACTCCGTGGAGATGGAGTTGAACAGGCGCTGGGTGTTTGGTAACGTACCCGTTGTCTTTAGCCGGCGGCTGGCAAGGCACCTGCGCATTCTGGTGAAAGCCTGGTGGCATATTTACCACGAAACCTATTGTGCCCGACGGCTCCGGGACCGTCAGGTATGGCAGCGCAGCAATACCTTGCCGGCTCAAGCCCTTGACACGCCAGCGCTGGCCAGCTCACTGCGGGAAATCAACAGCCTGCTTGATATAGATGCGTTGAGGGACTTTCGTCCCCTTTCCAATGCCGAAGTGGCCAGCCTCAGTTTGCTGGCCCTGTTAACTTCCTATTACAAAAATTGACAGAAAAATGGATGCAAATTCTGTAATATTGCTCCCGGCAAATACAGACATAACGCATTGTATGGCGGACTTGGGAACTACTGACGCGCAGATAGTAGAGGCAGCACAGAAATACCTTACTCTTCAGAAAAAAGCTAATGAACTGGCATCATCAGCCTCAGACGAGTTACTATCCGGCAGTTCAGGGAGTGTCTACCTGAAGCGCATGGGCCACCGGTCGTTAACAACCGAAGATATAGAACGCATTATCAATACATTAGGCAGTGAGCAAGACCGGGAATTTCTTCAGGCGTTTCAGCGGGCGCAGGAGTCCCTGAATCTACGACTGGTAAAAACCAATTACTTGCGCCTTGTTTTGGAGCAGGCAGGTATTCCACAAGATTCGTACTACAGTCGTAGAAAGCGCCCCGATCTCTGGAAGCCTGAGCAGATGATCACTCTGATTGAGGTGCTGCAGCGGCTTCGTCTTTGACTGAACGTGGCTAAAGCCATACTTATACAGTTGTTGTAAACGGCACCACTATTTGCCAGCTTACAGAAAGCGCTACAACAGCAACACAGGGAAGCCCAGGCCGTATTTCACCGTCAGACCTGCCAGTTGCAGTGTGGCTATCGAGTTAGAAACCATTCCTGCTGTAATCCCTCAATAGAATTACTTCATATGAATAAAACCTGTATTTATATAAAGATTAGAGGATCAGCCGATTAGAAAAACAATAGAAATTATTAAAGCAACATACTTGCATAATATTATTTGGGCATTTATTCTTGTGCACCGAACCTTGTACCTAAATCCTTTATGAACACTTTTTACCTTCTAGAATTTGGGCCTACCAGGCCTATTTTACTCAGTTTACAGAATTCAACGGCCGGTTATTACTGCGGCTCGAAACGGTGTTCTTACCGCCCCATACAAGTCCTCTAAATCCAGTAAACCAGATAGCCACCCTAACGGGCCGCCTTTCGTCCTAAACTTGGGGTGATCGACGCGGAAGCTTTGTTCTGAGCTGCCCTGGCTTGGCATGTGCTTTTGATAAACAATTCTAAATTCAATAGTACTATAGATACATTCGACATTTGGCGGTGTTAGTAGCTTATCTGTAAGCTCAACTAACCCCAGTGCGTACCCAATTGCTACACCGTAACAGCTATACCTTATGAATTGTAAACCTTTATCGTACTCATTTTCTCTTGCCTTACTCTTTGTCTTGTCCACTTCAGCCCGCTTTGCCCCCAAACATACCATGCCGATGAATGAGTATGAAGGTTGCTGCGGGGCCCAACCGGTTGAATTTACTCGAGCTAAAAAGCAGATATATGTCCCAAATGCCTTTACGCCCAACGGGGATGGCGTTAATGACTACTTCAGGCCCTATGTCAACGACGAGGTAGGCACTGTCTGGGGGTTTACCATCCTAAGCGCTACTGGTGACACCGTCCTGTTCATGCGTCCTCGTTTCGATGGGTCAGACTCGACTAAACTGTCTTATTATGCCTGGAACGGGCTACGAAAAGATGGCACACGTTATAAAGGCCTGTTTAAATACCGCATGAGAGTCGATGATAAAATGGCCAATAAGGATATAATCGAAGGTACCGCCTGCGCCATCGTGTGTGGACCCGAGGCCAATTACTTTCAATCGAAACAGGGGTGTTTCTTTCCTGCTCAGGCGGGAGAGAATGAAAAAAAAGGCAAACTCGAAAGCGCGAGAAAAAACAGGGAAACCAATTGCTTTAAATAATCACCCCACTCGATTCGCTGTATTATCCACCGTACATCCATAGCTTTTCCATGTTTATCCCTTCCCTTGGGCCACATATCCGCACGGTTGGCCAGGTCATTCGTACCCGTTTTCAACTCCCAATCTCCATTCTCTATTGGATATTGTTGCTGGTAACCTTACTACAAGGCCTGAGCGCGTTGGCTCAGGATGTCAGCTATACGCCCGTTTACGACAATGGCAATTTTAACGCGCAAACCATCAACGTCGCGTTGCCGGTGGGTAGTACTGCCGGCTCGGCTGGTGTATCGCCGTCTGGTGGTTCGTCGTATACCATTCCAATTACGGTGCCGCCGGGCACCAATGGGGTAGCTCCGTCCATCGCCCTCAGCTACAACTCTCAATCAGGCGATGGAATAGCCGGGGTGGGATGGGGCTTGTCAGGGCTGTCGTTCATTACCCGAGTACCTCGTACTATGTATTACGATGGCGAGACCAATGCCGTAGAGATGAACAATAATGATCGGTTCGTACTTGACGGCATGCGGTTGATTCTCAAATCCGGCAGCAACGGCGGTAACGGAACTACTTACGGAACCGAAAGCGAAAATTTCTCGACCATCACGTCTTTCGGCTCGCAGGGTAACGGCCCCGAATGGTTTCAGGTGACCACCAAAGAAGGGGTTATCATGGAATTTGGCCACACGTCCGACTCGCGTCATTCAGGCCAATTTGCCACCGTTCTTACCTGGGGTATCAGCAAAATCCGGTATCCGGATGGCAATTACATCGACTTTGTCTACCGGTCAGATGTTGGCTTCAATCTGCTTATCGACCAGATTAATTATACGGGCAACAGCAATACCGGCCAGGCACCCTATAATCAGGTCAAGTTCTATTATAAAACGCGTCAGGACATCAATCTGGCCTTTCAGGCGGATACTAAGATCGAATCCCGCTATCTGCTGGACCGAATTACCACGCAGGCCGAAGGGCAGGCGGTCAAATCATACCAGCTTACATATGGTACCGACCCCTCGTACGATGGTGGACAGAACTTTGGCTCCTACCTGAAAACGCTTACCGAAGCGGGCAGCGACGGCTCCTCACTCAACGCCACGCACTTTAAATATGGGGACGCCCCAGCCAACTTCACCCGGGTTCAAACACCGGATCTGTTTGGATACAATATTTCACCGCTGACGGGAGACCTCAACGGTGACGGTATGACCGATATTCTGACGCCAGATCATGAGGTTTATCAAGCCTATCCTAATGCGCCCCCCATTTTCTTTAGCACCAAGTTCACTGTCTTTGTGCGGGCACTCGACACCACTGAACCAGAAGATTACGGCATAGGAGCTGTTCAGAACCTGCCGGCCGGATCAAGCCTGATCGGGAAACGCAACGTTCCCAATGCCTACAGCTTTACGGCCTATGATTTCACCGGTGATGGAGTCGATGATGTACTAATGAGTAACATCAACCGGAGTGACTGGACTGTCAACTACTTACGTATATACAATAGCGTTCCTAATCAGAACTGGCAAAGCAACGGCCAGCCAAAGATCAGCTTTACTACGCAGGATATTACCCCTTATCCTGGCTTTACTCGGGTACACCCGTCGGGAAACTTCATGTTTCCGGGAGATTTTAACGGTGACGGTACTCAGGACATTGTCAGCATGCTGGGCAATCCGGCCGGCACCAGCTATTACGCCCATATCTATTATAGCCAGACCACTTCGGGTTTTCTCACCCTGGGCACCTCGGGTACGCTTCATTTCCCCCTTAGCGAGTGGGCTGGCGTTGATAATGTACTGGTGCTGGATTTCAACGGCGACGGTAAAAGCGATCTGATGCTGATCAAAAACAACGAGTGTGAAATCATCACCTTCGATCAGTATACGGCTCGTCAGATTTACTATACGTCCAGCAGCGCCTACCTCAACAAAAATGGCCTGTTTTACGTAGGCGATTTCAACGGCGATCAGAAAACCGACCTGCTGGTCAAGAATTCAACGACGAATCAATGGCAGGTACTCATATCGACCGGCAAGGTGTATCTAGAAACAGGATTCACCTTTGCCCGTACACCGAATACCGACCCCTATACTGGCGATCAACTGGCTGTATCAGACTTCAACGGCGACGGTAAATCCGATGTCTACCACGCCTGGCAGGTTAGTTACGGGCAGGCCGAACACGATGTCTATTACAGCAAAGGCTACGATTATCATGGAGGAACCGGTCTAAGAGTGCTGCGCGTCCGCCAATCGATGACAGCTAACCTGGGTGCTCCACCGCCAATGGTTGGCGATGCCAACGGCGACGGCCGCTCCGACATTATTAACTACAAAGACATTTATACCCCCATGGACATTTTTTACTTCCGGCGGGAGGGCACCGAAACCCTGCTCCAAAAAGTAAAGAATGGGCTCAACCATGAGCAGCGTTTTACCTACAAGAAACTTACCGACGGTGGCTCGTTCTATACGCAGGGCAGCCTGACAGGGTATCCGCTGCTGACCATGCAGCTTCCGATGTACCTGGTTTGGGAACAACGGGCTCAGAATGGTATTGGTGGCGAGTCGGTCATACAATACGGCTATGCCGGTATGCGTCTGCACCGGGCGGGAAAAGGGTTGCTGGGTTTTACGAAGGTGACAGCTTCCGACCTGACGATGGGTATTCGCACCGAATCCACGGCCGAATTCAATCCCACGTTCTTTGCCCCGGCTTTGTACCAGACCAGCACGTACCTAATGGCAACAGGGCAGCGGCTCAGCCAGACGACCCTGGCAAATCAGTGGATCGATTTAGGTAACCGGCGCTTCTGGCAGCGCGTAAACGGCAGCACGCAGAATCAGGACCTGGAAGGCCGCACGGTAACCAGCTCCCTCAGCTACGACAGCTACGGCAATGTTACGCAAAGCGTAGAGAACAACAATAACGTGGTGACTACCACAACCGACACCCAGTATGGACAGTATGGTACTCCGGTGCCTGCTCATCCGACTCAGGTCACCACAACGCGCAGCCGCTCCGGACAACTTTCCTATAGTATAACGACCACGTACAACTATAATGGCATTGGGCAGGTAACGTCAAAAACGGAGTTTGCTGGTCTGCCTAAATATATAACTACTTCTTATGGGTACAACAGTCTGGGCAATGTGTCTCAGACCACCATTAGTCCGGCTGGATTGGCAAGCCGCTCCTCTAGCGTTGGCTACGACGGAAAAGGGCGCTATCCGACCAGCACTACCAACGAGTTGGGCCAGACCGCTACGGCCACTTACGATAGCCGCTGGGGCAAACCCCTCTTCGAAACCAGTATCGCTGGTCTGACAACCAGCTATGAATACGATGCGTTTGGCCGAGCCAAAACAACGAACTTTCCCGAAGGATACAGTGTGCAGCAATCCTACGGCTGGGATTTCTCGGAAGGGGCCGTTTACTACACCTATTTGCAACATCCGGGCAGACCTGATGTAAAGACCTGGTATGATGGGCTGGGGCGCGAAATCCGCAAACAGACCGAAGGTATGAACGGTCAGTGGATTACCCAGAAACAGACTTACGACAGCCGGGAGAATGTCGTTTCGTCTACACAGCCATACCTGCCCGGCGAAAATGAACTAACCACCTCCTCCTCGTACGACGAATACAATCGCCTAGCAAATAGCGGGAACGGTGTTTACGGAACCACCACGCTAAATTATGCCTATAACAACGGAAACCTGACCGTTACCACCACCAATCCGGCAGGGCAGCAATCGTCCAAAACTACCGATGCGAGTGGCGAGGTAATTACGGCTAACGACAACGGCGGTTCGTTAAGCTATTCGTACTACAGCCACGGAGGCCTGAAAGAGGTAAAAAAAGATGGTACCGTTATCGCGTCTCACGAATACGATGCCTACGGGCGGCAAACCAAACTCATCGATGCCAATGCGGGTACTACCAGCTACGACTACGATGCGTTGGGGCAACTCGTTTCCCAAACCAATGCCAATGCACAAACCCACACCATGCAATACGATATGGTGGGGCGGAATACCTCACGCAGTGGACCCGAAGGCACTACGGTTACCGAGTATTACGGCTCGCAGGGAAGTTCTACGAATCAGGTCCGGAAAATTACGGGTTTTGCGGGGAATACGACCGAATACACCTACGACGATAAAGGACGAATTCAAACCTTTAAACAAACCGTTGATGGTACGGTCTATACAACTACCCTTAGCTATAATACCTATGGCGATGTAATATCTCGAAATTACTCGACGGGCTTTGGCACCAATCATTACTACGACGGAAACGGCTACCTGACTTCCATCAAAAACAGTAGCAATACCGTTACGCTCTACAATACCGGTAGCCTGAATGGCTTGGGCCAAGTGAAAACCTTCAGCCTGGGCAACGGCAAAAACTCGCAGATTGATTACTACTACGGAACGCCTACCCGTTATTATACACAGGACGTTCAGGATCTGAATCTGAACTGGAACTATCAGACCGGTAACCTCAACTACCGGCAGGATAGTCGGAAAGGGAAAAAAGAGAATTTCGGCTACGATAACCTGAATCGACTCACCAGCTTTCAGGTCGAGGGCCAGAGTGCCATTTCGATGGGGTATGCCTCCTCGGGTAATATTAATACCAAAACTGACGCCGGTACCTATTCCTATCTGGGCAGCAAGCCCAATGCGGTGGAGTATGTCAGCAATGATCAGGGCGTAATATCCGGCCAACAACAGCAGATTAGCTATACGGCCTTTATGCAGCCGCAGGTACTAACGGAGAACGGCTATGAGCTGACTTACACCTATGATGCTGACTACGAGCGCTACAAAGGAGTACTAAAGCAGAATAACAATGTACTCTGGACCCGCTACTATTTAGGCGATGTGGAGCGACATAACGATAAATATCTGCATTACATCAGTAGTCCAGCAGGTCTGGTGGCTATTGTAGTGCGGGAGAACGGCAACGATAGTTACTACTATACCTACACCGATCACCTTGGGTCAATCCTGACGGTGAGCAACAGCAGCGGGGCTTTGGTAGCCGAGCAGAACTTCGACCCCTGGGGCCGCCGACGGAACGCCAACGACTGGACGTACAACAACGTTAGCAGCGCGCCGGATTGGTTATACCGGGGCTATACGGGTCACGAGATGCTCGACCCCTTCGTGCTCATCAACATGAATGGGCGCATTTACGACCCGGTATTAGGCAGAGTGCTCAGCCCCGACAACATCGTAGCCGACCCCTTTGATACCCAAGCGTTTAACCGCTATGCGTATGCGTTTAACAATCCCATGGTGTATAACGATCCCGACGGCAACTGCCCTGTGTGTATAGGGGTAGCGGTAGGGATAGGGGCGCTGGTGGGTTATCTTTCGGGTAAAGCTCATGGAGCTACAGGCTGGGGGTTAGTTGGCTATACGTTAGGAGGAGCCACCATTGCTGCTTTTTCGGCTGGTATAGGTCAGGCGGTATTGGGGGCTTTCTCGGTGAGCGCTTCGTCTGGCATGTTTGCCAGTGCGATTCCGGCCTATGCGGCATCGGGGGCGGCCGCCGGTTTAGTAAGCGGTGCCGGTTTTGCGGCCCTTAGTGGGGGCAATGTCTGGCAGGGAGCCTGGAAAGGGGCTGTCATGGGTGGTCTGACAGGAATGCTGACAGGGCTTATTAAATATAATTCGTTTCTTAACGCCTTAGAAGACCCTTATACCATGTTTGCCCAGCCTCGGCCGCCTTTGAATGGAGGAACGCTTCAGGAGGTAATCGTGCGGGCACCCCGGTTAGTAGATGCAGCCAGTCAAGTGCGGCAGAGCTTTTTGGGTGTAGCGGATGTTTTAGATGCCATGCGGTATGTTATGCCGCCGGTGCTGGCCTCTGGGGCAGTAACACCTGTTTACTGGGAAACTAATTTTATTCCAATACTTCCTAAAGGAATAACTTCTATACCCAACCTTGGCGCTGGCAGTATAAGAGGAGGGGTGGCTAGTGGAGGACTTTCAAATGCACAACTTGTTTCTCGTTCCGCAACAAAGGCAGAAGCTGCAATTGGAGGAACTGGAAGATTTGCTGGAACTGCTAAACATGCTTATGCAAACAACTTACTGAGTCGCTATCAAAGGCTTTATGGAAACCGAGGATTGGATGTAAATTACTATTTCAATAATGGGGTAGGAAACCGTGGCTTTCTTGATGTTGTTGATCATGGGAGTAGAACTATATTTGATTACAAGTTCGGTAATGCTGTCATGGGTTCAAGTCAATACCTGAAATATTCAAGAAATTTTCCTGGGTATTCAATACAAATAATTAGACCGTAACAACGGCTGATAACATGATTCAACTAAAAAAGAAAGTTACTGAAGATTGGCAAAATGCCTTTCCTGAATTAGCAGTATATTCACAGAACAAGTTCTATAAAATAGTTGGTCCAACTATAATAGGACTTGAACTAGTTAAGCTTCCCAGAACAGAGGATTACAGACCATATTTCATTTGTTATCCATTGTGGAAACAGAACATTAAGACGTGTCTAGATAATCCAATAATTATAAAAGAATTTAATAATAAAAAAGGGATGCTGTTTTCTATACCTTATGCAAAGCACACTGCCTTTTTTTCGGATGTACTAAGTGAGGTAAAAAAACAAATACCAATACCCTTTGAAGGAGATGTGTCATTGAAAAAACTGTTTTCTACTATTGATGAATACTCAAAAACATCGTATTTAAGTGCTGCCCCCAATTCTTATCTACAAGCTGTACTCCAAGAGTCGAAACTTGCATTAGCATTATGTACAAGTAACGATGACCAAGTGCGAAGCATTTTAAGTCACATACAGAAAAGTAACTGGGATGTAGCTCACTTTGCTATGTGGAAAGTTGATGTAAGTCAATGGTTGAACCAGTTGCAAAAAATGGTGGAAAATAGAGAAGAACTTATATTTAAGGTCAAACAAAATAAACAAGAAAAGAAGTTAGAGAAGCTTCATCATTCCAAACTAGAAGCATAAATATAAAGCACCGATAACTTGGATTTTTTTGTAGCCTCATTATTGGTTATTCTCCCGAAGGTGCAATTAGAAAAAGCTGATAAAAGTAGCTTCCTTAACTAAATCTTTCCGAGTGGTTGAGCCTTTTAAATCGGAACCCTAAACTTTCCTTTTTTATGAGAAATTATTTTACCGTTCTACTTCTGCTTCTCTGCTGGTTGCAGGGAATTGCTCAGGTCAGGTATAGCTACGATAATGCCGGAAATCGCATTGCCCGGATTAATCAAGGACCCGACAATAACTGTGCTTATAGCCTTTCAACCAGTGGAGGAGGGAATGTGAATGCCGGTAGTCAGGTTACCTTATCGGTTTCTTGTAGTGGAAGTGATTGTGGTAATGTCAGTTATTCGTGGTCGGGAAATGGTATTAGCGGAACTAGTAGTACTGTAACGTTTAATGCGCCCTCCACAGCCGGCAATTACACCTATACAGTTACGGCCATTAAAACCGGGTGCAGCAAAACGGCTACTGCTCAGGTGACAGTAGGCACTCCCACCAATACCGGCTGCGGCAGCGGCAGTGGCCTTACGGCAACCTACTACAGCGGTCATGAGTTGCAGGGCAACCCGATTGCTTCTATAACTCAGGGACCCATTGACCTAAGCGGCAGTGAAGGCCAGACAATCACCGGTACGTCCGTAGCCGGCGTAAATATCTCCGCCCGCTGGGAAGGCCAGGTCGAAGCCCCCCTCACCGGCAACTACACCTTCAATATGCGCACCGACGACGGCACCCGCGTATGGTTTAACGGCCAACTGATGGTCGATGACTGGAACTACTATCCCCCCACCGACCACACCTTTACCCAAAGCCTCACCGCCGGCACTAAGTACAACATCAAGATTGAGTGGAAGCAGGGAACGGGCGGCTACGAAGCCAAATTCTTCTGGACTCCTCCCGGACAAGCCACCCAACTCGTGCCGGCCTGCCGGCTGTATCCTACTGGCGGAACAGCTTGTACCCCCGCAGCCGGGTATGCTACCCTCAAACGCTGGACCGGCCTCAACACCTCCTCCTTAAGTGATTTGAGCAGCCAGACCAACAACTTTACCATCACTCCGGCTTCCGTCAGCAATGTGACCGAACTAAGAACCGAGACCAGCTGGGGAGACAGCTATGGCCAGCAGATTCAGGGCTACATCACAGCCCCCCAAACCGGCGGTTATACCTTCTGGATTTCCAGTGATGACCAGAGTGAGCTTTACCTGAGCACCAGCGAAAGTCCTTCAGCTATGCAGCGGGTGGCCTGGGTCGATAACTGGACCAATCCGGAGGTTTGGAACCAGGAAGCCAATCAGAAGTCAGCTACCATCAACCTGGTTGCCTGTCAGCGCTACTACTTCGAGATCCGCCACCGCGAGGGCGGCTGGGGAGATAACCTGGCGGTAGGGTGGGCTAAGCCCGGCCAATCAACGGCAAGCCCTTCCGAGATTGTTCCCGGTGCAGTGCTTTCGCCTTACTCAGCCGGCAGTTGTACACCACCGGCGGCCCCTACACTGTCGGCCAGCCCATCCACAATTAATACGGGTCAGAGCAGTGTATTGACGGCTAGTGGCTGCGGGGGCACAGTAAGCTGGTCAACCGGGCAGCAGGGCAGTCAAATAACCGTCAGTCCAGGGGCCACCACCACCTACAATGCCACCTGTTCGGTCAATGGCTGTACCAGCACCAATGCCAGTATTCAAGTTACGGTGGGTTCATCCGGTGCTGGCTGCGGCAGTGGTATTGGCCTGACGGCTACCTATTACACTGGAACTGACTTACAGGGGAGCCCTATCGCTACACTGACGCAGGGGCCTATTGACTTTACCGGCGATGGCACTCAAATCATGCCCGGTACGAACGTAACGGCTTCGAACATTTCGGCCCGCTGGGAAGGCCAGCTAGAGGCCCCCGTTACGGGTACCTATACGTTTAACATGCGCACCGATGACGGCACCCGCGTGTGGTTCAACGGCCAATTGGTGGTCGATGACTGGAGCTATTACCCCCCCAAAGACCACACCTTTACGGTTGACCTGACAGCGGGCACCAAATACAATATTAAGGTCGAGTGGATGCAGGGCGGGGGCGGCTACGAAGCTCGGCTCTTCTGGACGCCACCGGGGCAAGCTACCCAGCTTGTGCCTGCCTGCCGGCTGTATCCCAATTCGAGTGGCTGTACTCCACCTGCCGCACCGGCGCTATCAGCCTCTTCAACGAATCTTACCAGCGGTCAAAGCAGTGTGCTGACGGCCAGCGGCTGCGCAGGCACTGTAAGCTGGTCTACCGGCCAGCAGGGCAATCAGATCACCGTTACGCCCGGCGCTACCACCACCTACAATGCTACCTGCTCGGTCAATGGCTGTACCAGTACGGCCGCGACCATCACCATTACGGTGAACACCGCAGGGGGAGGCTCCAATATTAACTGTGGTTCGCTGGAAGGGCACTTTGACTACGCCGACTGCGGTACGCTGGGGGGCTGGGTGTATGACGCAAGCAATCCCAATACAGTAGTTAATGTAGATGTCTATGAAGGTAGCACCTTAATATCAGGTAATCATCCAGCAGGTAACTTCCGCCAGGATCTGGTTGACGCTGGCAAGGGCAACGGCTATCATGGATTCACCATTAGTACGCCCGGTTCGCTCAAGAACGGACAGAGCCGAAGCATTTCCATCCGGGTATCGGGCTGTACCTATACGTTGAACAATTCACCGAAAACCATTACTTGTTCACCGGGTACACGGCGCGGTGTTTTTGACGAGACCCTGACCACAGGAAGCGAATTAAATGTTGCGCCTAATCCGACTAATGGCGAGTTCGAAGTAGGCTTTTACGTGGAAGCTGGCCAGGATGCGGTGCTATCGGTTGTCGATTTATTAGGGGTAAGCTATTATGAACAGAAGCTAAAAGGAGAAGGAAAGCATATCGAGAAGGTGGCCCTTCCGAATAAAGCACCTGGTCTGCTGATCGTCCAGTTGAGAACGGGTAACAAGCTTTTAGCGAAAAAGATAGTCGTTGTCCGCTAAAGGATACAGATTCCTTTTAGATCGACATGTAATAAAGTTTTCATTTGACTGTAAGCCCCTCATTGGTCAATGAGGGGCTTTTCATAATAAACATGCTGAGTGCCATTCGACTTTCCGATCAGAAAAAGGTACTGGCCGATGATGAAGAGAAGGGTACCCATACCTACCATTGTCCGGACTGCCAGTCCATAGTCATTCTCAATAAAGGATTAAAGAAGATTGCCTATTTTCGTCATCAGCGCCTAACCAACTGCGACAATGCCGGGGAAAGCGAGGTGCATATGAAAATCAAACTGGATATCTACAGGCATCTGAAAACAAAGTGGGAGAGAGCAATTCAGTTTGTTGATGTGGAGCATCGTCTAAAGGATATTTTGCGGGCTGATGTCTATTTTGAAACCCTGAAAAGTAAAGTTGCCGTTGAAGTGCAGGCCAGTTCCCTCACGGTCGCTGACGTGTACCGACGTACATCGCTGTACTATTCATTGGGTGTTTATGTATTGTGGGTATTGCCCTTCGAATACGAGCGATTTTACCGTTATTACTCCACAATGGAATTAGCCATGGATGGGGTAGATGCTGATCCAGGCTACTATTTACGGCATTCCGTTAAGTTTAAAGAATACGAACTGGGTATTGCCAAGCTGACGTATAATTATCTAACATTCTGGGACCTAAGCCACAAGAAAAGCAAAGGTTTTTATGTGTTAAAGCTATCTAACGCCTATTCGGAAGATAGCGAGTTCTTTGACACAGAATCCAACGAGGAGGTATTCTATCCTGGAAAGCGGCTCAAAATGAAGAAGTCTATCAGGAGTTTCCTGAACAAGGACTTTTCGGATTTCGATGCGAAGCCGCTCCAAAAGTTTGAGCCAACAAACTCCTATGCCATACCAGAGCGACTGGTTTTATTATTTAAAGACGAAAAGAAAAAGAAAGGCAAGTCGTAAGTCTGGCTATGCAGAAAACTAGTAACGTATTTTGACGGTACGTCAATGACTAAATTCGACAGTCAACCTGCAAGATATTATCATCTACAGGGTCATAATCAGCTCGTATCCGGAACGTACTGGTTGTTTGTGCTACTTCTTCAATTTTTTCAATGGTAAACAACCGCCAATGTTGCCGTTGAGGAGGTTGACCTTCCAGAGGAGCATCCACGTAATATGCCCGCAGCGTTGGATTATCCGTATCATTGTGCCGGCCTACCAGATATGGCTCAACGGTACGCCATTTATTATTGTACCTGATCCGAATAACCTGCCTGCGTTGAATAGCCAGACAAAGTTGAGTGATTGTTTGTCGCACCTGGGGTGTAATTGTATTCATAATTAAATGTAACCAGTTAGGCTTTTGGACTATTTCAAGCGTAGTGCGTTCGACACACGACACAGTAGCGGAGTGGCCTACGCCCGGATTATACTTGCCGAATGACAATCTTGGTTCTCGACGGCTGATGCTCCCCGGCACCAGATTTCCTGAATGATGGTCGTTACATCAGGCATTCCTTTCAATGACCGGAAGGAACGATTGAGCCAATCCGGTTCCCAAGGGCCCAGCGTTCCGGCTCCCTCCTTGAAGGTAAACATAAATTGAGGGCACTTCACCGTTATTTTTCGACTTGTTATTAGTGCTTAATTAAACTTGATCAGTACCCTTTACGTTTATAATATAAAGACGTATATCTTTATCCAAAGTTGAAAAACCGAGCTATGGCCAAGAAAGCACAACGAAGAAGAGCCGATGTTACCCGGCGCGTATTGGTACGGGCAACCAGCGCGGCTGTACGGCAGGCGTCCCAAAAGGCAATGGAGGTTTCAGGATACATTATTCAAGCCCAGGATGGGTGGGTGGTGCGCCTGGACCGGGATGGCCAGGAAACCAGGCTAGCGCCCATTAATCGTGTCGAACGTCCTGCGCAGCTAATTCTTGACTAACACGACGCTTCGCTTACGGGTATTTGCCGGACCCAATGGTTCAGGTAAGAGTACGATCATCCAGGCGGTACGGGCTTATCGGATTAATTCATTACCGGTTGACTTTGGCCTATACATCAACGCGGATGACATTGCCCGATCTCTCCGGGAAGATAGATTTGAGTTTGATGAGTACGAAATCAACCCAACCCTGGATGAGGTTGTTGAGGTAGCACTTGCCTCGGGCCTGGTCGGCGGGGCTTTTTCGCAAACTCAGTTTCAGGCAAGTTTTGCCATGCATGGAACTCGGCTGCGGCTTCTGGAGGAAACCAGCGACGAACGCCTGGCTCAGATTTTAGCGGATTATCTACGGAAAAAGCTGCTCGAAGAACGCAAAAAGTTTTCCTTTGAAACCGTTTTTTCCCATCCATCCAAATTGGATGTAATGCGTCAGGCAGCCGAGGCAGGTTATAAAGTATACCTCTATTTCGTCTCTACTGAATCTCCGGAAGTGAATAAATTCCGGGTGGAGGTGCGTACCAAGCAGGGGGGGCACCACGTGCCGCCGGACAAAATTGAATCCCGTTATTACCGATCGCTGGAACTGCTTTACGAAGCGGCTCAACTGACCTACCAAACTTTCTTTTTTGACAACTCCATACCTAAAAACCCTGGTGAGCTCTTTGAACCCTTTGCCTACTTTAAAGTAATTGGGGGTGAAAAAAAATGGGAGATTGACAACCAAGAGCTTGTACCCAATTGGTTTCTACAGTATTACTTCCAGAAGGTTCAACCTAAATAATGCCTATCTGTTGGCTGATAAGTTGTTGTAATTGCTAAGAGACCATGAATAATAGAAGTGTAGCCGATGCTTTTATGCTGCTATTAAAGGAAGTAAATGAATCCTCTGACAGCTTTTTCTGGCTTTAGCAAATTCAAAGTTGTAAATGTAAAGCCTAGGCTTTTAAGTACTGCTGCGGTAGCGAACCACTGAAACTGAAGGAAAAAAGGCCGGCCCGATTTCTATGGCTCATGGGGAGATAAGCCCTAATCTTTGTCCGCCGGCCTTTAGGTTTGTGCAGTGGTAAGAATCCAAAAATCAGACTAGATTTCCCAAAAGACAACAAAGCGGGGTTTCAGATTGGCTTTTAATCAACTCTTTTATTATTCTTTAAACTTATTCGTTTTGTCAACCATCAACTGATTTACGGCCACTTGGCTCTTGGGTGGTTTAACTTGTATGAATTTACAAAGTAAACTATTTAGTCTACGCACAAATAGTTTACTTTGTAAACCAAGACAGTTCATAGCTAAAAGCACTATTAGCATGTTTTCTTCAATTTTTAATAAAAAGAAAAAATCAAGTGGAATCTTTATTCCTAAGGGTCAAGCCTTTAAGGAGTTGACCGAGGCTCTAGAAGACACTTCCATAAATGGAATTTCTGAACATTTGGGGTATAATACGAATCAAGTTCAAGCTTATTACGGTTACCCTCCCGAAAATCCAGATATAACCGCTGTAATTTTTGAGGTGTTTACCCAAAACATTGTTTTCGTTAGCACTAAAACCCACGTTACCCAGCTTACAAGAAGTAAGGTTGATTATTTCCTAAGGGATTTTAAGCTTGAAGAATTTTATAACAGCGTTACAACAGAGGATATATTACAGGAAGGTATAGAGAATAGAACATTATCCATTGACTATCTTGCTCGTGTACTGGCTATAGAAAGTCCAGATGAGAACGGTGTTTTTTTTGTACCAAAAATAGGTCATTACCTTTATTTTAATGAAGGTTTCCTAACCGATTTTAGCGCTTCAGATGGATTAAATAAATGGGCGAAACAGTTGATGCAAATTAATCCTAATCTGATAGATAGTTATGAAAAAGTAGCCAAGAAGTACTGGGGCCATGAAAGCAAGAAAATTATAAATGAAGTGAACATTCAAGCTGAAGCATTTGCCGATCTGCCTCAAGCTGCTAATAATAAATTTATACCTCTCCATGAGGCTGAATTAGGTACCATCAATTTTTTCATGTTGTTGGTCTGTCATTATGACCGAGGGATTACTTTGCCGGAGTTTAAGGAAATTAATCATGGCAGGTATAAGGAAACGCTGCAATCTACAGACAGCTTAATAGAGTATAAGTTAGGCAATTTCACGTATCGCTTTTTGGCAAGTGGTGTTCTATTTGATATCAAGAGGAATTAACGACATTTTAAAAAGTACAACATTCGAAGCCTTACGAAAAGCTGGACGGATATTGTACTTCTCTAATATTGTTAAATAATAGTTTTGACGATTACCTACTGGCAATGTAAGACCCCGCTTTTGCCATACCGCAAGCCTAAGTCACGTTCAAATTATTGAGCAATGCGTTAACCTGTAAACTTCAACTCCTCATAAAGCGCTGTATCCGAATGATTTAAGTGGAGTAAAACTTTACAACCTTGCGGTCGCGTCTATAGAATTCCTACAGCCATGAGTGAGCCGATTCCCGCCAAGGCCCTCCAGGTAATCAAGTTCTGCAGCAGCGTCACTTCAAAAGCTGAGTGAATTAAAGTAAACCTCAGCTACTATCTCTGATCCCCAGTTTTACCAACTCTCTTTGAAACTGAAAGCAGACGGATTTGATGTATAAATGCCAAACAAAAAAATGTTTTAACCGAAAATATCTTTTTCAGTTAGTCCCAATTCACCCACAGCATTTAAGAGATACTCATACGGCTGGTACGTTGTTTCTCTCAGCCCTTGTGCGTTGCCCCAAAATTCCGATATTGCTTCTTTGGCAGGGCTATTAAGTGAAGCCAACACGAGTGCTTTTTGAATAGCATTGTATTCATCACTCGTTGACACATTCACGGCTACGGGATCGCTGGGTATAGGCTTGGAGCGGTGAAGCGTTATTAGCTTTTCCTTTGCATCGCTGTAACCAGCTTGACCAGCCAGGTCTATGATGACTCCGTCATGGCCAGCACCCGCATCGATTTGCCTATTATAAACAGCCATTGCAACCCTATCGTGACCGCCCACGAACTCCATTCTCCTGAAAGCTGCAAAGGGATGAATACCGGCCTGTTTCAGTTCAAACGCTGGAATAATAAAGTTGGAGGTGGATTGCGAGGACCCATATCCGATAGAACGTTTACGTAATGCCGGCAGGTCTTTTATACCCGTATCCACATGCGTATAGATTTGCGCAAAGTAGCTGTCACCTATATTACCGTCAATAATCCGAAGGGCTACCGCAGCCGCATTAATTTGATTATTCCTCTGGCGCGCATAAATAAAACCCAACGGATTCATTAGTGCAATGTGTGATTGGTTTTGTGCAAGGGACAAAATTTGTTGCGGCACTTCCATCGCTGGCAGAACATTGACTAGCACTTGCTGCCCTGTACTTTTAGAAAGTTCTTCTTGTAAAGCCCTAGCAAAAACGTCAATGTTCTGGCGGATCACTTCCGGCGTTTTGTGTTGGGTGATCCACGGGTAATAGCTGAGCTGATAAATGTTGTTCATATTACTGGTTTATTCCCGAAAGCCAAAAATCACATAAACGTTCTGTGAGGTAGTGCTGTATTCCAACCCAGTGAACAAAAAATCGTCATACAATCCTGGTTTCACATCGGTATCCACTTCAATGGCAATACTCAAATAGATTGGATCGGTACTACCCGACACATTTACGTCAACAATCGTTTTTGTGGCACCGTTGGCAATTCGATCTGAATTCTTGATAATGGTCTCTTTCCACTTATAGGGGTTGCCCGGCTGTGGATCTGGCGTATATTGCCGCACTACAATCCGATGGCCATTATAGCCCGTGAACACATTTACATTTTCCGTGTCGAGTTCATATTTTATGGTATCACCATTAGGACTTGATAAACTAAAATTTTTTACCGTGAGCGGAAACTCCATGGCAAGACCGCAGTAATTGGCATTGCCGTAAATACCTGGCTCGTCGCCAATGTGGATGCGCCCTTCCCAAATAAAGGTTGAAGTTGGATTCGTCATAAACAATTTTGATTTATAGTAAATAATAAATTTTTAATATAGATCGTCAGCAGAAGCAAACAGCAGCAACTCACATTGGACATAGTTTTCATGGAGAGTGCGGTTTTCGTTTAGGTATTTCTTTCTTAAAAAAGTTCGATGGTCTAAGCTGACGAGGATAGTACACAAGATATTAAATATTTTTTTACCAATTGCTCAAGGAACCCTGTAAGCTCTGCTATGTCCATCTCGCGACCAATAATTATTTTCTTCCCACCTAACAGAATACTCCGGGGTATCTGCTCAATATTGAACTGTGCTTTCCAATACT
Organism: Nibrella viscosa; assembly: GCF_039541875.1. Classification (NCBI taxonomy): domain Bacteria; kingdom Pseudomonadati; phylum Bacteroidota; class Cytophagia; order Cytophagales; family Spirosomataceae; genus Nibrella; species Nibrella viscosa. The sequence goes on along the minus strand of NZ_BAABHB010000018.1, from coordinate 37,981 downwards.
CGGCTGTATTGGGTAGTGGTTAGAATTAACACCTGTGGCAAAGCCAGTTTTCTTTTCCGGTCGACTGCTCCCAATCCTGTTTTGATAAGTGAAAAGAAAAGGTAAGAATTTCCAGGATTGATTAGTTGTACTGGTTACAAAGTTTCTGCAAGGCCAGATTACGCGCCAGCGTAGTCAGATCATGAATATCTAAAAATTCGAGTAAAATAAACTTACTACGTATGACAGATAAGACTATAGTATCACGCTGGATGGTTGGTAATCGTAAGGCCAGAACTTTATACCCCAGTTTATCAGTAAAAGTGTCAACTACCCCTCAGAAGGTGTTCGTCAGTGAGGTTTCACGCCTGGGTCGTTCCACAGTAGAGGTACTGCATATCGTCGACGAGCTGACTCAGTTAGCATCAGTATATATGTGCAAGACTTTGGTCTGGAGACACTCAAAAATGGGAAGCGGAATCCGGTTGCTCAGTTCATGTTTACCCTACTGGCCAGGGCGGCCCCGCAGAGTTTGCCCGCCTGGAACGAGAGACGCTTCGCGAACGAATTTTGCCCGGGATGGAGGAAGCTCGTCTGCAAGGCAAGAAGATTGGCCGACCTGATGGGACGCTGGAAGAGAAAGCACCCTTTCTGAAAAAGTATGGTTCGGTGGCCGTAACCTACGCACGGGCCTTAGTGTGTAAAAAACAGCTAAACCAATATGAATTGATACACCAAAGCAGGTAAACAACCGGCTTATTAAAGGTTTTTGATAAGTACACAGTTACCAGACGAGGTCAAGGTTAGTTAGCCTGATGCTCATAGCCAGGTTGCTGACCTTAAAGGCATCGGCCAGCACGGGCACCATATCGTAATCCTCTTTTCTTGTGATGCCCGACTGGTAGATGTTGGTAGCCGCTTCAATCAGCAGATCACGGGGCATCAGGAGGGCGGCTGCGAAGGCGTTGGCTTCACGTTCCTGGAAATCTTCGCCCGTAGACGATTTGCTATCCCGAAATAATGTAAAGTACTTTTCGGGCGTATCGACGAAGACACCCTGCCGCTGATGGTTCAGAATGTAGTGACCCAACTCATGGGCTATTGTAAACCGCTGCCGGAGTAGGCCAGTCTGCGTAGAATAGCCGATCTTTGCTTTTTCTCCGTCTCTCAACAGCACTCCCGACACATCCTCCCCAAAGTCGTAAAGCATCAGTTCGATACCTAAGGTAGCTGCGACCTGTTTTACGTCAATACCTCCATTACTGATTAGCTCAGACGCATTCACTGGATAAGCATCGCATCGACGGAGTGTAGCATGGGCTATCTCCTCAATCTGTCTTTGCCGTTTTCTGTTCATGGCTTCCAGTTTTTTTCATAAAATCTGCAACGAATGAGGTAAGCTTAGGTACATCCTTCTCGGATATGTCTTTGAGCGATTCTTCGTCAATTAGGCTCGTATTCAGAAAAACGGTCTCGTCTGGCAGTAGCGTGCCCAACTCAACCCCAAGTACTTTTGCTATATCGAAAAGCAGGTACAATGGCGGGTGTTGCCGACCCTGCTCAATATTAACAATGGAGGTGCGGGTTAAGGCTATTTCGTTAGCCAGTTGCTCCTGAGTTAAGCCCTTCTGGGAGCGGTACTTCTTAACGTTGTCGCCTAATAGATCGTAAAGGCGCTGTCGTTGCTTCTGGTTCACATAGCAAATATACTTTGAAAAAGACACATAGTCAATATTATTGACGTTTGTAAAATTGACTATTTGATAGTGTTTATAAAATGAACTTTTTGGTTTTGTAATATGTTAATTGACCATGGATTGATTCTGTCATCCACTACACATTATAAATTCAGCATATTATATGAACGCTTCCCAAGAGAGGAACGAGGCTTCTAAATTGCCTCCCGGCCAACAGATTACCATTATAGTCAATGGCCGACAACATGCCGTAACCAAACAGGACATCTCCTTTAGTGATTTGGTCGCCTTATCCAACACGCCCACTGGTCCCAACGTGACATACACAATAACGTACCGAAGGGGACAGGGTAACAAGCCTGAAGGTAGCCTAGTAGAAGGCGAAACTGTGAAACTTAAAGACGGCATGATCTTCAATGTCACACCAACTGATAAATCTTAGTCCTGATTTGAAGCGGCTCCGCGACGAAGGGTTTAACATCGCCGTGGAAGCAGGAATCTTGATTGTTAACGACATTCCATACGTGACCCCTAGTCAAGCGGTCGCGTATGGAACGCTTGTAACACCCTTGAGTATGGCTGGTGACATCACTACAAAGCCAGCTACTCACATTGCCTATTTTGCAGGTGAGCACCCCTGCCACAAAGACGGAACTCCAATGGTGAAGTTGGTACTTGCCGGACAGCCACCCTATCCATATGGTATTGGCCTGTACGCACAACACATGATGTCAAATAAACCCTTCCCTTTGGAAGTTGGCTACGCCGACTATTATGAATTAATGACTACATACATCAATATCATTTCTGCCCCCGTTCATTCGATTGACTCTTTGATCACAGCCCGAACTTACCCGGTCATTGAGGAATCGGAGGTTGAGTCAGTATTTTGCTACATGGACACGGCCTCAAGTCGAGCTGGGATTTCGGCTGTTGCCCGCAAGCTGGCGTTGGGTAGGATAGCTATCATTGGATTAGGTGGAACCGGTTCATATGTGCTTGATTTAGTCGCAAAAACACCGGTTAACGAAATTCATCTTTTTGATAGGGATGTATTTTCACAACATAACGCGTTTCGGGCACCGGGTGCGCCGTCGCTGGAACAGCTACGTAGTAAACCTCAAAAGGTGGATTATCTGGCCAGTGTTTATGCTCAAATGCGCCGGAACATTATTCCCCATAATGAATTTCTTACCGAAGAGAACGTTGATCAGCTCCTCGGTATGGACTTCATATTTTTATGCCTTGACCGGGGCACAGTGAAGCATACCATTATTGCCCGGCTGGAAGCGGCTGCTATTCCATTTGTAGATGTGGGCATGGGTATATACCTAGAAATGGATTCGCTTTCGCTCGGCGGCATTGTCAGAGTGACGACCAGCACTCAACTGCAACGCGACCATGTGCACCAAAAAAGACGAATATCTTTTGGGGACGGGGCAGAGGTGAATGAGTATCAGCAAAATATCCAGATTGCCGATCTAAACGCGTTAAATGCCGCTTTAGCTGTTATCAAATGGAAAAAGCTTTTCGGTTTCTATCTCGATTTGGAAGGTGAACATCACAGTACGTACACCATAGATGGAAACAGCCTTATAAATGAAGATCATTCAGCATGAAGAAAAGGTTGTCGGTTGTACACGAATTCGTTGAGCTTATCCCAAAGGAGTTGCAGGAAGGGGTGGTCTATGTCTCCATAGAGTATGCAACAGTTGTTCACAAGTGTTGCTGTGGCTGTGGTAGTGAGGTAGTAACTCCTTTGACGCCCACTGATTGGTCATTAATCTTCAATGGATGCACCATTTCATTAAGCCCTTCGATTGGCAACTGGAGCTTTCCATGCCAATCACATTACTGGATAAAGAAAGGTGGCGTAGAGTGGGCTGGTCAGTGGACTCAAGAAAAGATTGACGCTGGTAAACGGAAGGACAGGCAAGCTAAGCGAGACTACTTTGAGAAAAGTGAGCCTGAACCAACAAATGAGGACTTGTATACACTCACTGAGAGCCAGCCAGTTATTGTAAATATCTGGAAAAAGATGGTCTCCATGTTTAAATCTGTTTTTAGATAGCGAGTGTTCAGCTCAAGGTTACTTACTTCAATGCACTGTTTTAGGGATTTACTTACCTCATAGTCTTCTGAAGTAAAGGAAGTAGGTCGACATCTCAAAGATACACCGGCCCATTTTTTTAAACGGTTATGCAGTCACTGCAACCTGTTAAAGCGTAAAGCCAATGATTTTGCATTGAGCCGCAGATGAGCCTTGAAGTCAATACCCTCTGCCTTCTTAACAGCTAAACTAAGTTACCCTGGCGCGGGCCACCTTCATTTGACTACATACAACAAATGGCAAAGCAAATCCCAAATTGGCCACCTTCACTAAAGCCAAATTGCTGAAGCTGGCTCTGCCAGCTCTTCAACCAACGAGTTTAAGGCTTGGCATAATTAGCATAGCGCTCATGAAGAATCGCCGGAGGCTGTCTGGATATTACAGAAAAATTTACGAGCGGTAGGCAGCTGCAGCTTGCTGATGGGGTATATGGGAGTGGTGCGCAGGGCATAGCGCATTTTGCCGCCTGAAAAAGTCCTAAAAACAATAAGGTTTAAAGGCTATTTTGTATCTTTAACTACTTATACACCGTAACTAATTTATGAGTATGCCAAACAAAAAGAGTACTTCACCTAGTGTGGCCTCATTAGCGGGAAAGACGCTAAATGATTCAAACGCTTCTGCAATTGCTAAAAAGTTTGCTGCTTCTGCACTCTCCCAAGTTCAGAAGGGGAATCAGACCGGTAGTGCGATGGAAGATGCAGCCGCTAAGGCTCTGGCCAGCAATAAGTATAGCGATCTCACGCATACGCTAGCTGCATCTATTTTGTCCCAATCAGATAAAAACAGGTAGTTTTACACAACACATAACCACAGCATCACAACTGTGGTTATGTGTAAAATAGGCATTCTCTTTCATCTACGTTCGTCTCCGGGAAATCGGAGTGCCGTTGCGCAGGCCAACCAGGGCAAAGTACTTAAAACCACTCCTTCCTTTCTCTACCCTAGGGCGGTCCTGCTGTTTGTTCACTTTCAGCTAACGATCTACACCTAATTGTAAAAATGAAAAGGGGGACAAAGAGAAAGTTTTCTTTACACCGAAACAAGCGTTACTTTACGGCTATGGCGACTATCAACTGTGCGTATTGTGGCAAAGAGGCCAAGGTGCGGTCCGGGGCTAAATTTTGCTCCCCTTCCTGCCGGGTGCGCAGTCATCAGAAACAGCAGTTGAACCGACTCTACACGGAACTGGAGTATTTGGCCAGGAAGGTCGAAGGCTACGAGGCTAAAGGGGGAAACCCGGTAGCGGAAAAGTACCTGTCTCGGGAGGAAATCCAGCAGATTCTGCTGCAAGGCAAAACTTAACTGTACATCTCGGCGCAACGTATTTATAACGGCAGAAAGCGGTCCTTCACCGTCACTGTATGCCGTTAAATTGTCTTTATTCCCAGAGGTGAACCGCAGTTTACAGGCCATCCACTTAATCCAGCCACGGTGGCCGTTACTCCAGGCGGACGAACAAGAGGGTTTAGCACCATGATGTATGCCTCTCGTTGCCTTTTACGTTATCTTTGAGCTACTCACCAACAGATCCACCACCCTGTCGCTGTCGTATGGGAGTCGCTGAAGAAATCTGGCAAGCTTTTATCACTGCTCATCCCGAGGTCACCAACGGTCACTTAACGTTGGAGGAAGTGAATCGAAAAATGGCCGCTTTTGTCCAGGCTCGTAATCAACGGCCTCTTCCGGATCTCGACGGCCTTTCGCCCCATCAGATGCATTGGCTGCTGAGCGATCCCTGGGGAAGTGAATCGCTCCTAAACGTACAGCCTAATTTGACCGATTCGCTGCTGGATCGAATTCCCTTCTTTGTCTTGATGGAGACCCTATACCAGCAGCTACTAGTGGACCCACCGATTAAACTAACACCTAAAGGAAATCTACCCCTGGCTCTGTGTCGAAACCTGTATGAGCGTAAGCTCCTGGTGCAGGACGACATCGAGCGAGGCATCACGAAAAAGATCTCGGAGGATACGGTGCACTTTGTTCAGGCTCTGAAAGCATGCCTGGCGCTCAGTCCCTATGTCAGAAAACGACACAATGCCTTCTATTTAACCAAATCAGCCCAACAACTGGTAGGCAAACAGCGCACGGTGCTCTTGCGGCAATTGCTCCAGGATTACACTTTGCGGTTTAATTGGGCGTACTTGGACTATACCCAAACCAATGCGGGTCAATTTGGCTGGGGCTATTCCCTGTACCTGGTCCACCGGTACGGCAGCGAGTGGCGGGCAGTTGATTTTTATGCCACCAAAATACTGCAAGCCTTTCCCCATTTGCGGGAGCCGATTCCATCCGGGCGGCTATCGGGCCTGTCGTTAGCGTTTGAGCGGGTATACCGCTGGCGGTTTGTTGAGCAGTTTGCCAACTGGTTTGGTCTGATCGACATTCGGCAGGAACGGCAAACTGGTGTTTATGTAGATTCAGTCTTGATGCGCAAAACACCGCTTTTGGATCAACTATTTCGCTTTACACGTCCATAACTGTTCCGTCCGGGCGCTGTGCCCATGATACGCCGGAATGGCCTGCACCGATGACGGAGGAAATTTCTGCGCTCATTCCACACCCGCCGAAGAATAGGTCTCTGCTTCTGATTCACCATGAAGAAAAGCTATGTGTTTCATACTACTTTGTGCTGAGGATCTGCACTTAATTCTAGTCTTTGTTCGGAGCCTTCACAACTAAGTTAAAAATGAATGGAACGACCGATGTCAGCAGCCAGAATGTAGGTTATGTGGGAGTTCTGAAATACCTGGCCACCGTAGCGGGGTCAGGACGGTGGAATGTACAAGGCTAAAGGGGTATCAGCATGGCCAAAAAGTACCTCAGTCGGGAGGAGATTGAAGACATCCAGAAGCGTGGCCAGCAACCCTAGCCGAACAACCGTTGCCAGAAGGTTTTCTTGCCCTGCTCGGGCATGCGGCTGGCGATGCCTTCCCCGATGCGGGTCAGGTGTTCGATCTGATCCTGCATATCCTTGGGACTGGCCGGCAGTTGCGCTTGGGAGAGCTGCCTTTGGGCAAAGCTGCGGAGATCCTCGTTTAGACATTGACGGCAGATCGTCAGCGGAGAGGGGACACCTCGTCGGGGCACGATTCTGCGGGCTGGTCGACAGTGGGGCATTGGCAGAAAAGTTCCTAATTCTATAGCCTTATAGAGTTATAAATATATAAACTTATAGGCTTATGGATCTATAGGTCTAAAGTTCTCTAGACTTATAAGTCTATAGGTCTATAACTGCTACTTTTATAGGATTAGGATGCATTTTTTATCCCCATTCCAACGAAATTACGAGCAGTTAAGAATGTAGCCTATCCTTGTTTAGAGCGACACAGAACCAGTAGTCCACGTTTTGAGTACCTACACGGTGTCTGCTTCAGAACCAGGCGAACACTAATCCGGTAATTGCTGAAAATACGTGCTCCGGGTTTTCTTCTTGGTATAAAATTGGGTGGTTTCCAGCGTCTCATGCCGTAAGTGCTGCTGCACATGCTCCAGGCTAACACCCTCTTCAAGCAGCAACTGGCCTGCCGAATGACGCAGGCTGTGGGCCGACATTCCGCTGCGCTTAAGCCCTTGTTTCCGGAGTTGTTTATCGACCACATACCGGATCTGATAGGTCTTCAGATCCGGAAACAAGGCTTCTGATCGATATTCCGGTTTCAGTGGCCACCGACCTATTTCCTCTAAGTATGCCTGCAGCAGCTGGCGGCAGGCGGCAAAGAATTTTATAGCTTTGCGGGTGTGCTTACCTTTACCCAGCACCAACAGTTGACCACGGGTAAAATCCAGATCCCCCAGCCGCAGCCGGGTTACCTCTACTGTTCGCAGCCCTTCCAACCCCAGTAAGGCCAGCATCGCTTTGTCGCGGGCCGACTCGGTATCGGCCAGCAACTGCTGGCGCTCGGATCGCTCCAGGCTGTCCTTGTAAAAGGTACGCTCGATAGCCAGTCCCCGCACATCAGCTATGTCACGGAGCGCATCGAGTTGCTCGGGCTCCAGTTTCAGTTCCTGCCGTTTGCGAATGCACCAACTAGCCAGTTGCTTAACGGCCGAGAGGTAGAGGTTGATAGTAAAAGCTGAATAGTCTTCTGCCTTCAGGTGCTGCACGAAATCAGCCACCGTTATTCCGCTGAGCGAGGCTGGTTGACCCAACCCTTGCTGGTCGGCTACATAGGTAAAGAACGCGTTAAGTGCTTTGGTGTAGGTTTCTTTGGAGTGTTCCCCCCGCAGGTTTTTGGCTTCCCGGATAAAACGCAGCACCAGGTCATTAGCCGCCGGCGGAATCTTCGGCTGCCGGGAATCGGCTACCACCAGGGGCTGCCCGATAGCCTGGTAGAAGAGCAGGAACTTGCGCAACGGTGAGACCCGGTTAGGTGGCAGGTCGGCCGTGTAACGGCCGAAGCTAAAGGCATCAATGCCCAGGTTTGCTGTCAGGCAATAGCGCACATACGCTTTGGCATGGCGCGGGTAGTTGCTGGCCTTGGGCAGATCGGCGGCAAAGTAGCGGATGAGTTGGCTAACCGTCAGCCGGGACTGGGCCTTACCCAATTCGGATTGGGGAACGTCGGTGAATTTGACCAGTCGGGACATATCAGCAGAATTGTACCAGTAAAGAAACCAAAAAGTTCAGAGATTCACCACTTCTTATAAAGATGATTTTATAAGACGGTGAAAAAACATTTTATGAATGTTCGTTCGACGGTTGTAAAATTTTTCTCTTTGTAACTACTGGCGGCACTATAGAGACTTTAACAGCTTGTAGACCCTGGTTCAACGACTGTCAAATTTCCCTCGGTGTAACTACCAACAAAATAATAGTGACTTTGACGATTTCCGGACCACCCTCCAAACACTGTCAAACGGCGCTTGGTGTAATACTTGGTTACCTTTAAGAGGTTAACATACTTTAAAGGAGCATACTATAAATCTTTTAGATTTGTTAAGTTTACATTAGTTGCTCGAGCAAGTTGGTGTAAAATTTATTTAAGGTGGAATAAAGAGCGCAATCAGAAATCCTACAGCTCATGAGCCTGGAATAGAGTGGCCAATTAACAAACAATATTGTTGGGATATACTTACCTTAATTTCTTTTTTGTTTAGGCAACTCGATAAAGCTTTGTATCACAAAAATTAAACTAACCATCATGGAAGTACTTAATGGCCTAAAATATATAACTATACGGGGAGCGGGTTATTTTTGTAACGTCAAACTATACGAGGACGAAAAATCTAAAATTAAATTTGCAGTTAAAGAATTAAAAAAGGAACATTACCAAAATGATGAATACAGATACAGACTACTCAGAGAAGTAGAACTTTTAAAGGACCTACAAGGTTGTGAGAATATTATCGAACTTATAGATTCAGGCAACGATAGAGAGAAGGAAAAGCTTTGGTATATGATGCCTTTTGCAGACTTTACTCTTTATGATTATATAAAAAGGAATAACTCAACATTAAATAAAGGGGATAGATACGCCATTGTAGATCAAGTTATTCAAGCTATAAAATATGCTCACAATAAAAATATAGTTCACAGAGATATCTCAGCTAACAATGTTCTTGTTTTTATCAAAAATGGACAAATAAATATTAAAGTTTCAGATTTTGGTTTAGGTAAAGACACAGAGTCTATTTCACACTATACTAAATCTAGTGCATCAGGTTATGGCCAAATCTTATATGTTTCTCCTGAGCAAAGAACTATGCTTAAAAGTGCTACAGTTAAAAGTGATATTTATTCTTTAGGTAAGCTGGTATATTTTATTTTAACTGGTAAGGATCCAGATAATTTAAAGCAATGTGAGTTATCATCACTTATCTCAAAATCAGTGGAGGAGAATCCAGAAAATAGATTTAACGACATCTCTGATTTTGAAAATCACTATAATGCATTAAAAAGGCTACAATTTGACCAAGAAATTCCTATTGAATATATAACTCTACATGACCTTTTGCAATCGAAAGAAGAAATTGACTGGGTAAAATTGCATCAGTTTATGGTTATGGGTACGTACACAAATCATGTTTATGATGATTACATTGAACCTGTAAATACATTATTGCTTAGAGACAACAACTTATATAACTATTATCAATCTTTAGGCAGTAACGTAAGAAGCTTTGTAAATACTTATTCTGAAAGATTAGATGAGTGCTATGGTTTATACGGATGGCCATTTGACGCAATGAATACTTTCGGTGAAGTATTATTTAAGCTTGTAAGAACTGTTAACGATGATGAAACAAGATTAATATGTTTGAAACAGCTTTGGCATTTAGCGTTTGAAGCGGATCGTTGGAAAATTCAGTCTGAGATTAATACTGTTTTTAATAAAACATATATTCCGGAATCTATACAAACCCAACTTGCTGAATATATAACTAGTAAGTCTTTAAGGGTAGATATGAAACATTTTTCCAGTGCTTCATTACCGAGAATAGTAAAAATAGGAATAATTAATGCAAATCAAATAGCCGATAGACAAGCAAAAGAAAGAGAGCAGGCTTTACAAAACGAAGAAAATGATTTTCCTTTCTAAATTTGGAGTGTAGATTTTTAAATATCTGTTTATTACTTCTATTTTCTTGCTGGCTTGGAAGCCAAGCCCACTTTTGGGGTGCGCCAACATTCGTACGAAATGTTCCATCAATACTGTGATAGACTGGTAATCAAGGCCAATTGTCAAAATTTTAGGTCTTGGTAAAGAAAACAGTCGTTTTCCTGTCCTAAGTCAGCCCAACAAAAAGAAAGCTCTTGAGCCGGTTTTACTGGGCAAGAAACTTGCCGGGCCGCCGGGCGGTATATCAATCAAGGTAAAGTTTCCGCCTGTTTAAGTTGAGTTATTTTAATGCTAGAATCAACCTAGTAGAACATTTCGTACGAATGTTGATGGTCCCGCAGCCGCGGACGGTGCCACTGCGGCCACTCCCCATTAATCTTCCTTTCGAATTGGCCTATGCATTTAATCTCCTATTGGTGAACCTAAGCTTCAAAAAGAGTTTCGGCCGAAGTACCTATTTTAGAAGCTAGATAACCTGTGCAAAGTGTTTCGCCCAAAAACTGTTTAGCATCGGTCTGCTCAAATAAAACTCTATCTCGTAAGTCTGGGCCTAAATTTAGAGACTTAACAATCTCGTCCCGTCTTCTTTCAGAAGTACCGTGAATGGTTGTTAAAACCTTTGTCTGCGAGTTATTTTTGACAGCTTGTGATATAATGTCATTAATATGTTCATCCGAAAAACTATAGCCAATGCATACTATTAGCTTTAAGTCAGGATGAAAGCAGAACCGCCGAAATTCGTAGATATAAAATAAATAAGGGTCGATTGCTCGTAGCTTATTAATCTCACCAAATATCAACAAGGGGTCAGAGTTTGCCTCTGCTGATTGTTTCAGTCTTTTTGTTTCCCTGTCGGTGTACCAATCTAAAGAACCATGAAGCTTGTAAAGCGTATAGCTTTTGCTGTCGGACAACTCGAAGTTGTTATAGCTCCATTCTCCTGCCTCATCGAACCCAAGTTCAATAGTAGCATGTTGACCTACAATTTTTTCAAAACATAGGTCATAGTTAAGGCTAAAAACCTTTAGGTTCAGTCCAAGACCACTTTCACCAAATTGCAATTTGTTAAAACCGTTATAATACTCTGCGAGCCGGTAATTTGGGATTTTTACCCACTTATTGACTAGCTCAGTTCTTATTTTATCTTTGAAATCAGCCAGTTTTTTAAAGTTCTCACCCGCCAAATCTAAAAGGCGGTTATCCCATGCTCCAATAAACGGGAAGATGGAGTTACGTTCTTTTTTCTCAAGCTCGTTAATTACGATAAGAAGCTTTTCAATGTTAAATGAGCTATCAAAATTCCCGAATATTCCATCAGCAAATTGGATACAACTTCGTAGATAGTAGTATAAATCTCTATAGGTGCTCCATGCACCGTCATTCACAATGAGATCTTGGACCTTCTCGACCATTTCACTTGAAACAGGAATTCCTGCATCGCGGCTACATCCTGCACCGAGAAGAAAAAGGACGTTGTTACGCTCAATAGCCATGATGGATGATTACAAAAACCAAGGAATATTTAAAGATAACATCTCCTTGCGGAAATCTGGGTAAGCCTCAAAAGCCTTACAATATTTGGCTATGATAGTAGAGTAATAAATAGAAATGGGTTTCACTTTAGCATTGAAGCCACGCCAATTTGTCCCAGTTAGATTTATTATATCTTGCAGATATGTATCTACCGGATCTTTGGAGGTGCCTTCCGAGTTTAGGAACTCGATGTGAACCGGTGGACTGACCCGTTCATTCAATATTTCCTCACCCATTCGTAGCCCTTCAAACCAAACCAAAAACTCATTACGGTTTATCTCCATCAATGAGCTCTCATATGGTGTTCGCGTATTATGCTCGCTATATCCGAAGAACTTGTTCTTCGTATTGATTTTAATAACCTTGAAATCGATATCTCTGATGTCACTTATAGCCGTTTGAATAGCAGTTATTTCACTGCGTTTTATTTTGAATGGTATATGTAAAGCGCATCTTGTGTAATGAGCGAATTCAGGCCCTTTGATAAGGGATATAAGATTGCGCTGTAAGGCATCAAGATAAGACTCTTCCGAATGGTCGTCAGCCAATACTTCTAGCTTTCTATAAATGCCTGAAGAATCTAGACACACCGAATAGGCAAAAAAGCGATCAATACCACCTTGGTCATTTGTCTTATGTGCGCTTCCGATCCCCAAAATCAGGCAATCAGTCGTACTAGGTTTTACAACCCAAGGAATTCCACCCAATTTTGAAAATAGAGCCAACCCAATATTTGATGTTGACCACTTAAGGGTCTTTTCGACACTTATCTTTTCATGGCTCAGTACTTGGAGCGGGATACCTAGCTTAGTGAGGTGATATTTGAGGTAGTAATAAGTTTCGGAGACGCTTTCATCTTCAACGTTGTTGTTCTTTTCAATGAAGATGGCAATCTTCTTTGAAGTCGTCTCCAAATCTCGAATTTGTTTTACTGTTTGTATTGCATTATCGAGTTCATGTTGATCAGTGTTGGCTATGCGGACACGCCGAACATTTTCTCTTGAAATGTCGATTCCAAATACTTGCTTCATTCCTGGGAAAGTTCCTGGGTTCTGCTTTCCGATCAAGCTTAGAAAAAGCTTGTTAGCAAAATCTCGAAACCGATCTTCCATGATGAAAATATACATGCAGTCGTCCTGTATTGACCTATATGGGTGGAACTGGCGAATGCCTCGATATTGGTTACTTTCTGAATTGCCTCCCTTAAAAATATATTGCTTCTTCCTCAAAGTACTGACTGGCATTCGGCTAAAAGAGCTTTTTATTGAAAGCTCAAGCGCTCCCCAAATTAAGGAGTTAAGCTGTGGGAGGAGTACCCTTAAATGTTGAACCAGGTTGTTGTATTTATCAGCGTAAAAACTACGATTTATATTCCCCGATTTATCTAAGCTGAAACTTAGTTTCAGGGTGTCCAGATCTGGTTTTGCAAATGGATCATTTGGCCGAAATCGAACATCAACTAGAAATCCATACTTATTTTTGCGCTGTAAATAATATGGTGTAAAAACTATTACTCGATTCCCTTTAGGATAAGCTTCCGTGCTAATCTCAAGCGTTTTCAAAAAGCCATCCTCATCTACAGTATGAGGCAAACCGAGCTGCGTACACCGATTATGCAGCATCTGAATTAGCAGCCGCTTTGTAAGATCTCGGTTATCGCTCGCTTTGCAGTCGAAAGATTCAAAGCTTTCGCGTTTAGTCAAAGAAACATAATACTGCTGATAATTTGCTCCTAGCTTTTCTGGAAGCCTGTAAACTTTTAGCTCAGAATCTGTTTTTGGCGCGCCATCGTAAGGCTTTCTGTATACCTCAAAATGAAAATCCTCATTCAGTATTTCGAGGAAACTAAGTAGAATATCCTTCATGGAATACGCTTCTGCGATAGGTGTTCATTTAGGATCATAATACCTGAAGCCCACTATCAAACTGACTAAAATGCCGAATTACTGAACGATTCACCTTCTTTTCCGCATGCCAAAGTTCATAGTTCTTTTGCAAATTCATCCAAAACTGTGCTGTGTTGCCGAAAGCTTCCGATAGCTTTACAGCCAGCTCTGGGCTGATGCCCGCCCGCTCGTTTACAACAGCAGAAAGATTAGCGCGCGCAATACCAATCCCCTTCGCTACCTCCGTCACCGTAAGGTTACGCGCTTTCAGGTATTCTTCTCGAAGGATCTCGCCAGGATGCACAGGCGCTAGGTTCCGTTTCATAGTCTGCCCTTTCTTCAATGGTAATCGACATAATCTACATCGTGTATGTCTCCGCCTTCAAACCGGAAAATTATCCGGTAGTTCGGTGTGACTGTGACAGCCCAAAACTCGGCTAGATCTCCCGTCAGTTTGTGAATGCCAGACCCCATTTGCTGAATATCGCTCAGGGATGTTATGGCGTCTAACTGGTCAAATATGCGATTGATCTTTCGCAGATACTGCGCGGGCAATTTCGAGCCGTTGCCCTCCTCGTAGTAAAGCTGCAAGCCTTTGTGCCGGAAATTCCTAATCATAACACAGTTGTAGCGTGTAATATTACACATTACACTATTAATAAAAAAGTGCTAATTCCACTTGAGTACCAGATGGTACACCTCCGGTGGGATAATCAGACCCATATACCCATAGCTTGTCTAACTATTACTACTTTTTTCGTTTTAGTTTTTAAGGTATCACGATACAGTTCCTTGAGTAAGCCGGTGCGAATTAGTGTCCAGTTTCCGGTCGACATACTTGTAGTCATAGGGGATACAGGTTGTTTTTATTTTGTCAACCTACAAAGGTGTACTGACATAAGCTAATGATCAAACCAGTACAGTTTTGTGCTGAGTAAACACAGCGGACTTCAACAAATATGCTGTTTGCCGACAACAACCCTAAATCCATACACGATCATTCGTCCAGCAGATCCGCTAGCGCTATCTCACTCAGGTACGGCTCTAAGGCTCGATTGCTGTTGAAGGTGGATAACCCCTCAATTTCGTTGCACTCCTGATCATAGCGCACCTCGACGAAGAAGTCCCAAAGCTGGTAGAGGATATACCACTTCCCAAGCTGCTTCATGTTCAGCAGGTGGGTACCATACACCCAGAGTAGACTGGCCTGCTCATCAAGGGGCAGGATGGTGTATTCGTTGAGGCCAAGCTTCATAGGAGTAGGCTTTTAAGGTCGCATAGGCCTAAGATACAAAAAGCTGTTTAGCCTGCTAACTTTCGCCAAGGGAAAGAGAAGGACATCAAGAAACGAAGTTGGGCACTACCCTTCATCAGCCTCTTGTAATTGGCTCTTCAGCCATTCAACAGTCTTTGCCTATTGGGAGGCAAACCAACGCTGTCGATACTCGCCGGCGGTATCGATTTCGGCTTTGAAATGGCGGAATGGCTTCGGCTGGTCCAGGGCTCTGAGTAGGCGGCTCCGCAGGGCATCTGTGCTTACCTCCTCCTGCACAAACTGTTCCATCATCCGGAACGTATCATGACTATTCAGGGGCCTAACGGGTATGTACTCCTGTGGAGTACGGGCTAGTTTCGCCTGTTCCTCTTGCCAGGGTTCGGTATCGGCATCCGGAAATTGATCCGCATCAGGCAGGGCCACCAGCTCCCCGCTTTGACGATGAAGATAACACCGCATCCCGCTTTGTAACTCCCCGGCAATCTCCCGTAACTGCTCATCGGTTAACAGCATACGTTCCCTTCGTTAATGATCGCTAACAACCGTAGGCTGCGCGACACAGAGTATCTCCATTTATGGCTGAGATGGCTGAGCGATACGTTTCAGCTACGCCAACGCACCCGGCGTAGCCTGCCACAGCGGACGATTCTGCTGCGCATAGGCCACTGCTTCACTGGTATGCCCTAGTAGTACGGCTGCCGGTGCTTGGATAGGTAACTTTTGGGTGCCCAGCAGATAAGCTACGACATGCCCATTCCGGCTAATGGCCTCCTTCAATTTGGTTTGGCTGGTTTGGTTCGAACCTTCGGTCTGAAAGAGAAACAACGCGTGATTGTACGACCAGGCGGCCGGCCTATCCTCCGGGAACCGGTTTAAGAGCTGCTGGTATCCAGCCATATCCCGTACCTTCAGCAAAGCCGTGGATAGGATATAGCGCATGCCCTGATTATCCATCTTATTTAACTCCAGCATGTCCCACAAATGCAGTATGGCCTGCTCCGGCTGACCGTTACTCATCAACGCCTGGATTAACCCGGCTTTGGCTCGCATGTAAGGACGGGTTTGGTGAAAGCCCCAGAAATGCCCCCTCAATTCGTCAAACTCTTCCCCTAGCCTCTCCTGACCAACGACAAGGGCCCGTTCAAAAAACGCTAGACTGACGGCTGGCTCAGGACAGTAGGCCCCCATAAAGGTCAGGACCTCTACGTTGTCCGGGTCCAGATCGCGGGCATTCATCATCAACGCGAAGGTCTCTTCCGGATTGGGTGCCAGCTCCGCTTGATGAACCAGTTCCTGCGCCTGTTGCTGCTTCTTCTGCTGGCGGGTAAGTTTAGCCGGCTTGTATTTCATCAGTCAGGTATTGTTCTCCGGCAACAAAGGTAGCGGTCCTAAGGGTAAATCACGCCTGTTCCGACTTTTCCACCGTGGCCCACTTTAGCCGGAATCGCCAAAGGAAGTATTATCCGGAAAGGGCCACCGGGTGCTGCCGCCTTCGAAAAGAAGGCGAAACGTTACAAAATGCGTCACCGCTGACGGGAAGAGCCGCTTACGGTTTAGTCTTCCGTTTGCCGGGCGTTTTCTGGGCCAGCAGCGTCATGACCATTTGCTTGAAGTCGTCAAACTCAGCGCGCAGGGCGCTTTCGGTTTCCAGTTTCTGCTGAAGGCTGGCCACTTGTGCTAACAACCTGGTGTTTTCGGCCTGGCTTTCTTCCAGCTGACCTGTAAGCTGGGTGAGTTCGGCTTCCCGTTGCTGCAGCTGGCGGGTAAGGAGAGCATCAAAAAGTGTGGGGCAACTAGCATCTCCATCAAAACAGATTAACTTTGACGAGTCTTAGAAGCTGTCTGCCAGATGGAAAAACAACCCATCCATCCAGTCATCGAGAAAGGCCCGACTGATGAGCTTGCCTATCAACTCAAGATACATCTGCTGGGAGTCAGTCCGCAGATTTACCGGCGGTTGATGGTCCGAGCTGATACAACTTTAGCCCAACTCCATCACATTTTTCAAGTTGTCATGGGCTGGGAGAATTGGCACTTGCACAGCTTTCACATTTGGGGTAAGCAATATGGCATTCGCTACGGCGGAATGTATTTTGCCGACGATGCCAACCAAGTTCGGTTGGGTGATTTTCCTTGGCGTGTGAACGACAAGTTCAGCTATACCTATGACTTCACCGATTACTGGCTGCACCAGGTACGCATTGAGAAGATTCAACCCGCTTCTGCCACTCTACAGCTTGCTTTCTGCCTAAATGGGCAACGAGCCTGTCCGCCCGAAGAGATTGGCGGCATTGAAGCCTACCGCCAACGTACATTAGATCAGTTAAGCTGGCAGCGGGATCTGATTACGTGCCTATTGGAACGGGAGCCGATCGAAGAGCAGGATCTTGATGTGCCGGACTGGTTCTGGACCTATCGGCCTGAACACTTTGACCGAGCTACCATCAACCAACGATTAGCCAAACTGTATCAATTTAAGGGTAGGTCGGATTTTCTCTACGCCAAAGGGGCCTATGACTATTTCTTTGAGGATCCGGCAAGCCAGTGAGTGTATCAGAAAAACCAAGTGGTTTAGTTGATACAGGCCGCGTACATTTAGCTTATGCAACAGGCCATCATCTTCGTTCGAGTGTCCAATAACACCGTCCGCAAAGTGAAAGCACTTCTTTAACTCTTTTCTTTTTTGCCATGAACTTCAAACTGCAACTAGTGGCTTGCCTGTCGGATGAGCAGGAGCCAGTAACGGAAGCTATTTTCACCCTTCATCGGAATGAATTGACCTTAGAAAATCTGGGCCTGACGTTGGCTGAATCGAAAGAAATCCTCAGTACAGTTCAGCAAAAATTGATTAATACGCAAATAGCTCACTATGCTCAGAACAATACGCCGGTTGGTTTACGCCGGAAAGGCTCTTACCCCATGCGGTTAAAAACCTTGTTCGGCGACGTAATGGTCGATAGCCCTCGCTTCTATCACCCATCCGAAGTGACCAGAGCCAAAACGTTTAGTCCTCTCAAAGATATCCTTAGTCAGCACGTGACCCCAGAGCGGCTGTATCTGGAGACCAAATGGGCTAGCCTGATTCCCTATCAGAAAACCGCTGACCTGCTCAAAGAAGTGCTTCCTGTGGATCAAAAAATCAATGCAACTACGATTCAGCACCATCTTCATGCCGTGGTGGAAGTGCAGGAAAAACAACTGGCTCCTGAAGCCACGTTTTTCAACAGTTGCTGTCAATTGGAACGGGAAGCTCTGCCGCTTCCTGAGCGCCCACTCGTGGTGGGTATCGACGGTGGCTACGTCCGTCACTGGCACAAAAAAGCCGGTTTTGAAATCATTACTGGTAGGAGTATACCAGACGGAAAAGCGGGTAAATGCTTTGGGTTTGTCCAAGATTATGATACCAAACCTCGACGACGCGTTTTTGAGGTACTCCGATCACAAGGGCTACAAGCCAATCAATTAGTTGAATTTCTCACCGATGGTGCACCGACGCTCCGGTCATTGACTGCTTATCTAAATCCAGAATCGACACATATTCTGGACTGGTTTCACTTGACAATGCGGGTTACTGTGCTTCAGCAGTATGCGCTGGGTCTAACCAAAGTTGATGAAGTACGGGGTAAAGAGGTAACCGAAACACTGACCAGTATCAAGTGGCATTTGTGGCATGGCAACACAGAACGGGCTTTGGAAAAAATCGACAACCTGGATATACCTCTAGTCAACCACAGGGCAGATAAGTTGATTGGCCACAAATACGATAAGCTAAAAGTGTTCACCCATTACCTGAATGATTTCAGCAAGTATGTGCGCCAGAACTCTTCCTCTATCGTCGATTATTCGGAACGACACCGATACGGCGAAAGAGTCTCGACAGGTTTTGTGGAATCAACGGTCAATCAGGTGATCGCCAAACGTTTTGTGAAGCATCAACAAATGCAATGGAGCAAGAAGGGAGCGCATCTGCTGTTACAAGCTCGCACCAAGGTCCTGAATGAGGAGTGGGACGAGTGCTTCCGAACACGCTTTCCCGGTTTTCGGCCACCAGCTATTGTGGCTGTTCCAATGGCGGCTTAACCCGGATTGCCCCACACTTTTTGATGCTCTCCCTTATTCGGCAACTATGCGTGCTGGTTGTCGAGCCGGTTTGAGTTCATGGCCAAAGGCAGCGATAAGTTGCCCAATAGCCTCGTTGGGGTGAGTCATTCCCAGTTGGATAAACTGATCCCCCAGCATATTCAGTTGCTCCGCCTTACCCGATAGGCGGACGCCCATCCCGAGGGGTGTTGATTGGATGGTAAGCATGACGTTCTGGCCCACTGACCGGCCGCAGATAGTTTCCTAAGTCTGTGGTTTCACAAAGGTATGCTTCTCCAGCACATACCCTTATGATAAATTTCGAAGAAGATTAAAGGTGGCCGGTCTCGCTCCGGCTCGTGGCAACCGGTACGCCGGGGTGGCCCGGCGTAAATGATTCCCTACTATGCTAGGAGAAAACCTAATTATTACCATCCGCATTGTTAGCCGACGGTTTGACGTATAGAGCTACTGTGCTAAATGAATGTCGATGATTATAAGTAGCCAGTATTTTTTCGATGGTCTTATTGTCTTGAGAAAGGGGAATAGTCCGGGTGATATAGTCGGTATCCACAAAGATGATGTTTAACCGTTGACTAACCTGGCCTTTCACCCGCTCTGAATGCTTCAGGAGGTGTTCGGTTGCGCTTCCCAGTTTCTCCGACTTCTCCTCTTCGAAATACCGGTAAGAACAATACCAGTAGCGGTAGAAGTGATGGAAATTCGAAAAGCAGTACTGAAACGCCTGCGGAGTAGCTCGAATCTGCCGCAGCAGATTATCCACCTCCTGTAACTCCTTTTGCTGAGCCTGGCTGAGTTGCGTCAACAGGCTTTTATTGAAGAGTTCATCGCGATAATTTTTGAGGTATTCAATAGCCTGGTCAGCGGGAGCGTCCTGCTTGATGGAGTATTTGTGCTTGAAGTAGAAGGACAGCGAGATAGCTGGCTGGTCGAAGTTGACTAGCTTTAAATTTTTGTAAGGCCGTCCGGGTCGGTAGTATGGCCGGTAGGTCTCTCTCAACTCGGCCGGCACGAAGTAGTACTCCAGATCTGGATCCTGTGGTAAGTCCTTCACCTGGTGAACAAAAGGCTTGAGTTCAATAGCGTGACTGCGCAGCACCAGGCGCAAGGCATCAAGGGGGGCTGAGTCTGGCCGCTTTTCGGGTTTCTTTCGTTTCGTTTCCATGTCGGAAAGGTAGAAAAATCAGCTAATATTTACTATAACGGTAAATAAATACTATCAGTAAACCTTTCTATCCCCTTTCCAATAAAAATCCGCTTAGATCTTTATCTTTTATCAATTTTTAGTTTGATTGATTTAGATGCAGTTAAACTACAGACAATCAAGCGTTTATACAGACAAAAATGAGTTTTGTGGGGGGTAAAAATGAGTTTTGTGGGGGGTAAAATTTTTGGAAAGATGAGTTTTACGGGGCCAAAAAATGAGTTTTGTGGGGGGTAAAAATGAGTTTTATGGGGTGCTTCTTTAGAAAAATGAGTTTTGCGGGGTGTTGATTACTCTGGCCAATTGTGGATAACTGAGCGGGAAAAATTGCTACTTATTAAACTTTAGAAGTATTAGAACAGACATTATTAAGTGCATGAACCATTAGAAAAATGAGTTTTATGGGGAAGAAAGAGAGGTTTAGTAGGTGGCACCCCTGAGAAAAATGAGGTTTACGTGGTGACTTGTATTTCAAGCTGTTAGCTTTCTTTTACAGCTCAATTTGGCCGTTAATCAATTCTAAAAGGAGTTTTTGTAACACGAACTTTGTAGAAAAATGAGTTTTGCGGGGTGTGAAAAAGGAGGTTTAGGGGGTACCGTTCAATAAAGGACAAAAAGTGAGTTTGCTTTTTAAAACTCGTTTTTATACGTTTAGCCTAGTATATACCTACCCTTTAGATCAATGAATCTACCGTCTACTCCTGATGCGCTGCTAGCTTCCGACTATGTCAAACATCCGACTAACTACCAGCCTAATCTTTTCACCGAGTCCCGCCACGAATTCAGCGAACTGGAGAAGAAGATTGTCGTGTTAGTGGTTAATCAGATTGGCCATATGGCCTTAAAAGGCGAAATCAAGCCCGGATTCAACGTCAAATTCACTATCCCTTATAGCGAACTGACCAAGAAACATTATAGGGAGATCAGTGAAGCGGCTGACTCTTTGCAGTCAAAGCGTCTATCATATCGGAATGATAAGACTGAGAAGTTCTTGTTTATTACCCCCTTCCCCAGGGTAGAATCAGAAATAGTAGATGGTAAGAAGGTTATCGAATTGACGATGTTCGCCGATGTTGTTCCGCACTTTGCGGAGCTTGGCCAGCGCTACACCAAGTACGACCTGGATATCATGCTGTCACTAGGATCTGTGTACGCCCAGCGCTTCTACGAGATCGTGTCAATGTATCACCACCGTGGCCAGAATCAATTTCGCTACATGGTGGATCGGTTGCGCCACATGGTCAACTATCCGGAGCAACACTCATTCGCTGACTTTAAGCGGAATGCTCTGGTAAGGGCGCAGAAAGAACTATTGGAGAAAGCAGGAATGATTCTGGATTGGAGGCCGACTAAAAAAGAAGGCAAGCGGATTCTTGAATTGGAGTTCTCCATCAAAACACAACGACAGATAGCTCTGGAGAATGTTGAGCAGGACCGGCAATTTATTAATACCATGTCTATCAACGAAGCTGTTCAGGCGGCCTGGAAGCTTATGGCTAACTACAAATTGACGGACTGGCAGAAAGAGTTGATCGTGTCGGATCTTACCATCCTAGAGACGTTTTACAGAGTGGATTCAGAGCTCTCTAATGGCTTACGGCCAAAAGTCAGGAACCGCACAGCATACCTGGTGAAGTCCCTCGGAATTGACAAACAGCCTACCCCAGTGCCGACACCTCCGCTGCCGCAGCTATCAATTTTTCCCTTTCAGCCGGCCGACGGGATTTCCGCACCGGTACCCAAATCTCCACTTCAATCAACATCATCCACTGGCCGGTCAGCTAAGCCGAAGTCGATTGGTGAAATTTTTGGCGATATGGATCCAAACAATAAATAATGGTTTGCTTTGCCGGATTGTACCTGCCGCCGGCCGGGGTCTGTTCCCCGCGCCAGCGGCAGGTACAGGGGAACCGTACCCGAAAAACCTTCATTTGATGTTCTAAACAGACCAGGTAGTCGAATTCTACTTGCATGACTACCGGTCAACTCCTCTGACAAAAACATTATCGTTAAAATACCTAAAGAGCCAGCTCCGATTGCGCTGACTATGGCAGGCGGTCAAAGTAGACGCAATAGTAGTTTTTTACCGTGCTCAACCTCCGTGCGGTGTAACTCTTCGCCTTAAATATCTGTGTCATTTTATAGTAATCGGCTGGATACTAAATAGCTGAAAAACAGCTTTTACGAATTTCACCGAGGCATTCAATTCTTCGTTCGTCTATTCCGAAACCTAGTTAATCGACCCTAAAAGGCTGTTAATCGAATAAATTTAAATAGCTACGGGACTTTACATACTTTTGGCATCAGCCGATCACACTATCATATCCATACCGTAAATCTTAATAGAATCACCAATCAAAATCAGTTGCTCAATATTGTAATCTCATGGATGGTACGTCAAAAGCCCAAAAGGGAACGAACTTAGACCAAAATCACTTTTTTCTGTTCCTGACTAGCCCGGCCTGGACTTACCGGGTAGCCCGCTATGCCCTGCTTTGGTCTACCACGCTGTGGCTGATCTATCGTGGCTTTGACTATATCAGTGGTCCCGTCTCGGACCCAAAAGCACGGCAGCAATATATTATTCTGTCTACTCTTTTCTTTGGTAGCCTAACCATTGGAGCCTATCTGTTGGTTACCCTGCTGACTCGCCAATTTATCCTTCGTCAATTTAGAATGGGAATGTTTGTACTGTGTCTGTTGGGGGTGCATGTATTAACCTCCCTGGTGGTTCACTGGCATTTTCTATTCTTTCTCCGTTACCTGGGTCCAGCAAACCTACCCAATATCTACAGCCGCAATGCCGAACATGTTGCTAGCTTAGCGATCTGGCAAATTCCCTTTGATACTATTACCGTGTTTCTTTTCTCGTATTCGCTTTTTTATAACTACCTACTATACGCCGTTGGGTTCAAAGTATTTAAGGATCTCTTCAGCTTAAAAATTCGTCAGGAGCGGCTTGAGAAAGAAAACCTGCTGCTGGAATTCAATTTTCTGAAAGCGCAGATCAATCCACACTTTCTGTTCAATACCCTCAACAACATCTACTCCTTTGCCATTAAATCACCCGATAAGGTGCCGGATACAGTACTTAAACTGGCCGATCTGATGCGGTATTCGCTCTACGAAACTGAAACCGAACTGGTACCGTTGGCCAAAGAAATCCAGTTTTTGGACAGCTATATCGAGTTGCAACGGATTCGCTATGATGCCAGTTTCAATCTTTCGTATACCGTGCAGGGTAATCCGGGTCAACTTATGGTGCCTCCACTGCTGCTGATTGTGTTCGTTGAAAATGCGTTCAAACACGGCTTACAGGCTAACCCCAAAGCAGGTTGGGCGAGTATTGGCTTAACCATTAAAAAGAATAGCTTAGTATTTTCTGTCGAGAATAGCCGGCCAATCAAAAAAATTAATGGAGTTGGCGGCATTGGTCTGGTCAATGTACGTAAACGCCTGGATCATTTTTATGACCGAGACTATGAGCTTCAAATCGAGGAGCAGCCTCAATCCTTTCGCATACATTTAACCCTTATCTTACATGAGCCAGCCTTATCGAGTCATCATCGTTGATGATGAACCCCCCGCCCGTGACGTCATTGACGTATTTGTGGAGCGGGTACCTGATCTGCAGTGCGTAGCCACCTGCTCTGACGCCTACGAAGCTATTGAAGCCATTCAACAACTGCAACCCCATTTAGTATTTCTTGACATTCAGATGCCGGGAATGACGGGCATGGACTTGTTGCAGCTTCAACTACCCGTCCGACCGGAGATCATCATTACCACAGCTTATCCCGAACACGCCCTGAAAAGCTACGAGTTCGCCGTGCTGGATTACCTGATGAAGCCTATTGCTTTTGAACGGTTTATGCAAGCCGTGGTGAAGTTCAAGGAGAGACAGGTCCGCGCAACCAGGTCGCCCAACTGGTCACCCGTTTATCTGCCTTCATCCGACGAGACTATCCCTTCTGGTCTACTGGATGGCTCGGTATGGCTGCGCGAGGATAAACGGCTACTGCAAATTCCATACGAAAAAATCCTTTTCGTTGAAGCTTGCAAAGACTATGTCAAAGTTCATCTGAAAGATCAAACCATCTTGACACACATGCCCTTTAAAAAGGCAGCAGAACTGTTCCCTCCCCCTATTTTCGTTCGCATTCACCGCTCTCATATCGTTCGGCGATCGGCCATCCAGCTCATCGAAGGCAATGTAATTCGTCTGGAGAACGACGTTGAATTGCAAATTGGTCTCCACTTCCGGGAAGAGCTTAAAAAATTTATATCGGCTTTACGGTAGGCTTCGTCTATTCTAAACCCAGTTTAGTCGAAAAAATTTTGGTGCCATATGAGGATAAGTATGTTTGGGATAAACTAAATCCTCTTCTTATATGAATCCATTCACTTACCGCAAGCAGCGTACGGCTGCCCACCACAGCACACCTACCAACTCGTCAGTTGGCAAAGGAGCAATTACTACCTGGGCCTGTACGTCAACTAGTATCATCTACGGGCAGGCTCCTGCCGCAAAACCCATTCGGTAAGATCTACTAGGAACTGCACCTTTATGAGTTTGCCGAATTTCTTTTGGCTGCGTCAACCGCTTCTCTCCATCGAGCGGTTGACGCATTGCCTCTCCACGGGTCATACTGAGGACTTGTTGTCGAATCAACACGTTAGCGAAGCCATCCGAATTGCGGCTCCAGGGTTAAACACGCAGGAGCTACTAAACGCTACCCTCTCCCCTAAAGTGGCCGAAACGCGACTGAAATACCTCCTGCGGATGAGTACCCGCTGTACGCCTTTCGGGCTGTTTGCGGGTGGTACCGTAGGATACTTCGGTACTTCATCAACACTGGATTTTACCAACCGGCAAGCCAGGCCGCATCATCGGTTAGACATGCAGGTGCTGACCGAACTAGCGTACGCCCTTTCTAATAGGCCTGAGCTTCAACACCAACTCCGCTATGTTACCAACCAGACTTTGTACCAGGTTGGTCAACGATTGCGCTATACCGAAAGACAATGGTTAGATGGCCAATGGCATTATTTTAGTAGTGAGGTGCCGGCAGAGTCATCTATTCTAAAGGTGCTGGCGCTAGCCCGTCAGGGAGCTACCCGGACGGAACTAGCTCAGGCCATTGCCTCACCAGACCAGCAGGCTGAAGCCTATGCATTCATCGATTGTCTGATTGAGGATTGCCTGCTGACGAGTGAGCTCTTACCTGCTCCCACCGGGATTGATCCGTTCACCCACCTGGTCAACACAATCCGAAGCTGGCCGACACCACCGGACTGTTTACCTCATCTGATTGCCATTCAGGATGTGCTAACCCAGTCCACAGGAAAAGCCCAGCCAACGGAAGAGATTAACTTCAGGCTGACACTCGGTCTGGGCTTATCTCTGTCTTCCGGACCAATCTTACAAACAGATACTTGTTTTGACGAGAGCAGACCTCAGCTCAGCGGGCGTGTGCTCCAGCAACTCGAAAAATCACTATCGGCCCTGCACGTGCTTAGCCATTTTAACGCACCAAATGATAATTTGGTAACGTTCAAACAACGCTTCTATGATCGGTATGAAGAACAGGAGATACCCCTGTTAGCCGTATTGGATGAGGAGATCGGGATTGGCTACGGCAATGCGTTGACCAACACTGCCGGCGAATTGATTGAGGGGTTGGTGTCGCAAAGCTCAACGGACCCTTCCGTCTATTTACAGGATGCCTTGCATCAATTACGAATCCGGCTCTACACAAGCTGGGATCCTCAGCGGGATGGTGGGGTTACTATCACCGACGACGATCTGCTTCAGTTAACGACAGACGCAGTTAAGCTCCCGGATAGTTACTATGCGATAGGTTACTTTCTGGCTTCCTCGACGGAATCTATCGATGCAGGGCAGTACCAGTTTTACTTAAAAGCCTTAAGCGGTCCCTCTGGATTCAACCTATTCGGTCGCTTCTGTTCGGCTGATGAGGAATTGTCCCGGTTGGTTACCGATAACCTGGCCCGACGACAGCAGCAGGATGCCCATCGAATTTACGCCGAAGTAGTCCACCTGCCCCAGCCCCGAACCGGCAATGTGGTCGCTCGCCCTCATTTGCGGCCCTATGAAATTCCATACTTGACGCATTCAACCTTACCGACTAACCAACAACTCTCACTCGACGATTTGCTGGTGTCGGTTCCCCACGGCCAACGGATTGTTCTCCGATCCAAACAATTAGGCAAAGAAGTAATCCCCCAGCTAACCACGGCCCATGACTATAACAGCGGTTTGCCGCTGTACCGGTTCTTATGTGACCTGCAACACCAGCAAGCGTCGTTTTCGGTAAGCTGGCATTGGGGAGCCTTAGTCCAGGCCCGGCGGCTACCCAGGGTGAAATACCGGAATATAATCCTCCAGGAAGCCACCTGGTTACTATCTCACACCGATTTAGTCGCCGGCCTTACCGATGCTGAGAATGTTTGCCGGCTCCAGCAGCAAGAAGGGCTGCCCGCTTTAATTGCGCTTCAGGAAGGAGATCAAGAGCTCTTTCTAGATCTCCGATCACCCATATGCCAACAGCTTTTTACTTCGACCATACGCCGGCTTAAATCGGTAAGGGTCATCGAGTGGCTGCGTACACCCGAAAACTGCCCGGTGCAGGGGCCGGATGGCAAAATGACACACGAGGTGGTTATCCCGTTTACTAATATTTCTGAGAAGGAAGAACATCGCCGTGTGTCATACAGGGTCAACGTAAGTCCGTTATTAACCAACCAACGCAGCTTCTCTCCTGGCAGCGAGTGGTTGTATTTAAAAGTGTATTGTGGCTGCTCGACAGCGGATGTGGTGCTGAACCAGTTATCTGAATTAATCCAACAAGGGCTGAATTCGGGTCAATTAAAATACTGGTTCTTTGTTCGCTATTTTGATCCGGATTTTCATTTACGAATCAGGTTTCGGCTTAGCAGCCAGGAACAGGCAGGTCTTTGGCTGACAAGATGTCAAGCAGTTTTGTCCTCCCTTACCACCTCCGGAGAGATTCACAAAGTAAGAGTAGATACCTACCATCGGGAACTGGAGCGATACGGCGAGGCCGCCATTGAGCCGACAGAATACCTCTTTTGGCGGGAAAGTGAATTCATCTGTCAGTTGCACCAAATGGATTTGACGCCATCTGATTTGCTACGGACAGCGATTCAGGGCATCGACTTGTATCAGACAGTTTTTGGCTTATCGCCCGAAGAAAAGCTACAGGTATGTGATGAAGTGTACCAAACACTCTTCGCGGAACATGGGGGATCAGCATCTTTACGCCAGACCTTAGCTAAGAAGTACCGGGATAACCAGCCGCTAGTGATGCAGTTATTTGAAGATACGAGTTCGACTGAGCCTTGTCCTGTAGAGCAGCTTTTCGGTGAATACCGTCTGCGAATTAGTACAACTAGCTCAACTATTACGGCTTACCTGAACCGAAACTCGGGCCTTCAGCGGAGACAGTATATAGCCGGTATCGCCCACATGTTTGTAAACCGGCTATTTACCAATCATCAGCGCACCTACGAACTACTGGTCTATCATCACCTGCAACGAGTCCACCAGACCCGATTGGCTCGTCATTCCATTGCAGGGTAGGGAAACAGTTTTGTCGATTCTAAAGCCATTCTTGTCGCTGCTAACTCCACTTTGGTCGAAAATATTTTGATCAAAGCGTCCAAATTGTTTGGTTTAAGTCATTCAACGCTCCGGCTGAAAGACTATACTCCTTATGAGAGACGTATGTTTATTTCAATGAAACCAAACAATATATTTTATCCATAAAAGAAAATCTTTATGACCGTTCTATTTGTCTTACTTCCATATCCAAGTCATTATATTGCCTGTTTTGGATTTGCGCACCTTTGGCAAAAAAGAGGCTATAAAGTATTATTTACTGGACACGAAGGCCAAAAAGAATTAGTTGAAAATGAAGGTTTTACTTTTATAAATATGGATTATACCTCTACATTCTTAATCTATAAAATTAAGGTTTTTCTTGGTTTGTTGATAAAGGAAGTAGTCGAACCAAATTCAATATTTAAGCGATACAAAGATTGGTATAATACAATACAATTATTTAGAACTATAGTTAAGGAGAATAAACCAAAGATAATTTTTTTAGATGAGCATTTAAGCTATTATTATATTTATCTGCTTTCTTTCAAAGTTTCAATAGCTATAGTAAATACAAAATTATCTACGAGTAGGTGCTCAAATATTCCTCCATTAAATTCAGCATTCATTCCTATAAATACAAAACTTTCACAATATTGGTGCCATTTTTTGTGGGAAAGACATTTGATCCATCGCCGTTTTAAGCATTTTATTGAAACGATTGCTTTTTGTGGATATTCCGATCGTTATTTTATCAAGCATCTCTTACGCCGGTATAATATCAGTTACTCCGATGTCTTTAAAGAAGATAATTCTTTTTATGAAAAAGCAAAAAATTTACCAACTATTATTTTGGCTCCTAAAATTTTTGAGTATAGAAATATTCGTGAAGAAGCTAATCAGTATTATGTTAATCCGCCTGTAGATAGAGATGAGTCAAATTATATTACAAGTGATTACCTTTGTCTCAAAAATGAGCTAATAAATCAAAAACGAGCCGGTGATATAAAGGTTGTATATGCTGCCTTTGGTACTTTAATGAAGGAAAATGCTAATTCGGTTAACATGTTATTAACTAAGATTATAGATGCTTTTAGTAGGAGGCCAGATCTGTATCTAATCCTTTCCGCTTCGCTTGAGCAATCTGCAAAACGTTTAAGCTTACCTAAGAATATTACTATTGTACCCTTTGCTCCACAAATAGATATACTAAGTTGGTGTGATTTAATGATAGCACATGGGGGTTTAACTTCAATTAAGGAATGTATAGTTGCAGGTATTCCTATGTTAATATACCCTTTAAATAAAAAAATGGATATGATAGGTAATGGAGCTAGAGTTACTTATCATGAATGGGGCTTATTGGGTGATATTAAAAATGATAGCGTTAATACTATTCTTAAACGTATTGAATCAGCATTCAAATTAAAACCAGATAAAGTTTGCACAGATTTAAGTATTCCTAGTTCATTAGTTAAAGACTTAATAATAAATGATGTGGATTTGCAGATCAATTAATATAATTTTCCAATTTTAACTAATTTACTTTTATGAAAAAAATTCTTGTAAATTTAGCTAATCATCTACTTTCAAAAGAGCAGATGAAAACAGTAAAAGGTGGCGATGGCTACTGCCAATCTTCGAATTTTGGCAATGTTAATTGTCGTGACTCAGGTTCTGGATCTGTAGTTGGTACAATATGGGGATGTTGCACTGGTTCGACTTCGGATTCTGCTTGCAAAGCCGCCTTTGGCAATAATGCTTATGCAGGAGGTTGTTAAAAGAGTTTAAACTTTTTAGCTCTTCTTTACAAGAAAGCGTAGCTCCTTGGGTAGCTACGCTTTAATTAAGCATACCGAGTTAACGCCTTTAGCGAATAATTAAAGATTTATACTCATTCTTTGCGTTGGTTTGTTTAATAAACTAATTAAGGATTGAAGAGTACAACAAAAAACTTATTAAAGTTAATTACTCTATGCTTAAACTATAAAAAAGCTTATAAAAACACTTTACATGATAAAAAACGAAGTCTAGCGCTTGGAATGAGAAGTCTGTAAACCAATTGTGAATATAACAAGTGAACTAAGAAAAATTCAGTCATTAAATTTTATAAAATTTGTTAAAATTATTAATTTTTGCGATGTTACAATATAATTTCATAAATGCTTTAAGAGTTGGTACGAAGCAGAAGATTTCGTCTATATGAAATGGTCTTTAATTTTATGTATAGCGTTTATATGGCAATTAGGCCACGCGCAGATGAGTGTCACCACTACCTTGTCAGGTCGACTCACTGATGCTAATACTGGAGAACCTCTTCCTTTTGCCACTGTTTTTGTCAATTTAACAACAAGGGGCACCCTTACCGATGAACTGGGCTACTACCGGCTACCGGGCGTACCGCTGGGTACTGTCGAACTGGTAGCATCGTATGTGGGCTATGAAGCCTCGCGGCAGACGCTTCGTTTTGTCAATCAGCAGCCCCGTATGGTGAATATCGCGCTGAAGCGGAGCGGAATTGGACTACAGACCGTTACGGTAGTCGCTAAACACTCCAGGGACTGGCAGCGTCATTTCCGGATTTTTAAAGCCCAACTGCTGGGGAATAGCCTTTTTGTCGGTCAATGTACGTTTGTGAACGGAAACCAGGTTCAGTTTTCCGAAACGAATGGGCATCTTCAGGCCAAATCAACAGAACCACTTGTTGTGGAGAACAATGCCCTGGGTTATCGGATTCATTACCAGTTGCAATATTTCGATTATTTCCGGGGTAAAGTACTCTACGCCGGTAACAGCCGGTTTGAGGAAATGCAGCCGGCGGATCCGCAGCAGGCCAAACGGTGGCAACGCAACCGCCAGCGGGCCTATCTGGGCTCTACCCGGCACCTGCTGGCCAGCCTGATAAACGGAACGTATCGGGCGCAGGGCTTTGATGTATACGAGACGGATTTTCCCCCATCGATGTTAGCCTCTGGCCTTCCTGTCATCTCCACCGCTTTTCATCGCCTTCATAAAAAGGCCGATACGCTGTTTCGGCCCGGTGAATTATCCTTTGAACGACGGTTTGTGACCGACAAGGTGCTGGAAATTTTTTACATCCACCGCCCGGCCACTAACCCAGCGAACCCGGCCATGCCGTTTGCCCGTTCGCTGCTGACCTTACCCAAAGGCGAAGCCCTGGTTACGCTGGACGGCTGGATTACCAAACCTCAGGGTATGCTGCTGCACGGTGACCTCGGTAATGACCGGCTCGCCAACCTTCTGCCCGCCGACTGGCAGTACCAACCTACCGATTCGGTGATAACACCCGTTCCTGTGGAGGGAACTATCCTGGCCGCCGACCCGCTGCTGGACTCGCTGACCAACGGGTGGAAAAAACAGTATGCACACCGGGCGCCGACCAGCTTTCTGCATATCGACAAGAGCGTATACGTCACTGGTGACGCCTTGTGGGTAAGTGCTTTCTGGCTGAATGCTGCCACGCATCAGCTTATACCCACCAAATACACGGACCTTGACGATGCCCTTCATGTGGACCTGATAGCGCCCGGTGGACGACTGGTGGAGCATCAATGGGTGCGGCTGAAGGATGGCCGGGGGCACACCCGCTTCGCGCTGGCCGATACACTGCCATCAGGTACTTACCAGCTGCGGGCGTACCCGGAGGAGGAACGGAATCACCCGAATACCTTCAGCCGACCGGCCTTTGAGCGTACGCTGACTATTTTCAATCCCAAAGCCGCGCCAAAGCCAGCAACCGTCGGTACGGCAATCAATGCCCCAATAGATTTACAATTCTTACCTGAAGGTGGGCAGTGGGTTGCCGGTCTGCCGGCCCGCCTGGGCATTAAAGCGGTGGGGCCGGACGGGAAAGGGCGGGCTATTAGCGGCCATATCCTAAACGCACAGGGACAGGCGGTAACCAGCTTTACCACCAACCGCTTCGGTATGGGTAGCGTCGAGTTGACTCCGTTGCTCCAACAAACGTATGTTGCCGTTGTAGCGGCCGATTCCAATCGCATCGCTTTACCACCGGCAAAAGCAGAAGGGTTGGTGCTGTATGCCGATATGACCTCCGACAGCAGCCGGTTGACCGTTCGGTTACGGGGGGCGGGAGCCTACAGCCAGCAACCTGTATATGTGCTGGTGCAGAGTCGGGGTGTACTCGCTCACTACGCCAAAATGCAATTGCAGGACGGAAAAGCTTTGTTCTCCGTACCGGTATCTGCCCTACAGGCCGGATTGTGTCAGCTTACGGTGCTGGACAGTCGGGCACGACCCTGGGCTGAAAGGCTGGTGTTTGTGCCGGAAACCACTCCTTCGGTGCAGGTCAACATCATACCCGGCAAAACCAGCTATAAGCCTCGCGAGCGGGCCACGTTTACCCTGCACGTTCGGGAAGACAATCTGCCGGTGGTGGGCTTTCTGTCGGCATCGATTACCGATGCCGACCAGGTTACGGCCGATACGATGGCGGCCGATATACGAGCACACCTGTTGCTGACCGGTGATTTGCGCGGCCGGGTAGAGGAGCCGGGCTATTACTTCCGGAATCAGCGGCCTGACACCCGCCGGGCGCTGGATGATTTGCTGCTGACTCAGGGCTGGCGTCGGCTTAGCTGGCAAGACCAGCCGGCCCAGCTTACCCAAACAGATACCCTGGGTGGGGTAGTCGTCAGTGGCCGTGTTATTGACCGCAGGAGCCAACCAGTTCCCAACAGCCAAGTATTAATTACCACCCAGAGTAACGGGCAGCTATTTACCCGCAGTATCAAAACGGACGCACAGGGGCGTTTCCGGCTGGGCGGGTTGATGCTTCCCGATACAGCCCGCCTTCATGTACAGGCTAGTGACGAGTCGTTGCGGCCTATCCGGGCTACCGTACAACTGGATAATCCGGGACTTGCCCAACTGCCGGTTACAGATACGCTTGAAGTAGATTGGGCCAGCCTGAGAAAAGTGTTGGAGGCCGGTCTGTCCCGTCAGCGAGCCTGGCCGGAGTTATACCGGCAGGCGGATGCCCGGCTGCTCAACGAGGTAGTTGTTAAAGCAAATCGGGAAAATAGCCGCCCACCCGAAATACAAAGGTCCAGTATTGTCAAACCTGATGTTTCGCTAGTCTTTGACGAAGCGGTCCGCTCTCGCTACACGAATGTATATGAGATGATGCAGGGCCGTGTGGCGGGTGTGCGAGTTAGGCCCAAAGACTTGTCGGGAGGCTATGATGTACAGATAGGAGGGCCAGGTAACCTAACCTCAAAGCCATCACCCCCACTTTATTTGATAGATGGGGTTGCTTTGGGTGAAAATGAGGAAGGAACAGCGCTGCTAAGGTTACTTCCCAGGGAGGTGGAGCGGATTGAGGTAGTCAAATACGGCAATGGCGCGGCTTATGGAGCCCGTGGTGGTAATGGTATTATCGCTATTTACACCCGAAAAGGTGGAGAAGCTAAGCCGGTCCTGACCGATAAAGAAGAGAACCGGTTTACCGTCCGGGGGTTTGCCGTTCAGCGGGAGTTTTACACCCCCGGCTACGAATCGTCCGAATTTCCTACGGGTAAAGACCAGCGGGATGTATTGTATTGGAAGCCGGTGTTGCAGACCAACTCACAGGGGCAGGCTGATTTAGCTTTTTCACTATCTGAAATTATACATAAAATTAGAATAAATATTCAGGGCATTTCAATTGAAGGTAAGCCAATATCGATAGAAACAACAATCAACTGCGAAATAAAGAACGATTAAAAAGTTAACAACTTCCAAAACATTTTATGTATTTAAAATTTCCAAAATTAAATTCTTTTATACATTAAATAATAAACCTTAATCTTTATGGCTTTAGTATAATATTATTAAAAATTAAACGGTATATTTTGTGTATAAGCTGACAACATTTTCGACCGAGGACAATGCTATAGTTGCCTCATTTAAGCTACTTAGCCACCTTAGAGCTAAGGTAAGTCGACTTACCTTAGCTGATAATTTAGTGAGTCACCCAGACTATCCAAGTATGCTAGCGCTTAGTGAAACACTCACGGAAGTGGGAGTAAGAAATGCAGCATTGCATCTGGAGTCTATAGAACAATTAGATGAATTACCTACTCCATTCTTAGCTCATTTAAACTATAAAGGAGGTTGGTATGTAGTCGTAAATAAGTTAAAAGACGAAAGAATAACATATACTGATAGTGAAAAAGGAACTATTACAGAGGAGCTAACGGATTTTCAAAAAAAATGGACAAATGTAGTTCTATTAGCTGAAGTTGATTCGTTATCTGGTGAAGATGGATATGAAAGCAAACATAAGATAGAATTGATCAGCCAACTTCGTAAGTTATTCATAATAGGAAGCTTTTTTTTAACTTTAATGATAATTTTAGTGAATATCAACCAATATTTAACTTTAAGTGATTGGTTATTAATAATAAACAGAACATTAGGACTATTTGTGAGTGTACTACTTGTATATAAAACCCTAGGGTTCAGAGACCCTTTAGCTGAGCAATTATGTAGTTTCACACCCCAAATAAATTGTGATAAAATTTTAAAATCAAAAGCCTCTAAACTTTTTGAGTGGTTGAGTTGGGCTGAAATCGGGATGTTATACTTTATTAGTGGTATATTTTTAATATTTTTATCTGCAATATTTCCAAGTATAAAGCACTTAAATAGTGTTTTCTCCCTTTTAGTATTACCGTATTCTTTCTTTTCAATCTATTATCAACGTTTTGTAGTACAACAATGGTGCAGCCTATGTACCTTTATTCAAGTAATTTTATTGTTAGATGCAGTTTTTGGACTTTCGAACTTCGGTTTATTTTTAGAAAGTTGGCAATCCAGTAATTTTGTGATTGTAGCTTTTATTATACCTGCTACGTTTTGGGCTGTGCTTAAGCCACTTTTAATTTCTCAACAGAACGGGCGACAAAACCAGGTTGAATTAATGAGACTTAAGCGTAATCCAACTTTATTCTTTTCATTACTAAGTCAACAAGATAAAATGCCTTTAGTATCAGCAGATTTACACGCTATTTTAATCGGAAATCCCGATGCTCAACATACTATAACCATGGTTTCTAACCCATATTGTGGACCGTGTGCTAAAATGCACTTCGAGTTAGAACAACTTATTAAGAAGACTTCAAATATTAATCTACAAGTTATTTTTATTTGTGACGGTGTAAAAGGCCTTAATACTAAAATAGCATTACACTTGATAAAGCTAAAAATACAAAGCATTGTTGACGTTGAATTTGCAATATCAGATTGGTATAAATCACCGGAAAAAAACTTTGATAAATGGGCAAAAAAACACCCTACTTATAATTATGTAGAAAATTATGACTTAATAATACGTTGTAATGAAAATTGGTGTAGAGAAGCAAGTATAGAAACCACTCCTACCCTATATATGGATGGCTATAAGATCCCAACCCAATTTAAATTATCGGATATTTCTAAGATAGTTAACTAAAAGAAGACCTTCCTTACTTAGTCTAATGTGCTTTCAAAGCTTTATGTGAAAGACAGTACAACAGAAATGAATGAATTCTTTTCCGCATTATCATCAATTAGATATAATGGACTGCGGCCATAGTGCCTGCGCATGGTAGCCTGGCACTTTGGCCGCTCCTATATAGTGCAGTCGCTACGGGAGAAGGCGCAGATTGGTAAGGAGGTAACCACCCGACGAACCCCGTCTTTTCTGCTGCCTACGGGGCCGCTACTTTTGGCTAAAAAACACCCATGCCTACTTTAGCTACTGACCAGACTCAGCAACTCTTCAGCCTGATTGAGGCTTTCCCCCTTAGTGGCCTTTCGCTGGCCGACTTCTGCCAACAGGCCGGCATCTCCCCGGCCAAGTTCTACTACTGGCAGCGCAAAGCTCGCCAAGCCGCTGCTCCGCCCCCCGCTTTTGTAGCACTCTCCCTGGAGCCCCAGCCCACGGCCTTGCCCCTGGAGGTAATCTACCCCAACGGGGTACGCATCCAACTACCCGGCCCCCAACTTAGCCTGCTGCGCTCCTTAGTCACCCTGCTTGACGCATGTTCAGCCTGAGTTCAGCTCAGACCTATCTCTTCTACACTGCCCCTTGTGATATGCGCAAGGGCATCGACGGGCTCTGTGGCCTGGTGCGTCAGGGACTCCAGCGTGAGCCTACCAGCGGAGAGGTCTTTGTCTTTCTCAACCGCAGCCGAACTACCCTCAAGCTGCTGCACTGGGAGCCGGGTGGATTTGTCCTCTACAGCAAGCGCCTGGAGCAGGGTCGCTTTGCTCGGCCAGTGGCCAGCGGGGCGGCTACACTCCTGCGCTGGCCCGAGTTGGTGTTGATGGTTGAGGGCATTCAGTTGCTGACCTTCCGCCAGAAAAAGCGCATGCGCCACCCCGTCAGCGGCTAAACCAGCCACTTACCTGGCAAAGCTGCTGTTTTTTGGCTATTTTCGCCTATGGCCATTCCCCTCCACCAGCTAAGCCCGGCTGAGCAGCAGCAGTTGCTGGTGCAACAGCAAACGCTGATTGCTCAGCAGCAACGCCAGTTGGTCCAGCTCCAGCAGCAGGTCGAGGGGCTCCAAGCCCAAGTCGAGCAGTATCGGCGCATGCTGTTTGGCCAGAAGCGGGAGCGCTTTCAACACCCTTCGGTCAGTTTGCCGCTAGAGCCACCACCCGAGTCAGATGCTCAGCAGCAACAGCTCGCCCAAAAACAGCAGCACTTGCGCCAGAACTCCGCCAGGCGTCCTCATCCGGGTCGGCTGCCCTTGCCGGCCCACCTGCCGGTGGAGGAGATCGAGATTTTTCCTGCGGGTGATCTCAGGGGGCTTATCTGCATCGGCAAAGACATCACCGACGAACTGGAGTGTGTGCCGGCCCGCTGCTTCATCCGGCGCTACATCCGCTACAAGTACATGGCCGCTAGCAAAGAAGGGCCGGTGCAGATCGGGGTCTTGCCTGAGCGGGTGATTGCCAAAGGCATTCCCGGCGCGGGGCTGCTGGCAGGCTTGCTGGTGGATAAGTACCTCGACCACCTGCCCTTGTACCGCCAGCGGCAGCGCTTCCAGCGTTGGGGCATTGAGCTGGCAGCCTCTACCCTGGAGGGCTGGACGCGCCAGGCGCTGGAGCGGGTGTACCTGCTGTATGAACAGCTACAAGCCGATACCAAAGCCAAAGGGTACCTACAGGTAGATGAGACGCCGATCCGGGTGCTGGAGAGCGAGCGGAAAGGGGCCTGCCATCAGGGCTACTACTGGGTCTATCACTGTCCGCTGGATCAGACCACATTGTTTGACTACCAGCCTACGCGCTCGGCCCAGGGTCCGCGTGAGTTGCTGGGGGGCTTTGTGGGGTATCTGCAAAGTGACGGCTATGGAGTCTACAGCCAGTATGGGCGGCAGGCCGGCGTGACCCACCTGGCGTGTCTGGCGCACGCGCGTCGGGAGTTCGAGCGGGCGCTCAGCAGTGAGGCTGGGCGAGCGGAGGTGGCCCTGAGGTATATTCAGCAGCTCTACGCCGTCGAAGCCCAGGCGCGGCAGCAGGGACTGAGTGCGACCCAGCGCAAAGAACTCCGGCTGGCGCAATCCCTGCCGGTGCTCAACGAGTGGGGTCAGTGGCTGGCGCAGCAGGCCCAAAGCAGCCTGCCGCGCAGTCAGTTGGGCAAAGCCATCAGCTACAGTATGGCCCGCTGGGATGGGCTGTGCGCCTACCTACAGGATGGTCATCTGGAACTGGACAACAACCTGGTGGAGAATGCCATCCGGCCGATCGCCCTTGGCCGCAAGAACTATCTGTTTGCCGGCTCGCATGCGGCCGCTCAGCGGGCAGCGGGCATCTACTCGCTGTTTGCCATCTGTCAGGCGCATGGGGTGAATGCCAATGAGTGGCTGAAGTATGTGCTGGAACACATCCTGACGATCAACCACAAAGACCTGCGGCAGTTATACCCCCAGCACTACAAAACCCGCTTTTCCTAGACGGGGTTGCTCGGGTGGATAC